>CAZFLD010000012.1:0-34120 GCA_964519835.1 uncultured Spirochaetales bacterium
ACTGTACCTGAGTGGGATAGAGTGGAAGACGCTGGCAAATGAATCTGCATAACAAAGCCATTGAGCAGAAAGCTGCACTATCTCTAATGTATCCATGGAATATGCTCGGCGGGGAGGGCATTCCGTGTCCTCCTTACGGGAAGGCAACGCTCGGCACGCTTCAGCTCATGGCTGTCGATATGTGAGCAACGCACGTCGCCGAGGATTGCTTCCATCCGGCCGATAAATTCCTGGTTGAGTTTTTTGACACGATCACTCTCATAAGCACGCTCCTTCACAAACAAGGCACTAAAAACCATCGTGCCGCCGCTTAGAACGCCGCAGACGCCCTCGACGCCCAAGCCGGCCGCGAGCTTTAGCGCAGCCCCGGGCAGCCCGAGGTCATAGGCTGTATTTGCGGCATAGAGCATTGTCTCAGCGCAGTTGAGATTTTGACGACTGCTCAAACCGTCCCCAACCAACACCGCCATGCTCGCTCGTTTTGTGTGCCGTGCCGGCAGGCTTTGGGAAGTCATGGACTACCGAGCGGAGGCGGTGTCATCGCGGGTTGAGCCGGACTCGCTCGCCCCGTCACGAAAGAGTGGATGGATGCGTTTTTGGTAGTCGTTCCACTGCTCGCCGGCGTGGTAGCTCGACCGCACAAGCGGGCCTGCCTCGCAGTGCGTAAAGCCACGCACTAGGGCCTCCGCGCGCAGCTCGGCAAACTCCTCCGGCGTCCAGTACTTTTGGACCGGCAGATGCGTACGCGTAGGCTGAAGGTATTGGCCGATGTTTATTAACGTCACGCCGTTGGCAAGAAGATCGTCCATCACCTCGAGTATCTCGTCCCGCGTCTCACCGAGGCCGAGCATAATACTCGACTTGATGGTTGCCGCCGGGTCCAGCTCCGCGGCGGTTCGCAGAAAAAGCAAACTGCGGTCGTAGGTTGACCGTGAGCGGACTTGGGGCGTAAGACGCCGGACGGTCTCCAGGTTGTGGCTCATGATCTCAGGGTGTGCGTTTATTGCCGTGGCAATATCGTCTCGTCGGCCCATAAGATCCGAGGAGAGTACCTCGACGGAGCATTGTGTTGCCGCCGCGTGAATGGCTCTAACCGTGTCTGCAAGGATTTCCGCGCCGCCGTCTTTGAGGTCGTCGCGGTTTACCATCGTTACCACCGCGTGTTTCAAACCCATGTCCACAACCGACGCGGCGACGCGGGCCGGTTCGTCTCTGTCCACACCGCGCGGCAGTCCGGTCTTGACTGCGCAAAATCGGCAGCGTCGGGTGCAGGTATCGCCGAGGATCATAAAGGTGGCCGTCTTGTGCTCACCCCAGCACTCGTGGATATTCGGGCAGCGAGCCTCTTCGCAAACCGTATTGAGCCTCTCGCTTTTTACGAGATTGCGGACAAACTTATAGCTGTCCGAGGTATTGATCTGTATTTTTAGCCAGTCGGGCTTTCGAACATAGCGCCTGCCGCCCGGGGCGGCGGCGCTTTCCTCGACGCCCGCGTTTGTGTATGTGTGTGCAGGTTCCGCCATGGCCTCTAATGTAGTAAATAGGATCACGTCCGTACAGCAAACCGCACCGCCCCCACCGGCCCGAGCTTACGCCACAGGCGCCTGAGCATCCATTGCAGCGTGTTACTTGACTGCCCGGCTCATGTAATTATACTTAGTGTGCTACAGTGGTACACGTGCCGCCCTCGTCCGCTTTTGATGTCTTACCCGCGAGCACGCATAATCGAATAGTATCTAGGACAACTCAAACGATGGAACCAACGGTCAACCAGAGCCCCCCAAACACGCACATCAATGGTCATCGTGTCATTGCAAATCGCGACCTCTCGGACACCACCTACTGTTTGAGGTTCGAACGGAACGGAATGGAGTTTGACCCCGGGCAGTACCTAAGCGTCGGACTGGAGGGTGAGATCGATCGGCGCGAGTACTCGATCTACTCATCGCCCCATGATGACTTCCTCGAAATCTTGCTCAAGGAGGTCGATGTCGGTACCGTCTCCAAACGGCTTCGGCGCCTGTCGCCGGGTGACAAGGTGTCGGTAGAGGGCCCCTTTGGTTTTTTTGTTATTCCCGAAGAGTTTCGGTCCGGCCGGTTTTTGTTTGTTTCTACGGGTACCGGCATCAGCCCATTTCACTGTTTTGCACACGCCTACCCTGGACTCGACTATCAACTGCTCCACGGCGTACGAACGGCGAAGGACTTCTACGAGCACCAGGTCTTTGACAAGAGCCGCCTGGTACGGTGTGTCACGCGCGAGGACACCGGTGACTTCCGGGGCCGGGTCACGGACTACTTGAGGCAATACCCGTTCGGAGCGGCCGATGCTCCGGTGGCGACTCCGGCGGCCGGCGCGCCGCAAGTCCCGCACGGCATGGACGCCGACCGCGGACCGGGACCGTACTGCTACCTCTGTGGCAACTGCGATATGATCTACGAAGCCTTTGACATCCTAACCGACCAGGGTGTCCCGCCGGAGCGCCTGTTCGCGGAGGTCTATTTTTGAAATTTTTTATTCTGCAACTCGGTTGCCAAATGAACATAAGTGACTCCGAACGGATCAAGTCCGTCCTTACCGGACTGGGAGTCTCTGAAACCACGGACGAGGAGGAGGCGGACCTTCTCGGAGTCGTGGCGTGCTCGGTGCGCCAAAAGGCCATCGACAAGGTCTATGGCCGGATCAGCAAGTGGAACAAATGGAAGACGGAACGAAACCTTGTCACGTTTGCATCCGGCTGTGTGTTGCCGGCGGACAGAGAGAAGTTTGTGGATCGATTCGACATCCTCTTTTCGATCCAGGAGCTCCCAGACCTGCCCGACATGTTGCTGCAGTACGGGCTTGTTACGCCGTTGAGCACACACGCCGCCGACGTTCCGATGGGCGGCGGTGGCGCCGATTCCTACTGGATGGTTGAACCGTCACACGGGTCGGACTTCGAGGCTTACGTCCCAATCCAAAACGGCTGCGACAAGTTTTGCACGTTTTGCGCCGTGCCGTACACGCGGGGACGCGAGGTCTCGCGGAGGTCGGACCTCGTCATGCACGAAGTCAGAAGTCTTGTCGAGCGTGGGTACAAGTCGATTACGCTCCTTGGCCAGAGCGTTAACTCCTACGGCCTGGATAAAAAGGGCGATGAGATCTCGTTCGCCGAGCTTCTCCGTCGCATCGGCAGATATGGGGACGATTCCGGCCGTGACTTCTGGATCTACTTTACCTCCCCCCATCCGCGGGACATGACCAAAGAAGTTATTCAAGCGATCGCCGACCATCGGTGTTTGGCAAAACAGATTCACCTGCCCCTTCAATCGGGCGACGACAAGCTGCTTATGAGGATGAACCGTAATCACAGCGTGGAGCGGTATCGGGAAGTCGCCACAACAATCAGGAAGCTGTTGCCCGAAGCTACTCTTTTCACCGACATCATCGTGGGATTCACCGGCGAAACGGAAGAGCAGTTCGAAAACACGCGTGCGGCAGTAAGAGAATTTTCCTACAACATGGCCTATATCGCCATGTATTCGCCTCGGCCCGGCGCGGCGAGCAGCCGCTGGGAAGACGACATTAGTCAGGACGAGAAAAAACGACGGCTCCACGAGCTTACAGGGGAGCTGCAGGCAATTAATCTGAACCACAACAAGGCGATGATCGGCGCCACCTATCGCGTACTTGTGGACGGCAAGGATCGCAAGCCTGGTTTTCTATCCGCCAAGACCGAAGGGAAGATCATCGTCCGATTTCCGAGTGGGAACGATTCGTTGATCGGCACGTTCCAGGATGTCGAGATAACCTCCGCCGCGCCCATGTCGGTCGAAGGCCGCATTGCCGACCGGGCCGCGGAGGCTGCTATAGGCCGGCCCGGGTCGCGGGCCTCCAAAGCCACTGCAAACGCGGCTCAGGCGCCGGCAACGGTGGGAGGCACCGGCCCGTGAGGGGTAAGACCGCCGGACGGGTCGCGTTCAAGAGCCTTGGCTGCAAGCTCAATCAGCTCGAGGCGGACAGCCTGGCCACACAGTTTCAAGATGCCGGCTACAACGTCGTCGACTTTGACGACGCTGCGGACGTGTACATCGTGAACAGCTGCACGGTAACCAAGCAGGCGGATCGCAAATCTAGGAATCTCCTCTACCGGGCGATGAGTCGGACCGGCGCCGTGCCGGTCCAACAAGCCTCGGGGCCGGGCCCGGCGGCATCGGCCGCAGCGGGTAGCATCGCCGGTGCGTCCGTTCACCGTGCACGTCAGACATCCGCCCCAGGACCGGCGCGACACTACGGACCGGTGGTTGTTATGACAGGCTGTTACGCCGATGCGGAGGCCGAGGCATTGGCCAAGCTGGGACCGACCTTTGTCGTCGGCAACGACGGGAAGAGCCGGATATTCGACATGGTTGACGCATACCGCCGCGGCGAGACGCCGCCGCCGGACACGACGGAGACCGGCCCGGCAGCACACAAAACGCTCGCCGGATCACGTTTCTCGTACACAACGCCGGGACGCCTGTACCACACCCGTGGCATGCTAAAAGTCCAGGACGGCTGCGACAACTTCTGCAGCTTTTGTATTATTCCCCACGTACGAGGCCGGGCCGTGAGCCGGCCGCGGAAAGAGGTTCTCGAAGAGGCTCGGGCGCTTGTCGATGCCGATTACAAAGAGATTGTGCTTACCGGCGTGAACATAAGCCGGTACAATCACGACGGGTCAACCTTCTCGGACCTGCTGGAATCCATACTCGAGCTTTCCGGTAGCTTTCGGCTTCGTATCTCCAGTCTCGAACCCGACCGGCTCGACGATCACTTTATTGATCTGCTTGGACACCCCAAGATGTGCCCCCATCTGCATCTCTGCCTGCAAAGCGGCTCGGAGCGAATACTGCTTTCCATGCGGCGGCAGTATACGGCGGCGGGCTACAGGCGAATCGCCGAGACTATTCGGGAACGGTACCCGGGTTTTAACCTTACCACCGACGTCATCGTCGGCTACCCCGGAGAAACCGAAGAAGACTTCGACTCGAGTCTACAGGCGGTCCGTGATCTCGAGTTTGGGCACGTCCACACCTTTCGATACTCGAAGAGGAAGGGAACTCGGGCCGAGCGGATGGCCGGACACGTAACGGAGAAGGTCAAAACGGAGCGGAGTGAGCAGATACGTGTGGCCGCCGAGGCCTGCAAACGACGATATCGAGAAAGCCTGGTGGGTTCGACCGAAGAGTTGCTGGTAGAGGCACGGCGCGGCGACAAGGCCGCAGGTATGGGACGCCACTATGTACCGATTCGCACAGACCATGACAAGAAACTTGTCGACAACACCGTGTACCGAGTGCGTATTGTATCTGTGGACGACGACGACGACCCGAGCCTTTCCGGAGAGCTTGTGAAGGGCCTCTCGTCCGGCGAAATCAATGAGCATCCTGTACGCCGTTGAGACAAGCTCTCTTGCACAAACAATCGTCGCCTACTTTGATTTAACCCGGTCGACCGACACCGGTCGGGTGACCATGTTCGAAGGTGACGGGGCGGCGTGTGTTGTAGCCGGTGCGAGGCCGACGGACATCGCGTACGCGATCGGGCGCACCGGTCCCGATGTTTGTATCGTCGTGGCGCTCGACGCTACGCACGAGGTCGACGGCGCGGCAACTGCGCTTGTGGCGGCCGCGCAGTGGGTACAGGCGAAGAGTGCCGACCTCGCCGGGTTCGACACGGCGCGGGAAGCCGGCGTCGCGCGTAAGGCCACCGGCCACCGACCCGGGCTCTACCCCGACCTGTTGGTTTCCCACGACATGCGCGAGATCACTACTTCACAGCCGGTGGTTTATGAGTTGCTCTCGGCGGCCTTCCTATACCTGTCCCCCCACGAAGTCTCCGCGGTTTTGGTTTCGTCGCACCAGGAATTCGCCGATGCTGCGGTGGAAGTCGTGGCATACGGGGCGGCCTTGTCGGAGTCCGTCCGCCCGAGCCGGTTGATACAAGCGGCGGACGCCTTCGCGGCAGAGGTCACGGAGCGCCTGGGGCTGTCGGCGAGTCAGAGCGCCAAGCTTTTGACGGCGGCGCGCGGTAGCGCCGCAGGGGGCTCAGACCTCTCGGACGCCTCACGTGTCGGCGGGGCTTTCGCCCGCGGGGAGCCTTCCGCCCATGGGGTGCCCTCTACCGCGGACGAGAGGCGGCGCGCCTTCCAGGCCGTGTTGGCTCAATTGCGCCGAGATACCGGGTCATGGTAGGCCTCAAGGCAATCAAACACATCTACATGGAAGATCGCGCGCGCGACAGCAAGGTCTCGGCGCAGATACTCGAAGCGCTACCGCAGGCCCACCTCATACCAATCCGCGACTACCGCGAGGTGTTCAACCGTTTTGGACAATCGTTTACCGCGCAGAAGCAATCACGGAAGCTTATTGTCGGGATAAAGGAGGGTCGGTTTCTATACGAGGGTACCGAGCGGATTGCGGGCTCACACAGCGGATTGATCCACTACGTAGATCCCGTACGGAATTGCCTCTTTGATTGTGATTACTGTTTTCTCCAGGGCATGCATGCCTCGGCGAACATCCTCATCCACCCCAACCTCGAAGACTACTTCGATGCCGCGCTACGGCAACTCGCGGCGGGACCAACGTACGTGAGCCTCTCCTATCTCACGGACATGCTCGCATTCGAGGAGCTACTCGGCTTTTGCAACAAGTGGATGGAGTTTGCCGAGTCACACGAGGACCTAACGCTCGAGATCCGAACCAAGAGCGAGGGGTATCCGGCGATCGCGAATGCTCCCGTGTCGCCAAACGTAATCCTCGCGTGGTCTTTGACACCCGCGCCGTTCGCCGGCGGTCACGAAGTGGGAACCGCCGGACTCCACACCCGTATCTTCCACTCCTACCAGGCGGCACGACAGGGGCGGAGGGTCCGCCTCTGCTTTGATCCGGTGATCATCGACGACGGCTGGGAGGAGGCGTATCGATCCACGATTGACGACGTATTTACGCGGCACAGCGCAAAGACCGTCGAGGAGGTCTCCGTTGGGGTGTTCCGGGTCCACAAGGACCACGCCAAGCGCATGCGAAAGACACGACCGGACGCCGCAATCCTCTACGGCGACTACCTCCTCGAGGGCAACGTTGTGGCGCCCGCGGCGCCCATCCGTGGTCACGTGGAGGCCTTTCTGCGGGGGCTCTTGGCAGACCACCTGCCTGAGAGCCGAATCCGGTTTATTCACGGCTAAGTCGCGGATTACCTCGGCATGGTTGATCCGCGGCACTGCGCAATCACGTCATCAGACGCACCGCCGCAGCCTACCGATACGGTTCGACCGCCTTGAGAAGTGCCTCATACTCGGCCTGGTCTTTGTAGTTGCCAAGAATGTACACACCCTTGCCGCCGACCGCATCGAGAAGAGGCATCACGTCCCGGCCGTCTACCTCGGCGATTTGCACCGATTTGCCGGCGTTTAGAATCTTTTTGTACAAGTCGTACCAGTACGGGTCGCCGCCTCGGGGCACCTGCGGTCCCGGCGTGAACTCCAGGGCCTGGAGCTCGTCGATCTCTAGGAGTGGATCGACGGAGGCCACCGCATCCGGCCCATCGACATGGTATAAGCAGTGGTCGAGCCACCGACACTGCTCACAAAGGGGCGGCACGACAAACTCCGCAAACATCTCCGGAGAGATCATGGCGGCCACGTCACACTGCGCCTGAGAGACTCTGCCCTTGCCCCAGATCATAAACCAGTAATAGACCGATGATCCGTCGGGCTCCTTCGAAACCTCGTACATACGATCAAAGGCGTCGAAATAGCACAGATTGATCTCATTAAGCTTTTGTTTGACCCATTCCGGCTCTTCAATAAGATCCATCAGGAGGTTCTCAAAACCCCTCAGCTCCGCCAATACATCGAGATTTGGCGCAATTGCCGGGAGTCCGCAGAGAAAACGGTTCTTCGCGCGCTTAGCGGTAGCCATCTGGACGGCATAGAGTCTCCGCCACCAGACGTTTTTTGTGTCGAGGCGGAGCTCCCGGTCGTTTTTCGGCGACAAGTCGGACTTGTTGTACCAGACGTTCACTTCGGTGAAATCGGGTTCCGCGCCCAAAAACGTTGCAAGGCTCACCGTTCCAATGTCGGTTTGAGCAATGGGCAAAAGGTCTCCCGGGTAGTACTTGCGCGACAGCTCGAACTCCCTGCGTGAGGCGACCCATTCAGGATTCATGTGGCGCGAAAAGACGTCCACAGGCGGACCTGGGTCGGGAATCTCCTCGTGGACGGCTCGGCCCCCGTCGAATCCGGTGCCGAACATGCCAAGTATCAGATCATCCTGCCGCCACCAGCGTTCGAATCGCTCCAGTGTTTCCAGCCGTTTCTCTTTCCAGAAGCTTGCCATACGTATGCCTACTCTACACAAAATGCTATAGATCGATAAAACTCCCAAGCAGTGTTCGCCCCACCCCACAAAAACCGTCGTCGATAATAATCCGCGTCACACGCGAGAGATCCATCTGGTCGGTGCATTGGACGGGTTCGGGATAGACCGGTATCTGCGCCTCTTTGCGAGCAAACACGGGGAAGTGCGCCTCCGGCCAGGCGCGCTTGTCGGTCCACTGCGGCCCCACCTCTACGGCACCGGTGAAAAGGTCGACCCACACACCATTCGGAAGGTAGACGGATCTGGTACCGCCGGGCCTGGTAAAAGGCGCGACCAGCAGATCTTTGCCAAAGAAGTATTGGTCGTCGATGCGGCGGCAGACGGGATCGTCGGAGTGGTAAAGATACATCGCCCGAAGAACCGGCATCCCGCTAAGGGTTGATTCCTTGGCCGCCTGGAGAACGTAGGGTATAAGCGCGTAACGCAACTTGAGCCACTCCCGCACCACGTCCGCCACCTCCGGGTAGTACCAGGGCTCGCGGGGATGCGTGCCATGGTAGCGAAGGTGGGACGTAAACACACCGAACTGTGTCCACCTCAGGTAGAGCTCGGAGGTCGGACGCGAGTTCATAAAGTCCGGAATCCCGTGAAAGCCCGGCACGTCGTGACTCCAGTAGCCAAAGCCCGACATACCGAGGTGGAGCCCGCCGCGCAAGGACCCCGCCAGCCCGTCCCAGGTTGCCGCCGCGTCCCCTCCCCAATGGACAGGATACCGCTGGCAGCCGGCCCACCCGGCGCGCGCCCAGATGATCGGCTCACCTGTTGCGCGATCGGTCTCCTCAAAGGCGGCCCGTTGGTACAAAAGACCGTAGAGGTTCTGAAGACGCTCCGCCGACATTGTGTGGTACGCCGCATCCGTTCTGATTTCTTCGCCGAAGTCCGTCTTGATAACCGCGGCACCCTTCTCAAATAGATCGCGCAATAGGCCCTGATACCAGGCGCGGGCCTCCGGATTTGTGAAATCAATTTGCCCGGTAACGTCCGCCGCCGCAAAATCACTATCGGACGCCTCGGCACGGACGGGACGCGTTGGTACGTAGCCCTTCTCTAAGGCCTCCGGCAGCAGACGATTGCCTGCGCCGATGTTGGGGTTCTGCCAGAGGCTTACACGATAGCCTTTGTCCTTGAGGTCCGCCATAAAACCCGCAGGATCGGGGAAGCGCTCCTCGCTGAACCGCCACTCACAGACCCAGTCTTTCTCGAACCAGCCCGTGTCGATGTGGAGCACATCACAGGGATACTCCTCGGCACGCAGGCGGTCGGCGATTTTGTTGATCTCATCCGCCGAGAAGTAGGTCATACGGCTCATCCACGTTCCGTATGACCATATGGGAAGCTCAGGTGGAAATCCGGTAAGTCGCCTATAAGCACGCAAGGTTTCGGCCGGCGATCCGCCTGCAAGGAAAAAGAGGTCGAGGAGGTCTTCATCGGCGGCAACCACGACCGCGCGTGTTGAGACTCCCTTGAGGCTCATCGTCATATGCGCCGAGCTGTGCACAAAGAGTCCGTACCCACGGCTCGACAAATAAAACGGGACGTTTTTGTACGCGCGGGCGCTGTTGACACCGAGGGCGTCCTGGTTGATGAGATCGATTGTTCTCCCCGAGAGGTCCAGCTCCAAAAAGCGCTCGCCCGTGCCAAAGAAGGCTTCGTCCGGTTCCGCGGAAAAGGAGATGGTGCTCCGAACAATGTTGCCGTCCACCTCCACAAAGCCGAGCGAAAGCGAGTCGCGAAGGCCCCCGAAAAACTGGTTGTCACCGTAGATGCGAACCTCCGGACCGTCCTCGAACAGGAGGCTACCGTCGAGAGTCGGCTCGGGCGGCGGGAGAAGTTCGCTCCAATGATTCGTGGGAGGGAGCTGAGTGCGAAATTGCGCGACCGGCACTCCCGTCGCCGCATCGACCACCTCAAAATGGCTCCCTGGGTGCGGTCCGCCTCCGTTCTGGCCGGCCACACTCAGGCCTACCGGCTCGAGCGCCTCGTCCATGTCGAGCATCGCGCTGTCCGGCACATCGGCGGAACCGTCGAGGCGCGCGCTAATCCGGAGGATCTCCGGAGACAGGCGGCGGATGGATATCGTAACCTCGCGAGCACGCAACGCGCCGCCTTGAAGCTTTGAAAGGCGACCACCTGTGGTGACGGTAAAGGGAACCAAGGCTGCCGTGAGTACGGCGACGCGTGTATCTCCCTCTGCCTCGAGCTCCGGTGATGTGGACGGCAACGTAGACGCCGATGTGGACGGCGATGGCGCAACCGGCGTGGGCGGTCCGGCGATCCAGAGCACCGCCTCTTCGGGATTCTCAAGCTTTAGTACCTGCGACACAAAATCGTTCGAGATGGCCACGGTGCCCCTCCGTCCTGAGTGAATGTGGACCGATCCTATGAGCCACGCCGCCTCGGGTCAAGAGCGGCGCCGTCGAGAGAAGCGCGACCGCCGCCGGCGCTGCGTTTGTCTCGTTTGGCGGCTCAATCGCCTACCAAACGCGGTTGATTGCTCACGGCCCGGCCGCCTTTTTCAATCGATTCTGAAGCGCCACGCCGATGCCCCGCGCCGGCGGAAGCTCACAGTAAATCGTAGAACACCCGGCCGCCTCACATGCGAAGAAAAATGCGTACAGCCTGGCGGCGTAGGTTGCGAGGTCCGGCATATACTCGACCACAACCGCTCCCGACGGAAACGGTACGGGGAAAGCGGCCGCCGTCGAAGCGAGCGCAATCACTCCGTACCGGGCGGAGTTCCCGGCGCCTGTTGTACCGCCACCCTCCCGCAGAAGCACAACACGCGCGTTCGGCCGGTAGTGGACGTAGCGTGTGCCCGGAGCGACCGCTGCTCCCCGGTCCGCGGGAACATTCGGCCGGCCGTGAACAGCAGCCGTTCGAGCCGGGTCGTCCCGATCGGGCTCAGCCGCGCGCACGGATAGCCCGGTCACGTCCATGATCATTTCCGCGGTGACGGCGCCCGGCCTCAAGATCTCGACCATGGGCTTCCGATCGCTCCGCTGAACGCGCACCACGGTGGACTCCAGCCCGTGGACGCACGGGCCCCCGTCGAGAATACCGGCGGCAAGCCCGTCCATTTCGCGAAGCGCGGAGGCGTAGTCGGTCGGGCTCGGGCGCCCGGACCGATTTGCCGACGGCGCCGCTATGGGGCCGGCGAAGGCTTCTAGGAGGCGACGTGCCACCGGATGCGCCGGGATACGAACGGCCACGGTCTCCAATCCGGCGGAGACGGCAGGATCGACCAGGCCGAGAGATCGCGCTACAAGCGAAATCGGTCCCGGAGAAAAACGCTCGAAAAGCGATCGCTCCTCGGCGCCGAGAGCAACGTAGCGCGCGGCATCCTCGATAGAGCCAACATGGACGATTAGCGGATTGTCCGCAGGGCGCCCTTTTAGCGCAAATACCCGCGATATCGCGCTGTGCGAGCGCGCGTCCGCGCCCAGGCCGTAGACGGTCTCAGTGGGAAACACAAGCGTTTGTTCCGCCTGCAGAATCCGCACCGCAGCGGCAACATCGCTTTTAGTAAGGTGTCTTGTCCAGCTCATGGGTGAATCGATAGTCTGCAGAGCATTAGGTGCATTACGGTGAATATAGTATCCGGTGGAAAGCTCAACTTCCACTCTCTCGCGGCCGGCCTCGAGCGCCCAAAGCCGTTTACGGGAATGAACATGATCTTCTGGTCAAACCCGTACATCTCGAGCCAAGTCCTCGAGACTCACCTCGACCCTAAAACGGACGCGGGAAGCCGCACGCCGGAGGTCATCGATAGCGAAGTTGCCTTTATCGTGGAGAGAGTCGCAAAGGATTTGGGCGGGACAACGCGCCACAAGAGGCCTATCGAGCGGGACATCGCGGGCCTGCGGCTACTCGACCTCGGCTGTGGCCCGGGTTTCTACACCCGTCGGTTTGAAAAGGCGGGATTTGCGGTGACGGGTGTGGACTTTGGGCCTGCCTCAGTTGAGCATGCGCGGAGCTCGGTCGGAGGGGCGCGGGGCTCGGTTGAGCCCGGCACGGAGATTCTCCACATGGACTACCGGAAAGCCCTTCCGCCGGGACCGTTTGATGTTGTCGTATGTATCTACGGAGGGTTTTGTACGCTGGCGCCAACAGAACGTCGCCACCTCCTAACCCGCCTCGCAACGGTGTTGCGGCCCGGCGGCCTGTTTTTTTTCGATGCATTTACGCCGCACTACCTGGACATCAACAGCTCCGTACCTGAGTGGGAAATCGCTCCGGAAGGGGGCTTCTTCTCGGACAAGGGATATCTCTGCTTTGAGCAGGTTCACCGCTACACGGAGCGCCTTGCCTGCGAACAGTACTACGTGATCGACGAGGACGGGGACATGTTCGAGTACCGGAACTGGCACCAAGCCTTTAGCAAAGAAACGGTCCGGCCGGTCTTATCGCGCGGGGGCCTCGAACTCGTTGAGTGTTTTGGTAGCCTCGGCGGCGGCCCCTACGACGAGTTCTCCGATTGGTTCGCGTGCCTCGCTCGGCGACCCTAAACCACGCCCCGCACGCCGGTTTGCGCTGCAAGCCTCCCGGTGCCCGCACATGGGCCGCCGCGAACGGCGTGGCCTACTCCAAGAGCTCGATCTGTTGCTCGGGTCGCGTTCCGAAACTGTGGACCGGCAAAACAAAAGACACTACCAGGTACACGGCAAGGCACACTCCGATCGTTACTTTGCCCAAAACGCTCCTCCGGCCGACGATGCCCAGAACCAGTCCGCCGGTGGTTCCAACAAGAAGCAGGACCACCGCCACGGCGCCAAGCGCCGGTGCATCGGCGAGCCCCGCTATGACAGCAAGAATCGCAAAAATCGCGATGGCGGAGCCAACAACCAAGAGGCCGGCGAATCCTTTGCGAAAGTCGGTCCCGTCGTGGTCCATTTGCCCTTCTGAGCGGAAACTCTCCGGTGGATCCATTGCGTTTAGCACGAGCTTGATTTCCTCGTCACTGATTTTTCCGCCGATATCCACGCCGGCAAGCTCATGCTGTATTTGTTCCCGTAGGCCGGCCAAAACCTCCCGCTTTTCCCTCGCGGGGGTGTCGCCTAAAGCCCGGGCCACACGCCTAAGATACCTCTCGATCAGACGACTGCTCCTCTTGCGTAGCGGAGCTGTTCCGTTGTTACTCATGGGAAACTCCTTTTGTCGTAGATGCCTCCGAACTCGATTCTTTTTCGCTCCCGGTTGATACACGCAACCGACAGACCGCATCGACCAGCCCGTGCCAGTAGGTGACAAGCTCATCGAGACGTTCGAAACCCGCTCGCGTCAGCCGGTAGACGTTCCGAGGCGGTCCCTCCCGGGAGGGTTCTTTGCTCACGCTAACAATCCCGCTCGACCGCATGCGACTGAGTATGGGGTACACGGTGCTTTCACGGGCTTCGAGGACCGGGTGTTCTGCGAGCCGCTGCACAATCCTATATCCATGGCCGCTCTCCGCTTCGAGCAACGAGAGGATGCAGAGCTCGAGGAGCCCCTTCCGAAACTGACTGGCCCAATGTGACATACAACAACCTCAGGTAACTATGGTACACGTAGTACGTATTACATAGTACCTCGTTTCACCAACTCTGTCAACGTTTTTGTCGGCCCGCGACACGGGCCCCTGTCGGTAAAAAGGGTTGATAGGAGGGCTTTGATACTCCGGATTACCTCGGAAATTTCATGAGGAGGGTGGGAGGAGGGAATTCGACGGCGAAGTCGTGTACGCCGACGCCCTCGCCATAGAGAGTCTGGAGGCTGTAGACGCCGGGGAGGTGGTAGAGCACCCGGCCGGCCCGACCGTCGAGCGACACGACCTCGCCACTTCGGGCGGCGGTCTCTTCGGGGTAGAGCGGAAGCTCCAGGTCCGCCGGCCGGACCTGGAGCAAACCGTGGGAGAATGCAATCCGACGATTATCCAACTCGGCGAAGTAGTCAAAGCCGCTGTCTACACCCGCCGCCTCTTCGAGATCGGCGTAAAAAGGATCCATAGATACCCAGCCAAAGTTGACTATGTAGAACTCACTCCACCAGTGGGGCACCAGACGTTCGTCGGCGTCGACTCGGAAGCCTGCCACGATGCGCGCCGGAATTCCCATCGCACGGATGATGGATACGGCCGCGACGGCGTAGTTTTGGTAGTTGCCCTGTGAGGTCTCGAAAGCCTCTCCGATGGTGGGCGCCCTGCTTCCTGGGGTGAGGCCGTTTCGGACGACGTCATATGCAGCGCCGGCGCGGGTAAACGGGTTGGCGTAGCGAGCACGCTCCCGGGCGGCAATCGCCTGTACCGAGGCATCGTCAAGAGCAAGGTGAGGATCACTGCCGGTGTAGCGACGGTACAACGGCGACGTGGTGTCGTAGTTGTCACGGACACGGTCCGGAATGATGGTTGAAGTAGCCGAGAACACATCGACGGTAATCACCCGTCGCTCGCGTCCGCCGTCGAGTCCCACGGCGTAAAGATCCAAGCCGTTGGCGGCTCGAAAAAGCGGTGTGCTTTCCCGCCGAACCGTCTGAGGGTTTCTTTGAGACGGCGACTCCACGGGTCCAGGTAACCACACCCGTACTCTGGGCACTTCCTCGACCACACCTTCGCCGTCGTCCGCCGTCACGCCGGCAACCGCAAAACCCTGAGCAATGGTGTACGAGACTCGGTCCCCGTAGACGGTTGTGCCAACTTGCTCGGCGATCTCGACCGGTGCAGCGTCACTCCGACCGCGCGGACCTATCAGGTACAAGGAGCCGGAGACGGCTCCGTACGGCACTCGCACTCGGATCTCCCGATCAGACCAAAAAGCAAAATCCAAACCTTCCGCTTGCGGGATCACCCCATAGTCAGGAAGGTCCGGCAACGGTTCCCCGTCGTCGGTGTGCCCCCATGAAAAAAAAACTTTTCCCTGCCGGCGGTACTCGCCAAAGTACCGTCCCCGCACGGACATCAGAGAGCCCACGGTACTCCGCTCCGGACTCACAGACTCAATAATCGGTACACCAACAGACCGAGCCGCGGCGCGTGCTACCGAGTCTGAGGTCCCATCGTCCGCCTGCCGCCGGCGATTAGTAAACAGCACGCCGTCGCTTCTGCCGTGTTCGGTACGCACGACAAGCAAACCGGAAGCGGCCGCCTCCGGTACGCGGACTTGAATCTCCGTGTCCGACCAGGCGACGTAACCGGCCGCGTTTGGGCGCACACTGCCGATGATGACATCACTCCTCAGTCGAGTATCTCCAAAGTTGCGGCCGTAAATAGTTATGACGTCCCCGGGGGCCGCATAGTCCGGCGTTACAGTAAACACAACCGGCGGTTGGTACTGCACGGTAATTCCGAACACCAGTAGAGCCGCAAACAAGCCAAACAGAGCAAAAGGAAGAACGGTCTTGAGAGAGATACGTTGGAACAGGGCCATCAGCTCTGCTCGGTCGGCTCCACAAAGGGCGAAATTCGAATCTCCAGCTCGATATTAAAGCTACCGATAGGGACCGGTTCGCCACCTTCTTCAGTTCCTAATGGGAAGAATACCACCGGTTCGCCAAGACTCACGGGGAGGCTTTGGAAGGTGGGGTGGTACATGACACTTTCTTCGCCATTTTCAGATACCCACGTCTGGCCTTGGGCTACGAGCAATATCGAGTCGTCTTCTTCACGATACGGGGTGAATTCCAGGTTGACCACTAAATTGCTGCCCTCAAGCCGGACTGCAACCGCGCGGCCGGAAATGGTTACCCGGGTGAGCTCCATGTTCCAGACGGTTTCCCGTTCGCCTTCGGTTATGCGCGCGGTTATGTGGACCGACAGGGCCTTGTCTAAAATAAGATTAAGGGTGTTCTGGAGTTCTTCCGCCAAATCCGTGGCATACGTGGCCTGAGGCACGGCCATTAGCATACACGCGGCGGCAACGGCGAACACTCGCCTCATTCGATACCTCGGCTCCCTTCAAAATCAGAGCGGCGCATAAACGTCGGCTCACCGTAGAATTCAAATCGCGGGACGTCAGGCAACTCTATGCGCACCTGACCAACTTCGCTACGACCGTTGAGCCATTGTATTACGTCCCCGAGACCCTCGTCATCAACATTTATCGTGACGTCGACTCGCCCTTCGTCCGCCATCCGCAGACCGACCGGCCGGCGCCCCAATCCGGTTGCGTACACAAGAAGGGCGCCCAAGAGGGCGGCGGCAAGGCCCGCTGCGGCAGCGGCGGGGAACGGAACACGTTTTCGCCAAATCGGCGTTTGGCGCGTACGGGAAAGGCGGGTCCGCTCGGTAACCGCGGCATACACACGGGCGCGAGCATTATCGATCTCGGGCCCCGGAATCGACCGGACGTTGCTGCTTATTGCTTGCAACTCGGCAAAGGCCTTGCCGGTCCTGTCATCCCGCTCGATCTCTTCGCAAATGTGCTCCTTCCAAGGACTCGGCACCTCGCCGTCCACGTGTGCCGAAAGCAGCTCTCGGTTAGGGTACATGCAGCCCTCCTCGCTTTGAAAGGATTTCTCCAAGTCGTTCCCGTGCGCGAAATATTCGTACTTTGACATTGCCCTCGGATATACCGAGGACCGTGGCTATTTCTTTGTAAGCTAAGTCACCAAACTCGCGGAGCACCAAAGCGGCCTTGAGTTTTTCCGGTAGCGCCGTAAGCGCCTCCTGCACGGCCTCGGTTGATTCCATCTTCAGGACACGGTCTTCGCCGGTATCAGGCGGCCGCGTTCGTTCCATCAATACTCTTTCGTAGGCGCGTCGCTCACGGCCGCGCCGTTTTGCGTGATTCAACGCAAGGTTTTTTGCGACCCGAATGAGCCAGTATTTTGCCTGTGCCGAATCGTCAAAGCGCTCCATCCGCTGATAAAACCGAATGAAGGCCTCCTGACATATCTCTTCGGCAATCGCCTCCTGCCCGACCACGTGATACGCCACGCGCAGGATAATCGGGAAGACTTCGTTGTATACGGCGTCAAACTCATCCCGACGCCTGGGTCCTGATTCCATAACTAGAACAGCTCTATGACGACAATCGTTACATCAAACTCGGGTCCAGCGGGTACCCGTAGGGGTATCCTCCACGAGAATACCACGCTCTCGCAACGTCTCGCGGATTTCGTCGGACCTGGCATAATCCTTGTCATGTCGGGCCCTTTCTCTTTCCTGAATTAGCGCGGTGACCTCCGGCGCGAGCTCGGTAGGCCGCCCTCGTTCCGTCTGCAAGTCCAAGCCAAAGACCGCATCAAACTCGTCTGCAAGGTCGAGCCGGGTGCGTGATGTGATTGCTGGGTCCTTCACAAGCGTACGCAAGCAACCAAGGGCCCGCGGCATGTTTATGTCGTCTTCGAGCGCGGCGCGAAACTCCCGCCGGTATTCATCGGCGGCATCCTGCGCGGCGTCCTCCGTCCCCTTCTCTTCTTCGAGACGCGTGAGCTGATCGGTCAGCCCCTTGCGCGCCGTCCGGGCGGCACCTATGGCGTCCCAGCTGAATTGCAGCTGGGTCCGGTAGTGTGCGCCGAGGAGGTAGTATCGATAGTCGAGAGGATGATACCCCCGCTCCTCCAACGAGGTCACGGTCAAGAAGCCGCCCTTCGACTTTGCCATCTTGCCGGAGTCCATGACCAAAAACTCACCGTGCAGCCAAAACCGGACCCATGGCCTGCCGGTGGCTGCCTCGGACTGGGCGATTTCGTTGGTGTGGTGCACCGGTATGTGGTCAACCCCACCACAATGAATGTCGATTGATTCGCCTAAGTGCTTTATGCTCATCGCGCTGCACTCGATGTGCCATCCCGGGTAGCCCCGGCCCCACGGCGAATCCCAAAGCATGGCCTGATGGGAGAACTTGGACTGGGTAAACCACAGAACAAAATCTCGCGGATTGCGTTTGTTGGCATCGACCTCCACCCTGGCGCCGGCCTTTTGATCCTGGCGGTCGAGCAGCGCGAGCCTTCCGTAGGCATTGAATTTGGACACGTCAAAGTAGACGTTCCCCCCGGCCTGGTACGTAAATCCCCTCTCCTCGAGGCGTTGTACAAGAGCGACCATGTCTTGGATGTGATCGGTCGCGCGACAAACAACGGACGGACGCAGGATATTGAGCTTGTGCAGGTCTTTTTCAAAGGCGGCGATAAACATCTCGGCGATCTCCCACACCGTCATGCCGCGCTCGCGCGCCCCCACGATGATTTTATCCTCGCCCTCGTCACCGTCGTCGGTGAGATGACCGACATCGGTAATGTTCATCACCTGCCGGACCGAATACCCCAGATACTCCATGCTTCGGCGCAGAGTGTCCTCGAAGAGGAAGGTCCGCATGTTGCCGATGTGTTGATAATTGTAGACCGTGGGGCCGCAGCAATACATCCGCACCACGCCGTCCGAGTGAAGGGGCGCAAATTCTTCCCGCGTTCGACCCATGGTGTTGTAAAGAGTAAGCGGCACCCGATTCTCCGATAAGAGGATTACCTGGAAAGAGGTCCAGGGATATCTGTATACTCGTCGAGTGACGACAATACGAGAATTGGCGTCGAAATTCAACATACAGTCGATGTTGCAAACCGACGAGCCACTCAGCGAGCACACCACATTTGGTATCGGTGGACCCGCCGACTACTACCTCGAGCCGAAAAGTGTTGAAGAGATGGTGCAGGCGGTACGGTTTGCCAACGCCGCGGACCTACAGTTTTTTGTGTTGGGCGGAGGCGCAAATGTCCTTGTGGCGGACAAGGGCGTGCGCGGCCTGGTGATCAACACCGCGGCGCTGAAGAGCATCACGATAGAAGGAACCGACCTTGTCGCGGAGTCGGGTGCGCCGATTAGCGAGGCGGCGGAGCGTGCGGCGGAGGCGGGACTCGGCGGATTGGCGTTTTTGTATTCCATGCCCGGCTCGACGGGAGGCGCCGTGTGGATGAACGCCCGCTGCTACGGGCACTCTATCTTCGACATTCTCGGACCGGTGGCGTGTGTCACGCGAGAGGGCGGACTACAGACCTACCGGCCGCGGGGCGCAGACTTCGACTACAAAACATCACCATTCCAGGACAACAAACGCGTTGTTCTCTCGGTGCGGTTTCGTCTGCAGCCTTCGGACAAAAAGGCTCTTCGAGAAGAGATGGCCGGTTACGAGGAAGACCGACGACAGAAAGGCCATTTCTCCGCTCCGTCCGCCGGATCGGTGTTCAAGAACAACCGCGCTTTTGGAGCGCCCACCGGAAGGCTCATCGACAGCCTCGGCCTGCGCGGGTACCGGGTCGGGGGCGCGAAAATTTCGGACAAACACGCCAATATCTTTGTGAACGGGGGTGGCGCCACCGCCGACGACATGCGAGGGTTGATCGAACACGTCGAAAAACAGGTGATGGATCAACTCGGATTCCACCTCGAGCGCGAAGTGCTCTTTGTGGGTGATTGGGGCAAGTCCCGGGGAACGTGAACATGCAAAATCTACTCGACAACCTGCGGGAGTATATGGATCTTCTAGACCACGCGCAGCTTCGCGAGGTGCTTCACGAGGTTCCCGCTCCCGATCTGGTAGAGATATGGCCCGGGCTCGATTCCAAAGAGGCCCACACGATCTTTTTGCTCCTAAAGCTCAACCAGAAGGTCGACGTCATTCGGGCCATATCGTTGACCGAGCAAGAGGACCTCCTCAAAGGTCTCTCCCTGGACAATCTGCGACAGATCTTTCAGGAGATGGAGCCCGACGATCTTGTCGACATCATTCAAGAAGTTGGATCCGAGGTCCGTGAGTCCGTTTGGAGCAGTTTGGACGCGGAGGCACGAAGAGAAACGCAGTTCCTCTTGAAATTCGATGAGGATGATGCCGCCGGCTTGATGACACCGCGGTACCTAGCGATTAGGCCGACCATCACCGTTGGGCAGGCCATCTCCTTTATTCGAGCCAACGGCCGTGACGTGGAAACCGTCTACTACGTCTACGTCGTGGATCAGGTGAAGCGCCTCCTAGGCGTTGTATCGATGAAGGACTTGTTCTTCACCGACGACACCGTACGTATCGAAAACATGATGACCACCGAGCCCACCTTTGTGTATGAGGAAACCGACCAGGAGGATACCGCGCGGACGCTCGAAGCCCATGACCTGATTGCGGTGCCGGTCCTCGACCAGTACCATCGGCTTCTCGGAATCGTAACTTTCGACGACATCATCGACGTCATTCGCGAAGAGCAAACCGAGGACGTGTACAAAATGGGCGCCATGGAAGGAAGCGCCGACGTGTACACACAAACCTCGGTCTTCCGACTTATTCGAAAGAGAGTTCCGTGGCTGATCATTCTGCTCTTGGCGGGAACCATCACCACAAACGTCCTGCACTTTTTTGAGGATATCTATATTGGCGCGGCATTTCTTGTGCTATTTGTGCCGGTCATAACTCAAACAGGAGGCAACTCCGGGACCCAGAGCTCGACCCTTATGATCCGCGGAATCGCGACCGGAGAGGTTCACCTGCGCGATACGTGGCGGATACTCACAAAGGAGCTTGCAGTGGGTCTCCTTATGGGCATTCTTCTCGGTGGCGTAATATTTCTGCGCGGTGTACTCCTTCCCCCGGGCATTGATGTCTTTCAGGGCCTGGCGATTGGTCTATCCCTGGTGTTTGTCGTGCTCTTGTCGAGCCTGATCGGAGCCATCGCCCCACTTCTTATCCACAAATTGGGTTTCGACCCGACCGTCATGGCCGGTCCCCTTATGGCAACGGTAATCGACCTAATCGGATTGACCATCTACTTCAACGTTGCGCGAGCGCTCCTCGGCCTCTGACAGCCTGTGCTTGCTGCTGTAGGTGAGCCTGACGCCGGGAACCGGCCGGCCGTGGTCAAACTGCAGAACAAGGTCAATGCTATCCCCTCCGTCTTTTACGCGAAGATAGGCCCTCGTGTCGACGGTTGGACCTGCCGCCGTGGTACCGCCTTCAGCGTCTGCGTTGCCGTTGCCGGACCCGGCAGGGGCGTTGTTGCCGGTCCACGTCAGTGTCGGCTCGATGCCTACCGTGACCGGCCCAACCTTCGCCTCGAGCAGAACGGATAGCTCGATATCGGCGGCGGATTCGGCAGTCCACTCGATGTCGGCATTTGTGGCCAGCCTGGCCCATGGAAGCTTCAGCTGCACACCAGGCGAAACGCTGTACTCGAGCGGTTCCGACGGGGCCGGCGACGTCAGCTCGAGGCCAAGATCTCCGGCAAACGGAGCGTCGTCCGGCAGGATAGAAAAAAACTCGATGCCCAACGTCGCTTTGTGTTCCGGCACCAGACGATATCTGCCGGACGACACGTCGCCACGGTAGGCGAGCTCGTACGAGCCGTCGCAGACCAACTGCAGACTCATCCCGGACAGCTCACCTTCCAACTCGACCAGCAGTCCCGCCGATCCCCGGTTGCGGGCGGTTAACGGCGACGTAAAGTGCCTGTCGATGTAGGAAAGCCCAAAGCAAAGCTCGATGCACGACTCAACAGGCCACTCCGCCCCATCCGGCCTCGCTCGCTCGGAGGCGACCGACACGCTTGTTAGGAGGCGCGACCTCACGCCAAGCAACCCGTAGCCCGACGTAGAGCCGACCAACTCCAAGAGCTGCTCGATCTCGATCTGTGCCGGATCATTGGTCGTTCCCTCCCCCTCCGGAGGCATACCGACGTGGAGCACGGTCCGCCCGGTGGTCGAAACGCCGACCACAAACACCGGCGCCGATACGGGCGCGGTCGGCACAAACCACGAGCGGCGTGTATCCGCCGCGGTAAGCGTGTAGGCCGCGACCAGCCCCAGTTCGGCTTCAGAGAGCGCAATATCGGCCGAATTCCCAACATCCAACGACGCACCGGCCGCCAATTCCCCGTCGTCGCCTTCGTACAGCCATACCCAGAGCGGCAGCAGCGGGCCAAGGGCCGCCACGGCAAGTCCTTGAAGCCTCCCGGGGGACAAGGAGATGTCTATTCCCGGCGGTCCGGAGGGTCGTGACGCGGCCGCGGTAGGCACCGACAAGAGCCGCATGGCGCCGTCTCGCCGCAGAGCTCCCGCCCGCAAGAACGGGAGCGCGAACCCCCACGCGGCAAGGGGATCGTTTGGCGTCGCTACAATAAATGCCCGGACCTCGTCGGCATCAAAGAGCAGCCGTGCCGCCGCGGTATCGGGCGTCGAGAGCCGTGTCGTGAGCTCCACCGTTGGCTCGATTGCCTCGGCGAGACAGACACGACAAAATACCGTCGCGATAATCAAGAGCACTCGGATGGTCCGCACACCCTTAGCTACCGCGAGTTTTGGACGTTGACTTCAATGCAATGGCGGCTTTCTTGAAATCGCCCTCGGTTTGTGAGACACTCGCAAGCATACCACTCGAGGGAATGCACACGTTTGTCACCGGGAGGCTCGAATGATCATTCTGACCCTGAATTGCGGGAGCTCGTCCGTAAAATACCAAGTCTTTGACTGGGAAGGACAAGTAAGCCTTGCGGCGGGGATCGTTGAACGGGTTACCCAAGAGGGGTCGGCAATAAGTCACAAGGTCCTTGGCCGCGACGAATATGAGAAACAGAGCCCCTGTCCAACACACCGGGAAGCCATCGGACTCATTCTCGACACAATACAGGACAAAGAACATGGTGTGATCAACGACATCGGCGAGGTAAAGGCCGTCGGCCACCGAGTGGTCCATGGTGGCGAACGGTTTGCCAAGTCGGTGCGTGTTACGTCGGAGGTCATCGAAACATTCCGACAGATTCAGCAGCTTGCTCCCCTCCACAATCCCGCGAACATTCAGGGAATCGAGTCGGCTATGGCGGTGCTGCCCGACGTCCCGCATTGCGCGGTCATGGATACGGCCTGGCACCAAACCATGCCGGAGAAGGCCTTCCTCTATGCACTGCCGTACGAGTGGTATCAGAAGCACAACGTTCGCCGCTACGGCTTCCACGGCACGTCGTTTTTGTACACGGCGAAACGCGCCGCGGTCCTCCTGGGCAAAAACCCCTTCGAGTGCAACCTTATTATCGCTCACGTCGGTAACGGCTCGAGCATCAACGCCGTGCAAAACGGCCTCTCGCTCGATACGTCCATGGGCCTCACACCCCTCGAGGGGCTCATTATGGGTACTCGCTGCGGCGACATCGATCCGGCCATTCCCTTTCACATGATAAATCAAACCGGAATGACGGCGGATCAGGTCGAGCGTGCGCTCAACAAGCAAAGTGGCGTCTTGGGAATAACCGAGGAGTTTGTGGATCGCCGGGACATCGAGATTGCGGCCTCCAAGGGCAACAAGCGCGCGGCTTTGGCTATCGAGATGGAAGCGTACCGCCTCAAGAAATACGTAGGCGCCTATGCGGCGGCTTTAGGGCGTGTAGACGCCGTGGTGTTTACGGCAGGCGTCGGGGAGCGCGGACCAATCATTCGCGAAAAGGCGGTTGAAGGTCTGGAGTTTATGGGCATCGCAATCGACCCCGACAAAAACGCCGTGTCCATTACCAAGAATGCCGAGACGGATATCGCCTTAGAAAACTCACCAACTCGTATATTTGTAATCCCAACCAACGAAGAGCTTGTGATGACCGAGGACACCCACGCAATCTTGCAAGGCACTTACGACGTTCACACCAACTTCACCTACAGCTTTCAGGACCCTGCCTACATCAATCGCGAACGCGAGGGCTGCATAGATCGGGACTTCGAGAAGTTCAACGGGCTCGAGAAGATCGTCAGGCGTCCAGGCGGTGCCCAGCCGGACAAGGCCTACCCCACCGAGTGCGAGTAGGAGCGCATCTATTTTTGAAGGGTGCGCTGATGCAGATCTTCGGCCGCTTTTTCCCCAACTAAATACTCGACGACCGCAATGGAAAACTCGGCGGCCGTTCCAGGCCCGCGGCTTGTGATAATGTTGCCGTCTACCACCACCCTATCTTCAGAGAACGTGGCGTCGGAGACACGATCCTGGTACCCTGGATAGCAGGTGAATCGCCGGCCCTTGAGAATGTCGGTGGAACCGAGGACAACGCCTGGAGACGCGCAGATTGCGGCTACCAACTTGCCGTCCGCGTGCATCTTTTTGATGATGCCCATTGCCGTCTCCGAATCCGCGATGTTGTGGGCGCCGGCGTCACCACCAGGAACGACAACCGCATCGAACTCCCCCATGATGTCGTCGGCCGTCATATCTGTGTTGATTCGAATGTCGTGACCGCCGACCACGTCGCGGGCTGTCACACCGGTGGCAACAACCTCGATCCCGGCGCGCCGCAAAAAGTCGATGCTGGTTATTGTCTCGACTTCTTCACACCCATCGGCAACTAATACCACTGCTCGCTTTTTTTCGGGCATAATAGCCTCCCCGCTAAAAGGTAATGATATGGGGCGCGATGCGGCGAGCGCGGCCGACGTCGACACGTTGCCCAGCCTGTAACCGTAGAGCGAGCCGTTCGCACCGACGTAAGCTCCTGCCGCGACATGTTTAGGGGAAAAACAGCCGAATCGAGACCGCCGCCGTTACCACCATCACAAATATCCGAAAGGGCTTGTCTGGGATTCTCTTTACTACCACTATTCCAGCGAGGCCGCCCAGCAAGACGGCCGGCGCCACTACAGCATCCAGGAGAAGCGACTCGGCGTCGATGGTTTTCCAGACAAGCGCGTGGAGTGGAACTTTCACCACATTGACGATAAGGAAAAACCAGGCGGCTGTGCCAATGTAGGTGTTCTTTGGGACCTGTAGCGCCAAGAGATAGAGCGCCATGACCGGGCCGGCTGCATTCCCAATCATGGTTGCAAAACCTCCGACAAGTCCCAGTGGCGCCGCAAACCACCACTTGTGCGGCACCTCCCAGTCGGAGAGGAACCGCTCGCGCAAGACGATCAGAGCGAGACTCACAAGTACAACAACGGCGATTGTTATGCGGAAGGCAGTGTCGGAGATTTGTGCACCGAAAACGACGCCAACGGCAATTCCGGCGAGTGCCCACGGCAAGACGCGGAACAGTGCCTTCGCGTCGCCGTTGCGCCTGTAGTAGGCCACGGCAGCCACATCACCGACTATGAGGATGGGAAGTAACACTCCTGCCGAAAGGCGACCGCCAAAAATGGCGGCCATGGTTGGGATGGCGATCATTCCGACGCCATAAACGCCGGTCTTTTGGGCGCCGACGATAACGCCCGACAGGGCTACCAGAACCCACTGTAGGGCGGTGAGCTCAGGAAGCACCGTGTGTGTTAGCCGGTGGCTTTCTCTTGCGCTTTCTCCGCGGCTTTCTTTTTGTTTGCCAGCATGGCCTTCGTCATTTTAGAAACCATCATCTTTTTGCCGTCCACTTCTACTTCGTAGACGAGCTTCACGCCGGTGCGCCCGCTAATAGGATCTTTGCCTCGCCCGCTATTCGGCGTCTCTTCGCGAAGCGGCTTGCCCCTATGTGCTTTAGACATAACGTTCTCCTTGATCAAAAAGCCCCCGGCACCGTGCCGATGCCGAGGGCTTCCGAAGGTATATGATAAGGTGGGCCGCGTCAAGCGCGCTCCCTTAACAAAGGGACCTTTTCTAATTCTCGCGGTCGAGCCAGAACTCGACGCGGCGGTTCTGCCAGCGCTCTTGCAGATTGCCGTGGGGCACTACGGGCTCGGTGCCACCCTTGCCGACGGCTTCCATCCGCCTGCTGTCGACACCAAGGATTATCAAAGCACGACGTACTTCGGCGGCGCGCTCTTCGGAAAGCGGCTGTAAGACCTCGCGTTCCTCTACAGCGCCGCGGTCCGGATAGGCCCAGTACACGCGCACGGCGTGACCCTCAACGGTGATCTCGTACTGCGGATACTTATTCAGAATCTGGGCAAGCCGCCTCAGCGTCAAGAGGTTCTGTCGCAGTTGGTCCGGCTCCACGTCAAACAAGTTTGCCGTATTCGGGGCAAAAACGATGTTCGGCAGCCGAATCCGCAACCTGTCGCCAACCTGGACAACCAGAATGTCTACCGACACGGTCGCCGTAGTCGAGGTAACGTTTCTAAGCTCGTCTTCGACGGTGAGGTTGATCACGTAGTCCTCCGCGGACTGCACCAGATCACCGTCGGCCGACCGGCCGTCCCAAGTGATTGTACGCCTAGGCGCGCCCGTGCCGGAGTAGCTCATAAACTGAGAGCCTCTTGGATCGATAATCTCCATGGACCACCGAGCGATCGGCGATAGATCCATCGAGCTAATCCGAATATTGGCGAAGTCGTCTTCGCCGTTGCCGTCCGGGCTAAACGGATCAGGCGAAACGGTAAGTGCGGTATCCGGCCCCTCGTTGTCGAGGAGGAAGCTCTGCTCCGTGGT
Source organism: uncultured Spirochaetales bacterium (assembly GCA_964519835.1). GTDB lineage: Bacteria > Spirochaetota > Spirochaetia > DSM-27196 > CAZFLD01 > CAZFLD01. The sequence continues at coordinate 26,682 of CAZFLD010000012.1, forward strand.
GCCCGTCGCCGACTCACCATTGCGGTAGGTAATCTCCACCTCCGCCGTGTAGTTGCCCGGCGTGATAAAACCGTTGTCACCTCGACCGTCCCACTCGAATCGCTCGGTCACAAGACCGCGGCCATTCACCGCTCTCTTGACCGATCCATCTTCGTGGACAAACCGTAGTTGCCAATCCGTCATGCCTTCCGCCAGCCCCACCTCTATGTCGACGCGGACGCGCTCTCGGTATCCGTCCCCGTTGGGCGCAAAAGCGGTAAGGTCAGGCGTAATAGTGACGGATAGCTCGGGCAACGACGTATCGACCGTGATCGGACCTCTTGTGGCGGTGGGCTCATTTCCGTTGGCGTAGGTCAGGCTTAGCCTCACGGTGTAGTCACCGTCCGCCACCTGTCGGCCGGCGGCGTTTGTGCCTTCCCAGTCGTAGAAGTTGAGCAGACGCGTTGTTTCTCTGCTTTGGACGATGTTGCCGTTGGGTCCGAGGATCTCGAGGCGGAAGCTGTCCACGCCGTCGGGACGTTCGATGATCGGGGTGATCCTTACCTCACCAACACGCCCGATGATCCCCGGGGATATGGTGTCGGTAGACACCTCAATGCTCACCGGCGTCGGCCTGGTCTCTTTTCTGACGGTAACGACGTTGGTCTCGCCGGTGTTACCCAGCTCGTCGGTCGCCGTGGCCGCGATGGTATAGATGCCGTCGGGCACCTCATTGCCGGCCGCATTGGTTCCATCCCATACGTAGGAGAGCGTGCCGCCGCCTCCGACGGCGCCGAGCTCGATATCGAACTGGTCTCCCCTTTCACCTTCAAAGCTTGCGGTCCAACTCTCCTGCGACTCGCTTGTGAGCGTGAGGGTGACATCCGGTTTGGTGGTTCCGCCGAAGAGGGTACGGCCGATTGACAGTGTGGCAGACGGAGCCGGGATTTGCTTTCTGATAAGCGTGCTATTGGTTGTTCCGCGGTTGTCGTATTCATCGACGGCGTAGGCGTAAACCTCATACACACCGTCCGGCAGAAGCGATCCGTCGGGCGCACGCCCGCTCCAGGTGTAGCTCACGCTTCCGGATGCGCCGACGCTGCCGAGGTCGACCTCAAAGGCGTCGGTATCCTCGCCGTCCACGACGAGCATCCAGGCCTCGGTATCCTCGGAACTAAGGCTAAAGGTCACGTCGTCCCGGCCGGGGCTCCCAAAGCGGGTTGTATCGACCGACAGCCGACCCACCGGCGGCGGAACAAGCTTTCGAATCCGTACACGGTTGGTTTCGCCGCGGTTGCCGTAGGGATCCGTGGCAAAGGCGAAGATTTCGTACACGCCGTCGGGCAGAAGCTCGCCTTCAAGGGAACGTCCGTCCCACTCAAAAGTCACATCGCCCTCGGCAGTCGAACCGGCCGCGAACTCGTTGCGCTCACCGTCAGGATAGACGACAACACCGGTCCAGACTTGGTCGGCGTCGGAAGTTAGGGTGACGGTTGTGCTCGGGGTTTCCCGATCGCCGATCGTGCCCTCCGAAACCGATACGCGCCCCGATGGAGCCGTGGTATCCACGGTGATGGGTCCAGCCTGGGCAGAGGGCATATTTCCGTTGAGGTAGACGACTTGCAAATCAACTGTGTATTCGCCGTCCGGTACAGGAAGGTTTGCATTGTTCCGACCGTCCCAGACAAAGCTCTCCAACGGAGTATTTATCGTCCTGGAGCGAACCACCCGGTTATTGGCATCCCGTATATAGAACAGAAAGTCGTCTACCCGCTCGGTGATCTCGAGATCGATCCCGATTTCAATTGTATCGAGGATGCCGTCACGACCAGGTGAGAATGTCGTCTGATCGGGCAGAGTAATACCAACCGGCGTTTCTCGAGAATCCTTGACGACCGTTATGCGGTTCGATTCGCCGCGGTTTCCGGCGGCGTCGAAGGCGTACGCGACCACTGAGTACGTGTCGTTGGGTACTTCTTCACCCGTTATCCACGTGCCGTCCCAGCGATAGGGGAAATCGTCTTCCGTCAGGCCGAGGTCCGTCGGCGTAAACTCGATCTCGAGTCCGGACTGGCTTGTGACCGCTATCGTCCAGCCCAAGTCGAAAGAGTCGCTTCGGAAGGTGATGTCGACCGCCGGCTTGGTTTCGCCGCCGAAAATCGGCTGGCCCGTGGGGGTCGTGGTTGTCGTGGTTACAATTGATGCCCCCATTGATGCCGTGGGAGCGGTGGTGTCTACGGTAAATGTCGACGGCTCAGAGACCCGTGTGGTGCCGTCGAGGTACTCGGCCCGGATGAAAACCTCGTACCCACCATCCTCCAAAACACGTGAAAAACCGTCACGGCCATCGAAGGTGATTGTATCGGGAACCTCATCGGTTCCGCTAAAGCTTCGAAGGACGTTGCCGTCGTTGCCCGGAGGCGTTACTGCCGCGGTCCATGAGACGACGGAATCGGTCTCCGAGATGCTCGGAGTGAAGTCGATAGTGTCCTGCCGTCCGTCACCGTTGGGAGATACCAACGCGTTACCGGCGACAGAAATGTCGACGTCCGGATCGACGGTGCTCACACGAACCTCTACCGCTTCCGCGCTTGTGGTGTTCCCCGCGCGGTCGGTACCGGTAAGCACATAGGAGTACGTACCGTCAGGGACGAGGGTTCCTTCGCCGTCGGTACCGTCCCAGGTCATATCGCGGGGAGAGGTATCGCGGGCCGGAGAACCGGTCATGTTGTCCGCAAGTGTTACGGAATAGACCTCCTCTCCAGATTCGTTGTTAAAACTTCCGACCCACGATGGTTCGCGACTCCCGTCCTGATTTACGTTGACGGTGTCGCGGCGATCGTCGTTGTTGGGTGAAAAGATTTCGTACTGGAAACTCACCGTGTCGATAACCGGCACTTCGTTGTCTATGATAATTTTGTACGGCGGCGTAGAGACTTCGGTGCCTGCGTCGTCGGCAATGGTCAGAACGTAGGTGTAGTCCCCGTCCGGAACGTACTCTCCCTCCGCGGCACCGGAAATGTTGGTGTCGAAGGCCTCATTGTACGTGCCGTTCCACTCGAATTGCTCCGGCAGCTCAACGCGGGGCTTATCGCCCCCAAAAATGTTGCCGAAAAAATCGCGCCGCTCCGCCTCGACGGCGGACACCTGATGCACAATGCGGCCGGAGGCGTTGTAGACGGTAAAACGAAACTCGACAATAACCAGATCCTCGCTTGGAACCGCCACTTCGCCGCCAAAGGGCAGGGTAAAAAGGTCCTGCACACCGTCCTCGACTCCCGGCGACAAATAGACGGGGCCTTGCGGCTCGACGTTTAGCTGTGTCGGTGTTACGTCTTCTTGACCACCCCCGGCAAAAGCTGCCGAGACGGAAAAGGCGGCAAAAATGATCAAAAGGAACGCTCGATTTGCTTTGCATCTACTCATTGTTGTCTCCGTTATGTGGCTGAAAGAGGCCCAATACTTCTCCCCAACATCCCCGTCGGACCTCACCGCAAAGTATAACACATTCGGCCTTCATCAGACATAAAAGTCCACACAGTGCGATTTGTAACGGAGTATTGCAAAAACTTAGCCAGGTGGCTACGCTCCCCGAACATCGGCAAGCCCCGGCTGTTCCTGAGCGGTTTACGCCCAGGCGCCCGCAAGCTGGTCGTCTTCTTCTTTGCGGAACTGGTTGGTATAGAGCCGAAAGTAGTAGCCGCGCCGTTCGAGAAGCTGCGCATGGGTGCCTTCTTCCGTAACAATGCCGTTTCTCAGAACCAGAATCCGGTCCGCTCGGCGAATCGTAGACAGCCGATGGGCGATAATAAAGCTCGTCCGGTTCACAAGCACGCGCGCCACGGCGTCTTGTATCAATGCCTCGGTTTCCGTGTCGATGGAAGAGGTGGCCTCGTCTAGGACAAATATCACCGGATCCGCCAACACCGCTCGCGCAAAGGAGACAAGCTGTTTTTCTCCCGTGGAGAGCAGTCCGCCCCCCTCCCCCACATCCGTGTCGTAGCCGTCAGCGAGGCGGCTTATAAACGAGTCGGCGTGAACCAACTTGGCGGCCTGCTCCACCTCGTCGTCCGTGGCCTCGAGCCGCCCATATCGGATGTTCTCGCGAATGCTGCCGCTAAACAAATGAGGCGCCTGCAGCACATAGCCCAGGTGTGAGTGGAGCCAGAGCTGTGAGCGATCCCGGTAATCCACACCGTCTATCAAGATGCGCCCCTCGTTAGGCTCGTAGAATCGGCAGGCGAGATTTACGATTGTGCTCTTCCCCGACCCGGTCTCCCCCACAAGCGCAATGGTTTCGCCCGCCTCAACTTCGAGGGAGAAGTCCTTTAGGACCTGCTCCCCTTCGACGTAGGCAAAGCTCACGCCTTCGAAGGTGATCCTGCCGTCGGGCCGATCCCAGTTCTGCCGCTTCGCGTCAAAGACGTCTCCGTAGAGCATCCGTACCTCTTCGCGGTCCTTGATCTCGGGCTCGGTATTGATCAGCGACAAAAGCCGCTCCGCGGACGCCTGCGCCGCCTGCATTGCCGACAGCACCCGGGCGAGCTCACGCACCGGTTCAAAAAACTGCACCGTGTAGCCGAGGAAGGCCACAAGCGTTCCATAGGTGATAATCTCGCTCTGCAGCCGGACACCGCCGAGCCAGAGGGCCAGGCCCGTGCCGATGCTGCCGAGGGCCAAGACAATCGGCAGGTAGACGGCGGAAAAGAGCGCCGCCCGAATGGACGACGAGCGCATCCTACCGGTCAGCCCCTGAAACTCCTCGAGGTTTGCCCCCTCGCGATTGAGGGTCTTTGTAGTCTTTGCGCCGACGATGCCCTCGTTGTAGGCGCCGGAGATCTTTGAGTTTGTCTTCCTCACCTCCCGTTGTGCCTTGAGGATGCGCTTCTGAAAGTAGGCGCTTGCCACCGCAAGGGCAGGCACGACGGCCAGCACGATGAGCCCGAGCACAACGTTCATCACCAGCATAAACACCGAAATGGCGAGCATCATCGTCATTCCCCAAACGATGTCCACAATGCTCCACGAGATTGTCTCTCCGAGGCGCTGACTGTCGGATGTCATTCGAGCCATGATCCAGCCCACGGGTGTCTTATCGTAGTAGCTAAAGGAGAGCTCCTGCAGGCGCGTAAAGCCGATGCGTCGTAAGTCGTAGCAGATCTCCATCTCGAGCTTTCCCGCTATCGCAATCAGAGCCCAGACGTTAAACGCTTGGATGGCTACGACCACCGCGTAGAGCACAATAAAGCCGACCAGTCCTTCCCGTGTTCCCGGCACGATAAACTGGTCGACGGCGTACCGATTCAGGAGCGGAAAGAGCGCGTCGATGACCGCAACGGCAACCATAACAATCAAGAGCAGGATTACCAGCTTCTTGTAGGGTTTTACGTAGCGCAACAACTGCTTCCACAACGAGAAACTGAATTTCTGCGCGTAGTCTTGTTCTTCAAATGAGTGGCTCACACTGAACCTCCAATAGGCGTGGTGCCCAACTCTTTTGCAAGCTCGTCCTCGAGGCTGTTCTGGATCTCCCAGACACGTCGGTACAAGCCCTCCTGTCCAATGAGGGAGTCGTGGTCGCCGATCTGGCGCACAGCGCCTCCCTCAAGTACCACAATCCGATCCGCGTTCTGCACCGTCGAAAGGCGATGCGAGATGATAATCGTCGTCGGTCCCATACCGGTACCGCCGGCGCCCTCGCCACCGGCCCCTCGGGCGACAAGGGCGTCTCGAATGGCCATGTCGGTCTCCGTATCCACCGCGGACAGTGAATCGTCAAAAATGAGTATCGGGGCCTCCTGCACAAGCGCCCGCGCAATTGCCACCCGTTGTTTTTGCCCGCCGGAGAGCGTAACTCCCCGCTCTCCAACCGGCGTTTCATAGCCCTTGTCAAAAGCGAGGATCACGTCGTGAACCGACGCGGTGCGGGCCGCCTCGAAAAGCTGTGCCTCTTGGGCCTCGCGCCGGGCGAGACCGATGTTTTCCCTGAGCGTCTTGGCGTACAAAAACGGCTCTTGGAGCACGATCGCGATATTGCGTCGAATCCACTCCTTGTCGATCGTCTTGAGCTCCACCCCGTCGATGCCTATGGAGCCTTCCTGATAGTCGTAGAGGCGCGGTAAGAGATGCACGAGACTCGTCTTTCCGGACCCCGTGGGCCCGAGAATGGCGAGAGTCTCCCCCGGTTTAATGGAAAAGCTCACGTCGTCGAGGATCTTAGGCCCCTTGGGATACGAGAAGCCGACTCCCCTGAGCTCGATGTGGCCGAGCACATCCGGCTTGGCGTCACCGTCGCGGGGCTCCCTCTGCGTCTCGAGCACCTCGGCGATACGGCCGAACGCCACCGTCGCCTTGCCCATGTCCGCGAGGATGCGCCCCATCTGCCGCAACGGCCACAGAAGCATCCCCTCGTAGGTCAAAAAGACAAGGAGAGTGCCGATCGTGATTCGCCCTTCGATACCCCAGTGGGTACCCACAAGCAGGATAACGCCGATCTGCGCCATGCTCAGAAAGTCCGATATCGACCAGTATCCCGCGAGAAGCCTGATTAGGCCGTAGGTCAGATCGGTGTACTCGCGGTTGCGTGCCTCGAACTTGTCCGCCTCAAAGCGTTGCCTGGCAAACGCACGCACAACACGGACGCCCGATAAGTTTTCCTGCAGCACAACGGACATCCGTCCTTCCGCTTCGTCCGACCGTTTGAACACCACCTGCACCTTCTTGAAAAAGAAAAACGAGAAGAGCACAACGATGGGGATAATCGGGACCGAAACAAGAGTAAGTCCGATGTCGACACTTAGCATCAGCGGTACCGCCACCGCCACCATCGCAAGAGCTCGCCCGACTTCCACAAGCTGGATCGCCAAGAAGCGACGGATGGTCTCGACATCCGAAGTCGCCCGCTGGATCAAGTCGCCGGTCTCCGCGTGGACGTGGTAGTCGAAGCTCAGGTGCTGCAGATGGTCGTAGAGGCGATCCCGAATGCGCTGCGCGATCGACTCCGATGCCACCGCGGACCAGCGCCCGTGGAGATAGGAGAACAGCCCGTTTCCGATCGTGAACAGCACAACCGCGATGGAGCAGACCCAGAGTGTGTCGGCGAGTCCGTCCGGTCCACCAAACGGGCGCAATAGGTCCCCGAGCCATGGGGCAAGGTTCGCAGGCTCGTCTCCGATAACCGAGTCGATGGCAAAGCGCAGTACAAGCGGCGCAACAAACGAGAACAAGGTGGCGATGATCGTAGCCGTCAACGTTCCCGCGTAGCGAAGCTTGTCGCCTCTAAGGATTTCGAAAAACAGATTCTTTCGTGGTGACATTGCTTCCTCTTGCTTACGCGCCGGCCACTGGTGGGCGGCGTCTCCGTCCGGCGTCTTACGCCGGATAGCTCCCACAGCCGCGCCCTGGTACGACGCGACCACCTGCCAAGGGCATCTCGGAGTACCGAGCTGCCGTCTTCCTCT
>CAZFLD010000012.1:34220-79330 GCA_964519835.1 uncultured Spirochaetales bacterium
CGGTGCCCGTCGGAACGGCCACCTGCCGGCGGCACCTTCCTTCGGAAGCTGCCGTCTTCCTCTCGGTGCCCGTCGGAACGGCCACCTGCCGGCGGCACCTTCCTTCGGAAGCTGCCGTTAAAAAAAGCCCCGGGGGATCCCGGGGCTTTCTCGCGGCCACCTACTGGTGGCGGGCGAACCGTAGTGCCGGATGAACCCGGTAACTGCCGCCCAACACCCCGCACTGCGGGGTGCGCAAAAAAAAACGGGATCGACTCAAGAAGCCGATCCCGTGCAGTTTCGAAGTTTCCGTGCCGCTAAGCACGCACCTCGGGAAGGACCGGCCAAATCTTGTAGCCTGCATCGATGTAAATCATGTTCATCGGACGCTCCTTCTCCAAAAGATGCCTTAGTTAAGCCGGTTGGCAAAAAGCTGTCAACAGTCTTTTGCAAAAAAACACCAAAAAAGGCCTCGCGGGGGTCCGGGGTGGCCCCGCAGCCGGGCGTTTTATCCACCGCGCCCGTCGGCTTTGACGGCGGCCGCCCGGCGGTCGAGGGACTACACCTCGGCGCGGCGCCACACCTCGGAAAGGTCGATCGTGACGTGCATGTCGCCCGCTGAGTACTCGATAGACTTATCGTAGACGACGCCTTCGTCGTAGTACTTCCCTGAGAGTGTGTAGCGACGGACAATTCGCGCGTCGGGATAGACAATCCAGTATTCAGGGACGCCGATGATCCGCGACGGCGCGATAATCTCCCGACGGGAGCCGGCGACCACGATGATATCGGGCTGGACGATACTGACGTCGTTGAGCTCCACGTCCATGGGGGCCTCGATCACAATGCCGGTACCGGATGCATCGATCGAATTTACTAATTGATTCACGAGCAGCACGGAAACTCGTTGATGATTTGTGTTTGGCGACGGCGACACGTAATGCTTTCCATCGATGATCTCGTGGCGCTTGCCGTCGTCGGGGAGGAGGCGGTAGTCCTCGTAGGTGAGCTTGATCTGGTTTTCGGCGTAGACGGCCATATACGGTAAGTATATCGCAGATGGCGCAGCGCCGGTGACGATTCGTTGACAGGGCGGTCAACCGCTCAACATCCCAACTGAAGCGCAAACGCACTTTTCCCGGTATCTACAGGTAGAATGATGCTTCGAGAACTGCCGGCTTCGGACCGGCCACGGGAACGGCTGTATGCGTTGGGGCCGACATCGCTGAGCGATGTCGAGCTATTGGCCATTGTGCTGGGCACGGGGGGCGGGGGTCGCGACGTGCTTTCCCTCGCTCGAGAGGTGCTGGTCGTCCTCGACGGTTCCGCGCAGGCCCCGGCTCTCAGCGAGCTGCAATCGGTACACGGGTTGGGCACGGCCAAGTCGGCTCTTGTCTCCGCTGCGATGGAGTTGGCGCGACGCTACATCGCCCCGGCAAAGGTGCGAGTCGCTTTTCCGGTGGACGTGCTGCCGCTTATTTCCCACTTCGCCGATCGAAAGCAGGAGTACTTCCTCGCCGTATCCCTCAACGGCGCCCACGAGGTTATTGCAACGCGGGTTGTATCGATCGGGCTGGTAAATCGTACCGTAGTGCACCCGCGTGAGGTCTATGCCGACCCGATCACGGACCGCGCGGCGGCGATAGTCGTTGCCCACAATCACCCCTCGGGGTGCGTTGATCCCAGCCGCGAGGACCGGGACGTCACCCGGCGCCTGGTGTCGGCGGGACAGACCCTCGGAATCCAGCTCCTCGACCATGTGATCTTCTCGACCTCCGGGTACTACAGTTTCTTGGAGAAGGGGGAGCTGTGACGGCGCGGTCGCAATTCACGCGGTGATGCTTGTGCTGTGGTAGCCTGGGCCCAAATCATCTTTCTTCCGCTCAGAAAATCCTTAGACCACTAAATAAATTCGGGGTTCACCCTCGCCGCTTGGTAATGAATTAGGTATGTTTAGGAAGGTCGAGCGCCACCCTGCCTTCTGCGGGGAAAACCCAGGCTCGACGGCGGTTTCCCCGCCCAATGGACAATGTCCGGAGGACTCCAATGAAAACAGCAAAACTTCTTCTGACCGCACTGCTCTTATTGTGCACCGCACTGGCCGCATGGGCCACCGGCGGCGCCGAAGAACAAAGTGACGAACCCACCGAGCAAGTGCTCCGCGTGGGGTTGAGAAAACTCACGACTATCGACCCGGCGCTCGGTGCAAACGACCCGGAGGTTATGTTCAACCGGCTCCAATACGACTACCTGGTGGAAATTCTTCCCGACGGCACGCTCTCGCCAAATCTGGCCTCCGATTGGGAGGTAAGTGACGACGGACTGACCTACACCTTTGCTCTCGTCGAGGGGGTGACGTTTGAGGATGGATCGAGTTTCGACGCGCAGGACGTTGTGTTTACGTTCGAGAGGCTCGTATCCGAGGGGTCGTCGATCATCGGCCTACTCGGTGTGGACGAAAATGGTGAGCCGACCTGGACCGTTGAGGCCGCCGATGACCTTACCGCAGTGTTTCGCCTGGAAAGCCCAAACGCGGATTTTTTGTACGGCGTCGCGTCACGCTTCGCGCTGATCCTCTCGAGCGAAAGTGACGAGGTTAACGTCATCGGGCCGGCGAGCGACCCGTACGTCAACTTCAACGGCACGGGACCTTTTGTGCTCACGGAATACCAAGCCGAGGAACGCGCCTACTTCGCGGCAAGAGAGGACTACTGGGGTGGCGATCCCACCCTCGACGGCGTAGAGCTTATCTTTTTCGACGACGACCAGTCGCAGCTCGATGCATTTCGCAGCGGTGCGCTCGACGTTATTATCAAAGTGCCCGACGACCTCGTGGCGGCGCTCGAGCGAGTGGACAACGCAACCGTCGCACGTGAGCCTACCAACACCCACCCGGTCGTTCGGGTGCGAACCGACCCAGGCTCGATTGGCGAAGACGTGCGGATTCGTCAGGCATTCAAGTTTGCCACCGACCGAGAGCTTATCAACCTCGACGCCTTGGACGGCGCCGGCACTGTTGGCAACAACGACCCGATCGGCCCGACCTACGGCGGGCTCTACAATCCCCAAGATAATCGCGAGTACGATCCGGAGCGAGCCAAGGAGCTTATCGCAGAGGTGTTTGAGGACGGAACCGGCAACGGTTACGTCGTCGAGATCAACGGCGAACCGGCAATCAGCGTGCCGTTTTACGTTGGCGACACCTTTGAGTACGGCCTTGTCGCGGAGTTTCTGCAGCAACAGTGGCGGGATGCCAACATCATCACCGACCTCAACGTCGTCCCCGAAAACGTGTATTACGCCGAGGGAGACAATAACTGGCTCAACACCCAGCTCGGCATGACCGCCTGGGGCACTCGACCGACGCCACAGGAGTACCTGAGCGTGGCTTACACCACCGGCGCGGCATTCAACGAGTCCCGCTGGTCCAACGCCGAACTCGACGCCCTGGCCGCCGAGGCGTCCCGCACGTCAAACATCGATGAGCGTTCGGCGATTTACGACGAAATCAGCGACATCTTTCTCAACGAAGGACCGATTATCATTCCGTATTTCCGACCCGTCGTGGGCGCCTACGCGAACAGTGTTCAGGGTCTGGACATGCATCCCTTCCCCGGTCGAACGGATTTCCGGGGGGTCAGCATCCGCTAAAGACGGACTACGTTGACTTCCACCCTACGCAACCTCATCGGCCGACCGGCGACCGTCGCCGGGGCCGTGGGGTTGTTTTTGTTTCTTGTCATCACATTTTTCGGGCCACTCCTCGCTCCCTATCCGTTCGACCAGATAATTCGTGGCACGGACATCGGCCTCGAAAGTCGACGGGCTATGACCAGTCAGGCGCCGTCCGCGGAGTTCCCCCTCGGGACCGACCAACGGGGCAGAGACATTCTGAGTCGTCTGCTTTGGGGCGCCCGAGAAACAATCGGGCTACCGCTGATCGCTACGGCTATTTCCGCCGTACTGGGTACAGCCCTCGGCCTACTCCTGGGACTCATGGGAGGCGTTTTGGACGATATAGTCTCTCGAATCCTGGACGCGCTTATTTCGTTTCCGGCGATGGTGCTTGCGCTGGTGATGGTATCGACGATTGTCCCGGTGCTTCAGGAGACCGGCGGCCCGCTTATCCAAAACCTCGGCCCGGGAAAGATCAGCCTCACCATAGTTGTTGTGGTGTTGTATGTGCCTATCATCTCCCGCGTAGCCAGAAGTGCCACGCTTTCAGTTCGTGACAGGGGATTTATCGAGGAAGCACGGCTTCGCGGCGAGGGCACACCATATATCCTATTTCGAGAGATCCTGCCGAACGTGATGCCGTCGTTGGTCGTAGAGGCGTCGCTCCGCCTCTCCTACGCGATTATTCTTGTAACGTCCCTGGGATTTTTGGGCCTCGGCGTTCAACCGCCGTCACCGGAATGGGGTCGTATGGTTCTTGATGCGAGGACCCAGTTCACGGACGCGCCGTGGGAACTCTGGGTTCCGGTGGCCGGAATCGCGGTTCTTATTATCAGCGTGAATCTCTTCTCCGACGGTCTCCGCCGGGTTTTGCGCAAGGAAGAGTGATGCCCGTCGTTGATGTTCGAGGACTGACATTGGAGTATCGAATCGCGCGACGTTGGCTTCCTGCGGTTTCCGACGTGAACCTTGCCATCAACCCGGTGCAGATCCACGGACTGGTCGGCGAGAGCGGCAGCGGCAAGTCTACCCTCGGATTGGCAATGATGCGGTACCTGGCAAGGAACGCTCGTATCACCGAGGGCACCATTGACTTCGACGGCGCCGACTTGGTTCAGCTTCCCCTAAGAACCATAGAAGGAGTGTGGGGAGGGAAGATGGGCCTGGTGCCGCAGAACCCGATGGACGCGCTAAACCCCTCCTTGAAAATCGCGCGCCAAATGACCGAGCTGACACGGCTCCACTTGGGGATTGGCAAATCCGAGGCGCGTGATCGGGCGGTAAGTGCCCTCGCTCGCGTGCAGATCGCAGATCCCGAGCAGGTCATCGATCGTTATCCTCATCAGCTGTCCGGCGGCATGTTGCAGAGGGTCATGATTGCGATGGCGATGAGTACGCGGCCAAAACTCACCATCCTCGATGAACCCACAACGGCTCTAGACGTAACCACCCAAGCGGTTATACTCGATTTGATTAGGGACCTAATCAAAGCGGAGAAGGCCGCTGCGCTCTACGTATCCCACGATCTGGGAACCGTGGCCCAGCTGTGCGACTTTGTAACGGTCCTATATGCGGGCGAGGTCATGGAAAGCGCCGGAGTAGCCGAGCTTTTCGCTCAGCCGAAGCACCCGTACACCGCAGGACTCCTCGCGTGTCTGCCAAGCGAGAGCGCCGAGGAAGAGTCTCGGCTGGCGACCATCCCGGGTGTCGCGCCTTCCTTGTCCGAGCGTGGGTCCGCCTGTGTGTTCGCAGACCGCTGTCCGCTCGCGCTCGACAAGTGTCGAACCACAAAACCACCACTCGAAGAGACGGAGGATGGGCGCCTTGTTCGTTGCTGGCGCCACAAAGAGGTGGCCGCCGGCACGGTGAATCCGGTGAGTGCTCAGGACCATCCGCACGAGCATACGGCGCCGCACCACCGCACGGTTCTGACTGCGCGCCGCATCGAGAAATCCTTCGGCGAAAAGCGTTTTATCTCGCGGCTCACAGGCTCCAAGGGATCGGTGGTCCGGGCGGTAAAGGATGTTTCGGTCGACGTGAGGCAGCGGTCGACATTTGGGTTGGTCGGCGAAAGCGGTAGCGGCAAGACCACGCTCGCGCGCGCACTCTTGGCATTGGCGGTGGCCGACTCCGGTGAGATACGGCTTAACAACAAGCCCATCGGCCTCGAGCTGAAGCCTCGCGACAATGAGGTGCTCAGAAACCTCAGGATCGTATTTCAGAATCCCGAGGACGCTCTCAACCCCTATCAGTCCGTCGGCCAGACCCTGTCGCGCACGCTGAGGAAGCTCTCGTCGGAGAAGCGCTTTTCCGCAGCGGAGAGGCGGACTCATGTGGAGGCGCTTCTGGATGAGGTCGGTCTGAGCGCGGACTACTACGACCGGCGTCCTCCCATGTTGAGCGGCGGCGAAAAACAGCGGGTTGTGATCGCCCGCGCCTTTGCGTCGCATCCCGATTTGATTATTGCGGATGAGCCTACATCGAGCCTCGACGTCTCGGTGCAAGCCGTCATCTTGAACCTCCTCAAGGACCTACGTGCCGAGGAGGGAGCGAGCTACATCGTCATCTCCCACGACCTGGAAGTAGTGGCCTACTTGGCCGATCACATCGCCGTTATGTACTTGGGCGAAATCGTGGAGCAGGGCGGAAACCAAGAGGTCATGTCGTTTCCCTCCCACCCCTACACGGAAGCGTTATTGTCGGCGGCGCCGGTCCCCGACCCGTCGGTAAAGACTCGGGCAGTCACGCTTGATGGAGACATTCCCTCTCCCCGCAATCGACCGACAGGTTGTCCGTTCCACACCCGGTGTCCGCGCAAACTCGGCACGATTTGTGAGACCACTGAGCCACCGGTGCGACAGGTCTCTGAGTTTCACGAGATTCGATGCCACCATGAGCCGGATGCACTTCTAAAGATGCAGAGCGGAGGTAACAAGTGACACGCTACCTAATCCGGCGACTCTTTCTTTTGGCACTCACCATTGTCATCACCTCTCTTATTATTTTTGCCCTCACAAATCTGCTGCCCGGTGATGTCGCCCGACTGGTGGTAGGTCGCGATGCGTCAGATACTGCCATAGAGAACTTTCGGGAGAAGTTCGGCCTTAACGACCCGCCGATGGTCCGTTACGTAAACTGGCTCGGCGGATTTGTGACCGCGGATTGGGGTCTGTCGTACACCGCTGGGAGTCCGCCGGTCCGCGAGCTTGTGGTGGCGCGTTTGATAAACTCGATTCGCCTCGCGGGACTTACGTTGCTTATTGTTATACCGGTTTCCCTTGTGCTGGGAGTGATTGCCGCGCTCAAAGAGGGCTCGTGGATAGACAGCACCATATCGGTGACCTCCCTCTCGGTTGTCGGGCTTCCGGAGTTTGTGACCGGCATTGTGTTGGTCGAAGTCTTTGCGTTGGGCCTCGGATGGTTCCCGTCGTCGTCGTTGGTGTCGCCCGGCCAGCCCATTGGCACTTGGCTGCGCATTCTGATTTTGCCCGCGATCACTGCGAGTCTTGTGCTGGTAGGCTACATTACTCGGATGACGCGCGCGGGTATGCTCGAGGAGCTCAAAAAGCCCTATGTGCGCACCGCCATGCTGAAGGGCCTGCCGTGGCGACGCGTCGTGTTTTCTCACGCACTGCGCAATGCGCTTCTTCCCACTATCGCCGTAATCGCGCTGAGTTTCGGCTGGCTCATGGGCGGGCTCGTGGTTATCGAAAACGTCTTTAACTACCCGGGGATTGGCTCGCTGTTGGTCACGGCAGTTACCCAAAAAAACCTGCCGGTCCTCCAGGCCATATCCGTGTTGATTGTGTTTTTCTACTCGTTTGCGAACCTAGTCGCAGACCTGCTCTTTGCGCTCCTCAATCCGCGCATTCGCCTAGGCTAACGGCCCGGCGGGTCTACAAGTCTTCAGGTGCCGCCGGCGGTACCCCGGGCATGAGCACCCAGCTCGTTTGTGCGCTCCCCAAACCTATCCGCCGAAACCTGCGCGCCCAAAGCTATCCACACGAGCAGTTTCCGCCGCAGCCACATCCGCCCGCAGGCTCGCAAGCGTCACAGAAGGCGGGATCACCGCAGGCACAGGCCGCCTCGGCGTAGCTGGGCGTGGCGTGAACGACACCGAAGGTAGAAAGCCGCTTTTCGAGGTGCGTGCCACCACAGGACACACACGCCGGTGTTATGGATTCGGCGGTGACGCCGACTAAAAACTCAGATCGTGCGCCGCAATCGACGCAGTCGTACTCGTAGATTGGCATATCGAGAGCTTTATACACCCTATAGGGCCGGGCGGTAAAGGACTCCGTACACACCGCGCCGGGCCGGCAGTCCGGTTTGCCACTACCGTGTCCAAAGCTTGCTTTGTCGGCACGAGCTGCGTATTTTGCGGCCATGGCAGAGAATACAATCGTTGTAACCGGCGCCTCAGGCTATCTCGGAAGCTGGATCGTCAAGACCGCTCTCGAGCAGGGCTACACCGTTCGCGGCACGGTCCGCGACCCGAACAACGAGGATAAGGTCGGCCATCTCAAAAACCTGGACGGTGCCGTCCGCCTGAGCTTGCACCAGGCGGACCTCCTTGCGGCGGGGGCCTTCGACGAGGTAGCCGCCGGCGCCGGCGCGATTATACATTCGGCGTCTCCCTACATCGTTCAGAACATAGAAGACGGCTACAAGCAACTCGTCGAGCCTGCCGTAGAGGGTACGCGCAATGTCCTCGGAGCAGCAAGCCGGGCCGCCTCGGTCAAACGAGTGGTGCTTACCTCGAGCGTGGTCGCGATCATGGGCGACGCGGCGGAGGCCAAAGAGTATCCAAGTCGAGTTGTCGACGAGTCCCGTTGGAATCACACCTCGACCGTCCAAACAAGCCCCTACAACTACTCCAAGACGGCGGCGGAAAAAGAGGCGTGGGAGCTGGCGCAGCAGCAAGAGGCGTGGGACTTGGTTGTGATCAACCCGGCCTTTATCATCGGACCATCGCTGTCGGCCAGGCACGACGGCACGTCGGAAACTCTGCTTCGTCAGCTCGGCGACGGCACACTCAAGCAAGGAGCGCCGGGACTTGTGTTCGGCATGGTCGACGTGCGGGACGTTGCCATGGCGCACCTAAACGCGCTCAATCCCAACGTCGGCCCCGGTCGTTTTATACTGGCAGACAAAGTCCGCGGTTTCGACGACATGGCGAGGATTCTTCGCGCGGACTTTGATGATCGTTTCCAAATTCCCAAGCGCGGGATTCCTAAGTTTTTGTTTTGGCTGGCCGCACCAAGCGTTGGGCTCGATCGGAAATACGTTTCGCGGAATGCCAACATCCGTTTTAGTCTTGACAATCATCGAAGCCGGGACATCTTGGGCATCGATTACCGCGACGTGGACACCTCTGTCGTAGAACACTTTCGGCAGCTGGTCGACCAGGGCGCCGTCAAACCCGCCTCGTAGCAGCGGCAAATGCTGCGGCGGCTGCCGTCCTATCCAAGCCGTCGGCTATGGCGTGCGACCTGTGGACGGCGGTTCGTGCAGGCGATAGATTGTAAGGCCTTGTGACTGAAGATCGAATACAAAAGATCTTGAGTAAGGCGCTCGCCGAGAATCTCTCCGTGGCGACCGGGAGCCCTCAGCGGGTCAAGGTGGAGAATGTAGGCTCGGCGCGCTTCGAGTCCATGCTGTACGGGATGCCACGGGGCAAAGCGCAGCGCATCTTTCAGAAATCCGAGCAATACGAGGCGATTATCGTCCTCCCACAGCCGACGCTCGATGCCCTGGCCCGGGAGTTTGCGACGGATGACCACGACGGGGACCCTCGTCTCAACAAGGCCGTTGAGGCCACCGAGGGAAACATCTCACGGATGTTTGCTCTCGAGTGGGACTCCGATGCCGAGGACTGGATCGAGGTGCCGTTTTTTAGTCTGCCGAGCGACTACTCCCCCGAGAACCTCGCCGAGTTGCTGTGGCGTGCCGCCGAATACCGATGCTATCAGATCAGTCACTTCGCAGGAGCGTTTTTCTTTCTGGTATACACGGCCGTCGCGGATGAGATTGACCAACGCCTCGAAGAGCGCGGCCGGTTCAACGCCCGCGTGGCGGAGGTAGTGCTTCGTTCCTACATCGGTGGCGAGACTCGTGACGTGGACAAAGAATCCTCACTCTCGGTGAACATCCGTAATCAGCGCGAGTTTGTATTGGGACCGTTTTTGTTTCCCCGACAAGTTGCCCTCGGCAAATCACGACCCACAGTCATGTACCAAAAGCTGATTGTCGGGCTCTGCGTACCGGAGCGCGGGATTCTTGTGACGATGAGCTTTGTTTTGAATGGGAGCAAGCAGCAGCTCCACTACGTCTTCCCTGCCCTCAGAAATAAACCGGAACACAAGGCCTTGGCAAAGTCGCTTGTACGTCAGTCGCTCTCGGCCATCCGCCGTCGGTTGGAAGGTGTGGCAACCCTCGAGCCGGAGACCGCCAAGTTCTCCACGTCGTTTACGTGGGACGAGCACATGTTTGTTCTACAGGCGGCGCTTCCCATCCGGAGGGTTATGTTACCCGTGTGGGTGTACGCTCCGATCGACTACGTCTACCTGCTCTACGAGCTATTGGACGTCTGGGTTGGGTGGGACATCCGAAAACAGAGCCTTTTTACGATGATGTTGACGCTGGTAAACCTCAACCAACATGTCTACCAGCGCCGTGTCATAGACGGTGAGATGGTCAGTTCCGCTCAGGGCGCAAAAGGATCGCTTACCCTCGTCCGGGACATCCTCGACACGCTCCCTGACAACGAAGCCTCCAGATTGATTCACTCCATCATGATTGGGAACCTCGGGTACAGCGGCCGAGAGCTCAAGCTACTTTTCTACTACGGGACAACAATGGCCGACGGCAGCAGTCTCGTTCGGCCCCTGCCACGCCTCGACCACAAGCGCCTGACCAAGCTATTGCCGAGAATCGCCCGCGAAGACTTTACCGGCTCTTATGCGGGCTCGGCGTCTTGGGACGAGTTGATCGACCGGAACGAGACCGCGCTTCGTCAGCTTTTCGAGGTGAGGCTCGCAGGCCGGGTCGAGCTACCCACACGTCTACAGATTTTTTTGGACAGCCGCTTCCTGCCCGACCACAACGCGGACCAGCTCTCGCTGATTCAGGGCTGCTTGGAGGAGTGCAATCTTGCCAAACGGCTTCGTGCCATGCGCCCGGCGGACACACAGAACCGGCTCCTGGGGTTGGAGACGGAAGTGCTGGCCTTGGCGTTGATGTACGACAAAGAGTCCGACGCCGTGGTGCGCCGCTTGGTGAACGATCGATATCGCGAAGAGATCGACTACCACCTTCAGCGGCTTCGGGCGCTCCACGATGCACGGTCTCTTGACCTGAAGCGTGTTTTGACCGCGATGCACGAGGTCCTGCGTCGGATTCCGGACCTTCGGGATACGGTGACTTAGGCCGTAGGACCGCCCGTGGCGCCGCTCAACGCCTCTCAAACAACGCCAACGTCTCGATGTGGTTTGTCTGCGGAAACATGTCTACGGGCTTGAGCCGCATAAGATCGTACGCCTCTTCGAGCAAGCGGGCGTCCCGGGCCTGAGTGCTCGGGTTGCAGCTGACGTAAAGGATCCGCGCCGGCCCCTGTCTTGCGAGCAACTCGCAGGTGGAGGCGTGTAGCCCGGATCGAGGCGGGTCGACCACAACAAGATCGGGCCGCCCGTGGAGTGCGATAAACTCCTCGGTGAAAACGGTCTCCACCGGGCCATGCACAAACTCGGCTGTGTCGATCTTGTTGTCCGCCGCGTTCCGCCGTGCGCCTTCCACGGACTCGGCCACCGACTCGACTCCGACAATACGCGTGGGGCCGGCGGCGTGGGCGATCAAGAACAATCCTATCGATCCAAGGCCGCAAAAAAGGTCGTAGACGAGTTCACCGCTCGCCAGGTCCGCCCACTCGGAGACAAGAGCGTATAGGCGTACCGCCTGCTCCGGGTTTGTCTGGTAGAAGCTCTCGGGGAAGATGCGAAACACCAGCGGCCCGCAGGATTCGCGGATGTATGGCCGGCCTGCGTAGTTGACGGCGGAAAGGCCGGCTACGGCGTCGTGCTTGGTTGTGTTGAGGATGTAGGACACCGAGGTGAGCTGTGGGAACGCCTGCAGGAGTGCGTCCAGAAGGGCCTCCCGTTCGCCCGGACGGTCCTCTCCAAACACGGGAACAATCATTGTCTCCGAAAGAAGGGATGTCCGCACGATCAGCGAACGTAGGAGACCGGTATTAGTGTGAGGGTCATAGAACTCGAGGTTGTTGCGCTTGGCGTATTCTCTTACCCAACGGCGCACCGAGTTCGCCGGCTCGGGCTGAAGGTAGCAGGTTTCGACATCGAGGACCCTATCGAACCGGCCGGGCACGTGAAAGCCGAGGCCCCGCCGGTCGATCTTGTCATCGCCGGCGGAGTCGATTTCGTCGCTTGTCAGCCACCGATGTGGTGTGAAGGAAAAATCGAGCTTGTTTCGGAAACGACAGTCTTGCCGGCAGGCCAGGATTGGCTCAACCTGGAGGTCACGTAGCTTGCCAATCCGCGCGAACGCCTGTTTGACATAGCTCTCCTTGATCGAGAGCTGCAAATCATAAGGGAGGTCCTGGGTAGTACAGCCGCCACACTCGGAGAAATGCCGACAGAACGGACCGACTCGTTCCGGCCGGCGGCGCCAGAACTCCGTTGGGCGGGCAAAGGCGTGGTCGCGCTTTTTTTTGTAGATGCGAAGGTCGACGATTTCGCCGGGCAAGGCCCCGTCGACAAAAACGACCCGGCCATCGTGGCGCACGATACCGTAACCCCCGTAGGCAAGATCCTCAACGGTCTTAAGGTGCAAGTGTTTGTGGCGACGGCTCATGTGCGACGGATAATCGCACCGGCGTTACAAGCTGTCAACGCACCCGCGCACCCGCCGGACACGGCGCCGCTCGGTTGAGGAGCCGCTCCGTCAATCCCCTCTTGAAGCGTTCCCCCGTGACCGTATACGCTTACTCAAGCAAACAAATTGAAATAGTTGAGTATATTGGGAGGAAATTATGGGTTTTTACAACACGGAAAACTGGCCTGAGAAAGGATCATACTACCGCTTTCCTTGGTCCAACAACGACAATCCAATCTCGTGGCTCGAAATTACCGACGTGTGCAATATCAACTGCAAAGGATGCTACCGCAAAAACCTTGAGGGGCACAGGGACCTGGAGACTCTCAAAGAGGAAGTGCGCTTTTTCAAGCGGGTACGGAACACCGACGGCGTCAGCATCGCCGGCGGTGAGCCGCTTGTGTACCCCGACATCGTAAAGCTTGTCGACTTTATCGCCTCCGAGGGCTTGAAGCCGGTCATCGTCTCGAACACCTATGCGCTGACTCCGGAACTCGCGCGCGACCTGTACAACGCCGGGCTTGCCGGCATCACCTGTCACATCGACATGCTTCAGCGCCGGCCTGATACCTCGCCGGGCATGAACGAAAAAGACATCATGCCGCTGCGGCAGGAAAAGGCAAACGTCCTCTGGGACGCGACCCACGGAAACATCAACGTAACGTTCAACAGCACCATCTACCATGAAAACTTCCACTACATCCCCGATCTTGTGCGATGGGCCCGGTCCAACGTCCAAAAAGTTCATGGTCTTGTCTTTATTTGTTATCGAGGTATTCCCCTAAAAGAGGGGGTCAAGTGGGATGTGGAAGCCGGTGCCACCGGCTCGGTGGAGGAGTCGCTCGGCTACGTCGAAAGCGACACGTCTCAGATCGACATTATGTCCGTGGATATCTACAACCTGCTCAAAGACAACTTCGGCGACACCTACGAGCCCTGCGCCTACCTCGGAGGTACCGGTCACATCAAGCACTACAAGTGGTGGGCGGCAATCAACTTCATGGAGAATAACGGCCGGGTTTTGGGAAACATGGGGCCGCGAAGCATGGAGTACCTGCAGACGAAGAATCACTGGCGCAAGGGCACCTACTTCGCCTACCTCCGGCAAAACAAGATGCCTCGGGCATCGGTGCTTGCGACGGGCTTTGTCGGCGACAAGCAACTACGTCGCGCGCGGCGCCGAACCTTTGCGGGTCTCGTCAATCCGGTGAACTGGTTCAAGCCGATCTATACGCAGACTATCGGCATTGTTCAGGCCCCCGACATGCTCGAAAACGGCATGGCCAACATGTGCGAAAGCTGCCCGGACATGTGCGTGTTCGAAGGCAACCTGGTCAACTCGTGCCGGCTCGACGAGTACCGGAAGTACGGACGCCTGATGAACGCTATCGTTCACGAGTAGTCGGATAGCTCAGCCACAGAACCTCGTAGGCGCCGAGCTCCAACGAAATGGAGCCGTCGTCTTCCCAGGTAGGAACAAACCGGTCGCCGGTGGTGAGCTCCGCAAACACCCGGGTATCTCCGACATGCAGTGTGCCCGTCGGGATGTGAATCTCGGCGGGGTCGGCACCGAGACTATGAAGGCAGAGAACCGCCCGACGGCCATCCTTGCTGACGCGCTCGAGCGCAAAGACGGACGGACCAAGATCGAGGACGTGTTGTGTGGAAGTCGGGTGGAACGCGTCGTTGGCGGCGCGGGCGCGCAAAAGACGCTTGTAGCCTTCGAACACCATGCCGCGGAGCGACTCTTCGTCCGCAAGCTGCGAGGAGACCTCGTCGTAGTTGAGTTTCTCTCTGTTGATCGCCCGATTTATACCAAGCGTCTCCACTCCACTTGTCCAGTTCGTCGAGCCGATAAAGCTGTGGATGTATATTCCCGGAACGCCTTTTAGCGCCAGCATGATCGCCTGTGTTGCCAAAAACACACGGGACCGTTGCGCGTCCGGAAGAGCGGGATCGGTAACCGCCGACAGGTAGTTGATATTAAGCTCATACGGAATCCGACCGCCGGCGGTGGCCTTGTATGAGACACGACCGCCCCTTGCCTGTACCGTTTCTACTAAGTCGCTCTGCTCTCGGTCGCTCAGGTAGCCGCGGGCGGGCAAGAGGCCCACACCGTCGTGACTCGCGGTGAAGTTGAAAAAGGTCGTCCCCGACGGCGTTTTGTCAAGGCCCGCGGCCCACTCGGTAAGGTGGCCGGTGTCGCCGCGAAGCACGGCGTCAAGAAGGAGAGGCGGCAGCGAGAAGTTATAGACCATCTGCGCCTCGTCACCACCGCCAAAGTAGCTGACGTTTTCTGCATGCGGAACGTTGGTTTCGGTGATGATAATCGCGGCCGGCGCAACCTCGTGCAGGATTCCCGCCAAGAGCTTGACCACCATGTGTGTCTTGGGGTGATGGATACAGGCCGTTCCGAGCTCTTTCCAAAGGTAGGCTATTGCGTCGAGCCGGATGACCCACGCACCTTTGGCCACGTAGGTTAGGAGCACATCGACCATCTCCAGAAACACCTTGGGCTCGGCAAAGTTCAGATCGACCTGATCCGCGCTAAAGGTTGTCCACACGAGCTTTGTGCCCGACTCGGTTTCAAACGGCGTAAGTAGCGGGTGGGTCCGGGGCCGGGCCACGCCTGAAACGTCCGCCCCTTTGTGCACCGTAATAAAGTAGCGTGTGTACGGCTCTTCGTCGGCCAAAAAGCCCTGGAACCAGCGGCTTTTCTGGGAGCAGTGGTTTATAACAAGGTCGGCCATCAGCACAAAGTCGGAAGAAATCCGCTCGATATCCTTCCAGGCTCCTAGGTCGGGATCTACCTGCCGATAGTCGATAACTGAAAAACCGTCGTCGGAGGAGTAAGGACTAAACGGGAGGATATGCACGCCGCTTACCACGCCGTCGGCGTCGTCACCCAGGAAGTTGTAGAGCGTTTTGAGCGGCTCCTCGCCCTCGACGCGAAATGTGTCGCCGTAGGTGATAAGGATCGAGTCCGACTCGCGGAGCGGGAAGTCGTGCTCGGCTTTTGGTGTGGACGCCGCACCCGCCTGATTGCGCCCGGGGTCGCGGCTTGCGGCGCCACCCTTCCCGCCCAAAAGGCGGCGGTAATCTTCGATGATCTCGGCGAGCTCCGTTTCCGGGGCATCGTCTCCGTACACGTCGTTTAGGAGCGACGCGATTCTTGGGTTTAGCGTGGAGTTGGTTGTGGACATGGCAAGGAAAGAATACGGCGCTTTTGTGGCAACTGCAATCAGTTTTGGGTGGTCCAAAGCGTGTGGTCGAAGTTACATTCCTATAGATGGGACGATTGGAGACAATACAAGCCCTGGTCGATGAGAATTGTGTCTACCTCAACCAGCTTTCCACGCTGGTTGATTCAATAGACGACGAGGAGTTTGTTCGTCAAGAGCATCCGTACGCCGGAGGCGGAATCGGGAAACATACCCGGCACATCTGTGATTTCTATCGGGCTTTTGTCGCGCCGGATGGTGACTTGGTCGACTACGATAAGCGACGTCGTGATCCCGATGTGGAAAGCAATCGCGGCAGGGCACGGTCTGAGATTGGCCGCCTGGTCGCGGAGTTACAATCCACACGCTCCCGCGCGCCGCAGTCCACCCTGCGTGTCCGCTATGAGGGTGCCGCCGAGGATGCTATTGCCGTGTCCTCCCCGGACCGTGAGCTGGCATTCCTTGCGAGTCATACCGTGCACCATTTTGCCCTGATCGCCATGATTGCTCGCCTCCAAGGCCGCTCGGTGCCCGAGACCTTCGGCATCGCGCCGTCCACGATTCGCCACCTCCAGGGCACCAAGTCCGAGAGACACCCGTTACCCGGCGGCGGCGCAACCGGGAATGCAGTCGTGGACGGTGCCGGCCACGTTAGAGCGGCGGGCGGGTCTGAGGCCGGCGGGGGCGCCACCGGGGAGACCGTTGCGGACGATAACAGCGACGGGCGTTCGAGGCGGGGCGTATAGAAATGTGCACTGCCACTTGGAGGCACTATCCCGGCGGTTACGAGCTCTGGTTCAACCGGGACGAGCTTCGATCACGAGCCCGCGGCATTGGTCCGGCGGTACATAATAACGGACTCGCCTATATCGCCCCCCAAGACTCCGACAGCGGCGGGACCTGGATTGCGGTCAACCGGCACGGGCTTACGGTTGCAATCCTCAACTACTACCAAGGAAGTGCCGCAGTTTCAGGAGATTTTCGAAGCCGCGGCCTGCTTGTCTCCGACATGGCGCCGCTCAGCCGGATACAAGACGTCGAAGCGGCCGTCGGCGACGCGGACGTGCGTCAGTACAGGCCCTTCGAGCTTCTTGCCGTCGATCCGGCCGGAGCCAAGCGGTTTCTGTGGAACGGTGGTGAGTTTTCTACCGGCGAGACGGCGCCGCCGCTTTCGAGCTCGTCGTACCGGACCAAAGCGGTTGTGAGCCATCGCAAGACACTCTACGCGCAGTACGGCGCAACGGCTCAGGGAGAGTTTCACCGCAGCACCGTGGGCCCCGAGTCGGCGTTTTGGGTCTGTATGACTCGTGCTGATGCGCTAACACACAGTATTTCACGGATCGTGGTGGATTCGGGCGGCATCCACTTTTGGTACGGCGACGCCGAGTCGGAGTATGCTTTTCCAAAAGAGCCCGTACAGATTCTGCGGACGCCTACAAACGCCGGTTAGGTCGCTGCTTACTATCAATGCCTGCCGGTCGCGACGGATCGGCGCCACTGCGGCGGCGGGAACCGTCTATATCTTTATGTACACCACACCATCGTCAATCTTGACCGGGTATGTGGTGACGTCCTGGGTGGCGGGAAAGTCTTTTACTTTGCCGCTTTTTATCTCAAAGCGCGAACCGTGCTTGGGGCAGAATACGTCTCCGTCCAGGATCATTCCCTCGTGGAGCTGTGAGTACTCGTGGCTACACACGTTGTCGAGGCAATAAATGCCGTCGTCCAGCTTGAAAAGGGCATACTCCTTGCGACGTTTTACAAACTTATACGAGCGACTAAAGTCATCAACTCCACACACCTCGACCCACTTGGCCATTGCCTAATCCTCGTCGTCTTCTTGTTCGGACAGGATACGCTCAGCGAGCATGCCGCGGAGGGTGTCGTGCAGGGTGGAAACGGAGCGGGCGACGATTTCCTCGAAAAAGCCCTCGAGCACAAGCGCCTTGGCCTCGACTTTACTAAGCCCGCGGGTCATCAGGTAGTAAACATGACCGGCATCTATTTTTCCCGTGGTGGAGCCGTGGCTACACTTCACGTCGTTTGTGCGGATTTGCAGGCTTGGTATCGAGTCGGCCCTCGCCCCGTCGTTCAAGACGAGATTTTTATTCTCCAGGAAGGCATCGGTGCGCGCCGCATCGTGATCTACCTCGATCAACCCCTGGTAGACCGAGCGACCCTCGTCTTTGACCGCACCTTTGAAAAAGGCACGGCTCGAGGTGTCGGGCGCTCGGTGATGCTGAACCGATCGCACGTCCATGTGCTGGTCCTCAAAGGGAAAGTAGAGGCCACCCGCAAAGGCGTCTGCACCGCGACCCTCGAGCACAATGCGGCTTTCCCGTTTGACAAACAGCCCGCCGAAGTCGGCGCTAACAATTTCGAACGCAGCGTTCTTGCCGAGGATCGCGTTGGTACGGGCAAAGACCGAGCCGTCGATGTTGATACTCTGGTAGGTGGACAGCCGGACTGCGGCCTCGTCACCCACCAGAACATCGACGCCGTGGTTCACCACAACTTCGCCGTCCTCCGGGCCGTCCACGCCGACCACGACGTCCACGCGAGCTCCGGCCTCCGCGACCACAATCGTCTCGCGAGAGGCGAGTACCTCGTCTCCGGATTCGGTGTGATGGACGACGATCGGGCTATCCATTTCCACAAACGGGGGAACGTGGATGACGGCTCCGCCGGACATCGTGACGTAGCGCCAGAGCTCGATCCTGTGTTCGGCCTCGGCAACACGCCGCGTCAAAAGCCCTCGAACAGCGGCGACGATCGGCCCGTCGGTGGCACGGAAGAAGTTGGCGAGCGACTGGATAGTGACGCCGCCGGTATGTTCCCGCCCGGGCGTATCCCCGTTGTTCTCGACGGCGGATATGTGCGTGCCCTCGACGCCCGCGCCGTACTCATAGGCGTCGAAGTCGTAGCTCGAAATGTCGGAACGGCGCCACTCCTCATCCTCGCGAGTAGGCCAATCCATGGTCTCGAATCGCTCGAGCGCCGCGCGCCGCAGCTCTTTGACCCACTCTGCCTCGTCCAATGAGTCGATAAAGGCGCGGAGAGACTCCGTACCGCTGTACCGTTCTGTGTTAATTGCGTTTGCCATTGTTGTGGGGTGTCCTAACCGACCGAGCCTTCCATCTCCAGCTCGATAAGCCGGTTTAGCTCAATGGCGTATTCCATCGGCAGCTGCTTCACCAGTGGATCGAGGAAGCCGTTTACGATCATCATCGACGCCTCTTCCTCGTTCAAACCGCGGGACATGAGGTAGTACAGCTGCTCCTCGGAGATCTTGCTAACACGGGCCTCGTGCTCGATCGACACGTTGTCGGAGTTGATATCCATATACGGGAAGGTGTTGCTTGTCGAATCCTCGTCGATCAACAGAGCATCACAAACAACGTGACTGCGGACGTTTTTGAGGCCATCCTTGACGTGGATGTGACCTCGATAGGTCGCGACTCCGCCGTCTTTGCTGATGGACTTCGAGGTGATCACCGAGCTGGTGTTGTCCGCGACGTGGACGGCCTTGCCCCCCGTGTCCTGCTCCTGACCTTTCCCGGCAAATGCGATGGAAAGCACCTCGCCGTGGGCGCCCTCGCCCATCAACCAGATGGACGGATACTTCATCGTTCGCTTGCTGCCCAGGTTCCCGTCCACCCATTCGACGGTGGCATTCTCGTAGGCAACGGCCCGCTTGGTGACGAGGTTGTATACGTCGCTCGACCAGTTTTGTATGGTGGAGTATCGAACCCGCGCCCCGGGAAGAGCAATGATCTCCACAACCGCACTATGCAGCGAGTCGGTTGTGTAAACCGGCGCGGTACACCCTTCGATGTAGTGCACAAAGCTGTCTTCGTCGGCGATGATAAGGGTGCGCTCGAACTGGCCAAAGTTTTCCGAGTTGATACGGAAGTAGGCTTGCAGCGGTACATCCACCTTTACGCCCTTGGGAACATACACAAAGCTCCCGCCGGACCACACGGAGCTGTTTAGCGCCGCGAACTTGTTGTCGTTGTACGGAATGACCGTACCAAAGTACTTCTTGACGATCTCCGGATGCTCTTGCACCGCGGTTTCCGGGTCGCTGAAAATAACACCTTTGTCTGCAAGCTCCTGCTTGATGCTGTGGTACACCATCTCGGAGTCATACTGTGCGCCGACACCGGCCAAAAATTTCTGTTCGGCCTCCGGGATGCCGAGGCGGTCATATGTTTCCTTGATTTCCTCGGGCAGGTCGTCCCAATTACGACTGCTCTTTTCGGTCGGCTTTGCGTAATAATAGATGTTTTCGAAGTCCAGGTCGCTCAAATCGGCGCCCCACGTCAGCATCTGCTTTCGCTGGAACGCCTCGAGCGCTTGGAGGCGAAACTCCCGCATCCACGCAGGCTCGTTTTTGTGCTCAGAGATGGCTCGGACGACCTCGGCATTTATGCCGCGCTTGGTCTTGAATATCGACTTATCCGGGTAGGCAAATCCGTACTTGTAGTCGCCAATGTCTGGTGTGGGCGCTTGGGTCTGACTGCTCATAGTGCCTCCTATCTGCTGTTGTCCGCGATTGCGGCCGCTTCTGCTTCGTCGATCCCGTGCTGGACTTTGATCCAATCGTAGCCCTTGGCCTCGAGTGCCTCCACGAGATCTTCGCCGCCTGACTCCACGATGACGCCTTTGTACATGATGTGAACGTGGTCGGGCCGGATATGGTTCAAGATGCGCTGGTAGTGGGTGATAATCAGCGCGCCGAACTCCGGTCCACGAAGCCTGTTTACCCCCTTCGCTACAATTTGGAGAGCGTCGATATCAAGACCGGAATCAGTCTCGTCCATAACAGCGAGCGTCGGCTTCAGGATAAGCATTTGGAGCACTTCCATCCGCTTTTTCTCTCCACCGGAAAAACCTTCGTTCAAGTAACGGTTGATAAACTGTTGATCAATCTCCATAAAGCTCATGGCCTCGCGGAGCTCTTTGACAAAGCCCCTGGCCCGCGCACCGTCCGGGAACCGGATTTCGGCAGCGCGCTTGAGGAAGCGGCCAACCGTAACGCCCGGGATTTCAACCGGGTATTGAAACGCCATGTATAGGCCCAAACGAGCCCGTTCCGAGGTGTCCATCTCAAGAATGTTTTCGCCGTCCACGAGTATCTCCCCCGCGGTAACATCGTAAGCCGGGTGGCCCATGATCACGTTGCTGAGAGTGCTCTTGCCCGAACCGTTTGGGCCCATAAGCGCATGAACCTCGCCCGACTTGATATCAAGGTTGATGCCGTTGAGGATCGGCTGTTCTGCAATGTTGGCCTTTAGGTTTTTTATTTCGAGTTCCATTTGTTCTCCTGTGTTATCTGGGGAACCCTTGCTATATGGGGAACCCCAGCTCGAGGCGCGCGTCTTCGCTCATAAAATCGATACTCCACGGCGGATTCCACACCAGGTTCGCCTCTACCTCGGACACGCCGGTTCGCTCTTTTACGATATTGACGATGTCGTTGTAAATTGCCTCGCCTAAAGGACAACCGGGAGACGTAAGGGTGAAGTCGACTGAAATTTTGTCCTCGCCCGGCTCAACGCGATAGACCAGACCTACGTCAACGATATTCATTCCGATTTCGGGATCGATAACCTCTTTGAGTGCCTCAAGCACATCGCTCTTTGTTATCATTGGATTCCACCTATTCATTACTAATGTACTCATCTATTATGGGCTTTTCAAGCAGGCGCACGGAACAGAACGGGCTTCCTACCAGCTTCACAGGCGAATATAATAAGAACACAGGTATGAATCCAGACGCCGTGCTCGGCATCCTGGCCCACCCCACCCCGCACAGCTTCACCGCGGCGCTCCTAGACGCGGCTCTTGAGGCGGTCCGCAGCGCGGAGGGCGAATCGGCTGCATCAATCACTGTACACGACCTCTACGCAGAGGCGTTTCCGGCGGTTCTGTCCGCCGAGGAGCTCCGGCGGAACTTCCCGTTTGACGAGTTGACCCAAGCACACGTCGTGGCACTAAAGGCGGCTCGGTTTATCGTCATCGCTCACCCGGACTGGTGGGGCGGTCCTCCGGCCATCCTCAAAGGTTGGGTCGAGCGGGTGTTTCGCGCGGAAGTCGCCTACGAAGTAGACCGCGAAAAGTCCATAGCCCGTGGACTGCTCGGCGGCCGCAGTCTACTGGTTTTGGTTCCGACGGAGACGTCCGCGGCCGGCCTTGTCCACTTCTGGACGGAGAGTGTCGCCTCCTACGCGGGCATGGACTCGTGCGTGGTTGAGGTATTCTCGGGAATGCGCTCTTCGACGATGAGAACGCGGAAGAAGTACCTTGAACGCGCCGGTAACATCGCAGAAGCAATGTTTCTGGGGAGGCAGACATGAGCAGGCGTACAATTCTGGTGCTTAGACACGCTAAAACGGAGCCCGGCGGCGGCGGGGTCGATGATTTTGGGCGAACCCTCACACCGGAGGGCCGCCTCGCGGCCGGTCGCATGGGCGTACGTGCCAAGTCGCTCGGTTTTGTGGTTAGCCGTGTGGTCTCGTCGCCGGCGGCGCGGGCCAAAGAGACAACGGAGCTGTTCTTGAAGGCGTACTCTCCCGGCAAGGCCGTCGACGTGGAGTACGTAGACGCGTTTTATGCCACCGACGGTGAGGAAATTGCGAAGTGGTTGGATACCAACGACAAGAGCTCCGGCGGTGGGGAGTCCGGGGCCGATAACGTGCTTTTGATCGTGGGCCACAACCCCTCTCTGGAAGAATTTGTCGGCGAACTGGCGAAGCGCCCCGCCAAGCTCAAACCCGCGGATATGGCGGCGATTGTGTTCGGAGACGACGGCCTCGAGTCGCTGTGCTTCTACCGGCCGTAACTCCGGCGACTCTCCAGTCCGGGAGGCGTTGGGCACCGGCGACTCTTCAGTCCGGGAGGGGTCGGCTAATCGACTACAAATCGTTTGGAGCGGTAGCTGTCCAACGTATGGCCGGCCATGACCCAGCGTTTGTGTTTGAGCGTTTCGGTGCGTTGCCGGTC
Source organism: uncultured Spirochaetales bacterium (assembly GCA_964519835.1). Lineage (GTDB taxonomy): Bacteria > Spirochaetota > Spirochaetia > DSM-27196 > CAZFLD01 > CAZFLD01. Next base: position 56,987 of record CAZFLD010000012.1, read on the forward strand.
GCCAACCACCACGTCAACCTCGGGAAATGCTTCGTAGAACACAAGCCGCACGGTCGCCGCACCGGCACCCCGGCGGACAATCTCAAAATGCACTTCGGGGCGACCGTCATTTGTTGTAACGGTAACAAGAAACTCGCTTTCGGCGCCCTCTTTGTAGGCTAGGGTGAGTCCATCGTCGAAGCGGTATCGGAAGGTGTGCCGTGAGCGGCCGGCGGCTCTGACAAACACATGCAGTTCGATGTCGTCTAGGGACGCCTGGCCGGTTTTTGGGCTTCCGGCCGCCATAGGCACAATAGAACCATAGCGAACGTAGATGGGGGTGGACTCATCCCCCGTCGTGGCCCGGACACGGCGGCCGCCCATGGACCACTTGCCGTCCCGGCACTCAAACCACAGGGCGTCGGGCAATACTACCGCGCGGCGGCGCGTGCTCGGCTCGACGATGGGCGCTTGTAAGATACACGGGCCTACCATAAATTGATCCGCTACTCCGTCGAGGGGGAGGCCCGGCGAATAGGCAAACTCATAGACCAACGGCCGAATTGGTGGATCGCCGCCTTCCTCGTGCTCCAGCAGCAACCCGTAGAGATAGGGAATCAGCTTGTACCGCAGGCGAATGTACTCGGCAACGATCTCTCGTACGGAGCGACCAAATGCCCACGGCTCCTGGCGCGCGGTTCCGGCGCACGAATGATTACGCAACAGCGGCAGCAAAAATGCCGCCTTGTACCAGGCAACCATAAGGTCACCGTCCGAATCACCGATAAATCCCGGCACATCGGAGCCATAGAACGGAATGCCGGAGAGCGACAGGTTTAAGCAGGTCTGAATAGACAACCGTAGGTTGTGAAAGTTGGAGACATTGTCACCGTTCCAAATGCCGCCCAGGGCGCCCGTACCCGCACACCCGCTGCGGCTGATCACAAAGGGACGCTCCCGCGGCCGGGCGCTCTCCAGGCCGGCGCGGGTGGCCTTGTGCATCAAATAGCCGTACTGATTGTGAACGGCGTCGTGGTCTTTTCGGCCGTGATCAAACCGCATGTCGTCCACGGGTGTACCCCACGTGGCGGGCTCGTTCATGTCGCACCAAAAGCCTGAGAACCCCAGGCCTGCCAATCGGGCGACTCGCTCCGACCACCAAGCCCGGCATTCTTCTAGACTAAAATCCGGAAAGACCGCATGGCCGGGCCAGACATAGCCGACGTACGGAAGGCCTTCCGGCGTCACACACACCAGGTCACGCTGAATAGCTTCCTCATATGCCTGGTAGCCCTGCTCGCGCTTGATTCCAGGATCCAGGATTGGTACAACACGACGGCCCCGGCGGGAGAGCTCGGCGAGCTGCCGAGCTGGGGCATCAAAACTTCCGGAAGAGAAACTAAATGCCCTGTAGCCGTCCATATAGTCGATGTCGACCCAAAAGGCGTCCGTGGGAATGTGGTACTTCGTAAACTTCTCGTCCAAATCGATGAGCTGGTCGTATGAGTGATAGCCCCAGCGGCTTTGGTGGTGGCCCAAGGACCACACCGGCGGTCGCGGCATCGTGCCCACGAGGCGTTGGAACTTACGCGTTAGGTCGCGAAGCCCGGGGCCCAAGATCAGGTAGAGCTCGGGCGGACCTGCTTCAGCGCCGATAACTACGCTCCGCGGCTCACCACCGGCTTCAAAGCCGTAAAAGCCCTCCGCCGCGGCGACGCTTACAAAGCTCGGGTACGGATTGTGGATAAAGATACCAAGGGCGACCTGTTCGCGCTTTATGACAAGCCACGGTACCGAGACGTACATCGGATCGGTAACACCTTCGTGGAGGTCCGACCAGGCAAACTTGTCTGCCACGTCCGTATTGAAGAAATAGGAGCGGGTACCCGTCTTCTCGAAGCCGTTGTTTTTTTGCCCAAGTCCAAAGAAACGCATGGTCTTGTCCAAGGCAAAACACATCATCCACCTGGAGCCGGATACGCCGAGAGGCAGCTCCGGTTGTGATCGTAGCACCGCCTCGCCGGCTGCCCGTACCACAAGGCCGTCGTCCGATTGCCACAACACATCCGCCGTCGCCTCGCCGGGAGCAAATTGGGTATTGAGTTGATAGAGGGCTTCGTTTTTGTCCCATCGTGGGTGGATCGCACGGAGGTGATACACGTCCTCACCCAAGTGGTCAATAACGATGGAGGCCGCGTCCGCCGGACCATTGTTGCTACTTAGGTCCGAGCGTGTCAGCGGATCGGTAGGGAGGCGGCGAAAACTTGCCGGCGCAGGAAACGTACCCCGCAGCATGCCGTGGCCAGTATAGTCGGCCTGTAGGCGATGTGCCAGTACGCTCCCGCCCGAAGGGGCCTATCCGCGCTTGACCACCATCAGCAGGCCGTCGGCCACGTTGATAAGAGCGGACACAACCCGGTCGTCGTCACGAGCCTTTTTGTTCAGTTGTCGAACCACCGCCGTGTCTTCCCCGGTCTCTCCCGCGTCGGCTACCCTACCGCCACGCAGGGCGTTGTCGAAAAGGATCAGACCGTCGGGCCGCATAAGCGGCAGCAGGCCCTCGTAGTAGGCGTCGTAGGAGATCTTGTCCGCGTCTACAAAGGCAAAATCAACGGAGTTGGGCTCGAGTTCCCCGCCAAGTCGGACGAGCTCGTCGACGCCCTGACCGATCCGTAGGTCGATCTTTTCGGCCACACCAGCCTCCTGCCAGTACGTCTTGGCGCGCGCGGTCCACTCTGCGCTGATATCGAGCGCAAAGATCCTGCCGTCCGGCGGCAGGGCCAAGGCCGTGCACAGGCTGCTGTAGCCGGTAAAGACGCCGATCTCCACGCAATGCTTGGCGGAGGTAAGCGCGAGGCAGACTTGCAGAAACGCGGCTTGCTCCCGCGAAATCTGGCACTCACTCTCAGGCATCGCCGCAGTCTCTTCACGACAGCGCCTCATGACCGGATGTTCCGAACCGTTCGCGTTTACGAGGTACTCGTAGAGCCGATCGTCGAATGGGATGATTTTGCTTTCCACCCCACCACCATATCAGCAGGCGCGCCGTTTCGTCCTTGTGATCAAGGAACTTTTTTCCTACTATGGGCGATACACTGATGAAAATGCTCCGTGGCCCCCGAGAAAATTTCCTCAGACGCACCATTCGTCACACACGGCGATTCCAGGAGATCGTAAAAATCCTTATCAAGTACGGTCTTACCGAGTGGCTCACCGCGTTGCGCCTGGACCGAACCTTCGCGTTTGTGCGAAGCCTCTTATCAAGCCCAAGGAACAGGGCGCCGTCCGGCGCATCGCGTTGGGAGCTGGTCCGTATGGCAATTGAGGAGCTCGGACCAACGTTTATCAAGTTTGGCCAACTTGCGAGCAACCGCGCGGACATGTTTCCCCGTGAGCTGCTGCTCGAGCTGGAGAAGCTCCAAGACGCCGTCCCGCCGTTTCCCTCGCGGGAAGCCAAGGCGACCATAGCAAAGGAATTCGGCGAAGACACCCTCGAGGTATTTGCCGAGTTCGAGGACGAGCCGATCGCCTCCGCGTCCATTGCTCAGGTGCACCGGGCCCGGTTAAAAAACGGCACAACTGTAGCGGTCAAGGTGCAGAGGCCGGGCATCGGCCGGAAAATTCAAACGGACCTCGACATTCTCGCGGGACTCGCGATACTGGTCGAGCGCTACGTTGCCGATGCCAAGCTTTTTAGCCCCGTCGCGTTGGTGGCGGAATTCGGCCGACTTATAAACCTGGAGCTGGATTTTCACCAAGAGCTCGCCAACATAGAGCGCTTTCGAACGCACTTCAAAGAGAACACCAAGATCCGCGTCCCCTACCCGTATCGCTCGAAGACCACCGGGCGCGTTTTGACAATGGAATTTATCGAGGGCATCAAGTTCTCCGCGCTACCCCACGATCAAAAACACGCTGAACAGAATCGCCGAATCGCAAAGATCGGTGGCGATCTCGTACTTGAACAGATCTTTATGCACGGCTTTTTTCATGGCGATCCTCATCCGGGAAATCTGGTCTTGCTCCCGACCGAACAGATCTGTTTTTTGGACTTTGGCGTAATGGGTCGTATAAGACCGCGCGAGCGCGAGCTCCTCACGCGTATGATCGTAGGGATCGTCGGCGGTGATCCTCCGAGGGTTGCGGATGCCGTAGTGGGTTTGACGGAACCCACCAGGCGCGTCGACCGCAACGTGTTGGAGGATCAGCTCTTCGATTTAATCGACAGATATGCCGACCGAGCAATCGAAACGGTAGACGTCGGAGGCCTTTTTGGCGAGCTCGTGGACGTGGTTGTGTCGAACGGACTGCGCATCCCGACCAATCTTATGCTCATGACCAAGGCCCTTATAACAATCGAAGGAATTGGTCTACAGCTGTACCCCGAGTTCAACATGGTCGAGATGCTCAAGCCGTTTGTCGGCCGCATCTTACGGCAACAATTGCAGCCACGTCGTCTAATGCGTGATCTCTACGAACTGGCCGAGGACTACCGAGATTTGGTCAGGGACTTTCCGAACGACGCCCGCGAGATTGGTCGCCAACTCAAACAAGGCAAACTGCAGGTCGGCTTCCGCATCGGCGGCCTCGAGCCGCTTCGGCGTACGTTGGATGCGGTAAGTTATCGTCTGATTTTCGGACTTGTGCTCGCGGCGCTGTTGGTAAGCTCATCTCTTATCATCCATTCGAACCTGCCGCCACGCTGGAACGACATCCCGATCGTAGGCCTGATCGGCTTTGCCGCCGCCGGCATTATCGGCATCGGTTTTTTGATTGGGCTGGTTGTAAAGATAGTGCGCCGGCACTAAGGCCGGCGTCAGGCGTAACGACGGGCGATGCGCCGGGCCTGGGCGCCGTAGCTCCCGCCAAACAGATTCAGATGATTCAAGACGTGGTATAAGTTATACAGGTCAAAGCGATCCCGCAGGCCGGCGTCGAGGCCTAGTTCGTCCGTGTATGCCTTGTAAAACCCCGGCTGGAAGCCGCCGAATAGCGTTGTCATAGCGATGTCGGCCTCCGGATGGCCGTAGTAGGCGGCGGGGTCAAAGATGACGGCGCAGCCGTCGGTGCCAACCATGTAGTTTCCGCCCCACAGATCGCCGTGGAGGATGGAGGCACGCTCGGGGCGTGGAAGGAGCTCCGGAAGGCGCCGGCAGATCGCCTCCACATCGTCTTCCAAAGACTTGTCGGCACGACCACTACGCCTGGCCAGCCGCACCTGAAAGCGCAATCTTCGCTCGGCGAAAAACTCGTGCCAGACGTCCATCCACGCGTTTTCCTGGACGGTGCCACCGATGTGGTTATCCATACAAAAGCCAAAACGCTCGTTGGTGTTTGTTTGATGGAGACGCGCCAGCGACCGGCCGAACTCCTCGAAGAATCCACGGCCGGGACTCCCGGAATAAAGGTAGTCGATGATAAGAAACTGCCCGCGCGGGCCGGCGCCTAAGGCATGCGGCCTGGGTACCGCCGGTCCCGTCCCGTCCGTAGTCAAGGCCAAGAGCCCCGCTGCCTCTTCTTCGAAGAGGCCTTTGGGCTCCGGGGGATTCTCTTTGACAAAGAGCGCGGTCCCATCCTCGAGATCGATTCGGGAATTGCTGCTGAATCCGCCGCCGAGGGAGCGCCGAGACACAACGGCCGAGCCAAAAACAGCGCTGACGGCCGTCTCTACACTCTCAAAGCGCGGTACCGTCGTCATTGAGAGGCGGCCAACTCCACAAGCAGAGAATCGCAGGTCCTATCGACTATCGCAAAGACCTTTTCAAAGCCGTCGCCCCCCCCATAGTACGGGTCCGGCACTTCGGCATTAGGTGACCCCTCCGGATCAAAGTCGCGAAACAGCTTGACTTTGGCGTCCGCCTCGCCGTTGGGCGCAATTCGCCGCAAGGAGGCCAGGTTGGCCGTATCCATGGCCAGAATCAAATCGTAGTTATCGAAGTCGTGTACCGAAAAGTGTCGCGCCCGGTGGTCGATCCGGACGTTGTGTACCCTCGCGGTCTTGCGCATACGAGGATCGGCCTGGTCGCCTTCGTGATAGGCGGTCGTGCCGGAAGATTCGATCATAAACTGATCGCCTTTCCCCGCCTTCCGTGCCTTCTGACTAAACACGGCATGGGCGAGGGGGCTCCGACAGATATTCCCGGTACAGACGAACATCACTCGGTACATAGCAGCGCCCTAAATCTTTTCGGCGTTTTCCAACAGAAACTTCTCCGCCTCGACGTTCCAGAGGCCGTTCGAGGCTTCCGTGATGTCCGCAAGCTTGGCAAACATCGGGTTCGCCTCGCCGAGTTTGCGAAAGTCCGCGATAGGCGTGAGATCCATCTTGATGTTGGTGTACATCAGTTTTTTGCCGCCGGGGATGTTGGGCAGATTGAGCGTTGTTTCCCGCACCGCGTCGAGTCCACCGACGTGGGTGATCATCGCCACCGGATTGACAACGTTGCGTGACATCAGGTCCAACGCCTCGCGCATGTCGGCGGTGTTGCCGCCGCTTGTTCCCACGACGTGATGGGCCGCATAGTGCACATCGTAGAAGTTGAACATCGCCGAAAAGTTGGGGTCGGTGGGGCCGGCAAAAAAGTTGAGACATCCGTCTTTTGCCAGAATTTTGTCGCCCTGCTCCACGACCGGACGCACGGGCGCAAAGACAAACACGTCGTCATAGCCTTCACCACCGGCCATCTCTTTGAGGCCCGCGACCGGATCCTCCATGCCCTTTGTGTTCACATATTCCAACTGCACACCGTGGGACTGTGCGTGGTCGACGGTGTAGATCGACGCGGCGCGCTCGAGGCGGTCCTCATCAATATCTGTCACGACCAAGAGCGACGGCCGCAACTCGGCGTGGATGGCGTAGTCGATTGCGCCAAGGCCCATGGGACCGACGCCGGCCAGAATGGCCATCTTGCCGCCGTGGCGCACGCCCATCTCGTGGACGTAACTGCCCTGCGTGGTGTGGTAGTTGGCGTGAAATGCTCCAACGATGCAGGAAACCGGTTCGGCAAGGGAACCGCGAAAAAAGGCATCCCCGCTGTAGTCGAGCAGGCACTCCATCTCCATGACTTCCTCAGGGATAACGATGTACGTGGCGTCACCACCAATGTACTCATAGGTGTAGCCGGGAGCATCGAGGGTGCCCTTGTAGTTAAGAGCGGGCTGAATAGAAAACCGGCTCCCCTCTTTAAACGTATGCTTCCACTTGGAACCCACTTCGACTATTTCGCCACAGAATTCGTGACCAATCATGACCGGGTGAGTGTCGATGTTTGTTGGTACGCGCTTGTGATCACTTCCCTGTACCGCCGCCTTATAAGAAGACATACAGAGGCTGTCTGATACTATGTGTGCCAGGATTTCGCCGTCTTTGAGCTTGGGTAGCTCGAACTCTTCCAAACGCAAGTCTTTTTTGCCGTACATACGTACCGCTTTGGTTTTCACAAAGGCCTCCCGAAAAACGAACTGTGCTTTCGATTTTCTTCCTAATTGCTTTCTTTTTGCTTTCGCTTAGGCATCGAAAGTCTTTGTATTATACATTACCGGCGGGGTAATGCCCAGAGGAGGGCGGTGGGGGCACGTACGTAAAAGACGTCGTCGAGTCTTTGGATGATCCAGCCCGAGTAAACCGACTCCGCCTCAACAACGTAGACAAAGCTGTCGTCGGTGGGGACCTCGCGGAGAACCGACGTCAGATCAATGGGAAGGGGCGCCGATAGCTCTTCGCCCCCGGGCGAGCCGACCGGATATACAACGTAGTGTTCGCCAAAGTAGCGGGACCGCTCCAGGACGCCGTAGCGGGAGCTGTCCGGGGCATAAAACTCCCACGCATCCCGGTTTTGAGCCAGGCGATGCGCCTCCACGGCGCCTCCCGGAGGCGCTACGTATACAACGTACTCGACCGGTGCGCCGGCACCTTCAGCCGCCGGCGACATCAAGCGCAGGAGCATTGCAAATGCATATGCAAGGGTTGAAAACAGTTCGGCGCCCATCCTGCGCGTTTAGCCTACCAGTTTTTTTACGACGGAAACGAGTTTGTCGGCGTCAAAGGGTTTTACGATCCAACCGGTCGCCCCGGCTGCCTTGCCCTCGTCCATCTTCGCCTGCTGACCCTCGGTGGTAAGCACGATGATTGGCGTGAACTTAAAGGCAGGATTCTCGCGGGCCTTTTTGACCAACTCGATGCCGTCCATGTTCGGCATGTTCACGTCGGTAATTATCAAGTCAAATGAGCCGCCGTCGAGTTTGCCCAGTGCATCCAGCCCGTCGTTTGCCGCAGTGGGCTCGTAACCCGCCTGCTCGAGGACAAAGGTAACACTCTTTCTGATGGCCTCTGAATCATCTACAACCAGAATCGATTTTGCCACTATTGGGCGGCCTCCGCGCCGCCTTCTTTCACGGCCGCCATGTCCGCGGCAGAGAAGACTCGATCAATGTCGAGTATAATCAAAAACTTGTCGTCCTGCTTGCCGATCCCCTTGATAAAGTCGGTGTCGATGCGCGTTCCGATCTGCGGGGCCGGCTCAATTTGCGCTCCGTCGAGCTCGATAACCTCTTGCACGGAGTCCGCGAGCGCGCCGAGGACCACCGTTTCATTCCTCACGTCGATCTCCATGACCACGATCGAGGTTGCTTCGCCCTGTTCCGTCTCGCCCATGCCGAACTTGAGCTTGAGGTCGACGACGGGCACAACACTTCCACGAAGGTTGATCACGCCGCGCATAAAGTCCTGAGTGCGGGGCACTTTGGTGACGGTCTTGTACTCTAGGACCTCTTTCACTTTGTTGACTTCTACGGCGTACTGCTCGGTGTCGAGCGTAAAGGTTAGGTACTGTGAAATCGCTGTGGTGGTGGTGGAATCGCTCATGATCGCCTCCTGAACCCTATTGTACGCATCTTGTGCCTGCTTCGCAATACAGAAAACGCAAAATCTACACTATTGTCGATATGTCCATCCTGCTCACCGCCGTATCACCACCCCGATGCGCCGATCCGGCTCGATATTCCGGAGCTCGATTGGAATCTCCCCGGACAGATTGCTTCCCACCAGGTAGTAGTAGCTGCTGTAGTCCGGCTGCTTGTCGTACGCCCAGGCCGGCGAATCGGAGTAGAGATACGGTCCTTGGAGGACGGCACTGCCGTCGTCGGAAAGCCAAAACTCGTAGTTGTAGAGATTGATAGATCCCAAACGATACCTAAGGCCGGCGTACGGGTACACAAAATAGCCACCGCGATTGTACCGATAGCCCTGGGGCGCGTCCGTGCGGTGGGAGAGCAGCACCGCTTGCGCCCACCTCCTAAGCAAGTCGCCGTAATCCATGGGGTAACCGAGGGACGCGAGGGCTGAGAGAACGATATCCTGATTGGAGGCTGTGGCGGGTGAAACGGTATTTGGATTGCCCATCAACGCGCCGAGTAGCTCCGGACCGCCGTAGTTTCGAAGCAGGTAGGCGCCAAAGGCATAGCTCACCGCGTAGTCGGCCAGGACCTCTTTCGAGTCGCCTCGCCAGTCCACGAGGCTCTGGTCGTTGAAGTAGTTAAAACGGGGCAGCCGACCGCGCAAGATGCCAAGCTCTCCACCACTGCCGTCGTTCCAATCTACACCCCGGGGGCCACTCTTTTTGATCTTGTCCGACAGGAGGTCCTCGAGCATCATCGACATCATCTCTTCCACCCAGGTACTTGTTGAGGCCAAGATCCCGTTCGCGACCTGCTTTTGGTAGAAGTGGATCATGTGCTGGTACTCGTGGGCGAGCGTAGAGACAATCTCCGACGGCGCCCAGTCGTCGCTCTCCCAAGTATCGCCGTCGCGTGCGCCAAGCATAACGGAGTCCAGGTAGAACATCACACGCTCGTTGGAATTTGGCACCACGGGCACGCCATCCGCGTTCTTCCGGCGGTAGTTGTCCCGACTAAAAAAAAGCCCAAATACACCACCGTCATCCAAGGGCGCTGCATTGTCGTTGTCGATGTCGTAGAGAAGGATGGTTACCGAATCGTCGTTGGTTATGAGGTTCGAGAAATCGTGGGGGCCCCAGGGCCTTCCCAAGAGGGGGGTCACCCAGTCGGTGATGTCGTTGGCGGCACCCTCTTTGAGGAAGTAGTCGGCCAGGGCGGTAACCATCTCGTCGGTGACCAGGTAGGTCTTGCTGCCGCCGGCGGTCCAGGAGTCGTCGGCAACCCAGATGCTGAGCGTTTTACCGCCGATCTCCCGCACCAGACGATTGGTGGCGGGAACGCCCGGTGGGGACGACGAGCTGATCGCCACACCGTTAAACGTCTTGGTGTCGCCGACGCTATCGGAGGCCCCGCCTCGAGCGGTAATCCCGGCGGCGCTTCTCTCGGCGATCGTGCCGATGCCGGCCCCTCCTCGCTCGAAGGTCGGTCGGTTTCTCCGAAACTCCTCGACGGCCGGGTGATCGCGACGGGGAGAGCCGTCTTCGGCGTCGAATTGTGGTGCCCTCGCTTGGATGCTCGGATTGGTGACGCTGTCGTTCGTGGGATTCGAAATTGTCAAAACAAGGTCGGCGGGCGTGGAGCCGAGATCCACGGTAAACGAGAGACTCCCGGTGGTGGGGTTGATGTCGTATATAACCGAGTTCCCCGCCTCTACCGGCGGAGAGAGCCCGGCGGGGCAGGAGGTCAAAAGGAAGACAAGCGAAGAGAGTGCCGCCGCGATTACGTAGCAGAGCGGAGTCTTTGCTTTCGAAGTACGTGCCACCACCGCACACTATACGCCGTGTTGGCAAGTTAATCTTGTCTACCCCCTAGGATTCCGGCACCCAGCGGTTGCAGGCTGACGGTAGGATGGCTTCGAGCTCCCGTCGGAGCACCGGTTGGATCACCTTCAGCGCATCGCGGATTCGGCGGCGCTCTACGCCATAGTTGACGGTGCCGATTACTATGGGGTTTGTCCGGCCGTCGGGGTTCCGGCTGTCCGCCGCACGCTTGTGGTCGTTGAGGGACACTGACTCCAAAATGGCGTGACCCGCGGAAATGACCTCGGGGTCGCCGTCCGGATAAAAAAGGCCGCGCGCAAGGCGGGCGGAGAGACTTCCGGAAGCGCGGCCCGAGAAGTACTCCTTGCTCCGAATACCCATTACGTACGCGGCGATGTTGTGTACCGCAACAAGGTCAGGATTGACCGATGATGCCCTAAACGGCAGGTAGGCCAAAAGACGAGCGACCGGATTATCACGGAGCATCGCCATCTCGCTCATTGTTAATCGGGCAGCCGATGCGACCAGTCGCAACGTGGCTTCGTAGTCGTGATCAGAAAGGCCGGTGGAGGATCTGCTGATCATAGTTTGGGTCATGGGGCTTCTCCTGTTGCTGACAAGATGATGGTGATTCCGGTTCACGCCGTTGTTCTTAGCAATCACAACTGTCCTTTAGCAACAAGCGGGCCAATGCGACGGTCGAAAAATCGATTCGCATTATTACTTTGTTTGTCATAGAATTAGAGTGATGGTTGCCTCACAGTACGCACCAGATACGGAGTTACCAGGGTCCATCACCCCGGTTACTGCACACAACTTGGTCACCAGGCCGTTGCCGGCAACGACATTTGCAGCACGGGCGCCGCAGGAAGCGAAGACGTGAACGAAAAACGAGCGACGCTTGGGATCGAGATTGGCCTGTGGCGCGTAACCGCGGTGGCGGTTTCCATCGACGACGGAACGGTAGTTGCCTCAGCGACGGTCGAGTACGAGGAGGTCGATGCGGCGCAGCCGACGCCACCCGGGGAGAACGGCTCCGCAGAGAACAACGACCACCGGCAAACCGGAGAAACAAACCCGGCGAGCAGCCCCGCCGGCGCGGTGGTCGCCGCGCAGAGCCCCACGGCCGCAAACACCGCGATCGCAGCCGACACGGTCCTCGACAGCGTGGAGGAGGCGGTTATCACCTGCCTCGAGGGCGCACGTGAGGCGGCCGACGACGTCCGCGTCGTAGCAATCGGCTTTGCGTCGGCAGCCGGCATGGCGTTGCCGCTTGCCGAAGATGGAACCCCTATGTCCGCTCAGCCCCGGTTCGTTTCCACACCGGAGGCCTTTGTTGCCCGCGACCCTTTCCACGCGGAGGCAAGCGAGTTTGCCGAGTATGCCGGGCGCCATCGTCCGGAGTACGTCGCCAAGTCCGGAACACTTCGCGTGAGCCGCAGCTTGTGGGCTGCCGCCCTTTTTTGCCGCAGGACCGACGAGTCGTTGTTTCGCGCCGCGCATACTTGGGTCCAGCTCGTCGACTGGCTGGTTGGCACGGCGACGGGCACGGTAACAACGCCATCCCTGCCCCGTTCCACCTCAATGGCCACGGCCTTTGATTTGTATCACCGGTCCTGGGGCGGTTATCCGGACTCGGACTATCTGGCGCTCTTGGATCCCTCGCTGTCGCACCTGCGCAGGACAATTACCGGTCACGGGTCACTCGCGGGGGCCTCGGTCGGCACCCTTTGCGATCGTTTTGCCCACCGGGTAGGCCTGCAGCCGGGTATTCCTGTTGCCGCAGCGATGTGGGCCGGGCATGCGGCCGCGGTTGCGATGGGCATCGGCCCCGGCATGCTTGTGATATGGGGTCCCGAGGATCGGGGGCACAACCCGGACGGCCACGACAATACAGGCTGGGCCACATGCGTCGCCGACCAGATGGTTTCCATACCGGACATCGACGGCCTTGGAGGCGGCAGTCGCGGTGTGGTCTTGCCTGAGAGCCGGTCAGTGTGCTTTGGGCTACACCTGTCGAGCGGACTCAGGCGCTGGTTTGCACAAACAATCGGAGAGGCACCGGAGCTGCGCCTGCCGGTTTTGGACCAGCGGCCGCCCGTCGCCGTTTCCGGCAAAGGGGGGCGTGGGTTCCTTGCGAGTCTCGGCGCCGGACAGACCGCCGCCTCGGTGTACCAGGCAATTCTCCTAGACGCGGCCTTGGAGATCCGGCACGCCCGATCGACCCTGGCCCAACACGAGCTTCCGGCGGACTCGATAACACTCTGCGGGGCGCAAACGTTTTGCGGAGAGGCGTTGTGCACGATCACGGCGGACCTGTGCGGCATTCCGGTACGCCGGTCGCATGTGGAGCGCCCGGGCGCCTTCGGAGCTGCGGTCTTGGCGGCCGGGCACGCTATGGAACCAAACGCGACCGGCGACAAAAATGGCCCGATTGGCCTGGAGGCGGCGATGGACGCGATGACGGGAAAGGCCGAAGTTACCTATGCCCCTGACGAGTCACGACGCGAATACTACGAAAAAATCGCGGAGTTGCACAAAAGAACAGCGTTAGCGCTTAAGCCGCTGTTCCCGGCGTGAGCGCTCGATGCGCTGCATCTTGCGGTAGTAGTGGGCTTGCTTTTGTACTTCCTCGAGGTCGGTTGTGTGGAGCTTGTTGTCCACAGCCTTGATCTTTGAGTTTTTCAAGAGCTCGCGTATGTACTGATTGCCCTCGGCCATGGGCAGACCGACCATGTTGATCAGCTCCTTAACACCGAAGTCGAAGGTATAGGATTCGCCGGGGCGGATACTAACACGAACCTTCTCGAGCTGGATCGAAAGCGCGTCGTAGAGCCGGCCCACCTTGTCCGTAAGCAGCGTGTTGGCCAGCTGCTTATAGATAAACCAGATCCGTTCCGCAAGAAGTGTTGTGAGTCGCGCTATGATCTGCGGTTGTGTGGAGACCATACGTGCGAAGTTCTCTTTGTTCACCGCAAGAAGAACCGCGTCTTCGTAGGCGATTGCCGACGCCGACCGGGGCTTGTTTTCGATAAGCGACATCTCACCGAATATGTCCCCCGCCTTGAGTACGGCTAGCAGCACTTCGTTGTCGTTGACGATCTTGGTGATCTTAACGCTTCCCTTCTGAATGATGTACAGCTCGCGGCCGGGCATCGTTTCCGCAAACACCATGGTGTCTTTTGGGTAGGTCCGCGTGAACTCGGTTTCGTTCCCGTCGAGGTGAACCGCGTTGGTATACGGCTTTAGCTTGGCGGCGCGTTCCTTGGCTTTTGCCGCCTCCCGGCCCTGCGGATTGTGCTTGAGGTAGTGGTAGTAGGCAAAAAAGGCTTGATTGTACTGTTTTTGCCGAGCATAGTACTCGCCGACGTAGTACAAGTGAGTGGTATCGAGGTCTGTTGAGTTGTTCTTGAAGGTAAGCTGAGCAAGCGCCTCATCTAGGTACCTCATCCGACGCGAAAAGCCCTCGATGATCTTCATGGCAACGGGCGTGTTCTTCTCGATGAGCATGCTGTACTGGTCACGATGCACCGAGATCAGGGAGACGTCCGTAACAGCCTGTGCCGTCTCGATGTGGCTGTGGCCCGACATAGTGGACACAACGCCAAAAAAGTCTCCGGGGCCCAGGGTGTTGCCACCCTCCTCCTCAACAACCTCCGTTTCTTTGCTTATACGGACCTTTCCACTGCGAATGATATAGAAGTTGTCGGCCTTCTCTTTTCCTTCAACGATGATGTAGGCGTTTTGAGAAAAATTGACTATGGCGAGTTGTAGTGGGTTGCTCATGACACGTCGAAAAGCCCGCTCATTTCCCAAAGTATACGGGCCGCCACATTCCTGTGTCAATGCGGCGCGGACGCGGGCCAAGACTCAATAAGTCTATTTTAGAAAAAAACTTAGGTGGAGAACCGGCCCGTCAGTTTTCTTACCTCCTCGCCAACCGTTTTTGAAATCGACTCATCACCCCTATTCTTTAGCACATCAAGGATCAACTCACCGATACGTTCCATCTCCGCCTCGCCCATCCCCATGGTGGTCACCGCGGGTGTTCCGATGCGGATGCCCGACGTTACCAGTGGGCTTTTCTCGTCGAAGGGGATGCCGTTTTTGTTCACCGTGATGCCGGCGGCGTCCAAGGCCTGCTCGGCCTGCTTCCCGGTCAAGTCAAAGCGCGTGACGTCCACGAGCATAAGGTGATTGTCCGTGCCGCCGGATATCAGGCGCGCTCCGCCGTCGCTCAAAACCGACGCGAGACGCTGGGCGTTGGCGACGATTCGCCGGGTGTACTCGCCAAAGTCTTCCGACAACGCTTCTTTAAAGGCGACGGCCTTGGCGGCAATGATGTGCATAAGGGGACCACCCTGCACTCCCGGCATGACATATGAGTCGATGATCTCGGAGTACTTCCGTAGCCGGCCGGATTTGGGCGCCGTGATACCAAGGCTGTTTTCCTTGTCTTTGCCGATAAGTATCATGCCGCCGCGCGGTCCCCGAAGCGTCTTGTGGGTGGTTGTAGTCACAAAGTCCGAGTGCGGGAGCGGGGATGGATGAACGCCGGTAGCCACTAAACCGGCGATATGAGCCATGTCCGTGACCAAAAAAGCGCCCACGGAGTCGGCAATCTCGCGAAATCGGGCGAAATCGAGAACTCGTGGATAGGCGCTTGCGCCGGCTATGATAAGGCTCGGCTTCTCCTGTTCCGCGATCCTGGCCATCTGATCAAAGTCGATCCGCTCATCTTCGCGACGTACGCCATAACTTACCGTTCGATACAACCGGCCGGAAAAATTCACCGGTGAGCCGTGGGTCAGATGGCCACCGTGGGCCAGGTCCATGCCCATAATCGTGTCTCCGGGCTTGAGCACGGCGAAGTACACCGCCATGTTTGCGTTCGACCCGGAATGTGGTTGTACGTTGGCGTAGTCGCAATCAAAAAGCTCTTTGGCCCGGTCTCGCGCAAGATCCTCAGCTACGTCGACAACGTGGCAGCCGCCGTAGTAGCGCTTGCCGGGATATCCCTCGGCATACTTGTTGGTGAGTACGGACCCTGCGGCCTCCATGACGGCTCGGGAGGTGAAGTTTTCGGACGCAATAAGCTCCAGAGTGCCCGCCTGTCGGTCAGCCTCGTCGGCAAGGACGGTGGCGATCTCTGGATCTACTGTGGTCACGTTTCTAGTCATGTGCGGCCTATTTGTAACACGACGCCCGGCCCCATGGACAGCCCTGTGCCCGAATCCACGCGCAAGGGCGGTGCTACGGCAGAGTCCGGCCGGACTGCAGAAGCGCCACAAAATCGTCCTCCGGAATAGGCCTACTGAAGTAATACCCCTGCAAAAGCTCCACATCCAGCTCCCGTAGCACCGCGAACTGTTCCGCGTTTGCTACCCCTTCGATGACGTGGCCCTTTCCCCGCGTGCGGACAAGGCTCAGGATGTCGATAAGATAGGCCCTCTCCTGTTCGCTGACATGGATGTCGTCGACAAAGCTCTTGTCGATCTTTAGACGGGTCGCCGGGAGGCGCCGAAGAAAATTCAGAGACGAGATTCCCGACCCAAAGTCATCGATCCAAACTTCGACTCCAATGCCTTCGAGGTATGTTATTGCCTCCACGGCGCGATCGGGCTCGTGCATGGTGATTCGCTCAGTCAACTCCAGCTTGAGGCGATCCGCGGGTATCTTTTGCTGTTGACTCAAGGCCTGCTCCACAACAGGCGTTAGGTCCCTATCTAACAAATCCTCCGCACTGAGGTTGATCGACACAAAGCAGTCAAAATGATCCGCGATTCGAGTAAGAAAACGGGAAACAGCAAAAAGCGCCCACTTGTCGATAACGCCGATAAGACCCGTTTCTTCCGCTAACCCGATAAACGCGGCGGGCGACAGGAGTCCTTCCTCGGGATGGTTCCAACGAATCAGCGCCTCGGCGCCTTTTACCGTTCCGTCTGCCGTGACCAGGGGCTGGTAGTGCAACTCAAACTGTCTGGCCTCAAAGGCGTATTGCAGCTCGGTCTTGCGGCGAAGCCGCTTCATCGCGGCGTCGTGCAGCCCCTTGTCGTAAATCGCGTACGGAGCGTGGGATCGCTTGGACTCGGCGACCGCGGAGGTGGCGTTGCGAATCAACTCGGCGGAAGTAGTCCCGTTTTTGGGATACACCGCTATGCCGACAACCGCATCCAACGAGAGGACTATGTCTCGATAGTGGTACGGCATTGTTACCGCATCGTGGATCTTCTCCGCCACAATCGCAACATCCGTGTCTCGGACGATGTTGGTAAGGAGCACGGTAAGGCTCGATCCTTCAAAACGGAAGACGTAATCACTGTCGCGCACCTGTTGTTTGACACGAACAGCGGTGTTCTCGATAAGGAGATCCGCCACCTCGGTCCCGTAGGTTTCGTTGATCCGGCCGAAATCCCGGAGCTGAAGGAACAACACGCCATGGCAGTTCGATGAATTTGCCCGCTGTGTCTTGAATATCTCCTTGTCCAAGACCACTCCGAGGCTTCTGCGGTTGAAAAGACCGGTAAGTGGATCGAAGTACTCGTATCGGGTAAGCTTGGACTCGATCTCGGTAAGATGGGTGATGTCATGGGAGAGCACAAGGACGTGGGTAATCGCATCGCCGTCGCCCCGGTAGGGAAGAATGACAACGTGCACATGGCGCAAAAAGTCGCCAAAGGCGAACTGCTCGATGTACTCCACCGTTTCGCCGGCGAAGCATTTGTCCAACGACGGGCGGATCTTTTCCCGGAATATCTCTTCGCCCCACAAGTCGGAGACGGCTGCGCCTATTACCTCATTCCGACTCTTTCCGACCGCGTCACAATACGGCCGATTCGCTAGCTCATATCGATAGTCGCGATTGATCAGCGTTACGTAGTCGCGTGTTTGATCGAGGATGTAGCTTACATGGCACTCGTCGGCACTATTCACATCCGCCATAGTCATTGATTCTACAGGATTTAACCTCAGATACAAGATGTAGAGTTACTACGGAGGCGCCCCGGGCTCCGCATCAACCCAAATTGCGAAGCTCCTTGCCGGGGCGGATCTCCTGCTCGTAGTTGTTATAGGTTTGGTCCAAACGCATACCAACACTCTCGTAGAGGCGCGTAGCGCCTGTGAGGCTTTTTGCGTCCACGTGAAGGACAACGGTCCGTTTACCCCGCTTGTGTAGCTCCGAAAAGGCACGAACAAGCATGGCGCGGGCAAGGCCCCTGTTGCGGTATGCCGGGAGTACCGCCAGAGAGTTCACATAGCCCCACTCCGGGTTTTCCTCCGCCTCGAGGGCGTTGAGACAGATGCCGGCCGTGGTGTGTTGCCTGCGCTTTCCAGGGGTGCCGGAAGACTCGTCCAGAGCCACGAGCCACAACGTCGGATCGAATTTGGGATCCGAGGAGGTAAAGTGCAGGAACTGTTTGTACGCCTCGTCGTAGGTCTGGGGCGCATGCCCGTAGTGGTCGCGGAAGGCGTCCTCGTCTACTTGGGCAATGGTCCGTAGGTCGTTTGTTTCCGCCAAGGAGGTTAGCCGCAGCCCGTCGGGCGGCGGTACCGGCGGCGGAGGGGCATATAGGTCGATGCGCATGCGCAGGAAGCTACGGGCAAACGCGTAGCCTCGGGACTTGGCCACCTCGATCAACTCGGCGTCGTCGTCGAGGGCAAAGACACGACGCGTCACGCGGGCCCCTTCAGGCGCTTCACGTATTCGAGACTCGGCCACTCCTTCGACCCAAGCAAGGAGTTTGTTTATGGCGTTTCGCCGATCACTTCCCAGGGATGGATCAACAACGACAAAAAAGCCCGAAGAGACATGGGGCTCTGTAAAATTGTAGCACCCCGCGTACCCGACTATCGCGTTGTTGGCATCGCGCAACACGCGCGCATCACGGCCGAGGTCGAAGTCGGGATGGCTCCATTCCTGATGCATTGCCTCGAGGCTGGTGTGATTCTCACCCCGCTGCGCGCGGCCGATGCGGTTGACGGCATCCACCACCGCCTCGATGTCGCCCTGAGTCGGCACTTGAAGATCTGTTCTCATTGCCGCTGATAGTAGCGAACGCAAGTGCTGTCTACAAGCAGGAATTTCACTTCCGATGCACCACAAAACCGGTTAAACTGAGCTTGGAGGAATGATGCATGAAAGCTGAAATCAAGGGGAACCCGTCCTTTAGCCACGTTCACATCGATCTGGCGCCGGGTGAATCTATTATCGCGGAGGCGGGTGCCATGCAGGCAATGTCCGCCGAGTTGGACATGCAGGCGATCACCAACGGCGGCTTCTTTTCGGCTTTAGGGAAGAAGGTGTTTGGCGGCGAGTCGTTTTTTGTGAACCGGTTTTCGAACCAGTTAAACGACCGAGAGCTCCGGGTCACGATAGCGCAAGATGTGCCCGGCGACATCATCGAACACAAGCTCTCCGGGGGCCAGGAGATCTGTCTCCAGCGCGGTGCGTTTTTGGCCTGCACGGAGGAGGTGAAGCTAAAGACGAGCTGGGCCGGTTTTGCCTCCTGGATTGGGAGGGAAGGCCTCATCCGCTTAAAAGCTTCCGGCACGGGAACGCTCTGGTATGGGGCCTACGGAGCCATCATCGAGCGCGAGGTGGACGGCGACTTAAAGGTAGACGACGGACATCTTGTTGCCTACGATCCCGACCTCAAGCTCAAGCCGGCATTTGCGGGGGGATTTGTCTCTACGCTCTTTGGCGGCGAAGGCATGGTGACCCGTGTTGTCGGGCGGGGCAAGGTGTACATCCAAACGCGAAGCATTCGCGGGCTGGCCGGCTGGCTCAACCCGAAGTTCCGATAGGAGTCACGTATGAAAATCGATATCCTAAAAAGACCCGCAAACGCAGCGGCGAAGATAGCGCTTGATGCCGGCGAGAGCATCGTCGCGGAAGGTGGCTCGATGATCGCCATGTCCGACGACATGAGCGTAAGCACGAGCATCCTCAAGCGCGACGGTAAGGGCGGCGGCGCCGGTGCATTCCTCAAAGGCCTTGGCAGAATGCTCGGCGGCGAGCGAATGTTTATGAACGAGTTCACCGCCGGCTCCAAGGGCGGAGACCTGTACCTCTCCACAACACTTCCCGGAGACATGGAAGTCATCTCCTTAGACGGATCAAAGCCGGTGTATGTGCAAAAGGGCTCCTTTGTTGCCCACGAGCAGAGCATCGACATGAATATCCACTGGGGTGGACTTAAGAACGTGTTCTCCGGAGAGAGCCTGATTTGGCTTAAGATGGAGGGCACCGGCCACGTCGTGGTAAACGCCTTTGGGGCGGTATATGCTGTTCAAGTGGACGGCGACTACGTCGTGGATACCGGAAACATTGCGGCGTACGAGGGCAGCCTGGAATTCAAAGTGACCAAGGCGGGCAAGAGCCTCGTGGGCTCGTTTGCCGGCGGCGAAGGTTTTGTGTGCCGCTTTAGTGGTCAAGGAATTGTTTGGTGTCAGACCCACGCCGACCGCGTCTTCGGCGCAAAGCTCGCACCTCTGTTGACACCAAAAAAGCAGTAAGGAGAAGACTATGGACAAAACAAAGACCGACTATCCGCACACCATTTCCGCTTCTCCCGACTACGGCATGGCAAACGTCACCATCCCCCAGGGGAAGAGCCTCAAGGTCGAGGCGAGCGCAATGTCATACATGGATTCATCGTTATCGATGAAAACCACCATGCGGGGCGGCTTCAAACGCATGCTCTCCGGCGAGAAGCTTTTTATCAACGAGTTCACGGCCGGCGAAAAAGATGCCGCAATCGGCCTGTCCCCCGGCGTTCCCGGAGACCTGGCACACTTGTACCTCGAAGATGAGACAGTGATGCTTCAGAATTCCGCCTACCTCGCCTCCTCCCCAGACCTCGAGGTCAACGCCGAGTTCCAGGGCTTTAAGGGCTTTTTCTCCGGGGAGAAGCTCTTCCTCATCCGGTGTTCCGGCACCGGGGACCTGTGGTTCAACACCTTCGGCGCAATGCTCGAAATCGACGTCACCGACCACTATGTTGTGGATACCGGCCACATTGTCGCTTTTAGTTCGGGGCTGGACTATACGGTCCAACCGGTCGCCGGCCTGAAGAGCTTTTTCCTCTCGGGAGAGGGGCTTGTATGCCGATTCAGCGGATCGGGAACGGTGTGGATTCAGACACGAAAGAGCCCGGCCTTTATCGTTTGGGCGGACCAGTTCCGTCGAGTCGAGAAGAAAAACAACTAGGTGCAAACTATGGGCCCGGGTGCTAGCTCGGGCCCGGCTACCGGCTATGTGCGCGGTTTTCTCGCGCGGAACAGAATAAAGACCGGCATGTCCATAAGCGCGTGGTAGCCCTTCTCGTCGCGTCGGCGAAACTCTTTGTTCGGGAGCGGCTCGAACACACGGTCAAGGACCAAGCCCGCCTCGAGAATCGGATTGATCATGGCCTGGAGCGGACGCCGGTAGGCCGCAATCTTTGGTCGAGGCTCTCCGAATCCCGTCCACTCCACCTCGTGTAGTTCGGTTGCAAAGTACCGCGGTCTTTTCTCGTGCTTGCGCTTGAGCCACTCGAAGTGCCCGTGCGGATGCTCGGTGGACACCACAACGGTACCGCCGGGCCGCAGCACCCGGAATAGCTCACAAAACGCTGCATGCCAGTCCTTGACGTACGACAGGACCAACGGGCATACAGCAATGTCGAAAGCCGCATCGTTTGCAAAATCGAGCGGCTTCGCGAGATCCGCGACGTATACCTGTGCCGTGGGACCGAGTCGTGTTTTTGTCATCTCCACCATGGCGGGCGTTATATCAAAAGCGGTGACGCGCGCGCCACGTGCCGCCAACTCTTTGGCAAGAAACCCGGGGCCGCAACCTGCATCGAGAACCAGAAGTCCCTCGAGCCGTTGTGGCAAAAGCGACAGCACCGCGGGAATGTTGTAGTGCGCGTTATGAGGTTTGTCCCGGGCTATCGCTTCGTAGCGTCCGGCAAAGTCTTTGTAGTTGGCGAGCCCGACCGGCTCGGGCGTATCGGCATTTCCGTTTATGGCCTTCCCCCGTGGTCTTCGCCGGTCGCGCCGTACTTCTGCGGGGCCTCGGCAACGGCGATCATTTCCTCGCCGGGTTGTGCTTCATCTTCGGCGTCACGTTCCACGCCGACGCCGCTCCGTCCCGGTTGCGCACGCGCCAAAATTTCCCCGTGGAGCCGAAGCGCCAGGTCGGCTCGCCTGGCGATCGATCCCAGCTCACACGACCAAACAACAATCACGCGCCAGCCGGCTTTGAGCGCCGCAGCCTGAGCCTGTCTATCACGCGCCTTGTTCCCCTCGATCTTCTCCCGCCAAAACGCGCTGTTGCTTTGAGGCAGCTTGCCACGACTGCAGGAATGACCATGCCAGAAGCAACCGTGCACAAACACCGCCACGCGGTATTTGGGCATCACGATGTCCGGTGTGCCGGGAACATCCCTCCTGTGAAGACAAAAACGGAAGCCCATGCGGTGGAGCATGGACCGTACCGCACGCTCGGGCTGTGTGTGGCGATTCTTGACCGTCGCCATAATGGCGCGTCGCTTCTGCTCTGAAAAAACGTCCACATGTCATTGTGTCCGCAGAGAAAGACCGATGCAAGTGAACTGCCACGAACCTTGATGCGCCAAGACTGAAGCAAAAGCGGATTTTCGCGAGT
>CAZFLD010000013.1:0-76898 GCA_964519835.1 uncultured Spirochaetales bacterium
TCGCGGGCCTGCCCGACTCGCCCATGCGGCGCGCGCTCCAGGAGGTGGTCGCGGACGAAGACGTGCACCTGGCCTTCCACGTCGACTTCTTCCGGACCCAGCTGACGGGGCCGGGGCGCCCGGGTGTTGTACAGGGGTACAAGAGCCTGTTTCTCCTCGATGACGACGGGCAGGTTCAGGGTACACACTCGGTATCGGCGGGGCTGGACTACCCCGGCGTCGGGCCGGAGCTCGCGCACCTGGGCAAGACCGGCCGCGTAGAGTTCTCCACCGCTTCGGACGATGATGCGCTTGATGCGCTCTGTTTTTTTGCTCGCACCGAGGGTGTTGTTTTTGCCCTGGAATCCGCGCACGCGGGCGCGGCCTGCTTGAACGAGGCGCGGGCCTTGGGACCCGGGAAGTCCGTGGTCGTGAACATGTCCGGCCGTGGCGACAAGGACCTATTTATCAATGCTCCCCTGATCCAGCCGGATGCCTGGCGTAGATTCCTCCTCGACCAGGCCGCGGCAATTCCCAAAACCTCCCCGGGAGGCGACTCGTGAGCACAGCGCCCAACGATACCAGGCAGACCGGCGTGCCCACGCTGATGGCACATCTTGTGGCCCACTATCCTTCGGCGGAACTCTCAGCCGTGGTCGCCCGCGCTCTCGTGGAGGCCGGCGCGGATTTCCTCGAGGTCCAGTTCCCCTACACCGACCCCACCGCCGACGGCCCGCTTATCCAAGGAGCTTGTAGCACTGCTTTGAAAGGGGGGTTTACCGTCGGCGCGGGCTTTTCTTTTGTGTCGCGTTTGGTCGAGCAACAGGGCGCAAAGATCTTCCTTATGTCCTACGCGGGCATGGTCTACGCCCGAGGCGTCGATGCGTTTACCGCGGCGGCGGCGGACGCCGGAGTAGTCGGTCTGATTGTGCCCGATTTGCCGATCGACGCCGACGAGGGCATCGTAGAGGCCGCACGGCGTCACGGCATCGCCTACGTGCCGGTCGCAGTGCCTACAATGGCCCAAAAGCGTCTCGACCTTCTGGAGAGCATCGAGCCCTCGTACGTGTATGCGGCCCTGCGTCGGGGTATTACCGGCCAACAGACGGTAATTGGCCAGGAAAACATCGCCTTCCTCGATAGGCTCCGGCAGACGCGGGCCCACATCATGGCGGGGTTTGGCATCAGGACCGCCGCACAAATAGACGCCCTTGCCGCCCATGTTGATACCGTGGTGGTGGGCTCCGCCATCGTCGAGGTGGTCGGGGCCGCCTCCGGAGACGCCGATAACGTTCAATCAGGCGTCCGCGCCTTGTTGCAGTCTCTGCGAAATCCGACTAATCTTCACGCGTCGTAAGGAGTGTTTGATGGCAAAAGAAGTAACCGTGACCACCGACAACTTTGAGTCCGAGGTCATAAAATCCGATGTTCCCGTGCTCGTCGATTTTTGGGCGGACTGGTGTATGCCCTGCAAGATGATTGCGCCCATCCTCGAGGAGATATCGGCCGAGTACGACGGCAAGGTCAAGATCGGAAAGCTCAACGTGGACGAACAGGCCGATATCGCGGCGGAGTACGGGATTGTCAGCATCCCAACCATCCTAGTCTTCCACCAAGGGGAGATGGTAAAGCAGCACGTTGGTGCCGCGCCGCGTCCGGCGATCGAAGGGCTTTTCAAAGACCTCGTGTAGTCCGTTTGCGCGGCGCGCGCTTGTTCTATGGCGCATAGCGCTCACGGCTGTTTGGTGATCCGGGGGTGGCGCCGCGGGTTGCCGTTGTGTACCAGTCAAGGGCGGTGTCGGAGTCGGCTCGATCCCGATCGCGATTGAGCGACCGAGTCGCCGTGCTGTTGTCGGACCACACCGCGTCCTCCGGAAACAGAAGCTCGCCGGCACCCAACCAAGCGTGGGCTGCACCGAGCTCGTCCACCTGCGCGAGCACCTTTCGGCTTCCAAATCCCCGGTAGTTCTCGTCAGACTCGCGAGTCCTGTTGCTGTAGATCACCGCATCTTGGACGGATCCCGACCTGCTTGTGTACACCGAGATCGCGCCGTTTGTGCCGGTTAACCCGTCACCGTCGGGTATCCAAAAATCTCGAGCGTCGTCGGAGGCGTTTTTTCCGGCCGACGCCGTTATGTCGTCAATCTCGTCAGCCTCTGCTTCGTCGCCCTCCGGCTTGTAGTGGAGGAGGATAAAGTCTCCCTCATTCACCTCGATGTCCGGAAACACAAACGACGAGTCATGGGTGGACTTTGTGCCCTCGTAGACCACCATGCCGCCGAGGCTTCCTCCTTCTGTGACAACAAGCTCGACAAGGTCGGGATTGTTCCCTGAGCCTTGAATGACCAGCTCGTTCAAAAGCAGGCGCGCCGGGTTGTCGTTGTGGCCGTGTAGGTCCACGATAAAGCGATTTGTGTTTCCGTGGTCGTCCTCTACCGCGCCCTCGAGTGAAAAAGGATCCCCTGGGCCCGGCGGATTGAGGAACCGGATCAGAAGGTCGCTCTCCTCCGAGAGTACCTCGGCTATAACCAAATCTTCGGATGCGCTAAACTCCTGATCCGCCGCGCGCACAACCTCGTCAAACCGTACGGCCACCAGGTCCTTTCCGAGCATATCGGCGCCCAGCAAGAGCGGCGGCTTGACGTCGGCCGGCAGCAGGTTCTCTTCGTACGGGAGCGGTACACACGATACACTCCCCGCCAGACACAGGGCAACCGCAATGGCCAACCGCCGCCACACACCGATTCTGCGTACAAAAGTAATCATTACGCTTCCTCCTCACCCTGCCATACCGTCACAACGGGCGTGTTGCTTTAATCTGGCATCCTCTTCAGCTATAATCTCCGGAAAAATCATGTGCGGAGGGCCATATGGCGGCAAACCCGCTTTTTGAGAAGTACGGTCAAACAATCGAGCCGGGCAGAACGATTTTCCGGGAAGGGGAGCCAGGAGAATCGATGTACATCATCCAGGACGGAACGGTTCGAATCACAAAGGCGATGGACAACAAAGAACATGTCCTTGCCGAGCTGAGCCGCGGGGACTTTTTTGGAGAGATGGCGCTGGTAACTCGGGTCGAGCGAACTGCTTCGGCGTCTTCCGTAGACCGGGTTCAGGTCTTGGCATTTGATCGCGCCGGCTTTACGAGCATGATCGAAAAGAACGCAAAGATCGCTCTCAACATCATCGATAAGCTGTGCCGCAGGCTCCAACACGCGAATTCACAAATCCAGTTCTTGGTACGTCGCAACGAGCGGAGCCTCATCGCGCTCAACCTTCACTATAGATTTATCGAAAAGGAAGGAGAGCCGGTGTTAACGCTTGATCGTGCCGCCGAGGAGATATCCCTGAACCTGGAAATCCCGATGACTTCCGTGAAAGAAGCCATTTCCGCGTTGGCGGAATCAGGAGCCGTTACGATTGACGGTAATGCGATACGTTTGAAAAGCAAGAGCCTGCTGGTTCAAATGGCCGACGAGGTACGTGCTCGATAGCACGTGAGTGGCCGCAAACATCCTGCCTAGAGAGGTCTGTTTATGTGTGGAATTATCGGGTACTGCGGTCCCAAGCCGGCTGCTCCTATCCTGGTCGAGGGACTGCGCCGCCTCGAGTATCGCGGTTACGACTCTGCGGGCATCTGCACAATCGAGGGAGATACCCTCGCAATCCATAAGAAAAAAGGCAAGATCGTCGAGCTCAAGCAGAGTATGCCGACGGGTCTGTTGGGCATAACGGGGATCGGCCACACGCGATGGGCGACGCATGGCGAGGTCAACGATGTTAACGCCCACCCG
Organism: uncultured Spirochaetales bacterium; assembly: GCA_964519835.1. Taxonomy (GTDB): domain Bacteria; phylum Spirochaetota; class Spirochaetia; order DSM-27196; family CAZFLD01; genus CAZFLD01. The sequence goes on from CAZFLD010000013.1 coordinate 3,774, forward strand.
CATCAGAGTACGGACGGCTCCGTTGCCATTGCTCACAACGGTATTATCGAAAACTACCCGGGAATCCGGGAGAAGCTCGAGGACGAGGGTGTCGCTTTTAACACCGAAACCGACAGCGAAGTCATCGCCCATCTTATTGCGAGTCTCTATGACGGAGACCTCGAGCGTGCGGTGAAGCAGGCGGTGCAGCTCCTGAAAGGAACCTACGGGATTGTTGCCGTTCACCGGAACGAGCCCGGAGTTATCGTTGGCGCGCGCAATGGGTCGCCCTTAGTGCTGGGGATCGGTACAAACGAGATGTTCTTAGCCTCGGACGTAACCGCCGTTGTTGCCCATACCAAGCAAGTCGTGTACATCGAAGACGGCGAGGTGGTAAGGCTTACCGCGGACGAATATGCAACAAGCGATCTGCGGGACCGGCCTGTCGACAAAAAAGTGGAGTTTATTAGCTGGGAGCTCGAGGAGATCGAGAAGGAAGGCTATGCCCACTTTATGGAGAAGGAAATCCTGGAGCAGCCCCTCTCCGTAAACCGCGCAATGCAGGGACGCCTGGACCGAGAGAACGCTACCGCCCACCTTGGTGGACTCAACATGTCCAACCGGGAGCTTCTCAACGTCGAGCGGATCAAGATAATTGCCGCCGGCACCTCGTACCACGCGGGCCTTCTGGCGTCCTACCTTATGGAAGGCGTGGCCCGGATTCCCTGCGTGGCCGAGCTGGCGTCCGAGCTCCGGTATCGGAACCCCATTGTAGAGCCAAATACCCTCTACTTCGCCGTCTCTCAGTCGGGTGAAACCGCGGACACCCTCTACGCCATGCGCGAGCTGCAGCGAAAGGGTGCCCGCGTTCTGGGCATCTGCAACGTTGTTGGCGCCACGATTCCCCGCGAGTCCGACGGCGGTGTCTATATACACTCGGGTCCCGAAATCGCTGTGGCTTCCACAAAGGCCTTTACGAGTCAGCTTACGGCGTTCTACCTATTTGCCCTTTTGATGGCCCGGATGCGGGACATGTCGTTCGAGGAAGGCCTGTTCTTTATGGAGGCCCTGGCCCAGGTGCCGGATCATTTGGCGATCATTCTGGAAAGGAGAGGTGAGCTTGCCGCTCTGGCAAGAAAGTACGCGTATGCACAGGATTTTTTGTTTCTCGGCCGCGGGCTGAACTACTCGGTTGCTCTGGAAGGCGCCCTGAAGCTCAAAGAGATCTCGTACATTCACGCGGAGGGTTATAGCGCGGCGGAAATCAAGCACGGGCCGATTGCCCTAATCAACGAGCAGACGCCGAGCCTGTTTATTGTCACCAACGACAAGCTCCGCGACAAAGTTGTTTCCAACATGAAGGAGGTAAAGGCCCGGCGAGGCAAGGTCATTGCGATCGGTGTCGAGGGCGACAACGAGATCGCCGACATTGCCGATGACAGCTTTCTTCTTCCAAACGCCCACGAGCTTATGTATCCGTTCTTGACGGTGGTTCCGTTGCAGCTTTTTGCGTACTACGTGGCCCTCGAGCTCGGGCGCAATGTCGATCAGCCGAGGAACCTGGCAAAGAGTGTTACCGTCGAATAGTCGACGCATTGTCGTCCTTGGTACATGCCTCCTTTTTCTCGCCGCCGGGGGTGCTGCGGCTCAAACGCCGGAAAGCGCCGGCCGGGGGCGTGTCTTGGTAGAAGGTCCTACCGCTGGGCGCGGTCTCGACTTTCTCGGTCCCAACATCATTCCGTATCTTATGGCCTCCTACTACGACTACGAGCAAGAGCGCGGCGTCGACATCCATTTTGTGGATCGAGACATCGCGCTTCCCGACAGGGCGGAACCGGACTTCTGCGGCCCATACGCCGTGAGTTTACTCGAGGCCGGGGATCTGGATATCCGCGCTTTTGCGAGCATCGAGGGATGGCTTGTCTTTTTCCTTTTCCCGGTGCCTTACACGGACCCGTGCCGTTTTGTCGAGGACTTTCTGGAGCTCTTTATTTTTTTCCGGGGGGCGCTGGATGATGAGGCCCCGTTTCCGGCCGCCCTTGAGTTGCAATAAACTGCTGCCGATAAACTAGCCGTGATGGCGAGTCGGCGTTTACTTCCTATTTTGATGGTATTGGTTGCAGGCGCGAGCTATGCCCAGGACCTGAGCCTTAGCGCGGCTGACCTTCGTATGGAGAACTCAACCGAGGGCGGCTACTATCTCTTCGTGCGGCAAAAGCCCGGGGTTAGCTCTGTTCTGCTAACGGAATCCACCGAGGATCCCGAGCGCGAAGTAGCCACCTACGCCCTTCGTAATCCGGAGTACCACAGGGAGAACGGCGACGAGCTGCGTATGCTCGACGGCGAGTTTCTCGAGTCCGAAGGCCTTTACTCGCTTATCGACTCCACGCCCGTTCCCGACGACGATTTTGGCTCCGCGTTTAAGATCTTTGTGCCCTACATGGTTGAGTACGGCTATCAGTGGTCACGCCGGGGCGAAATAATGGTGCTCGACGGCACCTACCTCTCTATTCGCACATTTACCGAGCCCTATGCCGACTACCGTGGCACATTCCAGGACAATCCGTTTATCCTCCGTGTAACCCAGGCCGCCCCCGAACCCGAACCCGAGCCGGAACCTGTCGTGGAGGAATCCGAGCCCGAGCCGGTTGTTGAAGAGCCGGAACCCGAACCGATCGCGTCGCGTCCCGCCGAAGGCCGGAACTACATGCCGGACACTGTAGAGAACTTCACGTCAATAGCCGACGAAGGGGGTGGCGAGGTTGTCTTCTCCGAAGGGCAAGACGACATAGTAGATCAGATCAGCCAGATTCTGGACCGTAAGACCGGCCGAAGTCTGGACCTGGTACTCGCCCTCGATACAACCAAGAGCATGGAAGACGATCTCCCCTTTATCCAGGAGCGCTTGGTGCCGCTCCTTCGGGAAAAGACCGGCCGCTACGAACGGCTCCGGGTGGGAGTTGTGTACTATCGTGATTATCTCGAGGCGTACCTAAACCGAATTGTCGAATTCCAGGACAACCTCGACTTTCTGCAAGAAGCAGTGGATTCAATACGGGTGGATGGCGGCCGCGACCTGCCGGAAGCGGTATACGAGGCACTGTACGCGGGACTTCAGAGCTTCCCGTGGGAGGCGGACGTCAAGGCAATTGTGCTTATCGGCGACGCACCACCGCACCCGAGACCAAGGGGCGACGTTACCTCAGAGATGGTTTATTCGCTGGCGCGGGAGAAGGGCGTGGACATCAACGCGATTATCCTTCCTCACGAGTAGCTTCTCCCTCGATCTCGGCCAACAGTTTTTCGGACAAAATTTTCGGCCAGTCAGGTATCTGTGGACCCACACCTTCGTCGTACCGCTCGAGTACGGAACGAAAACCCTGGGCCGCTTCATCGAGCAGTCCCCGCTTGTATGCAATAAACGCAATCTCATACTCGGCCGCCACCACGGTTTCCGTATCTTGTGGGAACCGCTCGATTGCGGCCTCGTAATACGCAAGGGCCGTGTCCCAGTCGCGGACTTCGACCGCCTCCTGGGCCTGCTGGAAATACTCCGGCTGTGTAAGTGTGTCCGGAATGTCCTCCGGGGTGGTTGTACATCCGCCAAACAGGGCTATGATCGCTAAAACGATAGATGGGGCTAGGAGTGTTTGTTTCATTAGTAGAAAGTATAGCGCAGACTAGGCTATTCCGTCGTCCAAGTACCGACCGTATGCCTCATCCTTGATGGGGAGTGTCTTTCGCAGCTCGCGAATAAACTCAATCGGCTCTCCCATCGGCACATAGTCTTCGCACCCGTCAACACTACGACGGGTGACCGTAAAGTACTTGTAAATCTTTTCGTCCCCCAGTTTTTTCTTCCAGCGGCCGGCTGCACAGCGCACTCTCAAGTAGTGCCTCCCGTCGCCGGACTCGTAAGGCACGACCTTGCAGTGAAAGCAATTGGCGCAAAAAATGCGCTCTGTCACCGAAAGAATCTCAGACTCCTCCGGCGTCTCGCCTGGATTAGAAAGGTCCATCTCGGCCTCTTTTTTGTGACTAATTCCAATCATACACCCCCGAATTCCCGCAGGTCAAGGTACCGCGACACCTTGCGCGTGAGCGCTTCCTCCCTTAGAATCGCCTGCAATGTTGAGTAAAACACCATGATTGCCACCTTTATAAACGCAGGCACCGTCATACTGGGCTCAATACTCGGTCTCTTGTTTCATGGCCGAATTCCGGAACGCCTCAAGACCGCCGTATTCTACGGCATCGGCATTGTTACCCTTGTCATCGGCATGACTATGGCGCTTGAAGGCAGTCGTATCCTTATTCTGGCCTTGGCGTTGACCTTTGGCGGCGTGATCGGAACCGCCCTTGGCGTGGAAGATGCCATCCACCGACTGGGCACTCGGATCCATAGGCTGGGAACAAAAAAAGGAGACGCCTCCACCTTTGCCGAAGGTTTCTTGGATGCATCGGTACTCTTCTGCGTCGGCGCGCTTACAATTATCGGAGCGTTCCGCGCGGGAACAACGGGCGACTATGAGCTTATTCTCACCAAGTCGATTCTAGACGGTTTTATGGCAATGCTTCTGACATCGGCACTGGGAGTGGGGGTCGCATTTAGCGCACTAACGATCCTGGTGTACCAAGGAGGGCTAACCCTGCTTTCCGGGGTCTTGGCGCCCGTGGTCTCGGAGCTGATGCTGGCCGAACTCACCGCCGTGGGTGGTGCGCTGATCCTGATGATCGGCGTAAATCTACTCGGACTGATCAAAATAAAAACGGCCGACTTTTTGCCGGCCCTTGTTTTTGTTATTGCGTTGGTGTTGCTCGAACCGGCCATCGCCGGTCTGCTATGACTCCCACTTCACAAAGCCGGGCAGGTATGGGTGCATCAGCCCCGGGTGCTTCGGCAGTACTCTAAGGGCAAAGCCCCGGCGGCCCGACTCGTTGCAGGTAACGGACGCGGTAAAGGCCTGTCTGCCGTCCGACCCTTTGCCGGGTTTCATGTCGACTGTTTGACCGTTTTGTATGTTGCCTTGGGAATCCAAGCCGCCGTAGTACACCTGGACGGTGACCTGGTCCGGCGTCAACGATCCGAGCTCCACCGTGGCGGTGATGTCCAAGTCGTCTCCCACCTTGAGCGGCCCGGTCGCGGACCAGTCGCCGTGGACTCTAACTGATCCCCACGCTTCTCGTAGCGAGACTTTGTAGCTTGCGAGGTCCTTGGCCATGGCAAAGCCGTCCTTTTTGACAAGCTCGCCTTGTTTCGCGGCGGGAATGTACATCAGCTCGGAGTACTGTTTGATCATTCTGTGAGCGGAGAACTGTTTTCCCGTAGCGGTCATGGCGGCCTTTACTTTTTTGATCCAGTCCCGTGGCAATCCGTCCTGTCCCTGATCGTAGTAGCTTGTGATGATCTCTCGCTCGAGCAGGTCGTAAAGGGCCTTGCTCTCGATTTCGTCCTGTGTTTCCGCGTCGGCGTATTCCTCGCCCGCGCCAATTGCCCATCCGATCTCCGGCGCATAGCCCTCGGCAAACCACCCGTCGAGTACGGAGCAGTTGAGCACTCCGTTTAGCGACGCCTTCATGCCGCTTGTGCCGCTTGCCTCCAGTGGGCGTCGTGGTGTGTTGAGCCAGAGGTCACTTCCGGACACAAGGTACTTTGCAATCTCTATGTCGTAGTTTTCCAGAAAGACGATCTTGCTGCGGACCTCCGGCTGCGAAGCAAAGTGAACGATCTCTTTGATGAGGTTTTTGCCCGGAATGTCGTGAGGGTGCGCTTTTCCCGCAAAGATGATTTGCACAGGCCGATCCGGGTCGGAAAGAAGCCGAATGAGTCGCTCGGGATCACGGAAGAGCAGCGTGGCACGCTTGTAGGTAGCAAACCGCCGGGCGAAACTGATGGTGAGTGTGTACGGCGACAGGACCTCCTGCGCCGCCATCAGCTGCGCGGGCGTCGCGCCGCGGGCTCCGAGCTGGGCCAAGAGCCTCTGCCGCGCAAAGGCGACCAATCGCTCTTTGCGCCTCTCATGAGTGCGCCACAGCTCCTCGTCCGAAATCCGCGACATTCGGTCCCAGACGTCGAGATTGGTGGGGTCGTCGTAGAATCGCGGACCGAAGTACCGGTCCAGGAGATCGAGCATGTCGTGGGAGATAAAGGACCGCGGATGGGTGCCGTTGGTGATGTGACCAATGGGAACCTCGTCGATCGGCAGCCCGGGCCATATCTCCTTCCACATGTCACGGCTAACCACGCCGTGTAGGCGGCTCACCCCGTTGCACTGGGCGCTCAGCCGCAGCGCGAGAACGGTCATGCAAAACGGTTCTTCTTGGTCCGCCTGATTCTCTCGTCCCAGTGCCAAAAAATGGTCCCAGCTGATATCGGTCCCATCGCAGATGCTGTGGAAGTATTTCTGGACGAGGTCGATGCCAAACCGCTCGTTTCCGGCGGGCACCGGAGTGTGGGTGGTAAAGATGTTGGTTGGCCACACCACTTCGACTGCCTCGTCCAGCGTAAGCCCCGATTCCTGTTTTAGGTTCCGGATGCGCTCGATGGCCAAAAACGCCGCATGGCCCTCGTTCATGTGGGTCACGGACGGTTCGATTCCCATCGCACGGAGAGCACGGAGGCCCCCGATTCCCAGAAGGATTTCTTGTCTGATGCGCATTTCGCGGTCGCCGCCGTAGAGTGTCGCGGTGATTCTCTTGTTGGCGTCGCTGTTCTCGTCCACGTTGGTACTCAAAAGGAACAGCGAAATCCGACCTACGCGAACCTCCCAGACCTCGGCCACCACAACCGAGTCCGCCATTTGGACGCTGATTTTGACGGGATTGCCGTTTTTGTCCTCGCAGCGGCGAACGGGCATGTTGTACCAATCGTTCTCCGGGTAGGACTCTTGTTGAAATCCGTCTGCATTGAGGTACTGTTGAAAGTAGCCCTGTCGGTAGAGGAGACCTACGGCGCACAGCGGCAGGCCCATGTCCGAAGAGGTTTTTAGGTGGTCGCCGGCCAGCACGCCGAGTCCGCCGGAGTACATGGGCAAGCTCACGTCCAGGCCGTACTCCATTGAGAAATAGGCTATGCGTTTGTCTTGGCTCTCCGGATACCACGGATCGCCCTCGTTGTAGCGACGGAACTTTTCAACTACGGCATTAAGCGCCGCCAGGTACGAGTCGTCTTCCGCCAATGCCTTGTACCGATCTTGGGACACCATTCCCAACAGGCGGACGGGATTCTGGCGCGACTCGGCCCACTTTTCGTAGTCCAGGCGGATAAACAGCATAACTGCGTCGAAGTTCCAGCTGAGCCAAACGTTGTGGGCAAGTTCTTCCAAAGGCTTGAGTGATTCCGGAAGCGCGGGCTTTACGGTATATCGGACGATATTCATGGACACTCCTCTAACGTGCGACCGGGAGACGGCCGTCTTCGAGTGCACGATACTGTTGGGTTATTGCTTGGTCAACTGCGGCTATGTCTGCTCGCCCCATTCGGGGTGTTCGTCCAAGACCGCTATGGTTCTAATCCGATCTCTTGTGCACGACAGGTCTTCCAGGCCCCGAACGGCCCGGAGTAGACGCCCCTCCGGGACGGCATTGGTGATGACTACCACGGTGGCGTAGGGTCCGTCCGGTGCGCCCCGCTCGTGCTGAAGAACCGAGGAGATGCTGATGTCGTGGCGGCCGAGAACCGAGCTGATCTCGGCAAGGGCGCCTGCTCTGTCCTCCGCGGCAAGGCGAATGTAGAATCTGCTCCGCCGGGCGTCAGACGGCCGCGCGGGCATGACTGCGGTGCTGTCGAGCCAAGAGCCTTGGCTTTGGAAGGCCGCGCGGTAGGCGCCCGAGGCGACGGACGCGATATCGGCCACGACTGCAGAGGCCGTGGGATCGCCTCCCGCACCCCGGCCGTAGTACATCGTGTGGCCGGTGGCGCTGCCATACACGCTCACGGCGTTGAATGAGCCCCGGATCCACGCCAAGGGGTGGTCTTGCGCAATAAAGGCCGGCCGGACCCACAGGACCATCTCATCATCTTCCCGGACGGCGGCGCCGATAAGCTTGATGACATACCCGAGCTCCCGGCCCCGTTGCACGTCCACCAACTCGATGTCTGCGATGCCTTCGACCGATACGTCCTCGAATTGCACGCGGGTCCCAAAGGCCAGGGAAGCCATAATCGCTATCTTGTGGGCCGAGTCCACGCCGGACACATCCAGGCTCGGGTCGGCCTCCGCCAATCCCATTCGCTGTGCCTCGGCCAACACATCGTTGTAGCTGCGGCCTCGTTCGATCATCTCGGTGAGGATAAAGTTGCAGGTGCCGTTGACAATGCCGTAGACGGCGTCGATTCGATTCGCACTAAGCCCGTCGTAGAGCGCCCGAAGGATAGGTATTCCCCCGCCGCAGCTCGCTTCGAATGCGACGGTCCGGCCATGCTTCCGCGCCAACGATAGGAGCTCGGCGCCATGATGGGCCAAGAGTGCCTTGTTTGCGGTTACCACGTCCTTTCCCGCCGACAGAGAATCGGCTACAACAGTTCGTGCCGTCTCCGTTCCGCCGATAAGCTCGACCACAACATCCACGGCCGGGTCTTTGAGTATGTTGTCGAGGTTGGGTTTGAACAGTAAGGGGTCTATACCCGCGCGCTCTAGCTTGTGTGGACCGCGGTCATACACCGCCACAAGCTCCACGTCGGAGGGGAGACGGATACCGGATCTTCTGCTTGTATTGCCCAAGAGCCGGCCCACGGCGCCACCGACGGTGCCACAGCCGATAATCGCTACGCCGAGTCCCACGCTAATCCGTCTCCCTCTTTGGCATGCCGCCGACAATAGGCGGGGCATCTTGTCGTGTCAACCTGCGTCCTGCTAGAATCGCGGGATGGAACATATTGCGGTCGCGGCCTTTGGGAGAGACGTCGAGGTGCTCGACGTCGTGCTAAGGCCGTGTCCCTTCGCCGACAAAGGCCTTCTCGAAGAGAGATATCCACCACTGCCGGTGTGCCGGATCGCGCCGGCGGTACGGGATCGGCTTGCCGGCGCCGTAGCGCATAACGTCCCCCACACGGACGAAAGCCGGGAAGCCTCCGATGCTACCGACCTCGGGGGCGTTCGGGGAAAGAGACGGTCCGAGCCCTGGCCGGTTCTCGTCTGGGGCGGCCGTGTCGTCGAGCGACTACGCGCTCTAGGGGCCAACTCGTGCGCGGTCCGGTGGTTTGACATGGATGCGGCGGATGCGGTCCGTCTTTTGCTCGACTACGAGCACCGGCCCGACGGTCTGACCATGGCAGAGGCCGCACGCCTGCTTACATTTTGTGATCGCGTGGGCGTGGATGTTTTATGTGCGGAACATCAGGACATCTGCAAACGAGTTTTCCCCCGTGGTGGATTCCCGCACGAGGTGAGGCGCTACCTCGCCCTCGCCGACGAGTTGCGCAGCCTGGTGTCCGACGGCGAGCTTGATATCAAATCGGCTCTGTTGGTCGAGCAACTTGCGCCGCGCGACAGGTACCGACTCTTTCCGGTGTTGCGGCGGCTAAAGCCAAACCAGGCACGTGTTCTCGTGCGGCGCGTAGTCGAGTTGGCGCACCGCGCCGGAGTATCTCGGGAAACACAAGATCCGGCCGGGTCCAATGATCAGGGTACGCCGGCGCTCTTCCTCGACGCCGTTGTTGGAGCCGAAGACCCTCTCTTTGTCGCCGAGCGACTTTGGCGTCCCGAACTAAGCGCGCTCGAAGAGCGATTCTCCGAGCTTCGCCGGTCGCTTACCCAAGGCGCCGCGGCGGACGACGTTCCGGTAATTGGCCTCGAGGCGCCCGATTACTTCGAGGGAGATGCGTTTACCATCTCCTTCGCGATGCGGAAGCCTGAAGATGTGAGGAGGGCTGCAGCGCAGCTCGTGAGACTACAGGAACAGACTGCGGAATTGGAGGAGCTCTGTGAGCTGCTCGGGACCTAAGCACGGCGCTGCAGGCAACTCGCCTGATTCGCGTGTGCCTGCCGCCGCCGGGGCCGCACCGCGGGTCAAGGCGCTGTACGTTACCGACGACGCGGTGGAGTTGCCGGCCGTGGGGCGCGCGACCGGTGCGTTTGGGCTCGAAGCGCGTGTTGTTACCGAGATAAACGATGTGCCACCTGAGGATCGCAATGGAGAAACGGTTGTGATTACCACCTCTCGTGGTCGTGTGCTCACGCCATGTCCAGGTACAAAGGGCCACAGGTGCTGCCGGTATCAAACCATCGATCTCTACCTAGGCTGCACGATCGGCTGCACCTACTGTATCATGCAGAGTTATCTCAATTACTCGCCGAACACGGTATATGCGGATACCGCCGCTGCGTGTGCCGGCATCGACGCCTTGGGCAGGACCGGGCGACATTATCGCGTGGGCACGGGCGAGGTCGGCGATTCGCTGCTCTTCGACGAGATTTTTCGCCTGTCCGAAGAGCTCGTCGCGGCCGCAGCCCCGTATCCCAATCTCCGTTTGGAGCTCAAGACCAAGACCGCCTGCGTAGACCATCTTCTAACCATCCCCAACAAGGGGAACGCCGTTATCGGATTCTCAATGGCGCCACAATCGCGGGTCTCTCAGGAAGAACCGTACGCAGCGAGCATCACCGATCGAGTTGCCGCGGCGGAACGCGGAGCGGCGGCCGGCTTTGGGGTCGCCTACCACCTCGATCCGATCATCACCAGCCCCGATCCGAATAGGAACTGGATCGCCGAGTATCGTAAGCTTATCGGCCTTCTGCCCGACATAGAGCCGGCGTGGGTTAGCATGGGAACGGTGCGCTTCCCGCCGGCGTTTCGCCGGCGAGTGGCACCACGTCCCTACCTCTTTGACGAGTTTGTTCCCGCAAAAGACGGCAAGCTCCGATATGTCCAGCGCCGGCGGATAGAGGTTTACAACACCGTGTTGGCGATGCTTCGAGACCGATTTTCGGCTCCGATCTATTTGTGTATGGAAAGCGACGCGGTTTGGAGACGAGTGTTTGGAGCGCTACCTGGAGAGCTACCGGAGCTCCGTGGTATATTTTCTACAAGACGGTAGTCGAATGGCGCGCCGGTTTCAGATCGGGCTCGAAAGTGAGGAATACAATGAAAACAAAAATGCTCCTCGGAGCACTCTTGATCGGTCTCTTGTTGGCGGCGCCCGTGGCGGCACAGGAGATCGGAGAGGTCGCTTACCTCGAGGGCGAGCCTGAGGTCATCAGAAACGGCGACACGCTGACGTGGGAGGTTGATTTTGGCTTTCCTGTCGAGAACTTTGACCAAGTCAATTCAGGGGTATACGGGCTGGTCGAGATAGTTCTCGATCCACAAACCGGCATTGACGGCACGGTAACCGTCCAGCCCGGTTCATCCTTCTATTTCGAACTCACCGAGCTCTCCGGCGGAGGAACCAGCGGCGTCGTGGAGATGCTTTCCGGAACCGTCGCTATGCGCGTAAACAGACTCTCCGGGGCGTCACAAGTCAACGTCCGGACCCAAAGCGCGGTCATGGGAGTCCGGGGAACCGACTTTGAGGTAAGTGTTGCGGTGGCGGGTGATCTTCTTGTTACCGCCAAAGAGGGCAGGGTGGAATGTCGCGATCACTCGGGCACAAGCCTATACGCCGAGCCGGGCCAAGTGGTCGAGCAAACCGCCGAAGGCCGATTTCGCACCATTCCGATTGCCGTCTCCGACCTCGAAGAGTTCCGCCAAGAGTGGTTCGCCGATCGTATCGAGGTATTCCGCGGCCAGGCTCTGCGCGCCATCCGTAACTACGCCAATCGGTACGAAGACCTTTTCGGCCAGTTTGCCGAGGCGTACAACAATCTGCTGTCTGAGCGCGAAATCCTGAGGAAGTGGATCCGCGAAGACGAGGAAGGCGTGATCGGTGGAACGCAGGAGGTCATGCGGGAAAAGCGTGCCGTGGTTCGCCACATGGGTGACATTCGGCGTGTGCTGTTTATCTTCGAGAGGGTCTATTACCGGCTCCTCGAACTCCAGGAGTACCACGAGGAGGGGTTTGGCCGTGGGCAAATCGGCGGAGGCCTTTCTACAAGCGCGTTTTTTTCCCAGTTCGAAGCTGATCGCCCCGCCCTGGAAGAGCGGATGGCGACCGTCCGCTACATCTTTAAGCTCTACACCAAGCGCAATGATGGGCAGATGCCCCTCGACTTCTCCAATGCCTTCGACAGCGAGTTTTTCCAGACCGACGACAACTTTATGAATGACGACGGCTTTATGGGCGACGACAACTTCATGGGCGACGATGAGGATCCCTTCGAGGGCCGATTCCCCGGCGGCCGGTAACACCGATAACAAGCGAGCACGCCGCCGCCGGCGATACCGGCGGCGGCACGGACACGACGCGCGCTGCCTAAAAAAGAGTCACGTCGGACTTCTTGCGCTTCTCACGAATCGTCTTGAAGTACTCTGCTTCCTCACGCTCGACGCTGGTAACCAATGTGCCGGTAATTCGTTTGAGCAGTATGCGAAAGTCCTCGGGAAACAGAAAAATCTTCCTGGCGGTCGTCCCCCCAACGTCCGACGCCTCCACTCGGATCCCTTCGGTCTCGAGGTAGGAAAAGGCAAAATCGATATTGCTCTGGGCGACCGAGGACAGCGGAACCCCCGCATCCTTGCCGCGGAGCACGTGTCCGCCGCCGAAGACCTTGGCAACCATATCTGTTCTCGCCGAACCGTGCTTGATCATTTCGTTGATAAGAAGCTCCATGGCAAACATTCCGTATTTGCCGCTTTCACTCTGAATAAATGATTCCGGGCGCACCTGCCCGGGGAGCATAAAGTGGTTCATGCCTGCGATCTTCCGTCGCCTGTCGTAAAGAGCGACCGCAATACAGCTGCCAAGGACCGTACCAATGACCTGACCCTCGGTGCTAACCGCGTACTCGCCGGGATGAAGAGTCGATACCGCTCGCTGAAACTTCGCGTTAAAATGTGTATACACGTTAAAAGAGTGTTACCTCACCGGATTCCTGGCCTTCCTCAACCAAAAACCCGGCAAGCTCGCCAGCTTTTTGTTTATGGGTAAAGATCGTAAACCGTTTGATGATTTCTTGTAAGCGGTTGTTCTCGATGTCCCAGTCGTCTACTCCGACACGCTCCATAACCGGGCGCATCCGGTCCCGAGCTACTTCGGCCAAGTCGTCTAGGCGTTCCTGTGCAGCCTCTATCGCCGGCAAGAGCCCACTCAACTCGCTTAACTGTTTGTTGGCTTTGGCAAAGAGTGAGAAGAAGTCTCGGCTAAACACGGAAAACTCCCGTACTCCGGTCATCAACCGCTCCTTTGCCGCGGCAAGGGAGTTGTGCTCCGAACGGATGCGGTGCTCAAACTCGTCGAAGAACTCTCGTTCGGTTTCCTGATAGGACTCGATTTCCCCCACCGCCTTGCCGATGCTACCGATGAGGTCTTTAGTCGCCGCCAGAGAGGACTCGACATCGTTCTCGATTTGCCGGGTAAGACTTGTCATTTCTTCGACCGTGCCCGCCATCTGTTGCAGGACCTTGGTCTTTGCGACCTCGATTCTCGAGGCAATATCGATGCTGTGGAAGCGGGTGATTAGCGTGGAGAAGGCTTCGAATCCCCGGGACAGATCGTGAAGGTCACGTGTCAGCTCGAGGGACCCCGTTGAGATCTGTGTTTTCATTTGGATGGACTGGGACAGGCGGTTTGTCAGGCTTTCGAGCCCCTCGGCCGTCGCGTTGAACATCGCGTCGATGGATCGGTCTCTGTCGGCAAGTGTCGCCACGAAATCGCGGCGTAGCCGCTCCACCTCGGCCAACAGACCTTGTGCTTTTTGTGACTGGTCTTGGAAGAGGTCGAAACTGTGCCTGATCTTTCCGGCAATGTCGTCCAGCAGCGTCCGGCAAAGTGGTGGCAACGACGAAAAAAACGCCAAGTCATCCAAAAGCTCAGTGTCCGACAGCTCTTTGTTGCTGTCCTGGATTTCCTCCAGGCTGATGATCACGTGGTCGAGGGACTGCCTGATAATGTCCTGTAGCTGTATCTCTTCAACGATTTTGAAAAGCGGCTTGACCACCTTCCCGGCTTCGTCCGACATGGTTGCCAACAGCGAGGTTGTCCGCTCCACGCCGGTGGAAAATGAATCAAAGCGCGCAAACAGGTTGTCACGGAAGCCCCCGAACAAATCATCCTGGTGCGAGGAAAGATCGGCGACCTGGATTTGGAAGCTGCGAAAGCGATCGAGCAGGCCGGCTCCACGTTTTGTGATGTCGTCCGTCAGGGTAATTGTCTTTGTAGAGAGGCGTTGCAGCTCCTCCGTGATATACGAGAACGCCTTGCCGGCGCCGCCGGCCTTGAGTGCGACCGTCATGGCGTTGATGGAGATAAGCTCCATCTCGATCGAATCCTCACGTATCCTGCCTATGAGGTCCTCGAGCCCCGCGAGCGCGTCGATTCCCGCTCTGAGGCGTTCGAGGAGCTCGCGATCACGGTCTTGGATCTTGGAGAATTGATCTCCGGCCTCCGCGAGGTGTCCGCGAACGGCATCGAGGATGCCGGTGACAGCCGCCCCGTCACCACCGCCACGTACCTGGTTGACCACGGACTGCGCATTGGCGGTGTTGTCGCGAGTTTCTTCGAGTAACCGTGGGCAATCTGCGGCCAGGGCCAGGTAGATCTTTTCGCTCTTCGCCTCCAGGTGCCGCAGGTCGGCAATGAGACTATCTCGCAACTCCCAGGTGTTTTCCGGCATGATGGAATTATAGTAAATCCGAGTCTCGAGAGCAATAATGTTATTTTTTAGAGTATTTAGCGTTTCGGGATAAAAGGGGCCGCCCCAATGCTGGAGGCGGCCCGGCTTCTGTCTTGTCTCTACGTCCGTACTAGACGTTGATGCCGATGGCTTGCTCAGATTCCATGTCGAAGAAAATGACCTTGCTCATGTCCGGCGTGAAGTGGGCAGGGTCACCGACGCTAAGCTGATACCGTGGCGGAACACGAGCAATAAACTGATGCGTCCCGGTGTTTACGTAGATGTGGATTTCCGCACCCAAAGGCTCGATAACCTCGATGTGCGACTTGATGTTCGTAACGTCGTCTTTGGCGTCCGGGATGTAATGGAGATCTTCCGGCCGAATACCAAAGACGGTATCCTTACCGATGTACGGTCGAATCATGTCGGCACGATCGCCTGTGATTTCGAGCTTGAAATTGCCCTCGTCGATCATGATCCTGCCACTCTCTTCGGTAACCTTAACCGTCATAAAGTTCATGGGAGGAGACCCGATAAATCCGGCAACAAAGCGGTTGACGGGAACGTTGTACAGGGTAAGCGGATCACCGATCTGCTGAATCAGGCCGTCTTTCATGACAACAATCTTGTCACCCATGGTCATGGCCTCGACCTGGTCGTGGGTAACGTAGAGCATGGTTGCCTGGAGCCGGTTGTGCAGGGCGGAAATCTCCGCGCGCATCTGGACCCTCAGCTTGGCATCCAAGTTGGAAAGCGGTTCGTCGAACAAAAACACCTTTGGCTTACGCACAATCGCACGGCCCACCGCGACACGTTGTCGCTGACCACCGGAAAGTGCCTTTGGCTTTCTGTCCAAAAGCTCTTCGATGTCGAGAATCTTGGCGGCTTCGTCCACGCGCTGTCGGATTTCCTGTTTCTGGAACTTCCGAATTTTCAGACCAAACGCCATGTTATCGTACACCGTCATGTGCGGGTACAGGGCGTAATTCTGGAACACCATCGCGATGTCCCGGTCCTTTGGCGGGATGTCGTTGACGAGCTTGCCGTCGATGTAGAGCTCGCCACCCGTGATGTCCTCGAGGCCGGCAACCATACGGAGGGTTGTTGTTTTTCCGCAGCCCGAGGGGCCGACCAATACCACGAATTCCTTGTCCTGAACCGTGATATCCGCGTTCTTGACGGCCTGCACGTTGCCGTCGTAGACCTTGCTGATAGATTTCAGCTCAACTGTAGCCATTCGCTACCTCCTAGAAAATTATCTTATCTGGTCAATTTTAGGGCCAAAAGAGGTAGCTGTCAAACTCTATGGGCGCACAAGGATGTACGGAGCCGGCAAGGCTCTATTCCCCCTGCTGGCGCCGCCAAGCGTCTGCGCGGTCGCGCAGCGACTCGGGACGCGGGTTTGGGCTGAGCTGCTCCATCAGCCAGGGCTCAACTACGTCCTTTTTCATGTCCAACCAGAGCTCCGGGGGCGGGGCAGGAAAATCGAGATTGGCGGACAAGGGTATAGCACCGAGGAGGTCCGGGTAATATTGCGGCAACAGCTCTTGGTTTGTCGCGATAACCGACGAAAACCCGCCCGCGATGCCAAAGCTGTCCAGGTTTTTGTCTCGACTATCGCTCAAGAGATGGTCCTGTGTCTCGAGCGAGAACAGCCAGCGTGCGAATTGCTCCGCCGCCTCATTGTTTGTTGGTCCGGTCGTGAGCGCCAGTACGACCACGTCTTCCTCGACCGGGATCGACGACGCCGCCGAGATGTAGCGGGTCTCGAGGTTCCACGTACGATCGCTTGGGCTCTCCAGGAACTCCGCGAGGCTCGACACCGAAAAGAGAACCCGATCCTCGTCGATAAGCTTGTTCCAAGGGTCGTACAAATAGCGATCCTCAAACTCCTTCACCGCCTCGGCCGAACCGTTGGTCTCGGATGTCCACGCCCGCAGATAGGCAAGGGCTTCATCAAGCCGCTCCCTGCTCCACGAGACGCCGCCTCCGGGCGCTCGCGCGAAGCTCGCTCCCATCGTTCGCGCCACAAGGTACACAAAACTGTTGTGCCACAAGGGAGAGAACCCGAGGCGTACATAGCGCCCGCCACGTTGGACGTTGAACTCCGAGGCGATTTGCTTGATGACCCCGATATCGAGGTGAACGCGGTTTTGGTCGACTTCGTCGTATCCCTTAGGAAACACTACCACCGGAAGGTCGAAGGAAACCGGAAGCAACGCCTGCCGACCTTCGATCTGCCCGTACCTGAGGAGTGCCGAGTACATCCGCCCGCGCCCTTCGCGACCGATGTTCAGGGGCGAGAGGTCTTGCAAGAGCCGGGACGTTTCCGCCGTCGGGACGCCGTCGGTGACGATAATGTCGGGACCGTCGGCCGTGGCGGCCATTGTCACAAACGGCCGGTCATGGTACTCGACCTCGATGCGTAAATGGGGGAAAAACGCGTGGAACGACTCGACAAACGAAGCGACTTCGGTGTGATTTGTCCACAACACGGCGCCCGTCTGTGACGCCGGGTCGCAGGAGCCGAGCAATACAAGGAGAAAGATAAGCGCCGCGCCTCGCACCGCTGCTGCAAAGGCCCCGGCGCCGGGTCGGCTTCGAAGCATCGATTCAGCAGTAAAAGCCAAGCGTCGGTAGATGTCAACCAGAGCCGCTACGTGCCGGTGCCGCAGGGACCCGGCCTACAGATTCCCGAAAGTGGGTTTTTGTGATACACTACCGCTCCGAATTGATCTGGGAGGATTCCGTGTCTTTAGTCGAATGGACCGACGATCTTTCAGTGCACGATGATGAGTTGGACGCGGAGCACCGCAAGCTCATCAGCATACTCAACAGTCTATACGATGCAATGAAGAGCGGCCGGGGCAATGATGTGCTCGGCGGCGTGCTTACTGAGCTTATCGATTACACCACGGCACACTTCGCCCATGAGGAGAAGATGCTCCAAGCATGCGGCTACGAGCTTTCGGAAACACACGAGATGGAACATGCGAACCTCCTGGAAAAGGTTGCCGATCTGAAGAGTCAGTTCGACAAAGGATCCTTCCTGCTCAGTGTACGGGTCCTGGACTTCCTCAGAGTCTGGGTGACCGATCATATTATCAAGTCCGACAAAAAGTATATCGACTGCGTCCGGCAGTACCGGCTCAGCCAAGCGTCCGGCGCGGAAACGAGCTAACGCAGACGCTCCGTGGCGCGCGTTTTTTCTTCTCCGCTCAAGCGACTTGGTATTTTGGGGGGCGGCCAGCTGGGAAAAATGCTTGCCGCGGAGGCGAGGAAGCTCGACCTGGGGGTCGTCGTCCTCGATCCAAATCCCGACGCGCCGGCGCGAAGTCTTTGTGACGAGTTTTTGTGTGGGTCGTTTGCGCAGGCGGATTCCGTTCGGGAGCTTGTGAGGCAAGTGGACGTTACGACGATCGAAATCGAGCATGTTGACGTCGACACCCTGGCCGACTTGGAGGCCGCGGGAAATCCGATCTATCCTTCCCCCGGCACTCTGCGCATTATCCAGGACAAACTGGTCCAAAAACAACGGCTCGCCGATGCCGATATACCCGTGCCGCCTTTTGTCGAATTGCCACACGTCGGTGATGTCGTGGCCGCGGCCCGGCGCTTTGGTCTGCCCGCGGTGCAGAAAACCCGCTTCGGCGGGTATGACGGCCGTGGCGTGATGGTGCTCCAAGCCGACGCGGACGAGGCCAACCTCCTACCGGGTCCCACCATGCTCGAGGAGCTTGTCTTGATTCGTGAGGAAATCTCCGTGATCGTTGCCCGGTCGGTGGACGGCAGGATTCGGTCGTACCCGCCGTGTCGTATGGTTTTCGACCCAGCTGGCAACATCTGCACACGGGTCGAGCTGCCGGCCTGGCCGAGCGCAGGCCAAGGGTCGGCGTTAGAGGCGGGTGCCCGGAACCTTGCCGAGGCGGCGGCCGAGTGTTTCCAAATCGTCGGGCTTCTTGCGGTGGAGATGTTTGTCACAACGGACGGGAGATTGCTCGTAAACGAAATAGCGCCGCGACCCCACAACAGCGGCCATCTTACTATCGAGGCGTGTGTGACATCGCAGTTCGAGCAACATGTCCGCGCGGTGTGCGGCCTGCCCCTTGGCTCCACTCGCGCCGTAACGCCTGCGATCATGCTCAACCTCCTTGGGACGGGAGTCGCCGGGCCGACTCGGGTCTCCGGTCTGGACGCGGCCTTGGAACTCGACGGTGTGACGGCTCACCTCTATGGGAAAAAGCAGTCACGGCCGCTGCGCAAGATGGGCCACGTTACGATCGTAGGGGAGGATATTGCCGAGTGCCGAAGGACGGCCAACGGGGTGGAGTCGCTGCTTGTAATTGACGGCGACGGGTAGGCGGGCCTCCCGGCCCGCATGGCCGGGAGGACCGGGCGGTTACATGGAGAGCGTATGGCACGAGTAGGCATTATCATGGGTAGTGATTCCGACCTCTCCGTCATGGCAAGGGCGGCGGAGATTCTTGACGAGTTCGGTGTTGAGACCGAGACTAAGATCGTGTCGGCCCACCGCACGCCCGACTGGATGATGCAGTATGGCAAAGAGGCGGCCGATCGTGGTGTGGCGGTTGTTATCGCCGGGGCCGGCGGAGCCGCCCATCTTCCCGGCATGGTGGCGGCGGTGACACACCTTCCGGTGATCGGCGTGCCGATTCGCGCGAGTAACTTGGAAGGTCTCGATTCCCTTCTCTCGATAGTTCAGATGCCGCGCGGAGTTCCAGTGGCGACGGTAGCAATAAACAATGCCGAAAACGCTGCGCTCCTGGCGGTGCGGATTATTGCAATCGGCGATTCGAAATTGGCTGAGGCGCTCAAAAAGCGAATCACTCGGACCGGCGAAGAGGTGCTTGAAAAAAACCGACGTTTGGAAGAGCTCGGTCCAAAGCAGTATCTTTCGCTTCCGTAGACGCCGTGGCCAACTATCGCAGACTTGTTCAAGCGGCAAAACACGGCGCGGCCCGGCTGCCGCGCATCGCTGTCGTGCGGTGGTTGTGGAGGGTTCAGGCCGGCACTGTACCATGCCGGAACGTGGACAGATTGAGCGTCGCGTCGGTAGAATACACAACAACACAGCACCGATCGTGGAGGCAACCGTGGACCAACCCCTTAGCCTGCCGTTTGGGAAAAAGATCATCTACGCCTTGGGTCAGTTCGGCTGGTCTTTGGGTAGTTACAGCGTCGCAAACCTCATAAACTACTTCTACTTGCCGCCGGAAGAGGGGAGTGGAGCAATCTTCCCGCCCCTTGTGTTTCAGGGAGCGGTGCTCGGGATCATGACCGTCGTCGGGGTGATCAACTTCGGCGGGAGGCTCTTTGATGCCGTCACCGACCCGCTTATCGCCGGTGCATCCGACCGGACCAAAACACGGTTTGGGAAGCGAAGACCCTTTATGGCGGTCGCCGCCCTGCCGTTTGCGGTCCTTTCAGTCTTGGTGTTTGCGCCACCGGTGCGGCAGGCGGTGGGTGCGAACATCGCTTGGCTTGCCGTTGCCATGGCGCTGTTTTACTTGGCGATGACGGCCTACGTTGTTCCCTACACGGCGCTTATAAGCGAGTTTGGCCACACGCCGAACGAGCGCTTGACCATCTCCACCATCATCTCCATCACGTGGGCACTCGGATTTGCCGTGGGAAATCAGGTCTACGCGATCCAGGGCGCCTTCGAGAGCTCGATGGATTCGGTCGGGGCTTTTCAGACCACAATTGTGATCTTTGCCGGGGTCTCGTTTGTCCTGATGATGATGCCCGTTCTCTTTATTAACGAGAACAAGTACTCCAAGGGCGGTACGTCCAACGAGGGCTCCTTTCAAGCACTTGTCGGAACCTTTGCAAACAAAGACTTTTTGGTCTTTGCCCTGTCCGATTTTATGTACTGGCTTGCTCTGACGTTTATTCAAACGGGCATTAGCTACTACGTAACAATTCTTTTGGGGCTAAAGAAAGAATTCGCCTCGCAGCTACTTCTTGTCCTATTTGTCTTGAGCTTTGTATTCTACGTCCCTATCAATTTTATCGCAAAAAAGCTCGGCAAAAAGCGCCTTGTCACAATCGCCTTTTTTGTTTTTGCCGTGGTGTTTGTTACGGTTTCCCTTCTGGGCATTCTGCCGATTCCTCCCCGTGTTCAGGCCTATCTGATGATCGTCTTGGCCGCCTTTCCTCTCGCGGTCTTTGGGATCCTACCTAACGCAATTGTTGCTGATCTTGCGGAGTCCGACGGCCGCGAGAAGGGCAACTACAAGCCCGGGGTCTTCTACGGCGCTCGGGCGCTGATGATGAAGCTGGGCATTTCGGTGGCAAATCTCCTGTTCCCTTCGTTCTTGTTGCTTGGGCGAAGTGTGACGAATTCCACGGGAATTCGCGTCACCGGGATTGCGGCTCTGGTGTTTAGCCTCCTCGGCCTCGCGTTTTTCAGGGCGTACAACGAGAAGCGTGTGCTTTTGTCTCTCAAGGAAGGCGGAGGCGCGTAACGTTGGTTGGGTTTCCGGATTCTTTCCTCTTTGGCACTGCGACCGCGGGCCTGCAGATCGAAGGGGGCGACACAAACAACAGTTGGTACGAGTGGTGCGAAGCCGGCCGCATCGCGGACGGCAGCCACTCGATCGTGGCGTGCGACCACTGGAACCGAGTGGATGAGGATGTGGAGCTTGTCAAAAACCTCGGTTCTCACACCTACCGACTTGGGGTTGAGTGGAGCCGAATCGAGCCGTCGGAGGGCGAGTTTGATCCTGATGCCCTGGACCACTATCGCTACGAGATAGGCCGTCTTCGCGAGGCGGGCATTGTGCCGCTTGTTACGCTGCACCATTTCACAAATCCTCTGTGGCTCGAGCATTCCGGGGGATTTGCTCGCACCGACATTGTTCAGCTTTTTATGCGCTATGTTGGTTTTGTGGTGCAGGGACTATCGGACCTGGTCTCAGACTGGATTACAATCAACGAGCCGAACGTCTATCTGGTGCTTGGGTATCTGTACGGTCACTGGCCTCCGGGGAAAAAGGACCCGATCGCGTTTTGGCGCTGCGCCCGGAACATGATCCGCTGCCACCTGGCCGCCTACGAGGAGATTCACCGCATTGCGGGCCCCCTCGAAGACGGGGTGAAGGTCGGCATGGCCCACCACCTTCGAGTGTTCCACGCCGAGCACGGCGGCGCAACGGAGCGTGCAATTTGCAGAGTCTACAATCGCTATTTCCAAGATCTGTTTGTGCGCGCCACCACGGAGGCCGTCGCTCTGCGGCCCTTTGGTCCCCTCGCACCCTACGGTCGGCCGGGGTCCCATGGGTACTT
Source organism: uncultured Spirochaetales bacterium (assembly GCA_964519835.1). GTDB lineage: Bacteria > Spirochaetota > Spirochaetia > DSM-27196 > CAZFLD01 > CAZFLD01. The sequence goes on from CAZFLD010000013.1 coordinate 25,772, forward strand.
CGTAGATTTTTTGGGAATCAACTACTATACGCGTGATACCATCGGGATTCACCTCGACCCCCGCACGCTGTTTGTGAAGTTCGGCGTTCCGGCCGGCGTCCCCAAAAACGATTTGGGCTGGGAGATCTACGAGGAGGGCCTACGGGAAGTATGCCGGCGCTACGGGAACGCCTACGACCTGCCGATTTGGATTACGGAGAACGGTACGTGCGATGCCGAGGATCGGTTCCGATCGCAGTACGTCCTCGATCATCTCGCCGTCGTGGCGGAGCTTGTCTACGAAGGTTCCGCCGTAGAGCGGTACTACCACTGGACACTGATGGACAACTTCGAGTGGGCGGAGGGCTTGTCCGCTCGCTTTGGGCTTTATGAGGTGGATTTTGCCACACAAAAAAGAACGCTCCGCTCAAGCGGAGCGCTCTTCCGTGAGATTTGTGACACGCGTCAGCTGCCGGGCGCCGCAACAGTGCCGGCACCACAGTACCTACCCTAAGAGACCGCCGCCAAGGCTCGTTCGGAAGCAGAAGCCGCGTCCGGCGTGTAGATGTCGGCGCCGATGCTCTTGCAGTAATTGTCCGTAACCGGGGCGCCGCCCACCATAATCGTGACCTTGTCGCGGATACCGGCTTCCGTAGCCGCCTCCACCACACCCTTCATCTCGGTCATAGTGGTGGTAAGAAGCGCGGAGCAGCAGATGATCTGCGCCTTGTTGTCGATGGCGGCTTGGATGAACTTCTCCGCCGACACGTCCGTGCCAAGGTCAATGACCTCGAGACCCTTACCTTCCATCATCATCTTGACGAGGTTCTTGCCGATGTCGTGCAAGTCGCCCTTGACTGTCCCGATGACAACGCGGCCTTTGGCCTCGACTCCGGCGGAAATAAGGTGGGGCCTGAGGATTTCAATGCCCGCATTCATGGCCCGCGCGGCAATCAGTACCTCGGGCACGTAGATCTCGTTGTTCTTGAACTTCTCGCCAATTATGCCCATGCCGGACATAAGCCCGTCTTCCAACACACTCTTGGCACCAATGCCTTCATCGAGAGCCTGCTGGACCAGCTGCTTTACGTCGTTTGCCTTTCCCTTTTGTAGCAGCTCAGAAATGTTGTCTAGAATTGCCATGTCTCCATGCCCCTGTGTTGTTGAGATTTCCCCCCAGCAACCCAAGCATGCCGGTTATTGGGGGCTTCTCGCAAGAAATATTTTTTGATTTTTTTCACAATTTTATTGAATCTCTAATATCTGTGGCCGCCCGCCGCGCACCTCGGCGCTCGCCGCCCGAGGTAACGCGGGCTTCTCCGCGTTCGCGTATCCCGCGGAACCGCCTACTCGGGAAACGCCATTTGGGAGATGTACGCCATCTGGAACGCCGCCGAGCTCGACAGCTCGACGTACACCGTGTCGTCCGCGACGCCCAGCGCGTCAGCCGTCATGGCCTCCGACAGCAGGGTCAGCACCGCGCCCTTGCCGGCGGCATTCCCGAGTACCGTGATGCGCCCGCCGAGCTCCGACGGAAGCAGGCCGATAGCCACGGCGCTCTCCTTGCGCAGGTAGCTTCCGAATCCACCGGCAAGATAGAGGGCTTCTACCTCGTCTACGGCGATCCCGGCCTCTTGAATCAACGTCTCGATTCCCGCTGCAATGGCCGCTTTGGCAAGCTGAATCTCTCGGACGTCTTTTTGGGTCATCACGACCGGCGATCCGGTGGAGGTCTCCTCCGCCGGAACAAGCATAAAGGCCGGCTCGCCGTCCACTTCCTGCAGGCGCGAGGCCAGGGCTGCCTGCAGGTCGCCCGAATCCGGGGGCCCCAGCATACGACCTGTCTCGTCCACAACGCCCACGCGCAACAGAATTGCCAAGGCGTCGGTGATACCGGAGCCACAAATACCAAGCGGCGCTTCGTCGGCGATTGTCGTGTACTCCGGCTTGTCCCCGTCGAAGTGGATTGCGTTGACCGCGCCCCGAATCCCGCCGACGCCGTCGTGAATCTGGGCGCCCTCGAACGCCGGGCCCGCCGCCGTAGAGCAACAGTAGATAACGCCGTGGTGTTTGAGCACAATCTCGCCGTTGGTGCCTATATCGATAAGGAGAGCCGTGGTGTCTTTATGGTGAACACCCGCGGAGAGTATTGCCGCTACGATGTCCGCGCCCACATAGCCGGAAACGGCGGGTAGGAGCCGCGCCTTTGCGTGCGGAAGTGAGGTGAGACCGAGGTTCCACGCCGATTCCACGATGCTGTCCGTAGTGGTGGGGATAAACGGGGCGGCCGCGATATTCTGGGCCGGCAGTCCTGCCGCCAAGTGCATCATCGTGGTGTTGCCCGTGATGTGAACCAGAACGACCTCCGACGGGTTGATCTTGCCTCGCTCGGCGAGCCGGCCGCAGATGTCGTCGAGTTGGGTCACAATGGTGTTGCGCAGCTCTTCGGCGCCCTCCTCATGTTCCATCGTGTGATGGATTCGGCTTATCACGTCGGCCCCGAACTTCTGTTGGGCATTTAGGGCCGAGACCACATCGACAACCGTGCCGCTTTGCACATCAACAAGGTAGGCCGCAAGTGTTGTTGTGCCCACATCGATGGCGATTCCGAATTGGCCGGACGGCATCTCGGGCAATACTCCGTAGCAACGGTCCGCGTCGCGGACAAGCGTGGCATCAAATCCTCCGGCGCGCAACGCGGACGGCAACTCCGCCAAGACTCGGCGCTCCGCCACCAACCGCCCGACTCCTTCCGCGCTTCGAAGGCGCTCCCAGTCCGCCGCCTGATCATCCTTGTGCGGAGGCGACAGCTCAACGCGGTCAACAAATACTTCCGGTGCCGGCGCATCGACAATCGGCGCGCCGTCTCCGAATTGGTCCGCCTTTTGTGACATCGCTTCGAGGGCCGCCGGCACTTCAACCACGACTTCGCCCTTTGGGTAGACCAGGCAGGACACCCGACGCCCCGCCTCTAGGTCGGCCGGCGTGAGGAACCTGCTCTCCTCTTCGGTTGGCTCGGCGATTTCGCCCTCAACGACGGTGACTTTGCACTTCCCGCATCGCCCGCGGCCACCGCACGGCGCAGCGACGGAAACGACGGACTCCTGCCGGAGGATGGCCAGAAGGCTCTTCCCACTTTGCGGCTGTACACTAATTCTCATAACGCTACTCGTTTTTGTCCTGGAGTTCCGTTCGAAACCGTTTCCCAAATTGTCGCCATCCCACGATAAACAACGACGCCAGCAGGGGACCCACCAGAAAGCCGATTAGTCCCAGCCAGAGAATCCCCCCAATCGTGGATAGCAGTACCAGGACTGGATGGAGTCCGGTTCGATTCCCCAGAAGCTTTGGTTTTATGACGTTTTGACTGATTGCAACACCGGCGAAACCGAGGAGGATCAGCAAAATGCCCGGCAAAACTTGCCCGCCCAGGATCATGATTATGCCGGCAGGTGTCAACACGATGTTTGTTCCGATAAGCGGGATCATGGAAACGATTATCATAATCACGCCCCAGAGTGCCGGCGTCGGCAACCCAAAGACTATAAACAACACCGCACCAAACGTTCCCTCGAGAATGCCGATGATGAGGGTGCTGATGAGCGTGGCGTTTGTCGTGTGGAATGTTTCGCGGATTAACTCGTTCAGCTCCCGATCGCTCATGGGTGTAAGCTCGCGGATGCCGCGAAGAAGCTTGCGTCCGTCCAGCAGCACAAAAAACATCACAAACAGCATAAACACAAAGTTGATAAGTGCGTTGGAGATGCTTGCGAATGATCGCTGTGAGAGCTCCAGAACCAACGAGCTGGTTACGTTAAATGCTTCAAGCAATAGCTCGTTGAGCGTCAGGGTCTCGAACTGTGCCATGTACTGTCCGAGAAACGGAAGGTCTCGGAGACCTTGAAAGAGCTCGATGTCGCTCAGGTCCGAGCTCAAGTCCGGCCACACCGCCATAAGGCTTTCGTAGCCGCGAAGCGCTTGGTCCGCGACTACGATACCAATGACGGTTACCGGCACAAGAATCACCAGCGCGGCTGTAATCACCGTGATTCCTGCCGCAACCGGTCGAAGCTTGGGCATCCTACGTTCGAGGGCCGTAAACATACCACCCGTGATGTTGGCCGTAACAATCGCTAAGAAGATGACCAGGAAAAAAGGGGCGATGATGTTGTAGAATGCGACTGTTAGGCCGATGAGAACGAGGAGAAAAAAGACGTCTAAGAAGCGAAGTCTCAACTCGTTAATCCACAAAGAGTGTTCGGCGATTATAGCCGGCGACAAAATGGGCGTCTATACTGGAGAACATCCCCAACAGGCGGAGTGGTATTAATGAAGTCAGGTCGAGCTCCTCGTTTTTTTGCCAGTGACAACAGCGCAGCCGTACATCCTACGATTATGGAGGCTCTTTCGAGCGTCAATACAGAGCACGAGCTCGCATACGGTGACGACGACTACACCCGCGCCGCCTGCCGGGCCGTTACCAGCCTATTCGACGGTCGAGGCACCGTGTTTTTTGTGTACAACGGCACGGGGGCCAACGTCGCGTCAATTGCGTCCGCAGCACGCCCGTACAACGCTGTGATCTGCACGGACGTTTCGCATATCGAGGTGGATGAGTGCGGTGCTGCCGAGCGATTCGCCGGCACCAAGCTTATGGCGCGACCCTCTGAGAACGGCAAGTTAACTCCTCACGCCGTGGAAGAGGTTACCGAGTACCTCGGCGTCGAGCACCACTCCCAACCCGGTATTGTGTCTATCACGCAGGCGACGGAAGTCGGGACGGTTTACACGGCCGACGAAATCCGGGCCTTGTCGGCGGTTTGCCGACGCTACGGCATGTACCTCCACATGGACGGCGCTCGCATAGCAAATGCAGTTGTGGCGTCGGATGCGGACCTGTGCGCAATGACCGTAGATGCCGGAGTCGACCTGCTGTCTTTTGGAGCCACCAAAAACGGCATCATGTTTGGAGAGGCGGTGGTGATCTTCCAAGACGAGTTGGCCAAGGACTTTGCCTATATTCGAAAGCAGAGTACCCAGCTCGCTTCCAAAATGCGGTACATCGCTGCGCAGTTCGAACAGTGGCTTGCCGACGATCTTTGGCTCGACCTGGCACGCCGAGCAAATGCGCGGGCGCAGCGCCTGGCGACGGGTTTGCGTGCCTTGGGTATCGAGCCCGCCTATCCGGTACAGGCGAACGGTGTGTTTGTGCCGCTCGATCCGCGGGTCGCCGACCCGCTGCGCCGGCGCTTTCCGTTCTACGACTGGGAACCGGCTCGAAACATCGTTCGCTTTATGTGCTCGTATGACCTCGAAGAGTCGGACGTGGATCAATTCTTGTTGGAACTCAAGCAGATCTTGTCGTGATACTTTTTGCGTTTTCTACTCGAGAACACAGGCTTACGAGCCGCTGGACGCAAACATACACAAACGACGGCACGGTGTTCGCCGGTTCCGCCGCGGAATTACGGGAGCTCGCCACCCGAGATGATCCGGACGTTGTTGTCCTCGAACCCGCGTTTTTTTCGACCGACGTCGAGCTCAGCCTTGTAGAAACACGGCCACCGAGCGCCGTCGGACCGATGATCGTGGCCGCGCTTCCCGACGCTTATTCCACGGAAGCAGAGCCAAGGGCCTTGGATCTCCTGTCTCGCGGCGTTCACGTGCTGGTTGATTGCTCGGATTCCGCTCTCGATAGCTCGGTACGGGTGATCAAAAGTGTGCACGAGCAGCACGTTCGCCTTCGGCGGTCAGTCGGCGTGTTTTCGGAAGCCTCCCACGAGATCGGCGCGGTGCCCTTCGAGATCGACGGCGAGGGCAGGTTTGTCTTTGTGGGGGATACAATTGCGGCGCTTGGCCTTTGTCCGCAGGAGCTTGTAGGGGTCCATTTCTCACGGATTCTTCCCGCCACCGAACACCCCTTTCTTGACCGCGATCGTGTCCTCTCGCGTTTTAAAGGCAACGCCACAGGCCGCCTGAGCGCGCCGCAGCTCTTCAACGAGCGACGAAGCGGTCTTCGGCATACACAAACGGCACCGGTGCGCCTGGGCGTCGAGGGTCCGATTACCGCCTGGGTGAGCTCGTGGGGCGTAGCCGACGGTCGGGGAGGTGGTTCCCGGGGCATAATCTGGACGCGACACCCCGGGTCACGGGGCGGCGACTACCCGATATCGCCGGAACCGCTGAGCGCGGCGGCCCTCATCGAAAACCTCGCCGCTTACTACAGCGCCGAAACGGCCGCCGGTTGTTTGTCCTTCGACACGGCGGGTGTCGATCCGACGGTAACCATAGCGGTGGATCCGGCGGCAACCGTAGCCGTAGATCCGGTGCGCCTGGTGCAGGGCCTCCGAGATCTGTTGTACGCCACGGCAATCCACAACGTGCCCTGCGTTGTGACGCCGGAGATCCGTGCCGACGGAGACATTAGACTAATGGTGATCGGCACCAAAGCCTGTACGCCGGTACCGGGCAATGACCCCTGGTTGCTCGCGGCCGAGCGGAGTCTGTCGGAGATTGGATTCACATATCTCATGGAACCTGGGGCCGACAAGAACGTCTGTGTCATACAACTGTCTCCTCACCTGTCGGCCGGGCACGCAACGGCCGCCGCACACCCCGAGGCCGTGATCCTTGTGGTGGACGACGAGGCAATTAGTCGGCAGGTCGGCGTCCGCGTCGCCGGGGCCCTGGGCTTCAAAACGATTACAGCCCCGGATGGAAAAGATGCGCTGGAGATTATGTCCGCCCGGTCCGTGAGCCTGGTGCTTATGGACGTGAATATGCCGGGCGTCGACGGGGTGGAAGCAACAAAGCGGCTCCGGGCCGGCGAGTGCTCCGCGACCCGTCGCGACGTCCCGGTCGTGGCCGTAACGGCCTGTGCCGATTCCCTCCACCGTGAAGAGTTTCTGAGCATCGGGTTCGATGAACACGTATCTAAACCGGTCGACATCGCGGCGCTCGCCGGAATCGTGCGTCGTCTTGTGCCGAACCTACTCCGTCGTCCGGGTCGCGGTGCAGACCCTGCGCAGACCAAGACCGGTTTCTCCCTCGCGCACATGTTTGATCGCTACCAGGACTCGACGGACATCCTGTTGCAGGTTCTCGAGCTCTTCGCCGTCGAGACCCCGGACCGGCTTATGCAAATCAAACAAGCGGCCGAGCCGGTTGACTTTCGCGTCGTAGGAACTCTCGCGCACAAGCTTGCCAATACCACCGGCACCTTGGGCGGTCAAGAGGCCATGGAAACGGCAAGAAAGCTCGAAACCGCCGCCCGCGCGGAGGACAAAACGGAGACACAACAACTGCTGGAAACGCTTGTGCCGTTGGTGGAAGAAATGGTTGCCGTGGTGAGCGCCGCCCTCACCTCGGCCGAGAGCTCTACATCTTTTCGGGGGGACGCCGTTCCGGGATCTGGCTAACCTGTTTTCCCTCTTCCGCGAATTCTTTGGTCAAAAACAAGCCGCAGTAGCAGTAACCGTATTCTTTTTGATCTGGGACGCAGTACGTGCATGGGCAGATGATGTCTCGATCTTCCGTCCGATCGCCGGAACCATCCCGGCAGGGGCACAAGTAGTAGCCGTACCGTTCGTAATTTGTGGCAAGGCCCTCAATGATCGAGTCTAGAAACTCGCGGTCGGGGTTGAGCTCCCAACTCCGCAGCTTAGCAACCTTTTTAACAAATTCCGTGGCCTTCTTGAAGTTCTCGCTCACAAAAGCCCCAGAGTATTCTGCCACTTATTCTCGTTGAATCCCGACTCGGCCTTGTCGCCGTACACGAGCACTGGGAACACCGGCAGGTTCTTGTGGCGGTTCTTGAGCTCGGCCTTGACCGACCGCTTTGTGTCGAGACCGAGCTGATCCAGGTGGACCCAGCGAAACTCGACGTTGTGCTTCTTTACGTACTCGATTGCCTTTTTGCAAAACGCGCATGTGGAGAGGGCGTAGATCGTGATGGGCTTGTCGGGCTTGTTGCCGGGTTCTTTGTTGTAGTCTATTTGCTCAAGTATGTCGGACATGGTCGCTCCTTCTAGGTAGCGTGAATTTACGCAGCCTGACCGGGGATTTCAAGCCGGCTGAAGCGGCGGGCGCCGCCACGGGGGGTGGTCCGGCGTCGCCTCCGTTGCCTCAGGTTTCCGCGGCGCCGCCGTCGAGCGACTCCAACCGAGCCTGTACCTCTTCGAGGCGACGGTTCAAGCCGGCGATGGTGCTTTCGAGGCGCCTTTTTTCCTTCGTAAGCCGTGCTACCGGATCGTCCTGACCGGGAGGGGTGCGCAGGGCCGCCTTGACGGTATCAGGGCTCTCGCCCGCGAGGAGGGCCTGCTCGGCCCGTTCCCGGTCGGTGGGCTTCCTAAAGCCTACCACGGTTTTCATTCCCTCGTAGCCGAGCTTGTCCGGCAGGTCGAGGCTGTGAAACTGCATAAGCGACTTTGCCACGGACATGTCCATCGACAGCGTTCGCTCTACAAAATCCTCGAACCGCGCGTTGCACCGCCGGCAGATTTCCTGCGCTTCGAATAACGCCCGCCCAAAGGCCTTCATCAACGCACCGTTGGGCTCGAGAAACCGGCTTCGAATTCGCTCCGCCGCCCCCTGAAGCTCAGGGTTCTCGAGCGCCGCACTGGTGTAGACGCCGGTCTCCTCCGCCTTGCGAAGCAGGCCGTGCAGGATGCTACGAAACTCGATGGTGTGGGACCTCGACGTGACCGGGACCGGCGAGCGTGTGAAGTGCAGGTGGTGGGCAAACTCGTGAATAGCCGTGTAAATGAGCTGCTCGTCCGAGTCGAAGTTTCGATTGTGGAGGATGATTTCCCGTGTGTCGGGTTTATACAGGCCGTTGACCTTTTTGCTGGTCTTGCCCGAGAAGACGAGGGTGAAGTCCTCGGCCCCGTTATCCAAATCCGACAGAATCGCCTTAACCTGATCTTGATTCACGTCGCAAAACTCCTTTATCGCGTATTCGACGATTAGTATAGACGTTGAGCACATTACGCCAAGGAGAGTTCGAGGCCGACTTCCCCCAAAGGATGTGCTGCCCGTTTCCGGCATGTGGTGGGTCTAAGCGTGCCCGCATTCAAGGACTGAACACTCCGATTTTTGGTATCTTGTTTGAAAATGCGGTGCAAAACGAACGCGAGCAGATTGCCGATCTTGCCTGCGAGCACACATTTGACGGTCCGCAGAATCTGGTGGACGCCTTTTGTCTTCTGAAAGGATACAATAAGGGTATGAGTGATTCCGAACAAAAATCAAAGCCGATCTTTATGCTCCTTGGAGGAACGGTACTCGGCGTTGTTGGATTTGTGGTGGTGCACTTCGTGCTCAGGGCGGAGCTGGTCATAGGCCTTCTTGCCGGCGCCGGCGCGTTTGCCGCCGGGCTTTTAGTGTTTCGCGGCAAATCAAAGTCCAAATCCATGACCGTTGAACTACCGCACGGGGTTACGCAAGAGGCCCTTGATCAGGCCCTTGTTACCGGTAAACATAAGCTCAATCTGCTAAAAGGCTACGCCTACAAGATCAGCGACATCAACGTGCGCAAAGAAGCGGACGATATCGGCGCCATCACGGACAGAATCCTCCAAGATATCCGCCAGGATCCCAAGGACTTGCGCCGGGCTCGGCAGTTTCTCAATTACTATCTGGATGCTACGGTCAAAATCCTCAGGCGCTATGTTGACATTTCGAGTCGAGGGCTTTCTGGTGGTGAGATCGATGTAACGCTCAAAAAGGTTGAAAACAGCCTCTCCACGATTCACAAGGCCTTCGAAAAGCAACTCGCCAAGCTTATGGAAGACGACGTGATGGACCTGGATACGGAAGTCGAAGTATTGGAGCGGACGATTCGTATGGAAGGGCTGGGAGACGACACAAGTACCGTAGGAGGCAAGAATGAGTGACTTGGTGCCACAAAACGAACAAAAAAAGGTCGTTGAGTTCTCGAGGCTCCCGGAGGACGCGCAAAACCGTGCCCGGGATATTGCGACCCAGATCAACGTTGAAGACTCAAACGCCGTTGTCCAGTACGGCGTGGGTGCCCAAGGCAATATCTCGAGCTTTGCGGACACCATCCTCAACGAAATCCGCAACAAAGACAGCGGCTACGTCGGCGAGGTGCTCAGTGGACTCGTCGAAAGGATCCGTGACGTAGACGTGGGGGGCCTCAGTGGCGATGCGGGCTTTTTGGGGAAGCTGTTCGGCGGAATAAAGCGCAGAATTCAGGCATTTATCGCGCGGTACGAGAAACTGTCTACCCAGATCGACCGAATTGTGAACGAGCTCGAGACCGCTCGTATGAATCTGCTCAGAGACATCACGCTTTTAGACAATCTCTATGAGAAAAACGCCGGATACCTGCAGGACCTCGACATTTACATCGCCGCCGGGCAGATCAAGGTGCAGGAGCTGCGTGAGGTGAAGCTGCCGGAGCTGCAGAAAAAAGCCGAGGAATCCAACGATCCATTGGATGCTCAGCGTCTACAAGACTTCAACCAGCTCATCAACCGCTTCGAGAAAAAGCTCCACGATCTGCTTCTCTCCCGTATGATCTCGATTCAAACCTCACCGCAGATTCGCCTGGTCCAAAACAACAACCAAACGCTGGTCGAGAAGATTCAGAGTTCGATCATGAATACGATCCCTCTCTGGAAAAACCAGATTATTATCGCCATAAGCCTGTTTCGGCAGAAGAAGGCTCTGGAGATTCAGCGGGAAGTCTCCGACACCACAAACGAGCTCTTGGCCAAAAACTCCGCCATGCTCAAGGAGACCTCCCTGGGTGTGGCGAGAGAGTCTGAGCGCGGCATCGTGGAGATCGAAACGCTAAAAAAGGTCAACGACGACCTGATTTCCACCATCGAAGAGACCTTGCGAATTCAAGACGAAGGTCGACAGAAGCGAGCAGCCGCCGAGCAGGAGCTTGTAAAGCTCGAGGGTGAGCTCAAGACCAGGCTCAAGCACGTGAACACCGCCTCGTAGACCTGCCGTCCACAGCTTGTGTCCGACTGGAAACGAAACCTCGCCATTGCGTGGATAACCCAAGTCCTGTCTTTGACGGGGTTTGGCTTTGTTATTCCGTTTCTCCCGTACTATATCCAAGAGCTTGGAACGACCGATCCTGAGGCGATCCGTTTCTGGACGGGTGCCGTCTCGGCGGCCCCGGCCCTGACCATGGCGGTGATGGCGCCCATTTGGGGGCTGATCGCCGACCGCATCGGCAAAAAGATCATGTTGCTCCGTGCCATGCTTGTAGGGGCGATTATCATGGTGTTGGTGTCGATGGTTCAAACCGTCGAGGCCGTGTTTGTTTTGCGGCTTCTGCAGGGGCTTTTTACCGGAACAATGACGGCGTCCGCCGCCCTTGTTGCCACCGGAACACCGACTGATCGCCAGTCGTCCGCGCTTGGATTTCTCGCGGCATCCAACTTCGTGGGGATTTCGCTTGGCCCCTTTCTTGGAGGCGTTGCGGCGGAGGTGTTTGGTTACCGGTCGAGCTTTTTGTTCGGCGCGGTCAGCCTGGGCGTCGGTTTTTTCCTGGTGCTCTTTTTGATCAAGGACCCGGCGGTCACCGACGGCGACGCCCGTCGCGACAGACGAGGCGAAGCCGTCGCGGGTGAGGGTGCCGCCGCGCGCGGCGATGCCGCCGTAGATGGGGGCGCCGCAGGACTTGCCGGCGACGCCCCGTCCGGCAGACGGACCAACCCTGGCGCGCCGGGGCCTCCCGCGGTAACACCATCGGCGACCGGCGGATGGCGCGAGCGTTTGCGCGCCGTCGCCCTGGGGCCGATTCTCGGGATTCTGGTTCTGGTGCTTATGGTGCGCTTCAGTCGGGTTATCGCCATTCCGTTCTTGCCGCTATTTGTACAGGAACTACGCGGAACGCTCGAAGGAGCGCCGACAATCGTCGGCTCGCTGTCGGCCGGAAGGGGTCTTGCTACGGCATTTGCGAGTGTTGTGTTGGGACGACTCGGAGACAAGCACGACAGGAATAAGCTGCTCCCGCTCTTTTTGGCGCTTGCAGCTGCGGCTGCGGTCCCCCTATTCTTTACGCGGTCGCTAACCTCGCTTATAGTCTTGCTGGTGGTCGGTGCGTTCTTCCTGGGCGGCGTAGAGCCGTTGCTCCAGTCGTCCCTGAGCGCGATGGTGCCGCCGAACCGCCGGGGACTGGTTTTTGGTGTTATCACCACAGTCGGCAACCTGGGCTGGTTTGTGGCACCCCTTGTAGGCAGCGCCGTTGCGATTCGCTTTGAGGTGCGGCACGTGTTTGCTACGATGGCCATGGCCATTGCTCTAACGGTTATTCCAGCCATGCTTGTGAGAAGGAGATATGGACGAGCATAACAGTTCGACGCCCTCGTACCGAGGCAAGCAGCTCATAACGGACCTGCTGAGTAGGGTGGCCAACGACACCTACGATGAGCTGTCTGAGGAAGAGGTTCCCGACGACGAGTTGCGCGAGGTTGTGCAGCTTATTAATGCCATTCACAACCAAAAACGGAGCCTTGTAAGCCGCTACCGGGACGATCTCTCCAAAAGTGAGCGACGACTTCGGGAGATCATCGAGTCGACGCCGGTCGGCATTTGTATTACCAACAAACAGGGCGTGTTCGAGTATGTGAATCCGACCTACTGTCGTCTCTACGGATACACGGAGAAAGAGCTAATTGGAAAACACTTTACGCTTGTTGTTCCTCCGGGCGATCGACCTCGTTTGTCACATCTGCACGAAGAGTTTATGGGGCAGCGCTGGGAGCTCCGTGGCGAGTGGACCGTTGTTCGAAAGGGTGGCGAGAAGCTAGACATCATCGCGGACGCGGCCTACATCATTGATGTCGACGGGTGTCCCAAAAAGGTTACCTTTGTGGTTGACATAACCGACCGCAAGCGGGCGGAGACACGCCTGGAAGAGATGGTGCACAAGCTCAATCGCGAGATCGAGGAGCGCAAGGCAATATCGCGGGTCAAGGAGGGGGTGGAGCGTATTGTCCGCCACGACCTCAAGAACCCGTTGAACGGCATTTTGGGCGCGGTGCAGCTCTTGCAGATGGAGAACATAAGCGAAAACGCCAAGGAGCTATTGGGAGTAATTCTCGAGTCGGCGGGAAAGCTCAACAAGATGCTGTCGAGCTCCTTCGATTTTATCCGGATGGAGAACGGCACCTATCAGCTGCGGCCGGAAGTAGTCGACGTGCCGACCATCCTCGCAAAAGTCGACGGCGAGCTGTACTCCCTCAAGAGTCTCCGAGGTGTGGCTACCAAGTACACCGTCAACGGGAGACCGATTGCCGAGGCACGCAAAGGCGAGCCGCCACAGATTGCCGGAGAGCCGATCTACCTGGAAGACATGTTCGCAAACCTCATTCGTAATGCCGTGGAGGCATCGTCGGAGGATGATGTGGTGGCGGTTGCTGTTTCCACGCGAGACGACTCCCTGCGATTCGACATCGCCAACCCCGCCCCGGTTCCATCCGAAATCCGGGGCACGTTTTTCGACCGCTACGTCACGGCGGGAAAAAAAGACGGCAGTGGCCTGGGCACCTACGTCGCCAAGCTTATAGCCCGCGCCCACGGCGGATCGATCTGGTTCACCTCCGACGAGGAGGAGGGAACTCACATCTTTGTGGAGCTCCCCGCCGGCATATCCGTTTCCGGGTCGGTGTAGGCAAAGTCGGTGTAGGCCTCGGCGGCATGCCGGTGGCCGCGACGCACCTTAGTCGGCCCGCGGCGGGCCGCAGGAATCGCGCACGGCAATGTGGGCTCTCAGCTCCCGGAATACGGGAGTGCCGTTGGCACTTGATGTCATCCGCTCAACAAGGGTTTCGACCGCCGCGGCACCGTGGCCTGCGGCGGGAAGAACCATTGTTGTAAGCGGCGGGTTGAGAAACCGTGACATGTAGTCGTCGTCGTATCCAACCACGCTTAGGTCCTCCGGCACACGAAGACCGGCTTGGTGCAGAGCCTGTATGACGCCGTAGGCTACAACGTCGTTGCCCGCGAAAACCGCGGTAACGTCCGGCGCGGTCGATAGAATACCTTGCATCTGAACAAATCCGCTCTGTTCCGAGAAGTCGGCGTGTCGAACCAGACCAGGGTCATAGGACACCCCACCGTGTTTGAGAGCCGCGCGATATCCCTCGAGCCGCTTTCTTGCGGAGAAAAATACCGGGGAGGCGTGTGTAATCATCGCAATTCGTCGATGACCCAATTCAAGGAGATACTCCGTGATTTCCCGGGCGGCCGAGCTGTTGTCGACGTACACCTGGTCGACAGGTACGTCGCCCACGTAGTCCATGGCGACGGTCGGGAAGCCTTCTTCGGCGACAGCGGCAAGAGCTCGGTCGTCGACATGGGCATTGATAAGAATAATCCCATCCGCCTCGTCGCGCCGGGCGATATCCAGATAGTTGGTTTCCCGAAGGCTCACCGGCTGCACCACGAGGCGGGCGCGAAAACGGTTCACAGCTTGTGACATGCCTTCCAAGACCCGTGTGATAAATGCGTCGGAATACACCGCCTGGCTGTGGCACACAAAGAGGCCGATTGTCCTTGCGCGCGTTCGAGCAAGTCTCCTAGCGTTTTCGTTGGGGATGTAGCCAAGTCTGGCGGCGGCCTCGATGACTCGCTGCCGGGTTGCTTCCGCGATGCTTTTCCCCGGTGTGTTGTTGAGGACAAAAGAGACCGTGGTTCGGGAAACCCCGGCCTCTTTTGCGACGTCCTCAGCAGATACACGTTCGGGTGCCACGGTTTTATTCGACTCCTATCCCTTTACCGACCCCGCCATGAGGCCGCGGATAAAATACCGTTGGAGTGAGAAAAACACGATCAACGGGAGAGCCATGCTGACAAATGCCCCCGCAGTAAGCAGATGCCAGTCCTGGCCACGAGTACCTATCATGTTCAACAGGCGTTGTGTCATAACTTCGAAACCCTCTCCGACCCCGCTCAAAAAAACCAACGCGACCAGTAAGTCATTCCAAACCCAGAGGAACTGGAAGATTGCGAATGATGCCAAGGCCGGCACCGAGAGCGGCAGAATAAGCCTCAAGAAGGTCGTGAAATGGCTTGCCCCGTCGATAAACGCACTCTCCATGATCGATCGCGGAATCTGACTGATGTAATTGAACAGCAAGTACGTTGCCAACGGGAGGCCGAATCCGGTGTGCGCAAGCCAAATTCCCAAAAAAGTGCCGTTGAGACCAATCCTTTGGTAGTCCCGAAGGATCGGGATGAGGCTTATCTGCAAGGGTACGACGAGAATCGCCACGACGCCGACAAACATGACCTTTCGTCCGGGGAACTTCAGCCACGCGAACCCGTAGGCGGCAAAGGCGGCAATAAGGATCGGGATGACCACCGCCGGTATGGTAACGGTGAGGCTGTTGAGGAACGCCGAGATCATGTTGTCGCTGCGCTCGGTGCGCTCGACGCCTTGGGAGTCAACGTAGGTGAAGGGCTTACCGGCGAGAACCTGACGATAGTTGTCCAGGGTCAGCCCGTCGAGGTTCTGTGTCACCGTCCACCAGCCGGACTGCACTGCATCGTCTCGACTGCGGAACGAGGTAACCAGTATGCCCAGCGTTGGAACGGACCAGATGACGACAAGCAGGACAAGCACCAGGTGCACCAAGGTCTGTCCGAAGATTCGCTTTTGTTTAAGGCTGCCGGCAACGGCAACCGGTGTTTGTGTTGACGATACTGTGAGTTCCGACATCAGAACACCTCCCGTTTGCCGAACTGGCGCAGGTTATATACAATGACAGGAATAACCGCGACCAAAATCACCACCGCGATGGCCGATCCTCGACCGTAGTGGAGGAACTTAAACATCTGTTTGTACTGCTGGCTGGCCAGCACCTCCGTACCAAAAAGCCCGTTTGTCATCGCGAAAACGATATCGAAAATCTTTAAGCTGAGGAGCAAGATGGTCGTCGCCACGGTGACGATGGTGCTCACGATATGAGGGATAATAATCTGGAACACTATGCGGAATTCCCCCGCGCCGTCGATCCGAGCCGCCTCGATTAACTGGCTCGGTACCTGCTTGATTGCTGCGGACAGAATTACCATCGCAAAGCCCGTTTGTAGCCAAACGAATATGGCGATCAGAAAAAACGTGTTCCAAGGGCGCAAGGTCAACCAGTTTACCGGGTCGCTACCGAGTCCCGTGACAATCGCATTCAAAATACCGACTTGCGCCTGTTCAGCTCCTCGAAATGCGTACACAAACTTCCAGATAACTCCCGCACCGACGAATGAGATGGCCATGGGTAAGAAGATAAGCGACTTCGCGACGCGCTCCATTCTGGAGCGGTCGGCCAGAAGAGCAACCATAAGCCCGAAAATCACCGCCCCGCCCGTGCCGAATACAAGCCACAGCAGGTTGTTCAGGAAGGCCGTGAGCATTGTTCGGTCAGAGAAGACGTAGATGAAGTTCTCGAGGCCTACAAAGTCGCTTCCGAACTTGCCGAAGAAACTCAGGACCAGGCTCCTAATCGTAGGGACAAACAGGTACCATCCGAGAACGATCATGGCGGGGCCCACAAATAAAAACGGCGTCAAACGACCCCGCCACCGGTCCGGTAGCTTTTCAATGAGCCAATTGGCCACAAAATAGAGCGCAGCAACTCCGCCCACTCCCCATATAACCGCCACGACCGTGATAACGATCTGAGGAGCACCGCTATCACGGAGGAAGATAAAACCCAAATAGAGGACTACAAACGTGACGGCGGGAACAAAGACCGAAACCAGTACTCGCCCGACCGTCATCATCGCCGCCTGCAGCGGTCCGACGGATTGCTCGACCCGCAGATCACCCATACCACACCTCCTTCACAAAAAAGACCGGGGCTGACGGGCCGACCGCCCTATCAACCCCGGTCGAGTTGTTAACCGGCCACAGTAGGCCCTACTCGGGCCAACTGTCTTCGATCATGTCCAAGACTTCCTCGATAGGTACTCCGGTTACCGCGTCCGTCATGCCGGTCCAGAAGGTTCCGGCGCCAACCTCCGCAGGCATTAGGTCCGACGCATCAAAGCGAAAGACCTCTGCGTTGACTAGGATTCGCGCCAAGTCGGCCTCGATCGATGAGCCGTAGTCGTCAAAATCCTGATCCTGGTGGGGGAAGAGCGCACCGCCTGCACGGGCCCAGCTTTCGCCGGACTCCCATGTTGTCAGGTACTCGAGAAACTGCGTGATGGCGTCGGTTTCCACAAACATGCCGAACTGGTCCCCACCGCCAAGTACCGGTGTTCCCCATCGTGGATCGATTTCCGGCAGGGCAAAAACACCAACCACTTCCTCGACGTTGTCCTGAACCGAATCCTGCATAAAGCCGATGATAAAGTTCCCTTGACGGTGGAGCATTGCCTGTGGCGGATCGGTGAACAACGGTTGTACCGCGTCGCCAAAGTTGGTTGTGGCAATCGACTGAGGCCCGCCCAGGATGTAGTCTTGGTTGCCCCAGATTCCCAGCATGTAGTCGGCCGCTTCGCGCACAGCGGGATCGTTGAACGGAATTTCGTGGTTGACCCACTGGTCATAGACCTCGGGGCCGGCCGTTCGAAGCATAACGTCTTCCATCCAGTCGGTAGCCGCCCAGCCGGTCGCGGCGCCACTCTCAATGCCAACCGACCACGGGGTTCGGCCGTCGGCGACCATTTGATCCATAAGATCGACCATTTCGTCCCAGGTTTCAGGAACTTCGTAGCCTGCGGCCTCAAACTCCGGTTTGTTGTACCAAACAAAGCTTTTGGCGTTTACGCGGTGAAAAACTCCAAAGACCTGGCCCTCGTAGGAACCGAGTTCCTTCCACGCCGGCGTGTAGTTCCGGTCGATGCGCCGTACAACACTTTGTGGAAGCGGAAGCAAGGCTCCCCGTTCGGCGAAGTTTTTCATGAGGCCGGGTTGCGGCATTGCGGTTACGTCGGGCGGGTTTCCCGCTTCCACTTGCACGATGATTTGCGTCTCGTACTCGCTGGAGGGTTGATAGATCACATCGATTCCCGTCCGCTCTTCGAAGGGCACCAACGCCTCCTCAAAGCGGAGCGCTTCCTGGTCGCGGAACGCCCCAAAGACGTTGACTACGTCTTCCTCCGGTTCCGGCTCCGCACCGCCTCCCGCGAAGGCAATTGCCGGTAGCACGGCGATTGCCAAGAGCAATAACAACACCTTTTTCATTTCGACCTCCTGTTTTGGTCGTGGACTCTACCCGCCACACCGGCGGGCCGGCGAGCCTGAGCGTGCCAGTAACTCGCGTTAGTAACGCGATTATAGCAGCGGTTTTCCTTGGACGCAAGGAAAAGTTTCTCGACTGATTCAAAGATTCCCTGGGTCGTACCCACGGACGGGTCGTTCTGGTAATCTGTGAAGATATGACCAATAGCAAACAATCAGGCGTCCTCGATATCCTTGTTGTTGATGACGAGGTCGACCTCGCCGAGGACCTGTCACGCTTCTTCCAGGAGCTTGGTCACAAGGCCGAGGCCGCCGGGAGTGGCGAAGAGGCTTGGGACAAACTTCTTACGCGAGAGTTTCAGCTTGTTGTAACCGACGTCACTCTACCGGGTATGTCCGGGGTCGATCTGGTCAACCGGGCGTATAAAAAGCGTGTGCCCGTCCAGTTTGTGCTGATCTCAGGCCAAGAGCAGGTCATCGAGTCGATAAATGCGATGGAGCTTGGTGTGCTGGACTTTTTGTCTAAACCGGTGGAGCTCGAGGATCTCGAGGCGCTTGTGAAAAAGGCGCGTGACGAATCCGGCGATTACTCGTTTTACACCCACGCCACAGGTACTGTCCGGATTTTCTCGCAGAAGATGCGGAACGTGTACCGCAAGCTTCGAAAGCTCCAGGACTACCCCACGATACCCGTACTGATCCAGGGGGAAACGGGCACCGGCAAGGAAGTCATCGCCAAATACCTTCACTTTGAGAATCCCCAGATTGAAGGCGAGTTTATCGCGCTCAACTGCTCCTCCCTTGGGCGGGAGCTTTTTGACGCGGAGCTGTTTGGCTACGAAAAGGGTGCGTTTACCGGTGCCGACAGTAAGGGAAAGCCGGGCAAGCTCAAGCTGGCGGAAAAAGGTACCCTATTCTTGGACGAAATCACGGAGTTGACTCCGGATCTGCAGGCCAAGCTATTGCGTGTGCTCCAAGAGCGGGAGTACTACCGCGTCGGCGGCACCCGGCGCCAGGTGGTCGACACCAGGATTGTCTGCGCCACAAACAAAAACATCGAGCAGCTGGTCAAACAGGGCGCTTTTCGCGAGGATCTCTTTTTTCGGCTTACGACCTGCAAAGTCGATATTCCGCCTCTACGATTGAGGAAAGAAGAGATACTGCCCCTGTTCTGGTCCTTTGTGCGAGAGATCGGCGACGAGCTCAAAAAACATGTCGAGGACGTGGAACCGCCGGTTATCGACCGACTTATGGATTATGCCTGGCCGGGAAACGTACGGGAAATGAAAAACCTTATTACCTCCCTTCTGCTGTTCGCAGACGGTCCGGTTGTTACGGAAGCTATGGTGGAGCCGCTTCTCTTGCACAATCACCGGCCGGAGCAGGTCCTCTACGGTTTGGAGCTGCCGGAGGGAGGACTCGACTTGAATCACCTTTTGGTCCGGATAGCGGCCAAGGCCATGGAACGTCACGGTGGGGATTCCCGGGCCGCAGCCGCGTACCTGGACATCACCGAAGGGGATCTGTCGCGACTCTTGGCAATCACGGTGGAATAGGCATGAGTTTTGCAAGTTTGCCGGTATGCGGCTCCTGATAGTAGATGACGAACGGGTCTGTCTTGAAGATCTGCGAGCAGCACTCAAACCGGCCGGGTACGCAATCGATACGGCCACAAACATGTCCGACGCACTGGAACTGTACCGAGCCGACCCGCACGATTGTGTCATCACCGACTTTCGGATGCCCGAAGGTGACGGCGTCGAGCTCCTCGAACAACTCCCACACAACGCCAACGTGGTTATTATCAGCGGATACGGCAGCGAAGAGATTCGCGGCCGACCCGGAGCCGAGCGGGCCGTCGCCTTCTTGGCAAAACCCGTGAACTTTCGAGATCTTTTGAACATCCTTGATTCTCTCGAAGAGTCGGAACGGAAATAGGCATCCGCCGCGGAGAGCTGTATTTGTGCAACAGTTTGAATTAACCGCCATAGTAGCGGACGCCGAAACCGGACAACGCCGGGTGGTGGCGGAAATGCTGCGCAGCTACGGTGTGTTGGTGCTCGGGGCCGGTTCCTTTTTGGATGTCGAGGCACAAATCGCAAGACCCGGCGCCGATGTTTTGTTTATTTCCCTAGACAGCCTGCCGCATCTATCGGCGCTGTCGGATCTTTTCAATCGCGCCGGAACGGTTGAACTGGTGCTTTTGAGTACCGCTCCCACCTCGAGGCAGTTGTCATACGCCTTTGAAATGGGCGCTCTCGACTTTTTGAGCAAACCTATCGATGACGCTCGCCTCAAACGGACCTTGTCTCGTGTAGTCCGGCGACGGCAGGTGAGCGGATCCGCCGCAGAGTCGGCGGCGGAGATAGGCGGTTCGGGGACTTCCTTTGACGTTGTTGAGTCGCCTCGCAACGCCTCCGGCTCACAGGCTTTGGGCCACGGCTTCGACGATCTGCTCCTCCCGGTCGTTCGGCTGGATAGAAGCACCCAGGCAGTCGAGGCAAATACGGCCGGTTTGGACCAATTGGGTTTTTTGTTTTCGGATGAAACCGGGATCTATACCACGGAGGGTACGCGGATCTCACGGTCCAAGCTCCTCTCAGACATCCTGGAGCACCCCGTCTCGCGGCAGATCCGGGTTGTTACCCAAGCGGGCGCGCCAAGACGTTTTGCCCTTTTCCCCGCCGAATTGCCGGACGGCATTTTGGTTGCCGGCGTAGACGTCACGCAGTCGGAGGCTAAGTCCGACCGTCTGTCGCGGCTTGTACACCGCTATCAACACGCCCTCACCGACCTGGGTCTTTTTAACCGCTGGCTCACGGTGATAAACGCGGAAGCCGACCCGATCTCCGTTCTGCCGAGACTGTGCGAGGAAGCCGAGGAGTTGGCCGGCATAACCCGTATGGCGGTCTACCGCGCAAACGACGAAGAAGGGTTGACCTGTATAGCCGAATCGCCCACAGAATCCGCAGCCGGTGCGCCGGCGGTTGTCGAGGTGGACGAGTTGCCGAAGGGCTTTGGTTTGGACCGTGTGCACCTGCTTACGCGTTTTGACGGACTTTCTGAGCACATTCAGGCCGTTCTCGATGAGTGCAACATCAAGGCAATCCTCACACGGCCGCTGTCGGGGGACGATCAGCTTTACGGTATCGTTGTGTTCGCAACGGACACCAGACGCTACTTCGGGCGGCGGGTGCGCGCCGTTACCGAGATTGTTGCCGGTGCCGTAACCGTGGCGCTGCGTCGCCACGAGCTGATTCTGGCGTTGAATCGAGTGGATTCTGAGCGTAGGGCAAAGCAGCGTATGCTGGAACGGGCCGAACGGCTGACGTCGCTGGGCAGTCTTGCGTCCGCAATTGGGCACGAGATCAATCAGCCGCTCCAGTCAATCAAGATCATCGCTGAGAGTGCCCTTATGTGGGCCGCCCGCGAGGGTCGCAGGCCCTCCTACGAGTCCTTGCTCGAGAGCATGGAGCGCATTACGGATCGCGCACGGTGGGCCGCCCAGATAGTCAAAGACATGAAGACGATGATCAAGGAGCCCACGGACATCGAGACGCGCCCGGTGGAGCTGGAGCCGATTATCATCACGTCTCTCCGAGACCATGAGTCCCGTCTCGAGGACGTTGATTGTGTTGTGGCGGTTCCTGGCGATCTTCCTCCCGTTATCGGGAACAAGACACAGTTGCGGCAAGTGTTTGCGAACCTGATCCGTAATGCCGCCGACGCCATGCTCGAGCACGATCAGCCGTGGCGGTTGACTATTCGCGCATCGGCGGGAACGGACAGTGTGCGTGTTGAGGTGTGCGATACCGGCCCCGGTGTTCCGGACGCCGCAAAGCGCAGAATATTCGACCCGCTCTTTTGTGTTCGGAAGTCACAGGCGGGGCAGGGTCTAGGCTTGTTTGTGGTGCACACGATCCTAAAGACACTTGGAGCGACGGTGGAAGTTGAGGACAATACGCCCCGCGGCGCAAAGTTTGTCTTGGTGTTTCCCGTTGCGTGGTAGTGTCACCCGGGAGTTTCTACTAGGGCGCGGAACGCACGTACGGCCTAGTGGATATGCGGCAGCCCTGAATAGCGAATAGTGTCTTCGCTCTTTTTGCCGACTTCTCCGAGTGCTTGGTTGAAAAGATCCCGTGGATCTTTCGGCCGTGGTTCCTGGTCGTACGACGCCACACCCGCGACAATACAAGCATCCGCGATTGAGGCCACCTCTCCCTCACCCTGGGCCTGCTCGGCGATACGGAGCAGCGGAATCCCGATTTTCTCGCGTGGTGCACGCGTGACTACCACCGCAACCTGGGACAGGCCGATTTGCATGGCCACGTCGGACCGACGACAGTTGCGTTGGGCAACCGCCAGCAACTCCTCCACCGCGTGCTCCAAACGGCCGGAGTCCGAAATACCCCGGACCTCCAATACCGCAAGCGTGAGTGGATCGCGGTACCGTTCCGATGCGTCCCACAAAAACTCGAGCTGGTCGACAAGCTGCGGGCGGTAGATCTCGGCTATGTAATCCACGTTTGTCCATCGAGAAACCAAAAACAGGAGCAGACGCCGTAGTGCGATTGTATAGAGGACGGATATGCCGAACAGGATAAGGATCGGCAGAATCAAAGACGCGGATGCCAGTCCCTCGAGCCCCAGGAAGTCGTCCGTAGAGGGCATCATGATAAACGAAACGATCAAAACGGCAACAAATAGCAAACCGTAGAGAATCGGGAACTTAAGGGCAAATCCTGCGCGTGCGGCGGCGGCGTACTCCGCCTTTATGATAAAGCCCGCCGCCGTTCCAATGGCCAAAATCAGGAGAGCCGTTAGTACAAGACCGGGCAATGAATCCGAATCTAAATACCCGATTGCAAGCAGAATAGCGGTGACTGCTGCCACCGTTGCCCCCGCGACGAGACCGCTTTTGAGGAGAGTGTTGTTGTTTGTTGCCAGCATAATCACGCCATGACGGTCGCGTTCGGATACCACTGTTGCCATTATTACACCCCTTAACGGTATTATAGCATTTTGTACTACCATTAGTAGTTTGGAGGGAAGCTTGAACACCGCTCTGGTAACGGGGGCGTCGGTCGGGATCGGTCGCGAAATCGCGGCACAACTGGCGGACCGTGGCTTCGACCTTATTATCAGCGCGCGCCGTGCGAACGCTCTCGAGGAGGTGGCCGACGACATCCGACGGAACACGAGTCGGAGTGTAGTCGTGGTTCCGGCCGATTTGAGCCTGGATAGCGATGTGAGCCGTCTTGTGGCCGCCGCATTGGATGCGTCCGCGCTGTCCGTGTTGGTGAACAACGCCGGTTCTGGATACTACGGCGGGTTTTTCGATGGCGACGCCACCGTCTACGATTCGATGATCGGCCTAAACTGTGCGGCGTTGACACGGCTGTGTCGCGCGATTATTCCGCGAATGGTCAACACGGGCGTAGGCCGCGTTATGAACGTTGCGTCCGTTGCCGCGTTCCAGCCCGGCCCGCTTATGGCGGTGTACTATGCCACAAAGGCCTATGTTCTCTCGTTTTCCCAGGCGCTTTCCCGAGAGCTCTTGGGTACCGGAGTGACCGTTACGGCGTTGTGTCCCGGTCCTACCCGTAGCGAGTTTCACATGCGCGCCGGAATCCCCGGCCCGGACGAGCACGCGGGCGCAGCGGCCGCAGGCTCCGGTGCCCCCACCGCCGGCCAAAGCGGTGACGAGGCGGCCCTGGGAAAAACCGGCGCCGGCGCGCCGGGCAACGGTTCCGCACCGCGGTCGGCACGTCGTGGCAATGCCATGGCCCACAAACACATGCCGGATTCGCGTACCGTAGCGTCCTACGGTATCCGGGCAATGATGCGAGGAAAGCGGGTCGCCGTACACGGCCTTCTCTACAAGGTCTCCATCTTTGCCGAGCGGTTTCTGCCTCGGCGCTTTGTGGTCAACTCGGTCTACCGCTTGCAGAGCTCGAGGCCCGAGTCGTGAAAGGCTACGTCGAGCTCGAGGTGCGCGACTACGAGTGTGACCTGCAAGGGGTGGTGAACAACGCGGTCTACCTGAACTACTTCGAGCACGCGCGCCACCGTTTTCTTGTGGACATGGGACTTCGCTTCTCGGAACTCCATAACGCCGGTTACGATCCCATTGCGACTAAGCTGGAGATATCCTATCATCGCGCGCTTCGACCGGGCGATCGATTTGCAATCGAAACCGATCTCGAGGCATCCGGCCGTATGCGGCTTGTGTTTGTGCAACGTCTTCGCCGTTTTGTGGCGAAGGGCCGGCAAGACCGGGAAGAACCGGAAGAGGCCGAGCCTGCCGCCACGGCGCGGGTTACGGCCGCGCTGCTATACAACGGCCGTCCGGTGCCCGTGGATCGCCTGTCCGAGTTGCGTAGTGATATCGATCTGCCTCGTAGCTAGGCTATCGCTTGGGGGTGTGGCTTGGGGCTAGCGCTTGGGCTTGCGTCCGGGCACGCCGAGCCCGTCTTCTCGCCGGAGGGACTAAATGCCTTCGATTCCGCCGGAGCGGATCTTCTCGGCCCGCCGCCGGACGCCCTGTAGCTCGTTGCCGTCCTTCCTATCCAGGTTCTTGAACTGGAAGCCCATCCGCCGATTCGAGGCGAGCCGTACCTTGTTGCGCTGCAAAAAATCCCAGTACAGGGTCGTGATGGGACACGCATCATCACCGAGTGATTGCCGTGGGTCAAAACGGCAATTGCGACAGTAGTTGCTCATGCGATTGATGTAGGCGCCGCTTGCGCAGTAGGGCTTGCTCGCCATAAGCCCCCCGTCGGCGTACTGGCTCATGCCGAGCACGTTGGGCAGGCTCACCCAGTCGTAGGCATCGGCATACATCTCCATGTGCCAGTGATGCATTGCCGTCGGTCGTACTCCGAGGAGCAAGCACCAGAGGCCGAGAACCATCAGACGCTGAATGTGATGGGTGTATGCGTTTTGAAGCAGATTGTGCATGGCATCCGCAACACACGCCATCTCGCTTTCGCCGGTCCAAAGCGCCTCGGGGACGGCCACATCCGCCCCAAGACGGTTCTCCGCCGCGTAATCCGGCATATAGTGGTAGTAGATACCGGCAACGTACTCCCGCCACCCGAGGACCTGCCGAACAAAGCCCTCGACCGCTGCAAGCGGCACTGCGTCGTGGCCCGGACCGTCGGTGTAGGCGGCAAGAGCGGCAAGCGCCGTTCCACAAAGTCCGCAAGCGCCGCCTCCGCCCCATCGGCATCAACGGGGTCGGTGAACGCCTCGAGGGAGCCGGGGTTTTTGTCAAAGCGCTCACGCACCCATGTGATCACTTCCTGCGTCGTCGCATCCGCCGGCTGTGGTTCCGGCTCCGGAACCTCGCCGGGTCCGTCCTTGCCAAAAGCGCCTCGGTTCTCTTTGTCAAAGCTCCAAGCTCCACCAACGGGCGATCTATCTTTGTTCAGGAGAATGTGGAACTCGTTCCGGACCCGCCGGTAGAAATACTCAAGACGCAGGTCTTTTCGGCCGGCGGCATAGTCGGCGAAGAAGGCCTCGTCAGTAAAGAAGCGAGAATCGCGTTTGACTACCAGCTCAACTCCCAAGTCATTGCAGATCTGATCGAGAGTGTTGCGGGTGTCTTGGCTTCCTGGTCGAATCGCGACAATACGCTTCGGCCGTACTTCTTTTATCGTCTTACAAAACGCCGCGTTCCAATCGTCAGCCTCCTCCAACGTTTTATACACAAGATCGACACCACTCTCCGTCAGCCGATCACGACAATGCCTCATGGCACTCATCTGAGTGACGACCCGTCGCTTGTTGGTGTAGTGGGTCGGACCTATACTTGCTTCCGCCATAAAGGCCGGTTCCGCTCCCGCGGTTGCCTTCACGAGGTCGGCGTCCAGCTGGTCATAAAAAACAACCGTGAGTGAATCGGTGGGCATAATCCATGGTACCGCGGAAGGGAGCTACCCCGACAGTCCTCGACTCCGCAGCCGGTCCTGATTACCTTCAAGCGCGATGTCTTCCCTGCGATTTTCTTGGATCAATCGAATCGAAGAGGTGGACCAAAAGGCCTGGGACGAGTTTGCCCGACCGGCCGAAACGGCGCTCTTGGAGTGGGCCTGGCTTCGAAGTTTTGAGTCTTCCGGAAGCATGACGGAAAAGACCGGGTGGCTGCCGTGCCATTTATTGGCGTACCGTGGCTCTACCCTGGTGGGCATTGCGCCCATGTACGTCAAATCGCATAGCGTCGGCGAGTTTGTGTTCGACTATGCGTGGGCCGAGGTGGCGCAGCACATCGGCACGGAGTACTACCCAAAACTCGTCGGCATGAGTCCCGCCACGCCTGCGGTCGGGTATCGGTTTTTGGTGGATCCGGCGGACCCGGATTTGGAGGATGCCATGCTGACCGAGGTTCATCGGTTTGCGGACAAACACGGCATGGCCTCGGTCGCCTTTAACTTTATCGACGAGGCGTGGACCGAGCGTCTGCGGATGCTTGGATACAGCGCCTGGAAACACCAAAGCTACCTCTGGTCCAACGACGGGTTCGAGGACTTCGACGACTACCTGGCGGCCTTTAACAAAAACCAGCGCCGAAACATCAAGCGCGAACGCAAGAGCGTTGCCGACCAGGGGCTCGAGATAGCGACGTTTGTGGGGTCTGAGACCGATGTGGATATGTTTCGCCTGATGTATCGGTACTACAAAGAGACCAACGACCAGTTTGGCATGTGGGCCGCCCGGTACTTGAACCGTCGTTTTTTTGAAGACCTGTATCCAGATTTTGCCGACCGGGTTCTGTTTGCCGCCGCCTACGATAGAACCCATAAGCCGGCGAGCGAGGCGCCTGTTGCCCTCTCGTTTCTGTTGGCCAAGGGCGGCCATCTGATTGGACGGTACTGGGGTAGCCGCGATTTCTACGATTGCCTCCACTTCGAGCTTTGTTATTACGCTCCTATCACATGGGGAATCGAGAACGGTTACAAGAGTTTTGATCCCGGGATGGGATCGTCCCACAAACTACGGCGCGGCTTCCGAGCGGTGTCCAACTACAGCCTTCACCGTTTCGCCGACAAGCGAATGCAGGCGATTATGGAAGGCAACATCGAAAGAATCAACGAGATGGAACAGAGCCGAATCGAGACCATGAATGAGCTCGTACCATTCGCCAAAAAAGCGTAGTGGTATGCAATACAGTTTTTTGAGGAGAGGCATAATGAAGGCCGCCCTACTTTTGTCCGTGATTTTTCTCGCTGCGTGTGCCACCGCGCCACAGAATGAGCTTGAACGGCTCGGCGGGTTCGAGCCCGCACCGGATCTTTCGCCCCTCGACGTTGTGCAGATCCAGATTGATGCTTTTGCCGCCAACGATGGTGACGACCGGGGCATCGACATCGCGTTTCGATTTGCCTCGCCGGCCAACCGCAGCGTCACGGGGCCGGCCGATCGGTTTGGTGAAATGATGCGCGGACCCGGCTATGCGGCAATGCTCAATCCCGTCCGGGTGACCTACGGCAATGTCCGGATAGCCGGTAACACCGCCCAAGTGCCGGTGCGCATCACAACCGTGGACGGTCGGGACATCATCTACCTGTTTGTTCTCGAGAGACAGACCGACGAGCCGTATGTAGAATGCTGGATGACCGACGGTGTCCAGGTTCTCGGGACAATCCAGGAACCTGCGCCCCAAACGATCTGACGGGTAGATCGTCGCCCGTTTTTCTCGCAGGGGTTTACTTCAACTACTCTTTTGGTGTTTTGCGCACAGTACCCGGCCATGAGGCCGTTTTTCGCGAGACATTCCGATGTGAAATGCGTTAGGCTGTGTTAGCAAATGACCAATAGCCAAGGAGGCAACCGTGAGCATTACTAGTCGTTTTGTTGGTCGTGAATCTGAACTATCCCGCGCCTGCAGTATCCAGGACCTTACCGAGGCCGGACGGGCCGGATTTGTATTTGTCGCCGGTGAATTGGGAATCGGCAAAACGAGTTTCGCCGGCGTAGTGGCAAACCAGCTTGCCGGCGATAACGGGCGTATCCTATTCCAGCCGCTTAAGAGCGCCCCTGTCCCGGATTCTGAGAGCATTTCCCCCGCGTGGCCGGAGGTCGTGGGCGGGGACTCGCCCGATTCGGCGAGCTCGTTTATCGCGGCGCTCGCCGCCAATCGGCACCAAAGCGACGTGCCGATTGTTGTCGTCCTCGACGATTTACGCCATGCGGGACCCGGTGTGCGCAAATTCTTGACCGCGGCCTCCGAGGCCGGCGGTCTCGCCCGTGTTTTTATCGTCGGCACATACCACGATCATCTGTTGACCTCGAGGGATCCGCTGCGGCTGACACTCTCCGCGGTTTCGTCCAATGCCGAAGTCGTACATCTTCGCCTCCGCGGCTTGTCGCCGGACGAGTGCGCCGCCATGTTTGCCGTCCAAACACGAAGATCGCTCGGACTCACCGCGCGGCACCGCCTTGCCGAGCTTACCGAGGGTAACCCCGTTATTATCAACGAGCTCTGCATCCAATACGGTCTCTCTGAAGAGGATTCGCCCGTGGCGTTCTTCGACGCCCATGCGGCTGAAGCCATCATGATGATTTTTGCCGAGCCATACCTCGCCATGCCCGAGCCGGAACAGGCGGTTCTGGTGCGGGCGGCGCTTGTGGGTCGTCGGTTTGGGCTCTCGGAACTCCGTGCCGTTGCGCCCGACGACGAGATTGCCACCGTCGTACAAGCGGTTGAGCGGGCGCAGGAGATCGGGCTCCTCGTGGAGTCGGCAGAACCGCTGCACGGCGCTGCCGGTTACGCATTTACCCACGCGCTCCTTCCCGACGCCATACTTGGCCAGCTGACCGCCGCCCGACGCGCCCTCTTGGCCGAAGAGGTTGCCATGCGCCTCGAGGAGTACTACGGAGAGGACGCGTCCGCCCAGGCGGACCGTCTGGCGGTTTTGTACGCATCTGCGTCGAACGGACGAAAGGCCACCTCCTACGGCCTGGCGGCCGCGGAACAAAGTATCCGCGGAGGAGACTACTCGCAGGGACTGTATTTTCTCGAGATTGCCAGCGCGGCGCTTTCCGCCGGCGCGGTAAACGAGCGCGCGGAGTACCTTCTGCTCCGTGGGCAAGCCCTGCTCGCCATGGGCGACATAGAAGAGGCAATGCGCTTCCTCCGCGAGGCCATTGGCCTGTTTGCAGAGCTGGGGCAGACCGAGCGAGTGTTGGAAACGGCAACCCACGCAAAGCAGATCCAGCCGGGCCGCACCGGCATGGCCGCGTTGGTAAACGTCGCCGAAGGCTACATCTCGGGTTCCGATCCTCGTCTTGAATTGCAGAAGGTGCACAGTCTGATCTTCGAGTCCGGATCGTTCGAGGCAGCCGAAAAACTTCTCGTAGATTTGGAGTCCCAGACCGGCGCACAACCCTACTACGCAATACGGCTGAAGATTCTAAAGGCATACTTGGCGTCGCTGCGACGAGACTACACGGCGGTGGACGCGCTCTTGCCGACGCGGCCCAACGAGGTGCCCGCCACTATGCCGATCGCCAGCCTCGCATTGGAGACTATGAGCCGCAGTCTGGCAAACCGTGGTGTGGTGAACCAAGTCCGGGCAACGCTCCGCATGGCGGTGGAAGCCGCCGAGGAATCCCGGGACCGTACGCGAATTCAGTGGACGGCTCACCGTATGGCGCGATTCCTCGTGGAGCGCGCGGAGTTCGACGCCGCGCAGGCTGTTATCGCCAAGGCGCTCGATCCCGCAAATACCGCCGGCTATCTCCTGCGGGATGCGGCCGCGATTGCGTTTTTGCAGGACGACCGAGCCGGCGGGGATGTCTACCTCAACGAGCTTATGGAAATCACGGTGCCGGATTCTCCGGCCGACATTCACGACGCCACGGCCCTGGTCCACGCCATCCTTGACCGAAACCGGATCCTGGAGAGCGAGGATGACCTCGAGACAGCGGGCCGATTGGCCGGCGCGGTGCTGGCGGAGGCGGGTGATCTGCCGTACTACACCTTCCGCGGCCACGCGGCGGTCATTCGCCGCGGCTGGTTGATGCGCGACGCCGACGGTGTGGCCGAGGCGGTGGAGGTCATAACGCGCCTCGGTGAGTATCGCCTCTGCCGCGACCACCACTTCCACTACCTTTTGGCGCTTGGGTGGTGGCTGCTCCACGATGTCGACTCCTCGGAGGGGCACTTCGCGCGCGCCGCCGAGATCGCTCGTCGTACCAAGGACTACCTGTCCCTGGGCTGGATTCTGTTGGATTGGTCGATGTATCGCATCGAGCGGGGAGCGTCCCTTCGGTCCGAAGAAGTAAAGCCGCTCCTTGCCGAGGCACTTGCCGTTGCCCGCGATCTAAAGGTTGGTCCGCTGGAGCGGCAGGTCGTCCGATTTGTGCCGGTGCATGCCTCGCGGGCGTTTACCACACCAACGGGCGAGATGTTGACGCCGCGGGAGATCGAGATTCTTCAGGTCCTTGCCAAGGGAAAGAGCAACCAGGCTATTGCCGAGCACTTTGATATCAGCAAAAACACCGTGGCGAATCACATGCAGCGCATTCTCGACAAGACGGGCAGCAAGAACAGGACGGAAGCGGTCATTTTCGCCTGGGAAAACGGCATCGCGCGGCGCAGTTAAGAGCGCGTCGTGCGGCGCCGCAGGGCCCAATTGTCCGCTGCTTGCGACCCCTTTAGGGGCCGGCGTCGACCGGTGCGGCCGATTTCGCCGCGTCCACGTAGGCTATCGCGCGGTGGCGGGCAAAGGTGTCGACCCGTCGCGAGTTCGGAAACCGAGTGGTGTCCAGGAAGCCGCCGGCCATCGAGTCGTGACCACCGCCGATGCCGTACCCCTCCACGATTGCCCGCACCAACTCCGCGGCGCTCACCTTTGGGTTGACGCTTCGGGTCGAAAACTTGATGCCTGCGGGCCGTTTGGAATAGGCGACCACGACGTTTACGTCGGCGATGGTGGTCACGATGTCGCTTGCCGCACCCAAAAGGGAGTCGTTGGGGCTTTCGAGGCTCAAAAAGCCGATGTCGTCGTAGACCTCCACCGTCTCAAAGGCTTGCGCGTACAGCTTGAGATCGTCCGTGGAAATCTGATTTGCTTTTAGCTCGTTGATAAAGCTGATGTCGACAAGACGGTAGAGCCGGTAGAACATGTCGATGTCGAGCGTCGACATGCCGCGGGTTAGGCCGTCGGTGTCCATCATAATACCGTACAACAGAGCCGTTGCGACCGCGTCCGGAATCGTCACTCCCGCCTCGGTGTAGTAGTCGGCGATGATCGAAGAGCACGCTCCCACCTCCGGCCGGACATCTTCAAAACGGTAGCCCTTGGGCCCGTTGTAGCGGTGGTGGTCGATACAGGCGACCTCGTCTGTGGCGAGGTCGGTAACGTTTGAGTTATCCTTTTGGACGTCCACCAGCACCGCCCAGTCTTCGGCGCCGAGGCTCGCCACGTCCCGGGCGTGCTTCATCTCGATGCCAAAAATATCGAGCATCTTCCGAGAGTTGGCCTTCTCGATTTTATCCTCGTAGACGACCGGCGCGTCGATGTTGTAGTGGGCGAGTAATCGATGCAGGCCAAACGACGCGGCAATGGCATCCGGGTCCGGAACGTTATGGGGTTGGATAAACACCTCGTCCGGTGCTTCGCGAAGAATCTCCACCAGCGTTTTGATCTTTGACATGTCTTTTCCCCCGTTTGTCATCGACGTTGACATAGGCAGCGAAACCCGCCGAATGGTACCATCGGTTTTGTTTCCTTAACACCCTCTTTACCTGCCCATAAAAAGCTGAGTTGCATGCTATTATCTCACCGGAACCATACCGGCTAAGGAGGCCACCAATGAATCATCTGGGGAAGCGACTCTTGTCCAACCGCACGCTACTGATCGGCACGCTTGTGCTTGTGATGGGCGTTTCGTCCGCATCGGGCATGGGGATTGCCCAAGAGGTCAACCGCGCGGCGGACGAGATGGGAATCGGCGCAAACGGCGCCGAGGCGGACCTGCCAATCTCAAACGTCATGTTGTTTGGGAGTGGCGTCGGCTACTTCGAGCATCTCGGCACGGTAGAGGACGATCAAAACGTCACCCTGTACTTTCGCGAGGAGGAGATCAACGATCTCTTGAA
This sequence comes from uncultured Spirochaetales bacterium, assembly GCA_964519835.1. GTDB lineage: Bacteria > Spirochaetota > Spirochaetia > DSM-27196 > CAZFLD01 > CAZFLD01. The sequence goes on from CAZFLD010000013.1 coordinate 58,027, forward strand.
GAGCCTCTTCCTGAGCGACATGGACGGGGGAGTTGCTCGCGCGGTTCGTTACGCGGGTCAGGATCCGATCTCCAGGGTTCTCTCGAGCTACTCCATCAACCTCGGCATGGTGGGTAGTATTCCACAGCTTCTGAGCGCCGCCCGGGGTGAGAGGGTGCGGGTCGTAACAACGGACGAGACAGTCAGCGGAACCGTCTTTGCCGTGGAGCAACGACCCGATGCGGAGGGAGTCAGCCGCGATCACCTGGCGCTCGTCTCAAACGGCACCATTCGCTCGGTGCCCCTCGAAGAGATACACTCGGTCTCTTTTAACGACCGGGGTCTCCAGTCCGAGCTCGAGTCCGCTCTTTCCGCAATCGCCTCGGCCCGCCAGACCGACCGGAAACCGGTAACCTTGGAGTTTGCAGGCGACGGTGAGCGTCAGGTTGCGGTCGGCTACGTTCGCGAGACGCCGGTCTGGAAGACAAGCTATCGTATTGTTATCGACGACGACGGCGCGAGCTTGCAAGGTTGGGCGATCGCCGAAAACACGACCAATCAGGATTGGGAGGATGTCCGGCTGTCGTTTGTTGCGGGTCAGCCGTTGTCCTTTGTCATGAATTTATACGACCCGGTCTACGTTGAACGGCCCGTTGTGCAGCCGATGGTGTCCGAGGCGGTTGCCGCTCCGGACTACGAGGCGAGCGCACGCCGGCTTGCCGAAGCCCTCAGCGGATTCGGCGGCAGGGCGCGGGAAGAGGCGTTTGAAGCGGAGATGATGGACGACTTTGCGAGCGTGGCGGCACCATCCCCGCGCGACAGCGCGGCGCAGTCGCGGTCGCAAGGCCAATCGGTTGGTGGTGTTTTTGAGTATCGGATCACGGAGCCCGTGACCATCCCGCGCCATCAGTCGGCTATGATACCTATCGTCGACACCGAGATCGACCTCGAGGCCGTATCGATCTACGACGCTTCAGTCTTGGAAGCCCATCCGCTGCGCGGCGCGCTTCTTACCAATAACACCGGTCTCCACTTGATGGGCGGTCCGGTCACCGTTGTCGAAGGCGGGGCCTACGCGGGTGATGCGCGGTTCTCCGACATTGTGGAAGACGAGACCCGGCAGATTAGCTACGCCGTGGATATCGATGTGCTTGTAGATCGCGAAGGCGCGAGCCAACCGGAGCAAATAACACGAGTCCGGGTTGTGGACGGTGTAGTCATAAGCTCTCGCCTCAATCGAACGCGCATGGAGTACACGGTCACCAATCGTGGGGATAAAGCGCGCGACGTTATCGTCGAGCATCCGCGCAACCGCGGCTGGACGCTTGTCGACTCCCTGGAGCCCTTCGACCAGAGCGCCTCATCGTACAGATTCCGTACGACGGTTGCCGCCGGCGACACTGTTGTGCTGCCCGTCTCCGAAGAGCGAATCACCGAGCAGCGGGTGTCGCTGTTCTCCCTGAATGACAACCAAGTTGGCCTCTTTTTGGACCAGCGGGTGATTAGCGAGGAACTGCGCCAGGCCCTGAGCCGACTTCTCAACCTGCGTGAAGAGCTGAGTCAACTGACCGCGCGCCGACGGGAGCTCGAGACACAGGTGAACGGGATCTACCGCAGCCAGGAGCGTGTAACGCGAAACATGGAAGCTCTCGACCGCGACTCGGATCTCTATCAGCGCTACGTCGCCGACCTGACGGAACAGGAAGATCGTCTTGGGGAACTGGAGACTCAGATCCAGGACCTTCGCGCGCAGGAAGATGCCAAAGATGACGAGATTGGCGACTCTGTGCGGGATCTCAATGTGAACTAAGGCCGCCGCCAAGTTTGCGGGCGGCGCCGACTCGCTCCGCCTGCGCCGCCTGCGCATAGAATCCGCTCGGTCCGCTTCGGGACCCGCGCACAATCGGCCCGGCCCGCTCTGGGGCCGGGCTTTCTTTTACGCTCAATTGCACGTAGCTTCGAAGCATGAGCAAGACAGCATTACTGGTTATCGACGTCCAAAACGACTTCTGTCCCGGCGGGGCTCTCGCGGTGCCCGAGGGTGATCAGGTGATTCCCGTGATCAACCGGATCATGGAGAAGTACGACCTGGTGGTCGCAACAAAGGATTGGCATCCGGTTGGCCACGTCTCGTTTGCGTCTTCCCATGCCGGCAAGAACCCCGGCGACACGGTCGATGTCGGCGGAATCGAGCAGCTCTTGTGGCCGGATCACTGCATCACGGGGAGCGGTGGTGCCGAGTTCCACCCCGACCTGGATATACGGGGTATCCAGCTAATCCTGCACAAGGGAAGCAACCCCGCGCTCGACTCCTACTCGGCGTTCTTCGAGAACGACAAGCAGACGATCACCGGTCTCCACGGCCTTTTGCAGAGTCATGAGGTGGATGAGGTTTTTGTCTGCGGACTGGCCGAGGACGTGTGTGTGTTTTTCAGCACGCGGGACGCAGCGAAGCTCGGCTATTCGGTCACGGTGGTCTCCGACGCCACTCGCGGCGTTGACACTCCCAAGGGCAATCTGCAAAAGGCCCGTGACGAGATGAAGAGCCTCGGCATCACCTACGCCGCCTCCGCGGAGCCGGCTTAGGGCGCGCGGCGCCACGCCCCGGCGGCAGTGCAAGGGCGTTCGCCGGCGGCGCCCCAACGCGTAGGGCGGCCGCCGCAGTCAACGCCGTCTACGGCGCGCGCGGCCTTAGTCCAGGTATCGGCGCTTGTTTTCCAGGTGCTCCGCGAACGTTCGACTCAGCACGATGGGCCGGTCTAAGGGGTGGAGGAAAAAGTAGAAGTCGTGGCGTGCGGGGTCGAGGGATGCGCGAATAGCGTCGAGGCCCGGGTTTCCGATGGGGCCGGGCGGTAAGCCGTAGTTCTCGTAGGTGTTGTACGGGTCGTCGACCTCCGTGTCGGCGAAGGTCGGCTGTCGTTTGCTTGTGCCCAGGACGTAGTTCACGGTGGCATCCGACTCCAAGCGTATGTTCTCCCGGAGCCGGTTCATAAAGACCCCCGCGACGGCGGTCATCTCGGTCGGATCGGCCGCCTCGCCCTGAACAATCGACGCCAAAGTCAAGAGCTCGTGAAGATCGAACCGGTGATCCTCGATCCTCCCCTCAACAACCGGCACCACACGACGGCCGAAGTTCGCAAGCATACGCCGGACCACGCTGATCGGCGTGCTGTCCCGGAACACGCGGTACGTGTCCGGAAAAAGATAGCCGTCCAGGATCGTGTTGTCCTCGAGATGTGACAAGAAGGAGAAGTCGCGGTAGGCATCCTGCATAACGGCGGCGGTTTGAAACTCAGCGACCGAGAACAGTCCCTGCTCTTCCATGTGGTGCTCGATATCGTCGAGGCTCCATCCCTCCGGGATTGTTATCTCGATCTCATCGAAGACCGCGTCGCCCCCGGCAACCTTTTGTAATATGTCCGCCGGCGACATTGCACCGGAGACGATGTACTCCCCGGCCTGCAGTCGGGCGCCCAGCCCGGCGAAACGCCCGTAGACCTCGAGTACCCCGGCGTTTCGCGCGAGACCTTCCGCGGCAAGGTTGCGTGAGACGCTTCTCAGTGTTGCTCCGTCTTGAATGGTTATGACCATTTCCTCCGCGGCGGGGTCGGTGCCTTGAAACAGAAGTATCCCGCCTGTGATCGTGAGGCCGACGGCGGCCGCAAAGACCAAGGCCGCCAAGAGAATGACTATCTTGAGGGCGAGGCGGATTCCTCGCCGTTGTGTTTCGCTCATTTAGTCACAAATATACCGTTACACGCCCATTTGCGTCGAAGAGCAGTCTCGATTACGCGGCTTTAGAACATCCAGTCGTTCCACAGGACTTGCTCGGGGAACCAGGCGGCGAGCGTCTTGGCCGGCTGGGCGTGACCGGACGCGGCGGGGTCCCTGCCACCTGTCCCCCGCCGCGCCGCGAGGACCTGCCACGGATCGTCGGCTCCGTAAAGCAGGCGGCACAGTGTCTCCTGATCGAGGTTTAGATCGGCTTTGGCCGTTGTCTTGGCCTGTTCTACAGCAAGCGTGTGATCGTCTCCCGCCCGGAGTGAGTAGACGCCGGTACAGGGACCGCCGGGATCCGTAACTGCGATGATAATGTCGCCGGCTGTCTTCACGGGAATGCCGTTTATGGCCGCGGCCACGTCGATAATCCGGACCATCCAGGGACGCCGCGACGACTCGGGCCGAACGTGACCGTCGATGTCGCCGGTCATGGCGTAAAGTCGATTGGTTGTACTCATCGGTGCCACGGGCATCCTTGCCCGGTCACACTGATCGATGTGGAGCGCCACAAACCGGAGGACCGCAGGCAGTGCTCCCGGGAGCGCGCGGTAGAAATCGATAATAAGCGTACCGTCGGGCTCGCCGCCCTCCTTGCGATAGACCATGCCGGCCACAACGGCTCCAGGTTCGCCTGTGGCGGCGTCCCGCCTGCCGCCTGTGCCGGCTTCCGCCCCGTCGGCGGAAGCACCGCCGGCCGTCCCGCTGTCGGTCACCCCAGGGGTCCGGCGTCGGAACAGAACGATAAACCGGTCGTCCAGGCGACGTGCCGGTTGCGAAGGCGGGATGCTCGAGAAAAGGATCGGGCCGTGACATCCGTCGGATGCGGCGCGGTCTAGGTCGCAGAGCTCCGACCAGGCTTGTTCAAACTCCTGTGGGCCATACCGCTCGGCGACGAGATTTTTGGCAACATCGTCGGAGAGGTAGTGCGCGAACGCCGACGGAGGGTAGATGGCCACCATCGTGTCGTCGGTGGTGACGTACCCAAAGCGGCGGTAGAACGAAACCTTAAAGGGGTGCAGCATGGAGACGGCGACTCCCTCCTCGGCCAGCTCGGCGATGGACGCGTTTATGACTTTGGCTACCAAACCCGCTCGCCGTGTCTCGGGAAACGCCGCAACCCCTGCAACCCCACCGCACGATTTTGGTACACCGCGAACCATCTGTTGGAATCGGTAGGCCTGAGCAGCCGCAAGCAGTTTGCCGTTTTCAAACGCGCCGATGATCTCAGCCGGGTCCATTCGCTTGAGATCCGCGGCCTCCACCTCATCGTCCGGCGCATCGCCGAATCCATATTTTCGTAACTCGATCTCCTGCTCCCGTTCATCATCCGCAAGGTGTCTGATCTCGATGCTCATCGTATCATCTCCAGAAGTCTTTCCACTGTTCGCACGTTGCGTGTTGTGGTAGGTATGCCGAGAAGCCTCTCGAGAAAATCGTCTGTAAATCGGCTCTTGGCATATCCGCCGGGGCTGTGGAAGTACACAACCCCCTCTCCCGGGGCGATGCGCTCGGGACTCCAATCCTCATGCACCAGCCGCGCGAGGCCCTCGGAGGAGGGCCGAAGATCGTCGGTGGAGCGGCAGAAGCAGACAAAGTGACGCGTTTGCTCGGTCACATCGGTGACAGGCCCAAAGGGATAGGCTCGATACGCCTCGGAAGGGTCGGCCATCGGGAGCTTCCTGTGGCCGCCCACGTTGATCCCGCGCAGGAGTGCGACTCGATCTAGTACCACTGAGCCTCCCATCGTCCTTCGACGTAGGCCTTCCATGAGTGGTGATCGTTTCCCGTGTACTCATAGGACTCGAAGACGTCGCCGTTCCCCAGTGCTCGCGGGTCGCCCTCTGCTCGCAGTACTGCCAAGAGCTCGGCTCCGAGCTCGCGGCGGATCGCGCCGAAATCGGGATCGCCCGCCAAATTGTGGAGGCAATCGGGGTCTTTGGCAATATCGTAGAGCTCTTCCGCCGGTCGTTTGCCCATTGCCAAGTCGTAGTAGTTGTTGTTGCCGGCGGCGTGTTGCTCGAGGATGAGGCTCTTGGTCGGAGAGCTGTCGATGTTGGTGAAGCCGGTCTCCGGATTTCCTGCCGGCCAACGCTCCGGCGCGAAATTGCGGACGTACAAAAATCGAAGGGTCCGCAAGCAACGAACGGGGTAGCCCAGGTCGTTCTCGCGCCCGAGGTCGTGTTTCTCGCGGCCCATGTACACGCGGTTGCGCGTGCCGTCGACCAGACCCGCCCGATCGGAAGTGAGGAGGGAGAGGAGGCTTCGCCCCGACATGGTTGGCGAAGGCGCCAGTCCGGCGGCTTCCAGAAAGGTAGGCGCTACGTCTACGAAGGACACGAGGTCTTCGATGACACGGCCGCCGGGAACGTGTCCCCTCCACATGGCCGCCATCGGGAGACGGAAGTCCGCCTCGTACATCTGACCCTTTACCCGTGGGAAGGGCATGCCATTGTCGCTCGTGACGACAATCAGGGTGTCCTCGAGGAGCCCGCGCTCCTCCAACGTTTCGAGCATGGCGCCGAGGTGCCGGTCGAACCAGGCTACCTCGGCCGCATAGTCGGCAAGGTCTACCCGCACGCGCTCCTCGTCGGGAAGGTACGCGGGTACCGGAACGGTGCTGCTGTTGATGCCGCTCCGCTCACCTTCGCCGGGATCGTAGGGGCGGTGCGGCTCGTGGCCACCGTACCAAAAACAGAACGGCGTGGGCGTGATGTCGGCGGCGGCTCGTGACGCACCGCCCCCGGCTGCGGTGGCCGCGCCCGCAGAATACCCTGCGGCGTTCAAGAACGCTTCAAAATTTGCGGCGTAGTCTTTGTTCGATATGCAGTTGTTTGGTGGCGTCAGCGTCTTGCCATTCCATGCGGGTCCTGCCGGATTCCGCGTTCGGCCACCGGCCTCCCAATCTCCCGGCGCCCATCCCTTGCCGGTAAAACCGACGGTGTATCCCGCCGCCTCCAGGATGTCCGGATACACCGGAAATTTGTCGGGGAATATGCCGAAGTGGTTGCAGGCCTCTTCCAGCTGCCATGTGTGACGGCCGGTCAAAAGACTTGCACGGCTCGGGGCGCATTTCGGGTTGCTCGTGAACGCGGCGTCAAACCGCACGCCGTCCGCCGCCACTCGGTCGAAGGCCGGAGTGGAGACAAAGCCGTGGCCATACGCGGCCATGTGTGATGCGTCGTCGGCGATGGCAAAGAGAATGTTGGGTCGATTGGAGTCCATGGCGAAATCTACCACGGGGACAGGCGGTCGTCGATATGCGTTGGTGCAAGCGCAAGAGCGTGGGGTGGGATACGCGCTTCCGTCGGTCCGGCTCAGGACCTTCCCCATGACCGAGCCGGCCCGGCGTCGCGCAACCGCCGCTTGCCGTAACCTGGCCTCCCGCACCTGGTCGGAAGCCGCGCTTTCCGACCACAAACTACAGGTGTTTGCTTATCTGAGTATTGTGCGATCCATGCGGTCCAGGCAACAATTCGCGGCGAAGTGGGGCCACGGGATCGGGGTCGAACCGCTCCGCGTAGCGCCCAACAAACCGCACACCCGGTCCGGCAGCCTGTCGAGCACGACCACGCGAAGGCCCGGGTGGTTTTTTCGCAGCCATCCCCCACCAAATTGAAGCAAACCCCCGCTTCCACCGGTTATATCTCACGACGGGTCGTCGAAGGGAAGCCGGCCCTCGGCGCAAATGCGGGACGACGCGAGTCCGCCGATTGGAGTATACTGATATGGGAAGTCCAGCCATGAACCTGACCGAAGATCAACTGTCGTCCATCGCCGACCAGGTAGCCGATCGCCTGACCAAAACGGGAGTGCCCGTACGGACCCAATCCGAGACCCTCCCCATGGTCCAACTGCCTCCGGAGTTCTACCAGCTTCAGCGCGAAAGCTCCGAGCGCCTGGCCCGACTCGAAGAGCGGGTGGACCAGGGCTTTGCCTCCGTGGAGAAGCGATTCGAAGAGACCCTCCGCTACGTGGACAAGCGCTTCGAAGATCTTATCCACCAGATGGACAAGCGCTTCGAGCAGGTCGACAAACGCTTCGAGCAGGTGGACAAGCGCTTTGAGGAGATGAATCGCCGGTTCGCCGGTGTCGTGGCCTTAATCTCCGTCGCCACCGTTATCGTGGGAGGACTCGTCGTCTTGTTCCAGGTCATCTGAATTATCGGCCTGCCGGTCGCCGCCATCCCGCTTTACTCCGGAAAAAACATCTCGTGTGTCTCAGGAGTACCGTACCCTTCGATCTCCCTTGGAGCGAGCGCGTTTGTGGGATTCTCGTGAACCTTCAAGGCCGCGCGGACGATTGTGCGGTTGAACGCATGCGTGTCGGGGTGGAAAAGATACTCGTCTACGGGCATCCAAAAGGCTTCGGCGATCTCGCTCGGGTCGATGCTGATATCGAGATTAAGCGGCTTCAGGCGCGTGACAAAGTAGATGTCGGATTTCCCATGCCTGTAGCCGTGCCAGTGACGAAAACAGACGAGGGACAAAAACTCGGTGCGAATGCCCGTCTCTTCCTCGACCTCCCGGCACACGGCGTCGACGATGTGCTCCCCGGGATGGAGCGCGCCCCCCGGCAGCTTGTAGTGCCGTCGCGTGTGATGACGTTCCTGGATGACAAGGAGCTTGCGATCTTCAGTGAACACGGCGCCGCCGGCGCCGATGTAGTGCGTCGCGTAGGGCGGCGCGTGGGAGCCGTCGACAAGGCGCGCGATCAGCATCAATCCGGACTCGTCGGCGTGGTGGTAGACAAAACCGGCCGCTACGGCGATCGGTACAAACTCGGAGCGTGCAATGGGAAGCCGGAGCCATACGACCCGTATCCCTTCCGCTCGCCACGCCGGAACCGACGACATCAGTTCCCGCGCGAACTCGTGGGCATCGGCGGGGAGTGCATCGGGATCCACGATCCGCCCGGCAAACGCGTTTTTTTCTGAAATCAGCAATCAGATCTCCTTGCTACACCTAGTCGGCCGCCCAGGGTAGTATGGGGCATGGTACTACATCAACCAAAGCGCGACTTGAACCTCAGAGAGTACGGCATCCTTATTCCCGTGGCGCCGGATCGTGTTTCGCGTATCCTCGGGGCGCTCGAAGAGGACAAACGGATCGGGCCGTTGAAGGACCGGTGGCTTCGTGCCTGTGATCCGGCTTCCTCACCGATCACACGGGAAGACCTGCTTCGAGTTCACGCGAAGGAATATATCGATCGGATTTACTCGCCTGAAGTCGAGCAGGTGCTGCTCCAGGTTTTTGAACTCGTGGACGAGGACGGCAACTACCATCGCTACGATCCCAACGTCGCCACCAAGCCTTTAGCGGAGCACTTCGACCCGGAACTGGTGTGGCACCGATGTGCACTTGCCGCCTGCCGAATGGCCCTCGAAGAGGGTTTTTGCTTTTATCTCGGCGGTGGCGCCCATCATGCCCATTACGATTTTGGCCACGGTTTTTGTATGCTCAATGATATTCTGATCCCGCTCCGGCGCCTTTATGCCGACGGTCGAATCGAGCGGGCCTGGGTGATCGATGTGGACGCCCACAAGGGCGACGGCACAGCGGCAATTGCAAAAGACGATCCGACCATCACGACCTTGAGCGTACACATGGCTGCGGGATGGCCCCTCGACCTTCCTAAGACCTTGCCCGACGGCCGGCCCAACCCGGTTTTTATTCCGAGTGATATCGATGTGCCGATTGCCCGGGGAGAGGAGGCCGCGTATCTTCCACGCCTCGCCGCAGCCCTCGATGAGCTTGCGACACGGTTTGCACCCGCCGACCTCGCCCTTGTTGTCTGTGGCTCCGACGCCTACGAGCACGACGGCCTACCGTCCACCGCCGATCTCCGTCTTAGCCTCGATCAAATGAACAAGCGTAATCTTGCGATCTATGAGTTCCTGCAGGGGCGTGGTGTTTCCCAGGTCTGGTACACGGCCGGAGGCTACGGAGAGCGGGCCTGGGAGCCCTTCGCGGCGTTTTTGAAAGAGGTGCTTCCCAGGCGGCTGGGGCTGGGGTAACCCCAGCCGCTGCGCCACCACGTCCTGAGGCCGCCTTCCTCGGTGATGAGCTCGGAAGAGCGAGCCACATCGCGCCTGTTCAGTCGGTCAATGCCTACCTGCGCCGCCGTTTTTTTGTATCCGGGGATCGGTTTCCGGGGCACAGGTGATCGAGTCGGAGCGTAGCTAGCATGTACGTACGTGTCTTGTGTATTACAAACGTACGGGTGTATGGTGGAAAATCAGCAATAGGGAGGAACATGACTGCAACGGAGCTTCGGCAACGGCTGTACGCCGTTCTCGGCAGAATCGCCGAATCCGGTGAGACCGTTCGCGTCACTCACAAGGACCACAGCTTTCGAATCGTGCCGGAACAAACAAAGCCGTTCGCCGATCGCCTTGTACGTCACGATACGCTGCGTGTTCCTGCGGATCGGATTGTGTCCGGCGAGCCCGGCGATTGGCAGTGGAACGAGGTTCAGAATATTGACGGTGTACCTTGATACCCACGTCGCTGCATTTGTCCATACCGGCGATGCCGCGCTTCTCTCCCCAACGGCAGTGCACATGCTGGAGGCTGCACAAAAGACCTTGATTTCGCCAATGGTCGTTCTTGAGCTCCAGTACCTGTTCGAGCTCTCTCTGATCGCCTACCCTGGAAATCAGATTGCCGGCTTCCTCGCGGATCAGCTTGGGATTGAGATCGATACGGCGGGCATGGGCGAGGCCGTTCTCCACGCGGGCGGTTTCACCTGGACAAGGGACCCCTTCGATCGGACGATCACGGCACAAGCGGCGCGCGTGGGAGCGTTTCTCCTGACCCGTGACGCGACCATCCGCCAACACTACCACGCCGCGCTATGGTAGTTCACAGAACGGTTTTGCGCCGGTCAGACGGCACGCGAATCCTTTCGAGGGAGCATAAAGCGGATACTCGACGACGCGGTCTATCGCCTGGATCTATTCCACCTTCGTCGGTTCGTAGATCTCGCTGAGCGAGGCGTTCGCCTCGGTGGTTAGTTGGCGAGCCTCCGAGCTAAAGATCCTTCGGAGAAGCGGAAGAGCTGTGAGGACCGCAACACGTTCTGCAAGGCCGTGGGTAGTAAACGCGATCTTTGCACTTTGTCTTGGTTTGCGAAAACGGAAGCGGCGCGCCGTTGTCTTTCGCTGCCGATGAAGTCCACCACATCAATATCCGCGGGCTCGGAGCCATGGTGAATCAGTAACCCTCCCCTGTGTACAAGACTCGGCTTATCGCCCCTTGGGAGCGCCGCCGCAACGGGCTACACCACCAAGTCGCAAGCGTCCGGCGGCATCCAGTGGGCGTCTTGGCCGCGCCACTTTACGTTGCAGCCGATTGGGTTGGTGAGCTTCTCGCTTACCGGCTTTCCCGAGGTCACCTCGTCAAGCACCCTGTCCAGATCGTTCACAGACGCTTTCGCCGGGTCCTTGGGATTGTCGAGACCACGGCCCGTGTAGACCAGGTTTCGATTCTCGTCGAAGACGTAGAAGTGCGGCGTCCGGAGCGCCCCGTACTCTTTCGCGATTGCCTGCTCCTCGTCACGAAGGTAGACCCAGGGAAACTTGTGTTCCTCCATCCGCTGCACCATGTGAGCAAAGTCGTCGTCGGGATGGACCGCCGTATCGTTGGAGTTGATCGCGACGAAGGTCACGCCCTTGTCCGCGTACGTTTCGGCGGTCTTCCGCGTAACCGGGTCCGAGCCGATGACGTAGGGGCAGTGGTTGCAGGTGAAAAACACAACCAGCGTCTTTGCGTCGGAGAAATCCGATAAGGAGTACGTCTTCCCTTCGGTTGCCGGGAGCGTAAAGTCTTTGGCTTTGGCGCCAATTTCGAGTGTAAATGCCATATCCTTAGTATACCGATGTGCGGCCCCGGCGTTTAGTGCCCCAGCGGCGGCGTTTAGGGGCGGGGCGGCGCTTCCCGGCGGCGACCCTCGTCGACTCCAGGCGCCATTGGCTCTCGGCTTTGTGCTACAATAGAGGTATGCCGACGCGCGTTTCCGTTGCAAGCGATCTCGACCGCGAGCTCCTCACCGCCGACGACTTCCTCGAGTGGCTCACGCCCGAGCGCCACGCCGATCTCATCGACGGGGAGATCTTTATGCACTCACCGGTTTCCATTCGCCACGCGGACTTGCTTAATTTCGTCGATGGCCTCCTGCGCGCCTACATTGACCGTCACGGTCTCGGCCGGCTCTATCGTGAAGTGGTCGCGGTGCGGCTTGCATCGCGAAACGTCTTCCTTCCCGACCTCGCCTTCGTTCGCGAGGAACGGAAGGCGATCATCCGCGAAAATCACATCGAGGGCGCGCCGGACTTGGTGGTCGAGGTCCTCAGCAGCCGAACCGCCGACCGCGACGTAGGTCCAAAGTTCGCCGAGTACGAGCAGCACGGCGTGACCGAGTACTGGGTTCTCGATCCGGAGACTCTGGCTCACCGCTTATACCGGCGCAACGGTGACATCCTTGTCGAATACGCGGACGGCGAGCCGCGGATCGATTCGCATACTGTAAAGGGATTCCATCTCGAGCGCGCATGGCTCGACCCCGCGAAACTGCCCTCGATCGCGAGCGCGCTCGAAACACTGCCGGTGTCGCTCGAGTAGGTGACGGCACGTGGAGCTGCGGTCCGCCTCACCGAAGAACAAACCGTTAGCAGAACGCCCTACCGGCTCTTGAGGGTTCCGTACTTCGCCGCCTCGTAAGTAAGGCAATACATCAATTGGGACCGCCCCTGATCGTGCCCCTAGCCTAGTCGGTGACCTGCGCCAGGCGCCCTGCCTCGTATCGGCCGAATGTCTCGGCGGCCGTCCGAAGTGCCGCAACCGTCTCGAGGCGAGCGGACCGCGGCACGACGCAGCCGGAACCGAGTATAAACCCGCCGGAGGCGCCGGCGCCGTCTATGCATGCGTGCGCCTCGTCGACTACTTCTTGGTCGGTGTTGTTTACAAACGAAAGGGTGTTCACCCCGCCCATCAGCGAGACCGCATCACCCACGCGCGCACGGATGTCGGCCGGCGTCATGCCCCCGAGGGGATCCAGGGGACCGATGCAGTCGAGTCCGGTCTCCACCAGGTCCTCCGCTATCGGCAATGTATTGCCGCAGATGTGACAGTAGATTCTCGCCGCAGGATCGTAGGCATGGACTTCGGTGCAGAAATCCCTCATGTGAGGAAATACAAATTCGCGCCAGTGGCTTGGCGACATGACACTCATGTTGCCCACCGAGTCGTTGAGCCTGAGCATCGTGATGCCGTGGTCTACGTTGAACTTGGCCTTCTCCACGGCTATTCTGACGCCCTTTTCCATGACGGCGTGCACGAGCTGCGGTTCATCGATCAGGTCGATCATCGCCTGAGTCATGCCTCGGAGGCACACCAGGAAGGCCATTGTTCCCGAGGAGCAGTCACCGAGGATTGTGATGTCGTCGGGCAACTCCGAGCGAATTGCCTCGAGTCGCTCCGCCCACCCGAGCTGCTCGAAGTAATGGTGGTCCGGGACCGCGATGCGTGCGGCGTCGTCGACATCCCGCACGAAAGGCGCATCTGCAGCCCAGTAGTGGTGGAAGGACATCCGGTATACGTCTCCGACGTCGAAGCGGGCGGGATCGCTCAGGTGTGTCGATAAGCCACCCTGCATGTCCACTTCACCGACAATTGTTCCGCCGGGATCGACTTCGTAGACCAGTCCGTCCCTCTCGACGAGGCGTCGCTCGGGGAAGTGAAAAAGCCGAACGGCATCCACACGACATAAGCGGCCGGCACCGGCGATTACCCGCAGTGCCGTCATCGGATTTGTGACGACGTCGACAAGGGGCGTGTTGGTAAGGGCCGCCCCAAGGTCGACCCAGATCTTCGGCACAACCGGCACCCGGTCCGGCATCCCACCGTCCATCGCCGTGTAGACTCTCTCGTTTGCCGTCATTGGTTTTTCCCTCGGCGGACCGGTTGGTTACCGGCGCGACCCTATCGTGCGGGTCAGCCTCCGCCAGCATGCAGTTCATTATACAGAACGTTTCGCCGAGACAATTGGAGCTTTTTTCGCTTGGTTTTGCAAGACTTCGCCACCCAAACGAGTCGATTCTTCGACAACAAAGTTCATACGTCTTCCCGTTGGCCTTCATAAGTCGCTAAAATACCGAACAGCGTTCACAATAACGAACGGAGGCACATATGGAAACGGCGCCCCGCGGAGTGTGGGCCACGATGGTCACCCCACTCCGGGACGACAACAAAATCGATTATCGCGCTCTGGAAGCTCTTGTTGAATGGTACATAGAGAACCGTGTGGCCGGACTTTTTGCCGTTTGCTACTCCAGCGAGTCGGCACACTTATCGTCCGGGGAGCGAATCGAGCTTGCTCGGGCGGTAGTCGAGCTCGCGAATGGGCGAGTCCCGGTTATAGCCGGCGCCAATCACAGAGAGCTATTCGAGGACCAAATTGCCGAGTTGGCTGCCACGGCAAAGGCCGGCGTCGACGCCCTTGTTCTGCTTTCGAGTCGGATTGCGCCGGAAAGCGCCTCCGCGGACGAGTGGCGGGGCCGGCTGCAACGCCTGGTGGAACACTCGCCTACGGACCTCCCGTTAGGCCTCTATGAGTCGCCCGCACCGTATCGTCGTTTGGTTGATGTGGACACGTTGGCGTGGTGCGTGGGAAGCGGTCGTTTCCTGTTCCTAAAGGACACAAGCTGTAGTCTGGAAAACATCACCACCAAACTGGCCCACACCTGCGGTGGCGACTTGGGTGTGTTCAACGCCCACACGCAGACCCTCCTCGCCTCGCTCAGGCTCGGCGCCGCCGGGTATAGCTCGGTCATGGCAAACGTCAATCCCCGTCTCTACGATTGGCTTGTCCACAACTTCCAGAACGAACACAAACGCGCCGAGCGCCTCCAGGCTTTCCTGAGTGTGGCGGACGCGGCAATGGTTTCTCGTTGCTATCCCGTGAGCGCCAAGTACTTCCTCCGGCTCGAGGGCATCCCGATGTCGTTGCATACTCGTATGCCGACCCGCTTTCCCCCCGACGAACCGATGAAGCGGACAGTCGAGCAGTTTCGCGAGCTCAACAAGGAGTACCTAACAGCGTATGGAAACTAAGACCCTCCGCAGCGAAGTTGGTGTAAACAAGTCCGCGCTGCGGACCATGGCGATACTCAACTATATGGCTGCGGTGCGGAGCCCCGTCGGCATCAGCGAGATGAGCCGGGCCCTCCGGATTCCCAAGAGCAGCGTGTTTTCTCTGGTGAATACGCTCGTGGACGGTCGTTACATCGAGCTCGCCGGTCGAGAGCACAAGACATATCGACTCGGCTTTAAGCTTTTTCAGACTGGGATTACCTACCTTTCGAATGTTGAGTTGCATCAAGTCGCCCACCCCCTCCTCCGCGAGCTGATGGTGACGCTTGGCCAAACGGTGCATCTCGGCACCGAAGACGAAGAAGAACTTGTCTTCCTCGACAGCATCGAGGCGGAGGGATCCGTCGTGCGGTCCGCCGCGCGGCTCGGCCGATCACAGTCGCCCATGTACTGCTCCGGACTCGGAAAGGCGTTGCTGGCGGCTCACCCCGATGAAGAGCTGGTCAGGCGCTTTCGCGGCGCTCGATTCGAGGCACGTACCGCAAACACGATCGAAGACATCAACCAGCTGATGGATGAGATGCGTGCTACTCGGCGTCGGGGGTATGCCGTCGATGACGGCGAGAGCAGCATCGACCTCTTCTGCGTCGCCGCGCCCCTGTACGATCGGTCAAGAGCTGTGGTCGGCGCGATTAGCTGCTCCACCCCGGCCCGTGAAAAAGCGAACGAGGCACGGTTCGCCGAAGCCGTGAAACAAGCGGCGGTCGAGATCAGCGAGCGTCTCGGTTTTTTGGGGAGTCGGTTTTATGGAGAGTTTTGAGTACTACAATCCGGTGCGCGTTGTTTTTGGCGCCGGAGCCTTTGATGGGGTCGACCGTACAAACGAGGTTCGCGGCCGCCGATGCCTGTTTCTCGGATTCCCCGGCTTCGACCTCGACCGCCTGGCGCACCTTCGTTCTTCGGCAGCCGCCCTTGTTGTTTGGGACGAGTTCGACGAGAATCCGTCGGTGTCGTTCGTCCCGCGCATCGCCGAACGAGTTCGTGAAGAGGGGATCGAAACAATCGTGGCCGCCGGCGGCGGTAGCACCATCGACAGCGCAAAGGCGGCTTCCTATCTCGCCGCCGGTCCGACCTGGCAACCCGGAGACGCCGCGACCGGCCATACTCAATGCCGGCTTGTCGCAGTGCCCACGACGGCGGGCACCGGCAGCGAGGTCTCGCCCTACGCCATCCTTGTGGACGATTCAGGCGACAAAAAAGTCCTCGTGGACCCCGCGATCTATCCCGCCATCTCAATCTGCGATCCGACCCTTACCTACGGTATGCCGCGCCGCGTGACCGCACATACCGGCATCGACGCCCTGTCGCATGTGATCGAGGCCTACCTGAACAGAAAGTGCGGCGGCTTTATGCCTTCACTCGCCGAGGGCGCCGTAAGACGCATACATGCCAACCTGCCTAGGGCTCTCGCCGAGCCCACCAATGAGGCTGCTCGGTCGCAGATGATGCTCGCGGCTCTCGAAGGGGGCCTTCTGCTCGCGGCTTGCGGGACGGTGATAGTCCATGCCCTTGGCTACGGCCTGTCCAAGAGCTGGGGCGTGGCCCATGGAGAGGCAAACGGGATCCTCCTCGCCGCCTTTGTCGACGTCATGGCGGAGAAGGGGAATCGGCGGGCCGCGTTTATACGTGAGGTCTTTGAAGGCGGTCTGGATGCGTTTATCAAAAGTGCGGGCATCGTTCAAAAAGAGGACGCCCATCCGGTCGACGGTTCGCTTATAGACGCCTGGATCAAATCGGGCATGCAGTCCTACGGCGAAAAAACGGCGTTGATCCGATCGAAGCGGCGGACGTTCGGAGGATGTTCGAGTCATCGCTCGGCCCGTAGGCGGAGCGCCGTGCCGCTGCAAGGAAGACAAGCCGCATCAAGGAGGAAGAGAAGATGGAGATTTACGGAGCCGGTTCTATTGACGAGATTCGACGGTGCGCCGATCTGGGCTGTACCGGTATTCTTACAAACCCCCAGGGCTTTGAGCAGTACTTCGAGGGGGAGCAAACGCTCGAAGAGATCACCAAGGCGATTGCCGAGGCCACGGACCTGCCGTTTTTTGTCCAGCTCCACGGGCCGTCAACCGATGCGCTTGTAGAGCGAGCGCTTGCCCTTAACGCAATCGCCCCCGAACAGGTCGGTTTCAAGATCGTCAGCAATGCCAAGGGCTTCTGGGCGATCAGACGTCTCCAGCAAAGGGGTATCCGCTGCATCGCAACCACGCTCTTCTCGGTTTCCCAGGCCGCGGTAGCCGCAACCGTCGGGGCATTTGCGATCTGTCCCTTTGTCTCCCGTGGCCTGGCCATCGGCATGGATATGTTCGAGACCCTGCGCATCATCGTCGAGCGCTACGCGGAGCTCAAAGACGCACCGCGTATTGTCGCCGTGAGCCTCAAGGGCCTTGCCGACGTGGAGCTTGCCATTAGCGCCGGCGTGGATGTTGTCGGGATGCGCTACCCACTTATCGAGCAGATGATGGAGCACCCCCTCAGTAGCAAGGCGGAGCTCCTGTTTGCGAAGAACTGGAAGAAGGTAAAAGGCGAGGATGTCTCCTACTTGAGCCACGCCCTCGCCATGGAAGGGGTGGCCGAGGACTCGGTCCACTAAATGTTCCGGTGTTGAGGCGAAGCGCTTGAAGCTCTTTGGAATTGGAACCGCCACCATCGATCTTCGGATTAGCACCGCCGACTTCGGGCCCGGGTACCTGGCAAAGCTTCTCGCGCAAAAGACCGAGGCCTACGGCGGCGGCTCGGTGGCAAACGCCCTCTACCAGGCAACGCTCCTCGGCGCGCAGACGGAATGGCTCGGCCGCCTCGGAGACGACCGGTTCGGCGAGATGATTCTCGATGACCTGGGGAGACACGGTGTCGGCGTAGCCCACGTACGACGGAGCGTCGGGGACCTATCGCCCTTTAACCTCGCCGTTTATGCCGGTGACAGGCGGCGGCGGGTCGGCGGTTTTCTGCTGCCGAACTGCTTGGACAAAATCGACGCGACCGACATCGACGCCTGGGCGGCGGTGGTCGGTACAGGCGATTGGCTGCTTGTGGAGGTCGGCGAGATTCCGATGGATACGGTGCTCGACTTTTGCCGGGCGGTCAAGGCGGAAGGCGTTACACCGGATGCGCCTGAGCAGGACCGGCGGGAAGATTGGCCCGGAACCGGCCCGCGAATCGTGATCGACGTCGACCTCGATCCGATCCGCCAGTGTGTCGGCGGTGACAAAAAGCTGCTGCTGGAGCTACTCGGCCTTGCGGACGTGATTATACCAAACCGTGACGCCATGAGTTCGCTCTATCCCGACCGTGACGCGCCTGATCTGGCGGCGGACATGTACAACGACGTGGGCGTGCCGGTGGTGGTCACGGCGGGGGCGGAAGGCTGTTACGTCGCCGACGGCGACGGTATGACCCACGTGCCTGCGCCGCTGGTCGACGTGGTGGACACGGTTGGTGCCGGCGACGCCTTTCACGGCGCTTTGGTTGCCACGCTTATGACCGGCGGATCGTTGGTTGCGGCGGCGCGCCGCGCATCGGCGTGCGGGGCCGCCGCCTGCCGTACGTTCGGCGCGCGGAGCGGGATGCCGGCGGCATCGAAAATCGAACAAATACAGGAGCAATTACGAGAGGAGGCTCCATGACAATCATCGACTGTGATACTCACCCGTACCCCAACGAGTCGTACCCTATCGAGCCGTTTATTCCCGATTCGGCGCGGCTTGCGATCAAACAGCACCAGGACAGCCGTCCCACCCATGGTTTTGTGAACCCCTTTGGCTTGCTTCGTCGGGACGTGGACAAGAGCGATCCCGATGTGCTGCGCGAGAGGGTCCTCGAGGCCTACAACGTGGATTACGCGGTGCTTATCTCCCCGGGGCTGTCCGCGAGTATGATCCATTCTATTCCCGTGGCAACTGCGATGGCCCAGGCGTACAACGACTGGATTATCGAGTCCTTCCTCGAACGCGATAAGCGATTTCT
>CAZFLD010000014.1:0-69144 GCA_964519835.1 uncultured Spirochaetales bacterium
CGCGAAAATCCGCTTTTGCTTCAGTCGTGGCGCATCAAGGTTCGTGACAGTCTACGAACCAAGAACCCCGAACGAAGAAGGGAGGTCACATACAAGCTGCTCCGACACGGCGACGTAGCGGGGCGGCTTCAAGACTTCCGCATGGGGTCCTACGCGGGCGCATCGATTGAGCGAGCGCTTCAATCGATGCGGGGAAAAAAGCTCCGGCGGCAATAACACTTCTATCTCGATGGTCCGATAGGCCACCGCGCAAGCATCCTGTTAGAGCATGATTTCGCCGTCGGGCAGCGAAGACCGCATACGTGGGCTAAATCGAAGCCGATGCCTACGACCGGCTCTCTGGAGTCAACAACCAATTTTCCGGGTCGCTTGTCCAAAAAGGCGAGTCACGGAGTTGCTTTGTAGACAGTATCGTCATCTGCTTGAGGCCGTGCGACAAGGGAGGATGTATGCCGGAACCCACCAAACAAACAGACGATACCATGGTGCGCTGGACGGGACCGAGCAAGAGTTCCGAGGACTCTATGCCCACGGGGGGCTGTGGAGTGGGACTCAATGTATGGGTGGAAGAGGGAGACATCCTTATCTACTTCCAGCAAAGCGGAGCTTTCGACGAGCACAACGGTTTCCCGAAGCTTGGCAGGCTACGGCTTACGCCCATGCTCAATGGGACCGCCTCCGGCGGACCGCCGGAGGGCTCCGCTAACACCTTCCCGCCCGGGATGGCGGAGTTTTGCCAGACGCTTGATACAAGCACCGGCGAAATCGAAGTAACATGGAACTTCGGCTCCCAAAGCGTCCACGCGACTGTGTGGGCCTCGCAGCTCAATCCGGAATTTCACGTCGAAGTCGAGGGCAGTTCGGAGATCGGTTGGGAGGTCCGCTACGAGAGCTGGCGTTTCCAAGACCGCGTCTCGCCTGGTCAGCGTGAGGGAGCCTCGTACTTTGGTGACCGATTCGACATATTCGCCTACACCCGGTATCCTCACGACCTCGTCCGACATAAGGACACGGTCACACGGCTCGAGCTCGAGCGTGCGGGACGGAGGTCCCATGCGGTCTGCTTTTACCATCAAAACGACAACAATGACTTGGCCTTCGACAAGGAGATGGATCAGCAGGGTTTTGGGGAATACAAAGAGGGCCTCTACAATCCGCAGAGGGATCTTGTTTTTGGCGGGGTACTCCTTGCGGAGGGCGCGGAGTACAAGGCCGCAGAGTACAAGGGCACGGAGGAGGGCAGCTATCTGGGTACTCCATACGTTGCACATCTCCTGAGTCTGACTCCGGCGGAGCGAAGCCGGGTGACCGTGCTGTGCCGGACAGGAAAGCACTCAGGCGCCGATGATTGGCTTGCACCGATTCTTGCGCGGGCTGCGAAGCTCGATGACACAATGATCAGTCGCGACCGGGAGGCCACCCATGCATGGTGGAAAGATTTCTGGCAGAGAAGTCATGTCCGCATCGAGCCCCGCGATAACGACGGTGAGCGCAGCCGCCGTGCGCGCGAGGTCGCAAAAAACTATCGTTTGTTCCGATTTATGCTTGGCACAAACAACAAGGGAACCTTCCCCACAAAGTTCAACGGCGGGCTACATACCTACGATTCGGGCTTAGTTCGTGACGTGGAGATGGACCGCGGCCTCGGAGTTGACGAGCCACAGAACACACGATATATGGATTTCGGCCCGGACTTTCGTGCCTGGGGCGGTGGCAGCCTTACCCAACAGAATCAAAGGCTTGTGTACTGGCCGATGATAAAGTCCGGCGACACCGACCTCATGGGACCGCAGCTCGACTGGTGTGTAAACGCGCTGCCGGCGGCGGAGCTCCGTTCGCAGATCGCATGGGGGCACGCCGGCTGTAGCTTTACAGAGCAGATTAACAACTTCGGCATACCCATCGGCAGTCACTTCGGTTGGAACCGAGATCCCACTCTTGGCCTTGGTGAACAGATCAGCCAACCGGTAAACAAGCTCTACCATGCCCAGCTCGAGTTCGCCTGGATGATGTTGATGATTCACCGTTACACCGGGGCCATCAAGCCGGAGTACCTGCGCTTTATTAACAGCGCGACGGAGTTCTACTTTCTCCACTACGAGTACGAGGCAAGTGTCAGAGGCCGCGATGCCTACGACAAGGATGGCAAGCTTATCATTAGCCCCTCCATCGCTCTGGAGACCTATCGGGATGCCACAAATCCGACGGAGGTGATTACGGGATTGCGAAGCATCTATGAGTACTTGCTGGAGAACGAGCTTGCGGACGATGACACGAAGAGGCATTACCAGGAACGACTCCTGCACCTCCCTGAGCCGTCAGCTCGGGAGATGGACGGGAAGACCTGCATCTCCCCGGCCGCTTCTTGGAACGATGTGAAAAACTGCGAGTTGCCTCAGCTCTATCCCGTGTTCCCATATGAGCGGCTTGGCATTGGAAAACCGCATCTCGAACTGGCGCGGAATACCTGGCGCCACGGCAGTCACGATGTCGACTGCCAAAAAGGGTACATAAGCTGGCAGCAGACCGGCATCTTCTGCGCCCACCTGGGACTCCTGGATGAAGCCGTGCGGTACCTGTTTCTAAAGCTCGCCGATGGTGGTCGTCGATTCCCGGCGTACTGGGGACCCGGTGCTGATTGGGTTCCCGATCACAACTGGGGTGGGTGTGGAATGATCCAGCTGCAGGACATGTTGCTCCAGACGGCAGCCGATTCCATTCTGCTTCTTCCCTGTTGGCCAAAAGAGTGGGATGTGTCGTTTAAACTTCACGCCCCCGGAAACACCGTCGTGGAGTGTGAGTACCGCGGTGCGTCTATAGAGCGCCTCGTAGTAACACCGAGGTCCCGCGAAGCTGATGTCGTGCTGCCGGACTACCTTGGATAGTCCCTCCACTAGATAGAAGCGGATTAGGTGGATGTGTGCGGAGGTCCGCGCCGCCACATCAACTACCTCACCACGCTTGCGCCGCCAAAGGCCAGCACATCCCGGCACTGTTGCAGGCAACAAGGCGCAATGTCTTGGGGGGGTGAAGAAAGGGGGAAGAAGCGAAGGTCGTGTACTTCCTCGCGGTCGGCTTTTAGCTCGTGCAGGTCGAACTCCCCTTTCATCAGAAAGCAAAACTCCAAGGACTGTATCACATCGCCGTTTGGGTACTCGATGTCCCAGTCTGCACCCGAGAGTACCGAGACGAGTTGTCCCGTCTCCATTGACAGTCCCGTTTCTTCTCGGAGCTCGCGGGCCGCGGTTTGGGTAACGGACTCATCCAGGTCTTGAAAGCCTCCGGGGAGGTGCCAGGTTTCCAGCTTTGCATGACGAACCAAAAGGATGGTCCCGCTTCGCACCACGGCGGCTGCAGCGCTTGGGAGGATGACCTTTTGCGATCCAAGCGCCGACCGTAGGATCTGCCAGTACTCCGGTGATTGAGGTGAGTCACTGGATCGTGGTGAGTTCGGCGAGTCCGTCGCGTCCGCGCTCACGTCGCGGCTCAACGTTTGATGACCGACACAAGACCGTTTTGCTGCGGGAAGACAATCTCGTTCTCTCCGTCGCCGTCAACATCCGCCACCCGCGAGCGAACTTCGCCGTTGTACCAGTAGCCCTCGATCTGGGCATCCTCGAAGGGCAGTGAGCCAAGCAGGGCGCCGTCGGCGTCGAGGAAAAAGGCTCGAAGTGCAAAGTGCCGCGTGGCAAAACAGGAATGCGACGTCGGACTGCAGGTTTGCTCCGCGAGAAAAAACTCTGCCGCCTCGCCCGCCCGCCAGGTCACCGCGTGGCAACGTGTCGGCAGGACCGTCCAGCCCGGGAAGAGCTCCGGGTCGAGCTTTGTCCGCGGAAGGTTTTCTACGTTCGCAATATGCGTTCCAGCGCCCGTGAACAGAGAGCTCTTGCCGGCCTCACCCCAGAGCTCGGAGATAAAAATCCTTCGCTCGCCGCTCCCAACGGCGGTGTGGGCAATCCACTGGCCGTGGTCAAAGGTGGCGGCAACGTCCCAGACCACGCCACCACTGTATGGATCAATGAGCTGTCCCTTTTCGGTGAGGAGCTCCACCTTGCCTTGACCACGGAAATCGGCAAAGGCGAGGTCGTCGAAGTGGGTCTCCGCGCAGAAGTCGTCGACGCGGCGCCGTAGAATTGTCGACCCGTCGTGATCGAGGATCACAAGCTCACCGGTGTTCCAGTCGTCGCCGCTGTAGCCCGCATTGATATGGTCGAGGGTGCAAAAGGCGATCTCATCGGCACCGTCTCCGTCGATGTCGGCAAGGTAGAACTCGTGGCCAAAGTCGTTGCGTAGGTCGTCCCGACGCCAGATTTCATTGAACGACGAGTCGAGTACCACAACGCCGCCTCCCGCCAGTGCGGTCACAACGCCAAAAGCTGCCGCGTTCACACCGTTGTTGCCCGTCCGCCCGGAGGATTGTCCACTGGGGACGACCCCGTCGTCGGAAATGGCGCGCGCGGTCGCGAGCCGGAGCCGCGCCAAAAGCGGCACCGCAATTCCGTAATCGTCTCTCTCGTGGGTCCCAAAGGAGTGCTCCGCGACGAGTGTGCCACGTTGATCGAGGGCAATTATCCGTGCCTCGTTTCGTGTTCCGGGGGCGATGTCCGGTACGACCACTTCCGTGGCGCCATCTCCGTTTACGTCGACCAAGCAGGGCAGGGGGGTTCCCCAGTTCCCGTTGTTTCTCAGTCGACGCTCAAACACCACGCTACCGTCCAATCGGACAACACGGAGGCGATTTCCATCTTGGTTCAAGCACACAAACTCGAGGCGTCCGTCTCCGTCCACGTCGCCGACGTCAAACGAGTAGTTGGGATTGCAGCGCAGGTCCGCCTGGTGGGCAATGTGGTAGGAGTTCATCCCTGCGATCATACCATGGTCGGACCGCTGGAGCGGGCCCGCTAACTGCCAAAATCCGGGTTGAACAGCAAAAGCTCCACGATTACGGCCTCGTCACGGCGGGCTACAATCACTCTATGAATACCTGGAGCGTCTACCCTTTTTACAATTACTTTGGTTTCTCCGAACGGCAATACGAGTACGGGGAAATGTGGGACATGGCAAAGGCTGCCGGCTACGACAAGTTTCACTACTCATTTGATCGTGACAAGCCCGACTCGATTAACGACGCGAGGAAGATTCGATTCCATCGCAGACGAACGGGTCTTGGCCTCGGCACCGTGTACACCGTGGTTCGGATGCGAAATGTCGTGCCCGAGGGATGTTCCTCCGTCCTTGATGCTATGGATTGCCTGGAGACGGGAGACATCCTCGAACTGGCGTTTATGCTCGATTGGATGGAGGACCTTTCGGACCCTTCCCACGACGCGACGGCGCTGGATCTGCTCAGCAGGTGGCTTCCGGAGGCGGAAAGCAGGGGCATAGAGATATCGCTATACCATCACCTGGGGTTCTGGATGCAGACCTTTGACGACTGCCTGCGCTTGGCGAAGTCGATAGATGACCCACGCCTGGG
Organism: uncultured Spirochaetales bacterium; assembly: GCA_964519835.1. GTDB lineage: Bacteria > Spirochaetota > Spirochaetia > DSM-27196 > CAZFLD01 > CAZFLD01. The sequence continues at coordinate 5,477 of CAZFLD010000014.1, forward strand.
AGTCACCTTCTGCGGCCACCACTGGTACGCCGTTGACCAAGGGGACCTGATCCCCAAGTTTGATGCCGCCGCGGATTACCTAAAATGCGTAAATGTCTCCGGTAGCCGGTACTCGCGTGGGAACAAACAGATGCCTGGAAACCACACGGTTGAACCGGTGGGGCACGGTGATTTCCCCCTCGCCGGGGTCATAGGAGCGATGCGGCGAGTTGGCTACTCAGGGGACGTCGGCTTTCAAGGCTACAATCTCGGGGGCGACCCGGTCCAAACCCTGGCGGAGTCTCTGGCAAACTGGCGCTCGGCCATAACGTAGCGCGGGACCGTTTCCCGCCGGCCGCGGTCACCGGCGCCACCCGCGCTCAGCGCTTGCTCGGACCGCCGGCGCTTCCCGGACCGTCTTGTCTACGGCGCTACAGGCTTGTCCCAATCGGCGAGAGCAACAAAGTCCCCGTCAGGTACAAAACCCACACCCAGGGGAGCTCGATTTATCGACTTTGTCGAGATCGTGCCTCTTGCAACCTGCAGTTCCGCATATCCACCACGATGAACCCGATAGAGATCGCCGTGGGCATGTACCGTCTGCTTCTGAACAGCCTCCGGGAACATTGAAAGCCCCTTGAAGTAGTGGTGACCGTTCCGCTCCACGTGAGTGATCCCGAGCTTGGCTACTACTGCCAGATCCTGCAGTAGGGCGACGGGACCGACGTTGACCAGATCCTCCGCGCTTATCACATAACCCGCCGCGGGAGCGGCCGCTTGGCGGTCGGCGATTCGCGCCCCGTTGATCAAGCCCTTGAATACGCCTTTGCAGTTCTTATGACTGGTACCGCGGTACCCGCGAGCAAGGGCATCCGGTAGCGAAGAAAGACTCCCGTCGGACTCGTCTATAATAATCGCCGGCGCATCGGACCAGGAGAGAAGCGCGGTCCCCACGTCGTCGGAGAGCGCGTATTCTCGCTTAAAAGGCTGCTCTACAAAAATGAGATGCGAAAAGAAGTCGGTTAGGCGGGGTGAAGTGCGGACTTGATCCCAGAACGTCTGAAAGCTTTCGACGTCGACAAACTGCTCGTTGCCGTCAAGCGTAAAACGAAAGTGACCCGGCGTTTTGGCTGCGAGTATCGTCGAGACCTCGGTCAGGCGGTCAATGTCGTCCCCCACATGGCCACGAACCTTGATCTTGAAATAGGTCAGACCATAATACTCGATGTCTTCCTCCAGCGATTCCGGCAGCCCGTCTGCTATGGGCTCGGTCACCTCCGACCGGGTCAGCGGGTCCGCCATGCCAACCGTATGCCGGGCGATCACGGACTCGAGAGGCTTCGCCAATAGTGTCTGCTTGATGGATTGATCTGTGGGCGGGTCGGTGAGACGGCTGGTATCGACCCTTATGGTCCCTTCCGCCAGAAGGTCCGAGAACGCGCCACGATGGAACCGACAGACCGCGTCGATAACCGCCCGCTCGACAAGAGTAACGCCAAAGTGCGCCAACAGGGGCTCGTAGCCGTTGCGACCGCCCCACTCCATCTGCTGATCGTAAAGGTCCTTCCAAAAATCAAAGACTTGGGCAAAGCTCCCGTAGGCGAGGGCCTGTGCCCCCGCGTGTTGGATAACGTTCCACAGCCGATCCAGGTCCTGTTGGAACGGCGCATCGGGATTCTTCTCGAACCATCGAGGAATAAGCCCGTCCGCCGCCACCCCCTGAGCCGTGCGGTGTTGGTCGACCTCTATTGTAGCCCGCACAATGATGTGTGGCATCGCGGTGAGCTCGGCAATGCCAAAGCGGAAAGGCATACGCGTTTGCGTGGGAAAACCGGCGATATCGAGGGCAATCAATTTATACATACCTTCTCCTGCGCAAAACAGATCGCGACAAGGCTTGTGAACTGTCACCAACTCTGGTGCTGAAAAACCCGTACTTCCCGGCGCCGTAAGCGTTTGGCGTGCCTATGCGGTCCGAGTCGCGCAAGCTGTAGACGGCCCCGCGTAACTCCTTGCCAGACAGCAGGTTTTCTTGTGGCCGGCACCAGGGTTTGTGACACATACCAAGGCTTGAACTATCGCGAAGTCTAAGATAGGCTCCTCATGATCTGTGATCATAGATCACAAAGCTCAACGTCGCAAGGCTCTCCCCTATGGAACATCAAACATCAAACGTTCGGTTAGACGACTTCTTTGGATCCCTGCGGTACACGCATCGACGAGCCGACGATGTCGCCGTTACCTCGATACGCCAGGCGATTACCGCTGGAGTGCTTGCGCCGGGAGACGAGATAGACGAGGACGCTATTGCCGGCCACTTGCAACTCAGTCGTATGCCGATTCGGCAGGCCATGACCATTCTCGAGACCGAGGGGCTTGTTCAGAGGTCCTACCGCCGGCGTGTTCGAGTCAGAAGACTCACCCAAGAAGAGATTGTGGAGATCTACCATATGCGCGCCGCTTTGGAGGCGCTTGCAGTGGAACGGGCGGTACCCCGGCTGAGTTCGGCGCAACTCGGCAATATCAAGCGCTTACTTTTGGAAATCGAGGAAGCCGGCGAGGATCTCGACCGGTTCTCCGCAGCCAACCTTGAGTTCCACTTGGCCATTTATGAGGCATCGGGTTGGCGTTACCTGGTCGAGGAGATACGGAGACTCAGGAACAAGGTCGCCGCGTACATCGTTATGTCGCATCGCTTCGTGAAGCATCTCGATGAAATCAGCGGCGACCACCGAGACATATTCGCCGCCTGCAAGGCCGGCGACGCCGCCTTGGCGAAGGAACAGAGTCGGTCTCATGTCATCCGCGGGATGAACGCCCTGTTGCTGTCCTTGAAATCCAGCGCGGGCGACGGTCCGATTGCCATATGACCTCTCCTAGGGAGGTGGTCCGACCTCGTACGCTCAGTGATGTAGTGCAGGCCCTTAGCTCCGCGGGACCCACGGCAAGAGTCCACGGCGGCGGCACGGACCTTATGGTTCAGATCAACGAAAAGCGTGGCGACTGCCAAACTATAGTCGACCTGGGCCTCGTGGAAGAGCTTCGTGGGATTGAGACCACCTCCGGCAGTCTCCGAATCGGTGCCGCGGAGCCAATGAGCGACATTCTGGGGGACTCGAGAATCCGGTCTCTGTTTCCGGCCCTCATCGATGCAATGCAGGTCGTTGGGTCGGTGCAAATCAGGCATCGCGCCACGTTGGGCGGCAACATCGGCAACGCCTCTCCCGCTGCCGACACCGTGCCGGTACTCGTCGCCCTTGATGCCGCCGCGGTCATAGCGGGACCTACAGGCTTTCGCACCGTGCCGGTGGACTCGCTTTTTCTGGGTCCCGGCAGGACAACGGTGGGGCTGGGAGAAGTCATAAAAGACTTACACGTTCCCACGACGCCCACCTCCTCATCCGCCTACCTGCGACTCACGCGGCGAAACTCGGTGGATCTTGCGCTTGTATCCGTCGCGGTGGTATTGCCGTCGAAGGGAACCCCGCGCGTTTCGTTCGGCGCCGCGGGACCGGTGATCGCGCGGGCCAAGGCGGTCGAAGAAGCACTGGCGGACTGGTGGGCCAACGGATCGGACTCCCTGCTGGAAGAGGCGGCTCGGATTGCTGAGAAATCCGTTCGGCCGATCTCCGATCTAAGAGCAGGGGAGGGATACCGACGCGCGATGGCTGGTGTCCTGCTAAAACGGGCAGCGCGTATAGCCTATGACCGTGCAGACGGGGGAAGCACAGGATGACGGTCGGATTACTTGTGAACGGAAGGCGCCACGAGGTCGCCATTGAGCCCTTTGAGGTACTCGCCGACGTACTGCGTAACAGGCTGGGACTGACCGGCACCAAGTTAAACTGTCGGCAGGGTGAGTGTGGAGCCTGCACCGTGCTTGTGAACGGAAAACCGATGACCTCGTGTATCATCCTCGCGGCTTCGGTCGATGGGGCTGAGATCACCACTATCGAAGGGCTTGTGGACGGAACTCGCTTAGATCCTGTGCAGGAAGCCTTCGTGGAAGCGGACGGTTCACAATGTGGCTTTTGCACCCCGGGAATGGTGATGTCCACCAAGGCTCTTCTAGATCGAAACTCCAGCCCGACGCGCCGGGACATCGAGACAGCTTTGGCGGGCAATCTTTGTCGGTGCACCGGGTATAGGACGATCGTAGATTCGGTGAATCTTGCAGCAGCGAAAATCGCGGAGTCGCCGCAACCAAAGGAGCAGACATGACGCTTGTCGACCTGAGTACGCCGATTGAGAACGATGCAAGCGAACCGTTCCCGCCCCAGATTATCTACAAGGATCACAAAAATGGTGCCGAACGGCTCGGGCGCCTTGCAGGTGTCGGACCTGAAGCCTTTCCACAGCGGATGGCCCTTGCAACCGAGCAGATAACTCTTACCACGCATACGGGAACCCACATAGATGCACCGTACCATTACGGACCGACCAGTGGTGGCAGGCCCTCGCAAACGGTGGACCAAATACCGCTTGAGTGGTGCTATGGCCCCGCCGTCTGTTTGGACTTCTCGTCGTATCCGGAGGGGTCTTTTCTGGAAGAGGCCGACGTTCGCAGAGCTCTGGACGATATCGACTACAGTCTTGAGCCCGGAGACATTGTTTTGATCCGCACCGGAACCGACCGGTACTGGAAGACGGACAAGTACATGACCGCGCAAAGCGGCCTTGCCCAGTCCGCAACGAAATACATTGTCGGCTGTGGGGTGCGGTGTGTCGGCATTGACGCGTGGGGACTCGACCCTCCGGTTTCTCGTATGGCCGAGGCGTACCGTGCAGGCAATCGTGCAGCTCTCTGGGGAACCCACTTCTACGGCCGGGAAAAGCCGTATTTACAGATAGAAAAACTCGCCAATCTAGACAGGATCCCGGCAACCGGAAGCACGATTGCCGCCTTTCCCGTAAAAATAGCTGCTGCTTCCGCGGCGTGGTGTCGTGCCGTGGCATTCGTAAACGAATAAGGAGTCACCGTGAGCAACCAATACAGAACCGAAAACTGGTGGGTCAGTCCCTTCAACTTTGTTCCCGAAGTACGTGAAAGAGTCGGAGCATTGCCTGCAAAGGTCAGACTGCACGACGCCACGCTTCGCGACGGAGAGCAGACCCCCGGTGTGGTTTTCCGCCGTGACGAAAAAGTCGAGATTGCACAGCTGCTGGACGACGTCGGGGTCGCCCGTATTGAAGTTGCGCTTCCCGTTGTTTCCGCCGAAGACGTGGAGGCCACCAAGGCCGTTGCGGCGCTTGGATTGAATGCCGAAACCTATGTGTTGTGCCGGGCAACAGAGAAGGATATTGATCTCGCGGCCGAATGCGGGATCGACGGAATCATCCTCGAGATGCCCGCGGGGGTGCCCCGCCTGACTTACCAGTTTCCCACCTGGACCATGGACACGGTTATCGAAAGGGCACTAGAAGGGCTAACGCTTGCGAAAAAGCGCAATCTCAAAACGACCATATTCCCCATGGACGTAAGCCGCAGTACCCCGGAGTTTTTCGAACGCTTCCTCGCCGCAATCGCTACACACGACGTGCAGCCGCAGTCAATTGCCGTGGTGGACACCACGGGATCCATGATTCCGGAGGCCTGCGCGCACCTGGTGCGGCGGATTATCGACGTCGTCGGGTGCGAGGCTGAAATCCATACACACAACGATTTCCAACTCGGCGTGGCGGGCCCGCTGGCGTCGGTGGCGGCGGGGGCGAGTGTGGTTCATTGCAGCGTCGGCGGCATCGGCGAGCGCACCGGCAATACCGCCCTGGAAGAGGTAGTCGTCGCCTTGCACGTTCTCTATGGGGTGGATACCGGCATCGATCTTGCGAAGCTGACGAGCCTGAATCGCCGGGTCATGGAGATCGCAGGATTTACCCAGGCGGTGAGCAAGCCCGTGGTCGGCAGTCGGGCATTCACTCGAGAGAGCGGCATGGGGCTAAACCTGATCAAAGAAGAGCCGCTTGCTCTGTTCGCGCTTCGACCGAGGCTTGTCGGACAAGAGGCGGCATACGTTCTCGGAAAAAAATCCGGCCTTGCATCAGTACAGATGAAGATCGCGGATCTCGGCCTCCCACCGGTCGACGATGAGACCGCAGGTCGGGTGCTGCAGTCGGTGAAATCCAAGGGAATCGCAAAAAAGGGCCTCATAACCGACGCGGAGTTCAGCGAGTTGTATCGTAGTACGACGGCAGGGTGAGCACCGTGTCCGAGCCTGCAGAAATCCGAGAGTCGGCGGACAGAGTCACCGGCAAGATCCGCTACGTCGACGATCTGCCGGTCGCCGGAGCGCTCCACGGTGTCTTCGTCCGATTGCCCTGCGCACGTGCGCGAATAGCATCAATCGACGCGGCACCTGCTCTTGCCGTGCCTGGCGTAGCCGCAGTTCTGACGGAGGCGCTGGTTAACGGCGAGCCCGCTCGGTACGGAGTTATCGCCCGCGACCAGCCGATCCTCGCGGTGGGCGAGACAAAGTACTGGGGTGATCCGGTGGCGCTTGTGCTTGCCGACGACGAAATGGTCGCCAGGCGGGCCGCAGGGTTGGTTCGGGTCGACTACGAAGAGCTTCCCGCCGTCTTGCGTGAGGGTGAAGCCTTGGCCACCGATGCCCCACTTGTTCAGGACCCGGCATTGCGGCCCCGCAACGCGTTGAACCGGACCAACATCATGCGGAACTTCGAACTCTCCTGGGGGGACGTCGAGGCTGCCCGGGACGCAACGAAGGTAACGATAACCGGCAGCTACTCCGCGCCATACATCCACCACTTCGCGCTGGAACCCTATAGCTGTATCGCATCCGTAGACGGCGAAGTTCTTACCATTACAACGGCGATCCAACACCCCTTTCAGATGCGCCGGATTGTCGCCGAGATGCTCGATATTCCGCAGACTTGCCTTCGCGTTCAGGGGCTCGACCAAGGGGGCGGCTTCGGTGGAAGGGGGTATCCGAAGGCCGAACCGGCGGCGGCCTTCGCCGCGTGGAAGCTTCGCCGCACAGTAAAAATCCGCCTGACCGCGGAAGAGGGCTTTATGGTCGGTCAGCGGGAGTCCGCCACGATTCACGCGGAGACCGGGTTCGACGAGACTGGTCGGATTACCTTCCTAAAGATCGAGACAAACCTGGGGGTGGGAGCCTATGCCGACGTGGCTCCGCGGGTAGTGGGCAAGGCGGGTATGCTCGGCACCGGTCCCTATGCCGTTCCTGCCGCCGACATCACCGCCAGAGGAGTCTTTACCCATACCGCTCCGACAACTGCCTTTCGCGGGTTTGGCGCTACCCACGTTTCCTTTGCGGTCGAAGGTCAGATGGATGCGGGGGCCGCGGCTCTAGGGATGGATCCGGTGGCGGTTCGAAAGGAGAACCTTCCGACACGCGGCCAGGTGTTTATTCCCGGCGAAACCGCATGTGATGGGGACTGGATCACTCCGCTGGAGATGGTGGCGCGAAAGCTCGCCATAGACGAGCCGCTTCCGGCGGGTGTCGGCCGGGGCATTGCTATCGGCGTAAAAAACTCGATTCCCGCCACCACATCATTCGCTCGTGTGCGTCTCTGCGCCGATGGAAGCCTAACGGTCTACGTAGGAACTACCGAAATGGGTCAAGGCTCCCGTACTACCATGGCGAAGATTGCGGCGCGGACGCTCGGCGTTCCCCTGGACGCCATTTCCGTTATTGCCGGAGACACCGATCTGGTCCCATTTGATTCTCTGACCGCCTCGAGCCGCTCCACGGTGTCGATGGGCAATGCCGTGAAGTCGGCATGCGAGGGTGTTCAGAGGCGAATCGAAGAGATCCGAGTTAGGCACGGGGCCGAGGTCGATGGATCCGCGACCTACCGTGAGGTGCTCGCGGCACATTTTGGTATCGGTCAGGGCGAGATCGAGGCAACCGGAGAATACCAGGCGGTTCGGGATTCCTCTCACCCTCTTGGTGGTCCCACGCCGTTTTACGAGTACCTCGTCACAGGCGTCGAGGTAGTTGTCGATACGGATACGGGACAGGTAACGGTCACGAAACTGATCACCGTTACGGACGCCGGCCGGATCGTGAATCCCCGTCGTGCCGAGGGACTCGACGAGGGCGGCGCGGTGATGGGGCTCGGGTTCACCTGTCTTGAGCAGCTATCGCACGGTACCCATGGACAAATCCTCAACCCCGGCTCCCTCGACTACCGGATTCCCGCCATCGACGACGTGCCTCACAACATGCACAGTGAGTTCGTGGAGAACGGCGACGGTCCCGGACCCTTTGGCGAAAAGGGCATGGGAGAGGGCGGTATTCTGGCCGTCGCCCCTGCCGTTGCCGCCGCCGTGGAGCAGGCAGCAAAGGTGCGAATTCGCACCCTTCCGTTTACCGCCGAGCGGGTGTGGACCGCGATTCAATCCGAGGAAGGCGAAGGCGATTCCAGCCGTCTCCAAACCTCCCAGGTCAGACCTACCGCATCATCAGCGACCTATAACACTCGTTGTAGTATATAGCTGCTTCGACCGGGGTGTTCGCCGGGATGTGGTTGCCCACCACCATAAAAAGGCCTGGGTGAGGCTTCCCAATCTCGATGCAGCGCTCCACCTCTTCGCGGATCGCGGCTTGGTCGCCGTCCAAAAGAACTCTGGTGTCCGCATTCCCGACAAAAAAGTGTGTCTTGCCATACGTCTTGGCGATGTAGGCAATGTCGGTCATGGGCTCGATCACAAAGCCGCTGACCCCGGTACCGGCGATGTCGTCGATAAACTCGGAGAAGTCCCCATCGCTGGTATACACGATGATCTTGCCCGATTTCTTCAACGGCTCCAAGAGACGGCGGTAGTTGGGAAAGACGTATTCCCGATACCACTTTGGGCTGATAAACGGACCACTACTCCAAACGATGTCGTCGTGAACCATAATCACCGGTGACTTCGACAAGGCGGCAGCGGTGAAGAACTGAAATGCCCAGTCGGTGTATCGTCCCGCAACGGCTCCGAAGGCGTCTCCGTCTATGCCGGCAGCCGTTAGCAGCAGGTCCCAGCCAAAGAGCTCGATAAGACCACTGATCAGGCTAATGTAGATTCCGGTCATGTTCACCGCGTCGGGAAAGCGCCGGCAGTTACGTTGGTACTGATTGTCCATGTCGGCAATCAGGCGCTCCTGAGTATATGATGGGAGCATTGAGCACGGGTCAAAGGCCAGAGCTTGTTCGGGGGCTTCGAAGGGACTCCGTTCCGGCTTGACCTTATCGGCTCCGTCGGACGCGTACACCGCGTGCCCCATGTCCGTGTGGAAGTCTCCGAGGTAGGACCGGTGGATCTGCACCGCCCAGACAAAGTCGTAGTTCCAAGCACGCACAAAATCCTGCGTCGCTTGTTCGCGTTTGTCCTCGGATGACGCGGCATCGACGTGCCGGCCGATCACTTGCGATATCAGAGGCCAGTGATAAACATGGGCGGAGTATTCGGTCCGGCTTGCCCCAATAATCGTACTGGTTACCCGCGGGTCTTGGAGTACCCAATCCTATTGTACAGACAGCCCGCCGGGAGATGATTGCCGGTTTTTGGTCCAGCGCACCGATTCTTGCACGACGCCCGTTCCGCGCGTTCCGGTGGGCAACGCGAAATTCCGGTCCGACGACCCAAAAAGGCGAGTCTCGAAGTCGTCGACTTTGGTCTATTGTTACGTTCTCGATCGAATAAGGCCCCGGAGGCTCTATGGTGAATACAGACACGCAGAGAGATAGGTTGACGGTTCACTGGACGGAGCCGAGCAAAAGCTCCGAAGAATCGATGCCCACCGGTGGCTGCGGGCTTGGTCTCAACGTATGGGTAGAAGACGGGGACATTCTTGTCCACTTTCAACAGAGCGGTACCTTCGATGAGCACAACGGCTTTCCCAAGCTTGGGCGGCTCCGCCTGCGCCCGATGGGTGGACCGACCGGCGTTGGCGACTTCTCCCAGACGCTCGACACCGTCACCGGCGAGATCGAGGCTAAATGGCAAGTCGCCACTCAAAGCGTTCGCGCGGTTGTGTGGGCCTCCCAGTCCAACCCTGAGTTTCACATCGAGCTTGAAGGGAGCCGCGACCTCGTTTGGGAAGCGCGCTACGAGACCTGGCGATTTGAGGACCGGATTTCTCCCGCCGAAGAAGGCTCCACCTACTTTGGCGAGCGTTTTGACATATTCGCGTACCCCTTTTATCCGCACGATCTGGTCCGACACGATTTGTTTTTGCCACCAAAACGACAACAGCGATTTGGCCTTCGACAAGGAAATGGATCAACAGGGATTTAGGGAGTACAAAAAGGACCTGTACAATCCGCAAAAGGATCTTGTCTTTGGGGGCCTGCGGTGTACCGATCAAGCGGAGTACATGGGTCCTGTGTTGGGAAGCTACCTGGGCACGGCATACATGGCCTACCGCCTCCGTTTGGCCCCCTCCGCGCAACGGCGTGTATCGGTCGTCTGCCGTTCCGCGAAGCACCAAAGCGCAGATGATTGGCGCTCGGCGATCCTCGCGCGGGCCGCAGCGCTGGACGACGCGACCGTGGATCGGGATAGGGAAGCCACGTACGCATGGTGGCGGGAGTTCTGGGATCGGAGCCATATCGCAATAGAGCCCCGCGACAGCGACGCCGAGCGGAGTCGTCGAGCTCTCCAAGTCTCCAAAAACTATCGCCTGTTCCGATTTTTGCTCGGCACCAACCACAGGGGTACGTTCCCAACGAAGTTCAACGGTGGAAATCACACCTATGACTCCGGACTGGTTCACGACGTTGAGATGGAGCGGGGTCTTGGCATTACGGAGCCGAAGAATAAACGGCACTTTGATTTTGGTCCCGATTTTCGGGCATGGGGTGGCGGTAGCCTGACGCAGCAGAACCAGCGCCTTGTCTACTGGCCGATGATCAAATCCGGCGATACGGACCTTATGGACCCGCAGCTGGACTGGTGTATCAACGCGCTGCCGGCAGCCGAGCTGCGCTCCCAAATCGCCTGGGGACACGCCGGGTGTAGTTTTACCGAGCAGATAAACAACTTCGGCATACCCATCGGCAGTCACTTTGGTTGGGAGCGCGATCCAAGCCTCGGCCTCGGTGACCAGATCAGCCAACCGGTAAACAAGCTCTACCATGCCCAGCTTGAGTTCGCCTGGATGATGCTGATGGTCCACCGGTACACGGGCAATCTCAAGGCCGACTACCTTCGCTTTGTCGACAGCGCCATGGAGTTTTACTTCCTTCACCACGAGTATCAAGCCCGAATCGCCGGTCGCAGTGCTTACGATGAAAATGGCAAGCTGATCATAAGTCCGTCGATCGCGCTGGAGACCTATCGAAATGCTACCAATCCGACCGAGGTAATCACCGGATTGCGCAGTATCTATGAGTACCTTCTCGAAACCGACCTTGTCTCCGACGACAAAAGGAATCACTACCGCGAGCGTCTTGCGCATCTACCGGAGCCCGCGACGCGGGTGATGGATGGCAAGACTTGCATCTCGCCCGCCAAGTCCTGGGACGAAGTCAAAAACTGCGAGTTGCCTCAGCTGTATCCACTGTTCCCCTACGAGCGACTTGGCGTTGGAAAACCTGATCTTGAACTGGCTCTGAACACGTGGCGTCACGGTAGCCACGAGGTCGACTGCCAGAAAGGCTACGTCAGTTGGCAGCAAACAGGCATCTTCTGCGCTCACCTCGGTCTCGTGGAGGAAGCGGTTCACTACCTGTTTCTCAAACTTGGCGACAGCGGCCGTCGCTTTCCGGCGTTCTGGGGCCCGGGGGCGGACTGGGTGCCCGACCACAACTGGGGGGGGGAGCGGCATGATTCAACTACAGGACATGCTGCTGCAGACGACCGGCGACTCCATACTCCTTTTCCCCTTTTGGCCAAAGGAGTGGGACGTGTCTTTCAAGCTTCACGCGCCGGAAAATACCGTTGTGGAGTGCGACTACCACGATGGAGCAATCAACCGCCTTGTTGTAACGCCTGCATCGCGTGAGGGCGACGTAGTCCTGCCGGACTATCTTCGACCAAATAATTGAGGGAGGAAAGCAGTAAATGGATACAAATCGAATTTCGTGCTGCAACTATTCGATTCGCCTGGAGGGTCTTCGGTACGTGTTCGGCCTGATTGCTCGCTCGGGTTACAAAAAGGTCGATCTGTGGGGTGGCCCGCCCCACTACCAGAGCAACGCTCGTGACTGCGACATTCCGGCGCTAAAGGAAAAGGCCGCTTCATACGGTCTTGTGATCGCCAATCTCGGAACGTATGGCGGAAGAACCTTTGAGTCGGCGGGATACCACCAGGCAATGGCAACACTCAAGGAAGACGTGGACAATGCGGTTACGCTGGGAAGTCGATCGATCCGCGTCTCGCCGGGCCACGGCGAAGACCCGAAGCTCGCCGACGAAATGATCCCGTTCTTCCAAGAGGCCGCTGCCTACGCCGCTTCCAAAGGTATCTACCTTGGCGCAGAGAACCACGCCGGAAGCATCGCGTGCTATCCGGATCTGATTATGCGTTTGGTGAGCGCAGTCGATTCGGCGCACTTTGGGGTCTTGTACGATCCGGCCAACCTGATGCATTGCCAGGTTGACTACAAAGAGGCGTACAAGGCATTCCAGGGGCGCATCGTCCACGCCCATATAAAGGACAGCGTCTGGAGGGACGGCGAGTATCACAGAACGATGATCGGTGCCGGCGATGTGGACATGGAGTGGATCGTCTCGCATCTCGAGGACGACGGCTATACCGGAGATTATGCTCTGGAGTTCGAGCTGCACCACGAGGTCTTTGTAAACGATGCGTTGCCGCAGTGGCTCCAATACTTTCGTGGCGTCGGAACATGACTCAACTTCCGCACCCACAAGGCGAATAGATCTGCCGCGTTCTCCGACTCTCCGTTAGAGTGTCACCACCGATTTGGTATCGATCGACCGTCGGGCCGCGTCTAGAATTCTCATTACTGCGTCCATATCCGTAAGGGGAATCGGTCTCTGTTTCGTTTCTACCATAGTGGCGAAAGCATCGAGTGTTCCTGCGGTCCCGCTTCGCCGGTGGTAGACTCCGGGGGCTCCGCGGAAAACCGCGCTGTTATAGTATGTCACGTCGCTTTCCATAATAAACGATTGCAATATGCCCTTCGACGCATGGAGAATAAAGTGGCCCTGGGAGGGGCGAACGTGACCGAGATCCTCTTCATACCCCCCCGACACCTTGCCGATGGCGGTTGGTCCGTTTCTGTACTTGATGTGGATGATTCCCGTGTCTTCGGAATACATGTCGGGGACCGAGTTTTTCGAGGCGGTCGCGTAGACGGATTCGATGTCCGTTCCGAGCGCTTTCACGATCGGATCAACAACATGCACGCCGTAGTTGACCACAAATCCTCCGCTGGATTCAATGCGGTCCTGCCAGTAACCCGGCGGGCAGGGGTGCGGTTCAAAGCACTCAGCAAAGAGGGGGACCCCGGCCTTGCCGTCGCCGATTGCCGAAAAGATGTGGTTATAGCCCTCAGCGTAGCGCCGTACCGAACAGGACATCATCGGCGCATCATGCTGTTTCGTGAGATCAAGGATCTTCTTCGCCTGCTCGTAATTGTTCGCAAACGGCTTGTCGATGAAGAGTGGGATTCGAGATTCGACGTAGGGAGCGCACAGTTCGTAATGCCGATGCGCTTGCGACGCGCAGAAGACCGCGTCAACGCCTCTTTCGATCATTTCATTCGCGTCCCGTACGATCGAAAGGGACGGATAGGTCTTCATGAGTGTGTCTTTTCGCGAGCGCTCTTCTTCCTGGCTCTCGTCATAGGCAAGGAAAGACACCTCCATTCCATAGCCCGCAACGAGGTGTTTCGCGAAGCCGATCGGGTGGCCGAGCGCGAGTCCGTGTATGCCGAGCCTTTTTGCTGTCATGAGATCCGTCCCGTTGAGTCTTTAATGTCAGCCGAGCATAAGAAAAACGGCTGCGCCACGTCAAGGCGTGCATTCTCTCGTAATCGGCGGCAGTGACACCGCTAGTGTACAACGGTCACGCCGTTATGTTCCGCCACATCGTGGCATTTCTGAAGGCAACAAGGCGCAATGTCCGCTGGTGGCGAAGAGAGCGGGAAAAAGCGAAGCTCCCGGACCTCGGTGGCGTCGGCCTTTAAGTCCGGCAGATCGATGTCGCCCGTCATCAAAAAACAGAACTCCAGGGACTGTACGAGGTCGCCGTTTGGATACTCGACGTCCCAGTTGGAGCTTGAGAGCACGCTGACTAGAGGCCCCGGTTCCAGGAGAAGCCCGGTTTCTTCGCGAAGCTCGCGGACGGCCGTTTGGGCAACGGACTCGCCAAGGTCCTGGAATCCTCCGGGGAGGTGCCATGTGCCGAGGTCTGCGTGGCGTGCCAGAAGAATTCTCCGGTCCCGCACCACGGCGGCGGCAGCGCTCGGAAGGATAAGTTTCCGTGAGCCGAGCACCGACCTGAGGAGTTGCCAGTACTCGACCGACTCGATGCTCACCGGCCGACCCATTGGCCGTGATCAAAGCTGTCTGCCACATTCCAGATGACGTCGCCGGAGTGTGGATCAAGAAGTTGGACCTTTTCGGTCAGCAGATCGACCTTGCCCTTCCCACGGAAGTCGGCAAAGGCCAGGTCATCAAGATGTGTTTCGCGGCAGTAGTCGGCTACGCCTCGCCTAAGAATAGTCTAGCCGTCGTGATCCATAATCACTAGCTCCCCCGTATTCCATTCCGTGTCGCGATAGCCCGCGTTGATGTGATCGAGCGTGCAAAATGCTATCTCGTCGGCGTCATCGCCCTCGGTGTCGGCCAGGTAGAACTCGTGGGCAAAGTCGTTGAGCAGCTCGTCCCCGCGCCAGATTTGGTTGAACGATGAGTCGGGCACGACGACTTCATCGGCGCCGTCTCCGTTTATGTCGACCAGGCTGGGAAGTGGAGTCCCCCAGTTCCCGTTGCTTCTGAGTCGACAGTCAAACACCACGCTACCGTCCAATCGCACAAAGCGAAGGCGATTTCCATCCTGGTTCAAGCACCCAAACTCGAGGCGGCCGTCGCTGTCGACGTCGCCGATCTCGAAGGAGTAGTTGGGATCGCAGCGCAGATCCGCTTGGTGGGCAATGTAATATGGGTTCACTACATGCAGGGTAACACATCGTCGTTTGTTGGGCGTGTTGCTTCTTTTTGGAACTTTGTTACCCCTTTTTCTGTCTTGGTCAATGCCGATTAACACTGCGGCTCTGACTCTGCTACGATCTCTATGCAGTAAGTACGCCCTGAAGCGCTATCGATGGGGCAAGCGTGGGCATAGGAGGCTGACCGTGCTGGAACTAAAAACGGCGCAATCCGGTGGGCAACAAAAACAAGAGAGCATGACATCGAGGGAACGGGTCCTCAAAGCTACCCGCCACGAATCTGTCGATCGAATGCCGATCGACCTTGGTTCCACCACGTCAAGCAGCATTAACGCATTTGCCTATTGGAACCTTAGGAAGTATCTCGGTTTGTCTCTCGAGCCGATCGAGATTCGGGATATTGTGCAATTTACGCCCCGTCTAGGGCGCGAAATCCTGGAGCGATTCCATTGTGATGCCGTTGCGCTGCAGCCCTACCCGGAAAGCACCCATGTGTGGAATCCACGAGGTGACTACCAGTTCTTGTTGCCTAAGCATGTCCAACCGGAGAAAAACGCCGACGGCGATTGGGTTGCGAACTACGGCGCCGCAAAGATTCGTATGTCGAGCGGCGCATACCACTTCGACATTTTGAGCGTAGACAGGAGTCTTATCGTAAACAAAGAAGATGAACTAATTGCACGCACGACGTCTGAGGCCGAAAAACTGTATCATGGAACAGATTATTACCTTACCTTCAGTGGATTCTCGGGTTACTTTCAAATGAACCCGGAATGGCTGACGAGGCTCATGCTGGAAAAGGAAGTCATTAAGGCCGAAAACGAAAGCCTTCTTGAAAAGAACATCAGCAAAGTCGAGAAAGTCATTAAGTACATGGGTGAATACATACAAGCGGTGAGAATAAGCTGTGACTTGGGCACCCAACGGGGACCGTGGTGTGATCCGGCCTTGATGGAAGAAGCGGTCATGCCATACTTCAAGCGATTCTGCGATTATGTTCATAGCCACAGTGATCTATCGGTGCATCTTCACTCATGCGGTGGAATTCGGCCGCTTATACCAATGCTTATTGACTGTGGGATTGACATACTCAATCCTGTACAGGTATCGGCCGCGAATATGGATCCCCATGAGCTAAAAGAAGAGTTTGGCGGTCAATTGAGCTTCTGGGGAGGTGGTTGTGATACCCAGAGGATCTTGCGCACCAATGATAATGCCTTGATTGCGGAGAACGTCGAGTTCCTGACCGAGACCTTCAAGCCCGGATCCGGGTATGTATTTACTCAGGTTCACAATATTCTGGGCAACGTCGAACCAAAAAGTGTAGTGACAATGTTGGACACGGCATATAAGCACAGCTTCTACACCTCGTCGACCGCCGAGTGAGGATAGCATGGCAGACGTCGAACTCAAGCAGCATCATTTGCCCGCGTCTGATTTTCCGTTTGATAGCAGTGAAGGGCAATGGTTCGGCGTAACATCGGACGGCCGCTCAGGGTGGCTTGCCGGGAGTGTCCATAGCCGCGCAGTTTTGGCGGGACATACAGTCAATTCGCCTCAAGGGGCCATGACGGTCTGAGCAATGGCGATGGACGACCTGAGCATCTGGAACGAACCGAAGTTTACCTTGGATGTGGAGACGGACTACTGCGAAATGGTGCTCTTGTCTGAGCATCTGCCGGAGACAAAATCAACTCGGGACGCCGATGGCAATCCTGTTCCGGGACCGCTGCGGAGCTGGCGCGGGGCGGCTTTTTGTGTGGTCTGGCAGGCCTACTGGTATCCGAGCCTGTTTGCTAAGTTTTTCAGGAGCGGCGTCTACGCCGCGCCCAAAGGCGTCGGGTCTCAACAGTCCGCCTACGTTCCGGAGCTGACGGCCATCGTGACCGTGGACCATTGGTCGCCGCGACGCGAAACTTGGTACCAGCTCACGGTCACCTGGGACCATGAGGTCGGCGACTACAATCTCTACATCAACGGAGTGATTGCGGGGCACCTCAATCCGTTCGGGCGGAAGACACACCGCGAAGATTGTGGCGAAAGGCTGGTGGTGGGAAACCCTGCCTGGGCACTCTCGGATCTGCGTTTTTTTTCGACGGCCGTGCCGACGATGACTGGGTGGCGCGGCAGTTCGAGATCGAGGCGAACCCGAGGTCTGAGCAAAAGCGGGGGGAGCACCTCCGCGTCTACGGGGGTGTGGGGATTCCCGAACTCGAGCTTGTCCCGGACGCGGATTTCGTGGAAAACGTCTCGCTCTCACTCCAGGAACCGGAACACCTCGAGTATTTCCACCAGCAAGGAATGCCCGGGTGCGTGAAACCAAACACAGAGGGCTTCGAGATTCGGACGCACGACGTAAAGAAGTACAGTCACGAAGGGTTTGAGTACTCGCAAGGCTATCTCTGGACGAGCGAATTCTTTCGTGGTGACTTGTTTATGGAGTTCGACTTCAAGCCCCTCAAGGACCATGGTTTGTCGCTCTTGTGCCTTCAGGCAGCCGGTATGCAGGGCGAGGATTTTATGGCCGACTACCCGCTTCGAAGCGACGGCGCCATGCGCCTCGTCTGGGGTTCCAACGTGCGTATGTACCACTGGGAGTACTTTCGGGAGTACCAAGACTCGTTCGGTCGCGGAAACTCGTCCGGACTCTTCAAACAACCGTGGAAGCTGCCGCTTGGGCTGCAGTTTTTTCCGGCGTATCTAGAAAAAGGCGTCTGGCACCGCCTGCAGTTTCTCCAAGACGGCGCGCGACTGCGTGGCAGCATCGACGGGAAACAGATGTTCGACTCCTATGATAATCCCGATGTCACAGCCGGGCCCGTGTTGCGATGCGGTCGCATAGGCTTTCGAAGCATGGCGAAGACACACATGATCATGGCCAACCTGCGCATCGCAACCCGCCGAACGGTGGAGTTCCAAGAGGTCAAGGGTCGCCCCGAAGCCGACTTCCCCGGCTGGGAGCTAAGCAGGTAGTCTTCGAGACCGGCGATGAAGCCGTTAGGACTGCGGTGCTCTGGGCCGTTTCCAATCGCTGAGGGGGACAAAGTCACCCTCCGGCAAAAAGTCCAATCCAAATGGCGCCCGATTGATGGAGCCGGTGGAAAGCATGCCGGCGTTGATGCGCAGCTCCGCGTAGCCCTCTTGGCCAATCCGGTACAGGTCGCCGTGGGCCGCCGCGGTCGTTGTTTGTAGTGCCTCGGGAAACATCGAAAGTCCTTTGAAATAGTGGTGGCCGTTTCGCTCCACGTGAGGTATCCCGAGTTTAGCGACTACGGCCAGATCCTGGAGCAGGGCGATCGGACCGATGTTTACCAGGTCCTCGGCGCTCATCACGTAACCCGCCTCCGGCGCGGCTTCCACACGGTCGGAAACTCGTGCCGCGTTGATCAAACCCTTGAAGACGCCCTTGCAGTTCTTGTGGCTGGTGCCGCGGTATCCTCGTGACAACGCGTCCGGCAACGAAGCAAGACTGCCGTCGGACTCGTCGATGATGATGGGCGGCGCGTCAGTCCAAGAACGCAGCACATTTCCCACGGCGTTCGAAAGGGCGTACTCGCGCTTGAAAGGCTGCTCAACAAAGATAAGCCGTGTGAAGAAGGAACTCAGGCGAGGCGAGCTACGGACCTGCCCCCAAAAGCTTTGGAAGCGACCGACATCAACAAACTGTTCGTTGCCGTCCAAGGTGAAGCGAAAGCCGGCAGTTGTCTTATCGTTGAGAATTGCTGAGATTGCGCTCAGTCGCTCGATGTCGTTCGTCACGTCTCCGCAGACCTTGATTTTGAAGTGACTCAAACCGTATTGCTCGATGTCCTCTTCGAGGGATTCCGGCAATCCGTCTCCAATCGGTTCTGCAACCTCCGACCGAGTAAGCGGGTCTGCCATGCCGACGGTGTGGCGGGCAGTAAGCGACTCAAGCGGCTTGGCGGCCAGCACGTCCCGCATAGATCTATCAGTCGGTGGGTCGCTGATCCGGTTGACGTCCACCACGATTGTCCCGGCGGCGAGAAGCTGTGAGAGAGTAGCGCTACGAAAGCGGCAAACCGCGTCGATGACCGCTCGCTCGACGAGGGTCAGCCCAAAGTGCGACAGTAACGGCGGAAATCCTGTCCCATTCCCCCAAGCGATTTGCTCCTGGTAAAGGTCGTACCAGAGGTGAAAGGGCTGATCGAACTCTCCGTACTCGAGTGCACGCGTTCCTGCTGCCTGCACCACCTCCCACAAGCGATCGAGGTCGCTTTGAACGCCGGCAACGGGGTCCTTTTCGAACCATTTGGGTACGAGGCCGTCCCCGGCCACTCCTTGAACCGTCTTGCCGTTGCCGACGTCGATTGTTGCTCGGACAAACACGTGCGGCATGGCGGTGAGCTCGGCGATGCCGAATCGGAACGGCATACGAGTTTGGCAGGGAAAGCTTGCGACATCTAGTGCGATTAATCTAAACACTCACCTCCTCCCTACCGTATCATCAGCGACTCGTAACACCTGTTGTAGTACAGAGCTGCTTCGACCGGGGTGTTCGCCGGGATGTGGTTGCCCACCGCCAAAAAAAAGCCCGGGTGAGGCTTCCCAATCTCGGTGCAGCGCTCCACCTCTTCGCGGATCGCGGCTTGGTCGCCGTCCAAAAGAACTCTGGTGTCCGCATTCCCGACAAAAAAGTGTGTCTTGCCATACGTCTTGGCGATGTAGGCAATGTCGGTCATGGGCTCGATCACAAAGCCGCTGACCCCGGTACCGGCGATGTCGTCGATAAACTCGGAGAAGTCCCCATCGCTGGTATACACGATGATCTTGCCCGATTTCTTCAACGGCTCCAAGAGACGGCGGTAGTTGGGAAAGACGTATTCCCGATACCACTTTGGGCTGATAAACGGACCACTACTCCAAACGATGTCGTCGTGAACCATAATCACCGGTGACTTCGACAAGGCGGCAGCGGTGAAGAACTGAAATGCCCAGTCGGTGTATCGTCCCGCAACGGCTCCGAAGGCGTCTCCGTCTATGCCGGCAGCCGTTAGCAGCAGGTCCCAGCCAAAGAGCTCGATAAGACCACTGATCAGGCTAATGTAGATTCCGGTCATGTTCACCGCGTCGGGAAAGCGCCGGCAGTTACGTTGGTACTGATTGTCCATGTCGGCAATCAGGCGCTCCTGAGTATATGATGGGAGCATTGAGCACGGGTCAAAGGCCAGAGCTTGTTCGGGGGCTTCGAAGGGACTCCGTTCCGGCTTGACCTTATCGGCTCCGTCGGACGCGTACACCGCGTGCCCCATGTCCGTGTGGAAGTCTCCGAGGTAGGACCGGTGGATCTGCACCGCCCAGACAAAGTCGTAGTTCCAAGCACGCACAAAATCCTGCGTCGCTTGTTCGCGTTTGTCCTCGGATGACGCGGCATCGACGTGCCGGCCGATCACTTGCGATATCAGAGGCCAGTGATAAACATGGGCGGAGTATTCGGTCCGTGGGACTCTCTGGTTTGGTTGAAGGGTGATGGCCGCCCAACCGTCCCTGTATGACATTACCTGACTTCCTCGGCAAGAATCGCGTCTATAAGTTTGAGCTCCTCTTCAGAAAACGAAGTGTTTTCAAATGACTTCACGTTTTCTCGGACCTGTTCGGGCCGGCTTGCCCCAATAATCGTACTGGTTACCCGCGAGTCTTGGAGTACCCATGCAATAGCCATCTGCGCCAAGGACTGACCACGTTGCTTCGCATGATCATCGAGTTTTCGTACCACCGAAAGCAGCGACGGCGTAAAAACGTCCTTGCTCAGGTAAGTCGACTCGGAAGCTGCGCGCGAGTCGTTGGGGATACCGTTGAGGTATTTTTCCGTGAGTCTTCCACCTCCGAGGGCCATAAAACTGATCACCCCCATACCCTCCCGCGCGGTAACGGGCAAGAGATCGTCTTCGATCCATCGGTTTCGCATATTGTAGATGGGCTGGTGCACCCGTGGTTTGACAAATCCGTTCCGCTCACAGACCCGCATTGTCTCCGAGGTCATATCTCCTCGGTAGGAACTGACGCCGGTGTACAGGGCCTTTCCCGACCGCACGGCTTGGTCGAGCGCCCCGAGTGTCTCTTCCAGCGGAGTGCCTTCGTCGGGTCCGTGCACATACCAGATGTCCACGTAATCGGTGCCAAGGCGGCGAAGCGACTCGTCCAGACGTGGCAAGAGGTTCTTGCGGTTCTTGGTCTTAGCGTTCGGTCCAGGATGAATAGCCACGCCGGCCTTGGTGGCAATAACAATTTCTTCTCGATGAGCCCCAAAGTCGTCGCGGAGGATTCTTCCCACGCGTTCTTCGGCCGTGCCGGGAGGAGGGCCATATGCGTTGGCAAGGTCGAAGTGGTTAATGCCCAGGTCAAAGGCGGTGAACAGGATCCGTCGGCAGTTGTCATGGAGGTCCGGTTCGTCGAGTCGCTTCGAGTCCGTACCCGCTCCGCCGAAGTTGTGCCAGGTTCCAAGGGAGAGCGCGGAGATCTTGAGTCCTGTGGCGCCCATCGGCCTAAACCAATCTTCGGCCACCTCGTACCTTTCCGAGTCGGGAGTGTATTGCTGCACGGTTGTAACCTCCAACGCATAGTATCGCCCGCGCCCAGGACCTGCACAATCTCGTTGTTTGGGATTGTTGTGCCGGTGGTTTAGGAGTTTTGACGACCGGCGTATCAATGCCTCACGGAATGAGCCGCCGTGTGCGCAAAAAGGGGCGCCGAGTCTACTCGGCGCCCCAGATCGGCGCAGATCCGAGTCCCTGGACTTGACCCTGGGCCGGTACACAAGTCTCTGGTTCTGCAGTGTCAGGCTTCCCCCGCCTTAGGCCCGGTAGTCCGGACCAAAGATGAGGCCGTGCGGATTGATCAAGGGCTCGATGCCGAAACCGCGGTTTGTCTCAACATCGGCGACGAGGCCGGAAGCGTACCGTTGTTGTTTCCGCCGAGCATGAATCGGAATAGCCGGCAATTTCGCGAAACCTGCAGCACCCGACGGTTTTGTTCTTTTTTTCTGTCGTGGAGATAGACCCGCATGTGACTTGCGCCCCCAGTAGCGGCTCCACCAGGATTGTGTGGCGTTCCGGTGTGCGCGGATTGTATCGTGGTCGGCGCGATGGATCAGCTCAAATCGGCGGAAAATTCCTTGGCATAAGCCCCGGCCATGTCTTGCTGCACATCCGCCACGGCGACGACACGAGCCTCGGGGTTCTCAAAGATCGACTGCAAGTGGGGCGGCCGATAAAACCGCAGCCAACAACGCCGAGAGAGAGTGGTTGCAACGCACCTAAAGCTCCCCTTTTCGTTTCGCTCGAATCGTCTCGCCAGGTTCGGTACAGGAGTCTTTCAGGGTGGCGTGAACCAGCTGTGTTTCAGGCCCCTCGACGGGCGCGAGCGGCCTGAGATCACGGGTAATAGTCCCGTTCTCGTCCCGGTACACGTGCAGTAAGAGTTGCATCTCACTTCGACCGGTTAGGTCAACTTCTATGGCGCCGGCGCTTTTGTCGTACCGCACGGAAGCTAAACCGACGCCATGCCGACACCTCGCGTACTCGCCCATGTGAGTCCACGAGGTGTGGATGAGTTCGTATTGCGCAATCTTCCGGCCTATTCCGGAAAGCAGGCGGTCCCACTCTTGAGGTGTGAGGATGGCAATGTTCTGCTCGTGCGTTGTAAGAACCACGGGCATGAGGGATCGCAGCTGATGAAGAATCCCAAACGACCCGTACTCGGCGCACTTCTCAATGTCGGCTACCCGTCGGCCGTTGGCCCAGAGGAAGTCGTACGACTCGCCGACCGGTTTGACAAGGTCCCTTGCAACAAGCGATTCGGTTAGCGCCTTGGGGATAATGTCGTAACCCGGCGATATGACAAAAAAACCGTCCGCCATCTTTTCCGTGTCGATCACACCGCCCTGCCCGCCGTAGGGCAGCAATCCGCGCTCGGTGAACTTGAGCCTGGTTTCGGCGGCCAGAGGACGGTTGAGCAATGTCATTTCTCGTTCACGAAGAAACTGCAGCGCCGTGTGACCAATGTCCCCAAAGTGTGGACAACTGACGTGCGACCAGGTGATTCCGATGCCTGCGGCGAATGCGTCCACCCTGCCGAACACCTCTTCCAGCTCGACGTGCGTGTAACACCGTCCGCTTCGATGCTCGAGGGGCGCTGCCGGTTTCCAGAATATCTGCCGGGCCCAGTCAAAGGCATGCGGACTGAACTCTGCAACTCCATCGTCGTACAGCCGCTTTATTTTTCCGCCGAGATCCTGGTCGATGTTGTCGAGAAACAACGAAACATGCGGGATCCAACCGTGCTTGTGAAACGTGTCCACCCACCCGAAGTGGTCCTCGCCACTGCAGTCGTCTATGCGGGCCGTCGCGAAGGGTGGCATAGCGAGCATGGCAAATGGCTTTCGGGCGGACCACACGATGCTCCTCCAGAACAAGTCGTCGAGACCCCCACCGTGCCCAAGATACTCGCGCTGCCACAACCGAGAAGAAAGCGAGCTCAGCACGAACTTGCCGGAACCGTAGGTTCCGCTGAAAATGCCCACTTGCCCACCCGAGTCGGCAATGCGAACAAGCACGGTGCACGCAGCCGAGACGTTTACAACGTCGCCGCATTCAATCGGCTTGTTCAGACTAATAAACTCCGGTTCTCGAAGCTTGGTAATAAAGTGGTTCACATCCCATACCCTGATCTGTGCCGTAGTGGTATGGGGCATCCGCGAGAATCCCTCTCGGGTTCGCACGCCACCGAGCGCCTTTATCGCGTCGGGGTACGCGTGGATATCGCCGTCGAACGAAACCAACCCGGCGCCTCGGAAAACGGCATCGGCCAGCGAGTGAGCCGCGCTCTCGGACAGCGCTCCTAAGACTCCCTGCTGCGCCACGAGGATAACCGCATTCTCTCCGACCCCTTCCAAGTCTTCGGTCGCAATGTCGAGAATCGTGTAGGGAGCCTTGTAAAAGTCGAGAGCCGAGTAGACGACCTCGTAGTTGGCCTCGTAGGTCTCGCTCGCCGTGCTGTTCACCAAGCACAGGACCTGCCTGTTTGAGCTCATGTTGTGTCTCTCCTTGATCGTTTGTCGATGGCCGTTCAAAGGCATCGAACACCGTTTGTATAAGGACTCCCAGTTGTCCGGCATTTGCCCGGATATCTCCAAAGCGAAGCCACGACGATTGGCGTGTTGAACCTTCTCAATCACCGCCCGCTCCAAGGCTTCCGGCGGCTCGCCGTACAGCCCCAAGTGTAGTATCGCTCGCGTGCGTGACCCACACAGTCTTGTTGTTTGGGATTGTTGTGCCGGTGATTTAGGAGTTTTGACGACCGGCGTATCAATGCCTCACGGAATGAGCCGCCGTGTGCGCAAAAAAGGGGCGCCGAGTCTCCTCGGCGCCCCAGATCGGCGCAAATCCGCCAAGACCTTATGGAACTCCGCTATCTGTGCTGGAGCACCACACGAACCGAGCCGTCGTCGGGATCGATCGGAATACGAAGACTCCTGATCTGGCCCCCGGCCGCCTGATTCGGGGCCACGGGTTCGCCATACTGCACCTGTGCGTCGGCCAGCCAGGAAACCTCGACGGCTCCGCCGTCTCGCGAGAGCGTCAGCGAACCGCCTTCCGGTCCCGAGACGGTGAAGTCTTCGCCCTCGGTGCCGTATAGATACACCGGGAGGTTTAGATAGACCTGGTGATCTCCTAGATCCCCGATGTGTTCAACATCGATGGTAACTCGACCGTCGTCGTGCAGCTCGTAGGTCCACACGACCCGCGTGTTAGGCACCGCCCCGATGCTTGCGCCGACCGGCTGAGCCCAGCGAACGTCACTTGCTATCTCGAACACACGATCCAGCTCGATCCAGCGGAGGGTGCCGTTCTCCATGCCCTCCCAGGCGGGAGCATCGGAAGCCCCGTAGCGGACGAGGCTGCTCTGCATCATAGTGCCTTCAGGTCGGCCCGTGATTCTGTTCCGCATGGACAGGACCACACTACCGGTCTCCTCCGCCCAAAGGGCGATCGGTGCACCGGTTATCCGGCCCTGTTGGCTGCGTGGGTCGCCACTGTAGAAAACGAGGGTGTAGAGGTCCCCGTGCTTGAACGCGACCTGGCCATCCAACTCCCAAATGCCTTCTTCCATCTCGAAAGGAAGCGTTGCGGGCTCTACCCGCGAGGGCAGGGTAAATGCGTCGTAAGCCAGTCTCGCCCATTTTCCGGTCAGGTCAACGCGTCCGGGATCCCCTTCGAAGGCGTCGCCCCGGCCGCTCATGCCCCAATAGATGAGGTCCCGCTGCCACTCCTCGGTGGTGGCCACGTAGTTCGTGATTGCGGCAACTCCCGGCTCTCCCGGTTCCGGCTGCGGCTGGAGGTGAAACTTTGCCGCCGCGATGGGAAACTCCGGGTACGCGGCGTGGGCCCCTGGATGGCCGGAGTTGTACAACGGTATTACGGTTCTGGCGTTGATAGAGTTTGGACTTCGCAGTTCTCCGTCCGGCTGTGGCAGCCAGTGAAACTGCTGAAAGAAAAAGGCGCGGTCGAGGGACTCCTTCATCCGACTGACGAGAGCGGGGTCGCTTTGCGGCAGATCACGATATTTGTAGTAGTTCTGGATGTGAAGCGCCAGGGCCATGTTCTCGTAGTTGCCGTCCGGTCCCCATTGCTCCAAAAAGTACCCTGCGGGATGCTGTCCGAAAGCGTTCATGGTCTGGTAGGTGTCTGGTCGGGTGGAGGTGTAATCGGTGTACGCCCAGGTCATTCGTTCAAACTTGTCCAGAAAACGAGGCTCGCCTGTTGCCAGATGGAGGTTGAGATAGCCCGAAATAACGGCATTTACTTGGTTCGGCGTGAAGTGCGTGAAATTGCCGTAGTGATCGGCATAAAACAGCATCGCCTGCTCGTAGATGTCCTTTACTTCCGGGTCCAGGAGGTCCCGCAGGTGGTAGTACGCATGTGCCAGGTTCTCGAACTGAAAGAATCCGGCACCAGACAGGCCGTCGCCTGCATCCGCCGGAATACTCCGAATTATGCCGACCGATGAGATGTTGTTGATCATCGCCAGCGCGGAGAGCTGAGCCCGATTTAGCACGGCCTCGTTGTGATAGGTGAGGTTCGTTTCGGTCGGGACAGTCAAGAGCGCAGCGAAGTTCCCCATATGGAGGGTGTTGTTCGCCTTTGGGTAGAAAAAGTTGTGCCAGTTGACTTCTGGGAACACAAGGTTACCCGATTCATGAACAAAGAAGCCGTAGGCAGGGCTTTGTGGATCTATGACCTGTTTGTCGAACACATAGTTCAGGTGCGGAAGCCCTCCGTAGTAGCCCCACATAAGCGCTTCCAGCTGTGGGTTTTCCAGGCTGTCTACATATTCCCGGGTCACCTCCGGCCACTCGATGTCTACGTCGAAGTCCGTCTCCGGATCAAAACGTAGCATCGCCTCGCGAGCCCGTCTCTGAAGTGGGCCCTGCACCGTAATGCCTCCCACCTCGAAGGTCCCACCGCGGAGCGCCCGCGCCGCTTCGGGTGTCGGCGTCAGCAACTCGGGAGAAGAGGGCAGATAGATTGCGTCCCCTACATCCGCGTTCTGGCTAATCCGCCAGACGGTGTCTGTTACGTCGACCGTGGAATCCTCCCCACCGCCAAGCGCAACGCCCGGCTCTATCTTGAGGGTACGCCGCACGGCAAACCCATTGGTAACGGCAACGGCAAAGTCGTCGGGACCGGCGTACAGTTCGCCGTTGGGCTTGTACACCGAAACGTCTACCACGTCTTCCTGTTCGTTAGTAAACGGATAGGTGTAGACCCGGAACGCGGCGACCGACTCCGGCAGGTATGCGTACAGGTCGGTGGGGGTCGTTTCAGTGACGCCGAGTTTCGCGATGCCGCCGATGCCCCAGTTGTCTGTGGCCGGCAAGCCGATCTCGACGCGGTCGCCGTGCTGCCCACCAATAAAGCTTACACGCCAGATGCCGGACTCCTCGGAATCAATCTCAGGGATGTGCAGAATAATCTCCCTTCCAAACTCCGGAAGAACATCGCTGAAATCATAGAAGAGCACCGTGTCGCCGTTGGGCGAATATACCGTGACGTACTGGAACTCCCGGAAATGCCTGGTCCCAACGCCGGTGTTCTCGTACTTGACGTAGATGGCCTCCGGCGCGGAATCGTACTCCGCGAGCATGTACACGCCCTGCATCTCGTTTCCTGCCATCTTGAACAGGACCGCTGCCTGGTAGACCGGAAAGCGTGCCTGGATGCGCTCGATTGCGGTTGGTGGAGTCTCCGTTTCCACCCCCGCGTTGATGGGCTCTCTGCCCCTCAGCTCTTCGGAAACTCCAGTGCCAAACGCCGCAGGCGCCAAAAGAAGCGCCACGACAATTCCCAAAACAAGACGTCTTTTCATCGCTTACCCTCCTTGGATAATCGTGCTTTTGTCCATATTGCGGTGGGAAGTCGCACCGGGGCACTCTCTGGTTTGGCTCATAGTTTCAGTCTTTTCGACGTTCCTCCGGTGCCGGGGATGTCTCGATAAATCCGGAACAACGGTCCAAAGCAACAAGAGGCGATGGGTTACGAGCCGATACATGCTGATAAAATTTTCGATTTTTCCGCGGTTTTTCCCATGATCACGGAAAACCGAACATGACGGCCGAGTAAGTGTAGGCCATGAGAATCCCACATGGGACGGCACACCGGAGTAGAACCGCGCTGCGGCTTCGCCGCCGTACGCCTATCGGTCACCTGCCCAGTCAAACGCGGCACACACAAATGTATCCGGCCGGTCGATCAAGCCGTCGAAGGCCGTCTTGGCGTCCCGGTACGGAAGTACATGCGTCAGCAATGGTCCAACGGCCAGCCGCTCCTCTCGGATTAAGCGAATCGCTTCGGCGGCGTTTCGAAGTCGCGATATGCCGCCGTGTTGTTCGAATTGTGGAAACGCAGCTTCGTGGGCGCCAATCACTGTGCGATTATCGTGGGCGGCTCGAAAGAAGGCATAGGTGTCGATTGTACTGCCGAACTTGGGTGAGCCCAGCAGCACATACTCGCCACCGCGGCGGGCAAACTCCGCGCTCGAAACAATAATGTCCGGTTTCCCAACCGCATCGACACAAATATCCGCAAAGTCGTCGAAGCCTGCCTCGCGCATCGCGCGGCGGATATCCTTCTTGTCGCTTGTTGCCGTGTGCCTGATCCCCGTCTCAGCCGCGATGTTTCGCCGCCTCTCGATCGGGTCGATCCCGATTACGCGCGCGCCACCGATAGTGTACAACTGAGCGGCAAGGTTGCCGATAACCCCAAGGCCGTAAACAAGGACCGTTGCACCAAGGGTTCGCGAAGAGACCAGCGGCGCCGTCAGCGATATTTCGCTCAGTCGCGCAAAAAGTGACTCGGGTCGAAACTGCTCGTGCGTGAGCTTGACCACAAACGCGGTGCTTGGCCTGATCGTATAGTAGGCACCGTGGGGACGGGCCGAGAAGACGTAGTCCCCCGGCGAGAATCCTTCCACCTTGGCGCCGCACGCAACAACCTCCGCGACATTTGTGTACCCGCTGTTAAACGGGTATGAACCCCAGGCACCCGGTACGCCGACGTTTGGGTTTTCTCCCGTGTAGATCGCACCCTCGGTTCCCGGCGATATCAGAGACCATCGGGTCTTGATGATCATCTCGGATTCGTCGATGTCTGCTTCCCGGATTGTCTCCTTGCGAAACTCAATGGTTCTCGGTGCGGTGAACACCACTCGTTCGCCTGTGTACTCGCGACCCATGGCTTTCTCCCTATTTCAATCTTTTTCCAATTTGCAAATCGATCCGATACAGCTTCTACGGTTTCTCACTTTCAGCAACAGTCTATCTTGCTCCGAAGCCGAGGCAATGCAATCGCACGGCTTTGGCGGAGTGTACCGAGGATTTGGCTTGCGGGACCTAATTTCCGTTCAACCGGGCATCACAAAAGCGCCGTCGTAGCAAAAACCGGTGCTGACGGCAAAAGAAACAAGAGGCGAGTGGCAATAATCGGTGGGAGCATAACAACATGAACGACTGGAAACTATTTCCGTTTAATAACTATTTTGCCTTTTCCGACAGGTCGTACTCCGCCGATGAAATGTGGGATATCGCCAAGGCGTCAGGTTATGACAAGTTTTACTACTCCTTCCCGCGAGCCGAGCAGGATGGGATCAGGGTCGCCTCGGGAATCAGGGAACAACGCCGTCGTACCGGCCTGGGCCTTGGAGCGCTTTACACGGTGGTCCGGATGCACGAGCCGGTTCCCGAGGGAGGCGCCTCGGTTGTTGACGCAATGGACTGCTTGGAACCTGGCGACACCTTGGAGCTTGCGCTTATGCTCGAGTGGAAACAAGATCGCTCGGATCCTCAGCACGATCAGATGGCGATCGATTTGCTCGATGCTTGGCTCGCTGAGGCGGAAAAGCGTGACCTCGAGATCTCTCTGTATCACCACTTTGGTTTTTGGATGGAGCGATTCGACGACTGCCTGAGGCTCGCGAAAAAGATCGACAATCCAAGGCTGGGAGTGACCTTCTGCGGCTACCATTGGTACGCAGTGGATAGGGAAGAACTCGACGGAAAACTCGATGCGGCGCGGGACTATTTGAAAATCGTAAATGTCTGTGGCAGTCGCTATGCGCCGGAAACGAAACAAATGCCGACCGGCTACACCATCGAGCCCGTCGGACGCGGCGATTTCCCTCTGAGCCGGGTAATTGCGGCCATGCGCCGGATCGGCTATACGGCAGATGTCGGTTTTCAGGGTTACAAGCTCGGGGGAGATGCCGAGGCAAATCTCGCTGAGTCGATTAGGGGCTGGCGGGCTGCGGTCGCGGAGTAGTGTAGCGGCGGACGGCGGCGCCTCGCTTCTAAATAAGTGCCCGCCTGACAGAAAACCAGCCTGTGAGAAGCTCCGGGCTTTCGAAAAATGCGACACACCTTGCCAAAAGCTCCGGACGCCCGGCCAATAAACACCGCGTAGAGTTTGGATGGAGGCACAGTGATGATCGACTCCCTGTTGGTTTTTGGCGGCGGCGGTTTTGTAGGCGGTAACCTGTGTACCATTGCCCTTCGCTGCGGCGCCCGAGTCCATATCGCCGACTCCAAGGTGCGTGACGCGATTCCGGGGGCCGAGTGGCATCAGGTGGACATAACGGACACCACCCAAGTGAAAGGCCTGCTAACGGAGCTGCGACCAAATTTCGTCGTGGATCTTGCGGCAGTCTCAGATATCGACCTTGCGGAAAAGAATAATCACATTGCACACAGCATCAACGTCACCGCCGCGGAGACCGTGGCCAAAGGCTGCGCCGAGTTGGGGGCACATTTTTTGTATTTTTCGAGCGACGCAGTCTATTCCGGGGCGGAAGGCCCTTATAAAGAGAGGCACGCCCTCGACCCCGTGAACTACTATGGGCGTAGCAAAAAAGAGGGAGAAGCGGCAATCTCCGCGGCGTTGCCCGATGCTACGCTGGTGCGTATTTCCCTTGCGCTCGGTTTCCCCGTGACCGACGGCAATTCTTTTTTCGCTTCGCTGGTCAACAAGCTCGACGCGGGAAACACGGTGAGCGCTCCGGCCGACGAGGTTCGAACACCCCTTGATGTCCTTACGATTTCGGAGGCCGTCTTGGAGCTCCTCGAGCAGAAACACGCCGGGCCAATCAACCTGGGAAGCACGTCGAGTATGGACAGGGCCGCACTGACACGGCGGGCGGCGGAGCTCCTCGGCTACCCACATGCCTCCATTGACGACGGGCCCGCCGAAAAACCGGGTCGCGCGCCGCGGCACAAAAATGGCATCATCGATGTTACCGCGGCGCAATTGCTACTAACAACAACTCTGCCGAGCGCCCAAGGCGCCATCGAAAGAGCAATACGTGAGAGGCTAGACAAATGAAAAAACCTGAAGTTGTGCATGAGCTCGAAATCAAGTTTGGGAACGAGTATGGCCCCGAGGAAGAGCAGGCGGCAATCGATGTTATTCGAACAGGAGCCCCCTCGTGCGGGGCGAAGGTAAAAGAGTTTGAGGACGCTTTCGCCGCCTACTGCGGGACCAGATACGCGCTTACCTGTACGTCCGCAACAACGGGCCTGACACTCTCCGGGATTGCTGCAGGGGTTGGCGCTGACACCGAAGTCATTACAACACCCTTGAGCTGGATTGCTACTGCAATGGCCTACACCGCACTCGGGGCGGAGGTCAAATTCTGTGACGTAGATCCCAACACCCTCAATATGGACCCGGATACGTTAGAGGCCCTTATCACGGAAAGGACCAAGGCCATCGTGCCGGTGCACTTGGCCGGCAACTGCTGTGAGATGGACCGGATTATGGAGATTGCCGATCGCCACGGTATTGTTGTTATCGAGGACTGTGCCCACGCACCTGGCGCCGAGTACAACGGAAAACGTGCGGGCAATCTTGGAAACATGGGTGTGTTTAGCTTTCACCAACAGAAAAACATGGCGACGCTCGGTGAGGGAGGCATGGTCACTACCAACGACAAAAAACTCTTTGACGCCGTGCTGTCCTATAGATCACTCTGCTGTCGTATATACGGTGGTAGCGACAAGTACCTTCCGATAGACGAGGTGAAGCACCCGATGAACAAGGCCTACTGGATGCTTCAGTTCGACGATATTGGATTCAACTTCCGCATGACGGACATTCAGGCCGCGGTGGGACTCGAGCAGCTCAAGAAAGTAGATGGCTTCAATCGCAAGCGACGAGAGGTCGCAGCAAAGCTGGACCATGCGCTTGCCGGCGTCCCCACCGTCCGGACCCCAATAAACGAAGACCATTGTCTTCCGACGCGGCACCTTTACCCAATCCAGCTTGCGGAGAATCATCCGCTGGGCAAACGAGATTTTATGTGGGAGATGTACTATACCCACGGCATCAAGGTCTGGAACCACTACATGCCGATGCACCTTACAGAGCCCTACCTCGAGCGCGGACACACGGCCGGGGAGTGCCCGGTAGCGGAGAAAGCGCACGATTGCTTCGTAACGCTCCCTATCCATCCACGGCTCACCGATGAGGCCGTCTTGTATATGGCGGATTGTGTCAAGGATCTCAGCCTGTCTGCGGAGGAGACCGCGTGAGCGGGGCGGACACTCGCGCTCACGTCGACTCCGAGGCTCGGCGGGCTGCCATAATCGAGACCTTCGCGGAATGCTACGGCGGGGAGCCGACTGGTTGGGTTCGCGCACCGGGGCGGGCCGAGCTACTCGGCACCGACACGGACGACCACCTTGGCTACGTGATGACCATGTCCATTCATCTGGACACCTGGATCGCTTTCCGGCCTTCCGGCTCGACGCGGTGCAGAATCTTTTCGATGAATCTCGAGGAGGAGGCAGCCTTTGAAATCGAGGCGGCGCACAAAGCCCCTGAGGCCACCTTCGAACGCTACGTTTCCGGCGTGGCCGCGGCCTTCGCGATACGCGGCTATCCGGTAGAAGGCGTGGACGCGGTCGTGCACGGCACAGTGCCTGTCGGTGGTGGATTGAGCTCCTCGGCGTCGCTGGAAATTGCTACTGCACAAATGTTTATGGCTGTCGGGGGCTTCGAGCCGCCGACGATCGAAATAGCGCTTGCGGCGCAAGAGGCGGAGAACAAATCCGCGGGCGTTATATGTGGTATCCTTGACCAATACTCCTCCCAGTTTGGAAAGGAACAGACGGCCATACTCCTGGACTGTCGTTCTCTTTCCCACGTCGAGGTGGCCGTTCCAAAAGACATCAGCGTTGTTGTTTGCGACACAAACTTCAAACGCACTCTCGGCGCCTCGGAATACGGTAACCGCCGCGCGGAGTGTGACGAAGCGACTCGACTTCTCCGAGAAAAAGACCCGTCGATACACACCCTTCGGGATGTCAATCCCAAACGCTTTGAGGCATTAAAGGCGGTGCTGCCGCCAAAGCTCGAGCCGCGTGCACGCTTTATCGTTGAGGAGAACGTACGCGTCGTCGAATTTATGTCCGCGGTGGTGCACGACGACAGGTCTGCGATGCAGAGGCTGTGCGCCGCCTCCTACGTCGGAATGCGGGAATTGTACCAAAAAACAGTCCCCGCCATGGACCACATGTACGATGCAATGACTTCCGCTCCCGGCTGCATCGCGGCACGGCAATCAGGTGGCGGTTTCGGTGGATGTATGATCGCCTACGTAGAAGCGGCCAGAGTTGACGATTTTGCTGCCGATGTAGTCTCGAAGTACAAAGAGCTTTCCGGGATCGACGCGGCGGTGTACCCGACGGCGCCCTCCGTGGGTGCCGGCCTGCTCCTCTAGTGTGGTTGCGGTTCCGAATCCCTCTCCGAGTACTTCTTTAAGGCCCGGTACAAACTCGTCCGTGAGTTGAAGCCACACGCATCGGCGACGTGTTGTGCCGTGCAGTCGTTGTCTTTGAGCATTCGCATAGCGTGGCGAACCCGGAGTTGCGTGACAAAACGGGAAAACGTGATTCCGAGTGACTTGTGGAAGTAGGCGGAGAAGTAGGAAGAGCTCATGGCAAAACGATCCGCCACAGAGGTAAGACTCAAGTCCTCAGGAGCGTGTGCCCGAATGTAGCTGAGGATTCGCTCGAGCTTCTCAACTTGATCCGGGCCGTACTCCTCGTGTAGACCGGGCGCCGGCGTGGTGTCGAGTCCTGCCATTGTGGTCCGCATAAGCGTGGTAACCAGGGTTAGAAGCAGCGACTTTGTCATAAGCTCGTAGCCCGGACGCTTTTCGCTCATCTCGCGGCCGATCCGCGCCACTAGATTACCAACCAATTTCGTTTCGCTCTCCGGCAGCTTTATCTGATTGGCAAAATGTGAGCCGTGGTAAAGAAAAAGGCGAAGATACCGTGCATCAAAGCTGTCGTCCTCCGAGCGGCATAGAAGCTCCGGGTCGAAGTGAATGGATGTTTCATAGAGGGGATGGTGCCGGCTGAAGGTAAGCCGGTGGCGCTCGACATTGTTCACAACAATCACATCGCCGGCCTCCACATCAAAGACTTTGTCCTCGATCTCGTAGCGACCGCGACCACGGCGGACGTATGAAATCTCGACACAATCGTGCCAGTGGAACACCGGCGAGCTCACTGCAGGCCCATCGGGATGAAAAACTCCCACGGGAAAGTCGGCGTCAGGAGTGCCTACGGTGTGAAAAATCCGCGCGTCGGCGATGTCCATCTACTCTCCAGAAGGTAACCTCGGCAGCCCCGCACTGTTTGCCACCGCATACGCACGGGGGCTCGAGCCGGTGGCCTTGCGAAATGCTCGGTAAAAGCTTGCCGGGGTATTAAAGCCACACTCGTAGATCACGTCCAAAACCCGGAGCTTGCCGTCCCTTACCAATGGTATTGCCTTTTCGACACGAACCAGCGACAGAAAATCGGAAAATGTTACTCCTATCTGTTTGTGGAACCAACTCGAAAAATAGGAGGCGTTCATGGCAAAGTGGTCGGCGACTTCGGGAAGTGTCAGGTGAAGCTGCGAGTGGTGCCGTATGTAGGATGTTACACGGTTTAAACGCTGCAACTCATTACGATGCCGCGCAGTGTCTTCCGGGTCGAAGGACGGATCAAAGCCTCCGTATCGAAGCAGAGCAGTAACCAATGTGAGCAGGTTCGACTTGATCATGAGGTCGTAGAGCGGGGGCCGCGTCTGGAACTCGGTTTGAATTTGCCTTACCAAGCCAATGTAGTACGTTGCTTCGTCATCGGGGATTCGGACCTTGTTGACGCCGGAGTTCGGCGTGGACAAAAACAGCTCCAGATACTTCACGTCGAATCTATCGTCGCGGTCGGAGCACACAAGCGATGGGTCGAAGTGCATAACCGTTTCAAAGAGGCGCGAAGGAGCTTTGTATCTAACTCGATGCCGTTCGTCACGCTTGATGACCACAAAGTCGTTCTTTTCGACCTCGAAGGTTGTATCTTCAACCTCGTACACTCCGCGACCGTCCCGTACGTAAGATATCTCCACAAAGTTGTGCCAGTGGTAGCGAGGCATGTTGTTCGCGGGACCGGAGGTGTGGATGACTTCGAATGGAAAGCTCTTCTCCCACTGCGTAGGCTTCCGTTCAACAGGCGTCCCGTGCATGACCTCTATGATAGTAACGTCGACTAAACTAGACAATGTGTCTCTCGGCTCCGGCGTTCGGCGAGCGACAGGATCACAAAATGCGACACAGCCGCACAAAGTACCGCGATTCCCCCTATCATCGGCGTCGATAGGATGAGAAAAATGTTAAGCCTCACACCGTTGCGCGTGAAGCTGGGGAGTATCTGTCGGTGAAACTGAGATTGCCTCGGCTTATTCCAAGCGAAGAGCGGGTTTCTCCAAAAGAGCCAAAAGAGAAGGAGCGGCATTCCGGCCCTGAGGGCGCAGTGAACCCAGTGGATCCGGATGAGCAGTTTGCGAAAGAGCTCAAAGAGAGAACCGAGCAACTGGCCTACGCCTCGCAATGGCGCCTTATGTGGATCAAGTTCAAGAAACACAAAATCGCCCTTGTCGCGGGTGTGATAATCGCCCTTGCCTATTTTCTCGCGATCTTTGCCGACTTTTTTACGCCCTACGACCCCAACCGGCGGTTCACCGACCACGCGCTTGTGCAGCCCATGAAGGTGCACTTTGTCGACGAGGGCGGTCAATTCCATCTCAGGCCCTTTGTCTACGACTACGAGAGGCAGAGGGACCCCGACACCATGCGTCGATACTACGTAGAGGTGAAAAACGAGCCTCACCAAATCCGTTTTTTTGTCCAGGGCGACGAATATAAACTGCTTGGCTTTATCCCAACGCGACTGCGGCTTTTTGGAACCGAGGAGGGGGGGCGAGTGTTCCTCCTCGGCACCGACCAGCAGGGCCGGTGTATGCTCTCGCAGATGGTACACGGCGCAAGGGTATCACTCTCAATCGGACTGATTGGCGTTACCCTGAGTTTTTTGTTCGGTATCATACTCGGCGGAATCTCGGGATACTTCGGGGGTGTGATTGACCTTCTTATCCAACGGCTAATCGAGATACTACGGTCGTTTCCCACTCTCCCGCTATGGATGGCGCTGGCGGCGGCTCTGCCCGTCGACTGGCCCGTAATGCGGCTCTACTTTTTTATAACGCTTATCCTATCGCTGCTCGGCTGGACCACGATGGCAAGAGTGGTTCGGGGCAAATTTCTTTCCCTTCGAGAGGAAGACTACGTTGCGGCGGCCGACATCGCAGGTGCTTCGCCACGACGAATAATGTTTCGCCATATGCTGCCGTCGTTTTTGAGTCACCTTATCGCGGCGGCCTCGTTGAGCATTCCCGGCATGATTCTTGGAGAGACCGCCCTCAGCTTCTTGGGGCTCGGCCTTCGCCGGCCCGCCATCAGCTGGGGCGTATTGCTGCAACAGGCACAAAACATCAATGCCGTTGCGCTATCGCCGTGGCTGCTGCTCGCAGTCATCCCTGTTGTGGTGATCGTTTTGGCGTTCAACTTTTTTGGTGATGGAGTTCGAGACGCTGCCGATCCCTACAATTGACCTTGGAGAAGGACCAAACAAATACATGAGTGAAAAGTTATTGGAGGTGCGAGACCTTCACGTTTTCTTTCGCACCCAACTAGGCGTCGTCAAGGCGGTGGACGGTGTTACCTTCGACGTAGAAAAAGAGAAGACTGTCGGCCTCGTCGGCGAAAGCGGCTGTGGAAAGTCGGTGACCAGTATGGCCCTGTTACAGCTGGTTGCAAAGCCCGGCAGGATTGATTCCGGCGAAATCGTCTATCACTCTGAAGATGGTGAGGTTGATCTGGCTTCCCTCGATTCAAAAAAGAGTAAGCAAATACGTTCTATCCGCGGCACGGACTTTGGCATCGTCTTCCAGGAACCAATGACAAGCTTGAGTGCGATTCACACAATTGGCAATCAGATCATCGAGCGAATCCTGACCCACGAGCGGAAAGTTTCAAAGGCTGAGGCGCGCGAGCGGGTTATCGAACGCCTCAACGAAGTTGGCTTGCCGCGTCCCGCGCAACTCATTGATCGTTACACCTTTGAGCTTTCGGGAGGCATGCGGCAGCGGGCTATGATTGCCATGGCACTCGCCTGCAATCCGCGGATGCTCATCGCCGACGAGCCCACCACCGCCTTGGATGTCACGGTCCAGGCGCAAATCCTGGAACTGATAGATCGACTCAAGTCCGAGCACCATATGTCGGTCTTGAACATTACTCACGACTTGGGCGTTATTGCAGAGCTCGCCGATATCGTGATTGTGATGTATTTGGGCGTCATCGTGGAGCGGGCAACCGTGGAGCAGATCTTCGAGAACCCACTTCATCCGTATACAAAGGCGCTTATGCGTTCCATCCCCTCGGCGAACGATGCCAAAAAAGGCGCATTGGCGGAGATTAAGGGCTCGGTTCCGAGTCCATACCTTCGGCCCAAGGGCTGTCGTTTTGGCCCCCGCTGTGAGTTTTTTATGAAGGGGCTCTGTGATAGAGAGGAGCCGGAGTTGTACACACCACAGAGCGGTCACGACGTTCGATGTTATCTCTACACGGAAGAGGGTCGACAGTATGGCAAGTGATCAAGTCGTCCTCGAGACAAGAGAGCTCAAGACGCACTTTCCGATTAAGTCCGGCGTGTTTAAGCGGGTGGTTGGCCACGTCAAGGCCGTCGACGGAGTTAGCCTCAAGCTTCATGAGAACGAGACGCTTGGTGTTGTTGGTGAAAGCGGCTGCGGAAAGACCTCGCTTCTCAAGACCATCATACGCATTGTAAGCCCCGCCGCCGGCGAGATTCTGTTTCGCCAAGACGGCGATCTCGTCGACATCGCGCAAATGGAAAAACCGGAGCTGCGAAAGATTCGTCGCTCGATGCAGATGATCTTTCAGGATCCGTACTCATCTCTTAATCCTCGTATTCCCATCTGGGAGGTCATAGGCGAACCCTTGATGGTACACAACATCCTCAAGGGAGATGAGCTCCGGGCTCGTGTCGAAGAGCTTTTGATTCAGGTTGGTCTTGACTCCTCCTACATGCAGCGCTACCCCCACGCCTTTAGCGGTGGACAGCGACAGCGGATAGGGGTCGCGCGAGCCTTGGCGTTGAATCCCAAGGTCATTCTTTGCGACGAGCCAACCTCCGCGCTTGATGTATCCGTGCAGGCACAGATCCTGAACCTTATGGTTCGCCTTCAAACGGAGTATAACCTCTCCTATCTCTTTATCTCCCACGATCTCGGGGTCATCAAGCTCATTTCCGACCGGGTGGCGGTGATGTACGTCGGCAACGTTGTTGAGTCTGCGGATACTCGGGAGCTATTTCAGAATCCGCGCCATCCTTATACCGAAGCACTTCTGTCGGCGGTCCCACAACCGGACCCACGGCATAAAAGCCGACGCATCCTTGTTGAAGGCGACGTCGCGGACCCTGCCAACGTCCCCAAAGGATGCCCTTTTCATCAACGGTGCCGCTATGTTCAAGATATCTGCCGTACGGAGAAGCCTCCACTTGTTCCCGTAAAGGGAGACCAACGACACCTGTCTGCATGCCATTTTAGCGAAACCCTCGAACTCGAGAGTTTTGGCTGAGTTCTAGGGGACATCCATGCCGGTAAAGATTGCAATTGTAGGCGCCGGGAGCGCCACCTTTTCCCTAAGCCTCGTGCGGGATCTCTGCCTCACCCCGAGCCTGTCCGACAGCCTCATCCACATGATGGACGTCGACGAGTCGCGCCTGGATGGGGTGCACCGTCTTGCCGAGCGCTACTCCCAGGAGCTCGGAAACAAGCTCGACATAAAAAAGACGACCGATAGAGTCGAGTGCATCACCGACGCGGACTTTGTTATTCACACTGCCTTAGGCCCCGGTCTATACCGGCTTGTTGAGGGCTGGCAAGTCGCCTTTCGCCACGGCTATCGATTCGGCGGTAGCTTGCACATCGTCCATGACGAGGCGTTTTGGATTAACTATCACCAATTGGTCTTGATGGAGAGCATTGCCCACGATGTAGCAAAACACTGCCCCAATGCATGGTACGTGCTTGTCGCCAATCCGGTCCTCGCCGGAATGACGTATCTCGCTCGCAAGTACCCTGAGCTCAAGACCGTCGGCTTGTGTCATGGCTACAGCGGGGTGCTCAGACTGGCGGAAGAGCTGGGCTTGGATTCTGCAGAGATCAGCTACGACATCCCGGGGGTAAACCACTTTGTCTGGTTAACCAGATTCGAGCACAACGGCAAAAACGCCTACCCCGTTCTTGATCGCTGGATAGATCAGCAGTCGGAGGAACACTTCGCAAGCTGTCCCGCGAGCAGTCATATGGGACCAAAGGCAATCGACTTGTACAAACGCTTTGGGGTCTTCCCCATAGGCGATACCGGCAATCCCGGCGGCGGTTCGTGGGGCTACTGGTACCACGCGGATACCGCCGCCGAGCAACGATGGAACGAGGATCCCTGGAACTGGTATCGGAAGATGATCATAAACGGAAACGATAGAGTCGATCGGATCAACAGAGTCGCCGCGGACCAATCGGTGAAGGTCATCGAGGAGTTCGGCTCGGGCAAATCCCACGAAGTCATGGTTCCGCTTGTGGAGTGCCTTGCCGGCTACGGCGAACAGGAGCTGATCGTCAATGTCGCGAACTCAGGTGGTTTTGTGGAGGGCGTCCCCACGGACTTTGAAGTCGAGGTTCCCGCCATTGTAAACAGCAGCGGCATTTACCCGCGCCGCCCAAAGCAGCTTCCGAGTGAGCTGCAGCACTTTCTGCAACGGGACCGAGTTGCTCCGGTGGAGCTGGAGCTCGCCGCCTACGAGAATGGTCGCAAGGACTATTTGGTGGAGCTCGTGCTGATGGACCCCTGGACCCGGACCGCGGAGCAGGCGGGGTCGCTTGTTGAGGAGATTCTAAATATTCCTTACCACGAGCCGATGAAACGGCACTATCGATAGGACTATGGCAAACAGAAACAACATCGTTGCCGGTGGTTCGGCCAATCCGGGTGCCGGTCTGGGGAATGGCCGATGAGAGTCGCGGTGATTGGCTGCGGTGGCCACTCGAGGCAGCATGGCGGAGCGCTCCGAGGACTCGCGGAGCTCGGATACGACGTAGACCTCGCCGCCGTCTGTGATCTGGACGCGGACCGGGCCGAGGCATATCGCGCCGACTATTCTTTCGCCGCCGCTTATACCGACATGCATCGGATGGTGGCGGCGGTTCAGCCTGAGGCCTTGGTGCTGGAAACCCCGATGGCGCTCAATGTCCCGTTGGCGCTGAAGATGCTTTGCTATCGGATTCCGCTTCTGGTGGAAAAGCCGCCGGGGCAAAGCGAGCAGGAAACACGAGAGCTGGCCAGGGAAGCCGAGGCGGCGGGTGTACGTGTGATGGTCTCCTTTGATCGGCGCTTTGATCACGCCGCCACCGTGGCCAAGAGTTGGCTCGAGACTGCGAGCTTATCGCCCCTTTTTGCTGAGGCGCGAATGCTACGCAAGGGACGAAGTGAGAAGGCGTTTGTTCAAAATACCGGCATCCACCTCATCGACCTGATTCACTTTCTTGTCGGCTACACCACCGAAGTGCATGCACACGCGGTTTCCGGTGATCGCAACGGTACCGCCGCAGTGGGCCGGCTGAACTCACAACGGGGCTGCGTCACAAGCTTTGCTATCCTTCCCGACGTCGGGACGGAAGCGGAGTCGGTTGTGATACACGGCAACGGGTTCTCGCTGTTTTTGGACCGAATGCGCGGGTCGCTCGAGGTGTTCCGAGCGGGCGAGCGTGTCGCAAACGTGGATCCACCTTCAGAAGGCCCATCCGCCCAGACGCATGAAAACGAGATGCGTACCTTTTTCGATTGCCTGCGCGACAACGTCCCGTTTCCGTCGACGCTTGAAGACGGCATGGCCGCCGTGCGAGTCACGGGGCTCATCGCTGGACAGATTGCCGCCGACGCCGGGGCCGGTGCCGTCTCTGTCGGTTCCTGCGGGGGCCAGGACTATCAGAATCCCTGAGCATCACAAAAAACGGAACGACGACGCAAATCAGTGCAATTCGTGTTGTGCGTTCCGCTCGTACCATACAACCATTATGAAGGAGGCTTCTATGAAACGAGGCATATTGTTTTCTTTGGTGATGATGCTCGTCCTCTCCGTGGCGTTGTTCGCCGGTGGACAGGCCGAGCCCGACGACGGTCCATCCGGGGATATCGACCTTTCGCAGAAAGAGGCACCGGCACTGGCGGAGAAGGTCGCAAACGGCGAGCTACCGCCGCTTGAGGAGCGGCTGCCCGCCGAACCGCTTGTCGTCGAGGTAGATGAGCTCGGTCGTTACGGTGGAACGTTGTACATCGGTGTTACCGGCAGTGGCCAGGACACGGTGAGCGAGAGCTCTCAATTCTTGGTCTTTAGTCCGGACCACTCCCAGCGGCTCCCGAATCTCGCAAAGGAAATCGAAGCTTCGACCGATATGCGCCGGTTTACGATTCGCCTGCGGGAAGGTGTCAAATGGTCTGACGGTGTACCGTTTACCACCGAAGACATCAGGTTTGTGGTTGAAGAGGTGCTCTTAACCGACCTGATTCCGGTTGGTATCGTACTCGGAGGCGGTGTTACTCCGACTCTGGAAATAGTGGACGACTACACTATTACGTTTGTCTACGAAGAGCCAAATTCTCGCTTTATGGACGACATGGCTGCTTGGCAGAGCCGCTGGCTCTATACGTCCCCCGCCCACTACTTCAAGACCTTCCACCCAGACTACGTCGGTGAAGAGACGGCAGCGGAGATGGCCGAGGAAGCGGGCTTTTCCGATGTCGGTGCTTTTTTTCGTGCAACAAGTGACGTAAACGAAGAAAACACCGTAGTCGGCAAGCCTACTTTGGCACCGTGGATGCTTGTAGAACCACGACCCAACGATCCCATGGTGCATGAAAGAAACCCCTACTTCTGGGCGGTAGACCAAGAGGGGCGCCAGCTTCCCTACGTAGACAGGGTGGTGCATCCGCTCTACGGTAGCCCTGACGTTCTTATGCTTTCCGTCATCGCCGGTGATGTTGACTACACGTACCGTGCTCGGGCAACAGATCTGCCGCTACTCCTAGAGAACGCCGAGCAGGGCGGCTACGTTGTGCAACGATGGACCAACCCCCTCGACAGTGCCGAAACCGTTCAGTTCAACAGATCGCACCCGAATCCTGCGTATAGGGAACTTGTCAATAATCCGAATTGGATGATCGCCATGTCCCACGCTATTGATCGGGAGCAGATTAACGAGCTTGTGTATCAGGGACTGTCACCGGGACCGACTCAGGCCGCCCCAATCGAGGAATCACTGTTCTACGATGAAGAGCTGAGGAGCCAGTACCTCGAGTACAATCCCGAGCGGAGTGTGGAGCTTCTTGAAGAGTTGGGTCTAACTCGAGGAGGTGACGGCTACTTTGACTATGCCAACGGCAACGACTTGAGTGTCACCTTCCTGATTGCGGGGGGAACCGAAAACTTCGAGGCGGTTGCCGAGTTGGTTGTGGATTACTTAAACGATGTCGGCATCAAGAGCAACACTCGTATTCTCGAGCGGTCGGTCTTCTTCCAGGTGTTTGAGTCCAATTCGGAGGAGTTCTACGCCACGGTCTTCTACGGTTCCGACGGCCTGACCCCGTACGGCGATCCCCGCCACCTGGTTGCACGTTCTGTCTCGACCAACCCCTACGGCATTGGCTGGACAATCTGGTACCAGACCGGTCGTAATGCTGTCGGTGCCGTCGAGCCGCCCCAAAGCATGAAGGATGTGTATGAGCTTTGGGACGAGATGCAAAGCACCGCCGATGAGGACGCCCAGCTTGCAATCTCCGAACAGATCATCGAGATTGCAAAAGAGAACGTCTGGGTGCTTGGTACGGTTGTACCGCCTCCGGTTCCGATGCCCTACAGTACCAGCTTGAGGAATATACCGGAGACCGGCGGCGTGTACCGGTGGAATACTCGAAACAGTGTGCAGCGGGCCTTCACGTGGTGGCTGGACGAGTAGCCCCCTACAGAAAGTGACTATTGCTTGACTGTTAGCCCACTTGTGGTCGTCCTGCCTTCGGGCAGGGCGACCGTTTAATACTCCGAGGAAACGGGGAACAACGATGCTTTCCTACTTGATTAGACGCGTACTCATAATCATACCGACGCTAATTGTCATATCGATGATCTCGTTTATTATCATCGAGCTTCCACCGGGAGATTTCGTGAGCTCCTATGTCAGGCAGATTGAGTCCCAGGGTGAATGGAGCGGCGAAGCGTTGGACGCGATGCGCGCGAGTTTTGGCCTCGATGAGCCTATTCCGGTGCGCTATTTCAAGTGGATATCGAGGTTTGTTCAAGGTGACTTTGGCTACTCGCTCGCCTGGAACGCATCGGTGCGCGAGGTGGTTGGCGACAGGCTTGCACTTACGATTGTTGTAAGCTTTTCTTCTTTGTTGTTCGCCTGGTTCCTCGCGATCCCCATCGGCCTGTATTCCGCCGTAAAACAATACTCAATCGGCGACTATACCTTTACCTTCTTCGGCTTCCTGGGTCTTTCGATTCCGAACTTTATGCTCGCGCTTGTGTTGATGTATATATCCGTCACCCAGTTTGGCGGAAGCGTTGGTGGTCTATTCTCGCGAGAGTTCGCGCTTGCGCCCTGGTCCCTGGCAAAGGTTTGGGACTTAATCAAGCATCTCTGGCTCCCGGTTATAGTCGTCGGCACCGCCGGCACCGCCGGTACTATCCGTGTCATGCGCAACAACATGTTGGACGAGCTGAACAAACCGTACGTGACAACCGCGCGTGCTAAAGGTCTAAGCGAGTGGCGTGTTATCATGAAGTATCCCTTCCGCTTTGCTATCAACCCGGTTATCTCTACGGTCGGTTGGCTGCTACCGCAGCTTATTGGCGGCGCCGTTATCACGTCCGTGGTTCTCAACTTGCCCACCACCGGCCCAATCTTCCTTCGAGCCCTGCGAGAGCAGGACATGTACTTGGCGGGCTTTTTTGTGATGATCCTTGCGACGCTTACCGTAATCGGAACGCTCATCTCGGACCTCCTCCTCGCCGCAGTGGATCCGCGCATACGGTACGATTGAGTCTCGCCGGTTGCTCCCGCACCTATCGACCTGGTTTGGAGCCGGTCCCTGACCATCGATCTGGAGATTGGGTTTACCAATCGTGTTACTGGAAACGAACACGTAATAAAATGTCCAGGCATATACCTCGACGATTTGGACTCCGATCCGCTGGGGCAACACAACCACGCCCGGTGCATCAAGTTTCAGGACATCGAGAAGTATCCGGCCGGGCGTGAGAACGCCGGAAGACGTGTGGCGGGTTGCAAGGCCGCTGCGGCTGTCAAGGACCATATCTTCCCCACTTCCAAGTTCCTCGACATGCCGCCGTTTCCGAGATCGTCGGAATAGTTTATCTCGCGTAGTTGCGATCGGGCATTGACGAGTCGAACGTTCACGCCCACGCTGAAAAACCCCATCAAAGCACCCCGTTCCACGGCGGCCT
This sequence comes from uncultured Spirochaetales bacterium, assembly GCA_964519835.1. GTDB lineage: Bacteria > Spirochaetota > Spirochaetia > DSM-27196 > CAZFLD01 > CAZFLD01. The sequence goes on from CAZFLD010000014.1 coordinate 50,061, forward strand.
TTGCAACCAGCCCACGGCAAGCGACGTAGCAGATAATTCTTGACTTAGAGATCCTCCATTTGTAGATTAGTTGCGATCGCAACTAATGGAGAGGAGTCAAGACAAATGAAAATAGGACTATTCGGAGCAACCGGAAGAACCGGGCGTCAGGTTTTGGAAAAGGCCCTCGAAGCGGGCCACCAGATATTCGCGCTGGTGCGGAGTCCGGAGAAGCTCGACAACACCGCGGACGCACTTACCGTGGTTCAGGGAGATATGACAAACCGGGCCGACGTGGAGAAGACTGTTGCGGATGTAGACGTGGTTATTATGGCGGCCGGTCCGGTGAAGGGGAGCCCTATCGAAATGCTCACCTCGTCCGCTACCAACATCGTGGAGTCAATAAAGGCGGCGGGCAGGAAGAGGCTGGTGTGGCTCACAGGCGCCGGCGTCCTGGACGAACGGGACGGCAAGGCGTTTAGCCGCACCATTGTCCGTGGCATGATGAAGCTAGCCGCCGGCAAGATGCTCAAATCGAGTGAGGAAGCCTACCAGATCATCAAAAACTCGGGCCTCGATTACACGGTGGTTCGCCCGCCGATGCTCTCAGACGAGCCGGGCGGCGTCAACTTGACCGGTAGCTACACCCCGCCCAAACCAATCCCGGTTGGTCGGGGGGATCTGGCCTCATTCCTGTTAAGGGCGGCGACGGCCGACGAATGGATCAATGAGAGTCCCCTTGTGTCGTACACGGAACGCAAGCGGTGAGCAAGCCGGAGGGCTCCGCCGTACCCGGGTCCGCGGAGCCGGGGCCCGGAGGCGCCGTCGCCCGCGGCGGTGCTGCCGCTTCCGGGCCTAAACAGCCGGGGCAGTACACCCATAAGGGCGGCATACTCGTGACCGGTGCAACGGGAAACGTCGGGTCCGAGGTGTGCAACCACCTTGCCAACGCCGGCGTGCCGGTCTACGCTGCCGTAAATCCGCGCCGTCTCACCGGGGGGGACGGCGGCGTTGAGACGCGGGAGCAGCTATCCGGCACCGAGCTGCGAGGCTTTGACTTCACAGGCCCGGGCACTTGGAGGGCCGCTCTCGACGGTGTCCGCAAAGTGTTCTTGATGAGGCCGCCCCACATCTCCAATGTGCGCCGGGACATAAATCCGTTCTTGGAGTACCTATCGGGGACCGATGTCGATCACGTTGTGTTTCTCTCGGTCCAAGGCGCGGAGAACAACAGACTCATCCCTCATAACAAAATAGAGCGGAAAATCATGGAGCTCGAGATTGCCTATACGTTTATTCGCCCGTCGTTTTTTATGCAGAACCTAACCACAACCCACCTCGCGGAAGTCCGCGACGAGTCGATGATCTTTGTGCCGGCGGGTGACGGCGTCACCAACTTCATAGATGTCCGTGACATCGGCGAGGTAGCCTCGAAGGTCCTGGTCGATGTCGCACACAAAAACAAGGCCTACACTGTAACAGGCGATGCAAGTTACAGTTATCACGAAGTGGTTCGGAAGCTTAGTCGGTCCCTGGGACGGACCATTACGTACAAGCCCGCGCGTGCCGTTCCCTTTCTGCGCTACCACCTAAAGCACGGCCGCAGGCTCCGATATGCCCTTGTCATGTACGCCTTGTATTCCGTCATGCGTCTTGGCAAGGTAGGTGCCGCTACCGACACCTTCGAGAAGCTTGTCGGCCGCCGGCCGCGGAGTCTCGATGAGTTTATCGATCACCACCGCACAGTCCTGGGAGCCGTGCCCTAGTGGCCGGGTTTCCGCATGATCCCGATTCACGCTTCGGCGCCCAAGTGTCCCTCCTCAACCGCGCCGCCCAAGTCTACTTTAGCCGTGTGCTTGCACCCTATTCGATCGGCCCGGGTCAACAGGCCTACCTATTGGCCGTGCAACCTGGTGACTCGATCTCTCAGCTTGAGATTTCCGAGCGTCTTTCCATGGACAAGGCCAACGTCGCCCGAGGTGTTCAAGCGCTTGTAAAGGCGGGGTATTTGGAGCGAAAGCGTCCCAAGGACGACAAGCGCCGTTGGAGTGTAAGCTTGACGGAAGAGGGGCTCACGGTGCGGAGGGAGATTGAAGGACACATGAAGTCGTGGGTGTCCGAAATCAGAAAAGAGGTGCGCGACGACGAGTGGGAGTCATTTGTCTATACGTTGTCGCGCATCGCTGATCGCGCGATGGAGCACGCGGCCGACTCGCCGGACCTATCGCCGCCTGCCTGAGAGGCGTGGCGGAGCCGGTGCGGTGTCGTCCACTGCAGGTGAAGTCACCGGGCCGGACGTACCGCGGCCGCTTGGCAAAAGCGACGCGGCGGGCGCCGTCGCCGGGCCGGTTGCTACCGGGCAGCCTCTCGTCTCCGGGTCGGTTTCTTGGTGGATTGCCGAGATAAACGGCACGATAATCACCGTGCCGACGATGTAGACGCCGGCGGTTACCAAAAAGACCCGCCGGAAATTGTTGTCTCCGATGAGGAATCCACCGATCAAGGCCGATGCATTCCAGAACAAGCCCCAGGCCACCGTTTGAAGGGAGCTCCAGACTCCGCGGCGCATTCGTGGAACGTAGTCCATGACAATCGTTCGTGAGAGCGGCGCGGTGGCGTTCATCAGCGCGCCCCGGCTCACAAAAAGCACCACCACAAGCGCCGGCCCCGGATACGCGGCCATGCCGATTAGGCACGCGATTGCCATTCCCTGCAACAGCACGATCATCTGTCCCCGACCGCGCTTGCGCGACATTCGCTGCGCGCTCCACGTGGCAAAGGCGGTCACCATGAGTCCAACGCCAAGAATCAGTTGCACGGCAATCGGCTGGAAATCGTAGATGCTCTTAAAAAACACCGGGAAGAACTTTACGGTCATTCCGGCGCCGCTGCCGATGACAAAACTGCTTGCAAGAAACGCAAACGGGATAAGGCGGCGCATGTTGTCGGTTTGTGAAGCGATCGGCGCGGGGTCCGGCTGCGCCCCAGCCGCAGCAGCCGCCCCAGCCGCAGCAGCCGCCCCGGCCGCAGCAGCCGCCCCGGCCGCAGCAGCCGCCCCGGCCGCACCGGCCGGCGGCACGACCGTCGCCGGTGTCTGGTCCGCGTGAACTGCGTTGTGGCCCTGTGGGCTCGGCTCGCCGTGCTTGTCGCCGTGCAACGGACCATGGCCGATCGCCTCACTCTCCGGTCCCAAGGCGTGTGCCTTGTTTAGACCAAGCACGATGATCGCGCTTGCCAGGCTAACCAGAAGTCCCACGTTCATGACCGTCCGGAGGATGGCGAGTTCCCAGACGTCCCCGAGGATCAAAAACAGCAGGACGTTGAGGATTGGACCGCTTCCGCTTCCCAGTTGCTCGAGTACATGTGCACGGCTGTAAATCTTCGAGCGAGCGCCGCTTGGTGTGCTGTTGGCAAGCATTGCTTCGGCGGACGGTCGCGTGAAGCCTTGAAAGGCTCCCCAGAGGAAGAGGCCGACAGCAATGGAAACAATCCCGTTGCCAAACGCCAGAAAGCCAAGACCCGTAGCACCCACCACTGCACCGATCCCGATCGTACCACGCGTCGACCAGCGGTCTGCCAGATAGCCGGCAGGGAGAACCGTCGCGAGCATTGCGATCCCGGTTGCTGCCGAGGTGACACCCAAAAGCTCATTAGGTGAGAGTCCCAAAATACCGTTGACGGTCGCCTCCGCAAGAATCACGATATAGAGGCTTAGTATGTTGCCCATCCAAATGCCCCTGCCGAGGCTCTGAGCAAAGTTAAAGAGGAAAAAGATCTTTACGTTGTGGTTAAGAGATGGTCTTATCCGTTTCCCGAGTTGATTAAGCATGGCGGTAGGTCTCAGAAGATCGCACGTTGAGCCGGGGAAGTCGAGTAACTTCTTGACGCAAGCGCGTTGGGATCGATAATTGCGTCATGAAGGTCCAACTCAATAGAGTGAACAACAAGGTGCACTTCCGTGCGTCCAACGGAGAAGGCCCGACCGTAGATATCGACGGCTCTCCCGCGATCGGGGGAGTAGGCCAAGGCTTCCGGCCGATGGAGCTACTGCTTACCGCTCACGCCGGATGTACGGTCATGGATGTTGTATCAATCCTCGAAAAACAGCGCCAGACGGTAGATGACGTCTCCATAGAGGTCGATGGAACGCGGGGTGAGGGGACGCCGGCGCCGTTTACCAAAATCCACCTGCACTACGAGCTAACAGGAGATATCGATGTCGAGAAGGCCCGGCGAGCTATCGACCTGGCGGTGCACAAGTATTGCTCGGTCGGCGAGATGCTCAAGAGCTCCGCCGAGATTGACTTTTCCTTCGTGGTCAACGGCACTCCAAGTTAGGAAGACCGTTCACAGTGTGCGCGATCCGGGAAGTCGACGGTTCCGGTTCTTGGCGCGCCGAGACCACGGCGGCAAGCTGCCGACGGACTACCTATCGGCGCGGATCCGGCCCTCGGCTTCGGCGCAACGTTTGAGATACACGATGGACGGGCCGTCCGCACCGTCGGATGCCACAAGGGCCTCCACAAACTTTCGCCGCGCCGCAGTGAATTCGCCGGCGTCGAAAAGCTCGATTCCCTTGTCATACGCGTCGAATAGGCGAATGTGGTCTTCGTCCGCCGGCCCGGCGTTGTCGGAGATCGGCTCGTAGATATCGATGGCGCGCTCGCCCCCGCGGTGCTCCCAAGCGATCCGAGGTGTTTGGATCGTGTCGAGCTTCCGGGTGCGTATCGCGTTTCCCGCCAAGTTTTTCGTGACCTCGCTAATCACCGTCTGCACGCCGTAGCTCCGTCCCTTGGATTCGAGCATGGCGCCGAAGTTTACGTGGTCGCCCATCGGCGTGTACTGCTGATTTTCCGGTGGCCCAAAGTTTCCGATAATCGCCTCACCTGAGTGGATGCCGATCGCCACCTGTGGTTTTGGTGAGAGACCGGTGTTTGTGAGCTGCCGATGCATCGCCAGTGCCGCACGGCACGCCGACGCGGCGTGCTCCTCCGGATTTGCTGGGGTACCCCAAACGGCCATTACCAAATCCCCTACCATCTTGTCGAGGAAACCGCCGTTGTCGATGACCACTCGCGACATCTCCGTGAAGAACGTGTTCAGAAAGTCGCGGACCTCCATGGGCTTCATGCCTGCCACTACACCCACCATGTCAACCATGTCTGCGAAGAGCACGGTAAGACTTCGCGCCTCTCCATCGACATTCAAAAGCGACGGTGTCTTGATAAGGCGCTCCAGCCGGTCGTCCGAAATTCGGTTGGCGAATAGTCGTTCGATAATCTCGTCGGTCTTGTCCATTGTCTTCATGGGAACCTCCTCCCTCGATGTGTCTTTGAGGGCGGCCCGAAGGCGCGCCCGCGCGTCATGGAGACGCTTCCTAACAGTTGATGGTTTGACTTCGAGAAAGCAGGCGACGTCTGCCGGCGAGTAGCCCTTGAGGAAGCACAGCTCGGCGGTTGTTCGCTGGGCCGACGGGAGTTGGTCTATCAGAACATTGAGGCGCGATACAAGCTCCGCCTCTTCGGCGATCTCCTCCGGACCCGGGTATACAGAGATCGAGTCGATGTGGTCGGCGGGTACCGCGTGTCGTTTCCGCTTTATTCTGTCACAACGGGCAAACACGATCTTCCGTAGCCAACCGGGAAACGCCTGCGGACTGCGCAGTGATGCCAACGACCCGGCGGCTGCGAGAAAACTCTCCTGCACCGCGTCCTCGGCCGAGTGGTAGTTTTTGAGAATCGAATCGGCGTATGCGAGCGCCAAGCGATAGTAGCGGCGAACCAGCGCCTCAAAGGCACGGCGATCACCCGCTCCCGCGCGTAGAACGAGCGCCACGTACTCGTCGGCATTTTCGCACCATCCGGCCAATTCTCAACGCCTCCTGTCTCAGAAGTCATCTACAGAGACCCGGCGCAAACGGAAAGCGTTACGTCGCCCGCTAAAAAAAACGTCGGGTGGATCTCTTTGGCGCCGGCGCCGATACACCGGCCGCGGCACGGCCGGCAGACGCACTCAGCTACGCGTCTCGCAGCGCCAAGAGCTCCGGCAGCACCAGCTCGGCGACACGCCGTCCCATACGCTCATAGCCTATGTCGTTTGGATGGACGCCGTCCGGAAGCAGTTGGGTCTCGTCGTCGTGAAGCAATTGATTCCCCTCGAAAAGAACAAGGCGGGTGTCGCCACTCTTCTCGAGTCGATGGAATGCATCTCGGGTCATCCCGCGGTAATGCTCCAACGTTAGGCCTACCAGATTCGGCGTGCGTGCGCGCTTGGTCTCGGGAATTGAAGTAACGATGGCGATAGGGGTATGGGGATGTCCGTCGCGGAGGGTCTTCACAAAGGCAATGACTGCCGCGCCGTAGCTCCTGGCCGACAAACTCGAGGCCCCGAACACGTTGATTCCGAGTTTGAGGGTGATAAGGTCGGCGGGTCTGTCACGTATGACACGTGCGACCATGTTGTCGAGGTGACACTGGCCGGCGAAGCCGAGGCTCATGAGGTTCACGCCCGCAATACGCGCAGCGGTCGCCGGCCATGTTCGTGCCGGAGACGCGGCCTGTCTGCACATCGTGATCGAGCTACCGTAGGTGACCCACTTGGGCCGGGTGTCGGGCACGGCTTGCAGGATCGCATCGTCTTCGATTTCCAGGGAGGTCAGGCGCACTTCGTGGAACTGGTGAAACCACAGCTCGTAGACGCCCGGTATGGTGTCGGTTGTGTCGCCCGGTGCGTCGTGCGTCTCGCCGGGGGACGTTTTGGCGGCACGGGGCAGCTCGATATCTACGCTCCTCGCGCCGCTGGGAATCTCCGTAGTGGATAGGAGTCTGCCGCCGGAGCAGAGATCCAATGTCCGTGGCTCATCGGCCGTGTCGGCCGGCGCTACGCGCACCACCAGCCCCCGGCTGTCCGTGTGAAACCGCAACCGGCATCCGGAGGGCGAAAGCGCCCTGGCGAGCAGGCCGTTGTCGGTGGATGGGAAGAGGTCGGCCTGATTCATCGGCAGGCGGGCAGGCGCGACGCCTGCCGCATTCTTGTGGAGGCAAACGATGCCCGCAAAAAGTGCCTCTTCGATCGGAACTCGTTTCATGGAAAGTGTCCTCCACACGCCATGCGGCCGGCTTTGTCGGCGATCGCAGTGCGCCTACGCCCGCGGCAGGTCAAACGCATCGACCAGCGCGTCGATGACGTGATCGTCCATTACATTGACGTTCCCGAGCTGCATGGCGCCCACTACGGCCTTGGCGCTGTACTCGGCAACCTCGAGGCGATCAAAGGCCTCAAGAAGTGTTCCCCCCGTCACGAGGTACCCGTTGTTTTCGATCGCAACAATTGGAGACGCCGGGGACACCGCTTGGCAGGTCGCATTGTGATCTGCAATCGGTGCTTCGAACGAAATCCTGCCGATGTCTCTGAGCAGGATGTACGCCTCGGGGATGATCCTTGTATTCATGTCGGTCCGCGTGACGTTAAAGGCCATCAGATTCGGCGGGTGGGCGATAATCACCGCATGTATCTCCGGTCGGGTGCCGAAAATCTTTTCGTGGAGGAGGACGGAGCGGCTCGGCAGCTTTCCCACTTCCCGTTTGCCGGATCGGATAAGGACGATGTCGTCCGGGCGCAGGTACTTTCGGTCGAATCCGTACGGAGTAATCAGGTACGCCGAACCATCGAGGCGGACGGCGAAGGTTCCTTCGGTACTGGTAAAAAGCCCTTGGTCGTAGCTCCTGTGAATAAGTGCGCACATCTCTTTGCGTAGGGCCTTCTCGGCGCTTCCCGGCGGGCCCGCCACAAACTCGGGCAGCAGGTTGTTGCGACTGCGCGTGAGGTGCAGCTTTCCGTGGGGAATCGAATAAACGTTGCCCAGCGCCTTTGCTTGGATCTGTATTCTAGCCGTGAAATCGAGCGTCTCAAACTGCATAAACGCCTGGAACAGGTCGTCGGCGCCGGTAACCGTGCCGTGGTTTTCCATGATCACGATGTCGTGCCCGTCGGCGAAGCAATTGGCGATCTTGACGCCTAGTTCCTCGCTGCCGGGCGGGGCGTAGTCCGCGAACCCCGGTTCACCACACACTATTTTTGTGTTGGGCAATACGTCCGTCGCCGGAACCGCCCCTGCGGCAGAGAACGCAACCAGCGCCGGTGGATGGGCGTGTAGGATTGCACGTATGTCGGGACGAATTCTGTAGATTGCGTGGTGAAAGGGAAACTCCGAGGACGGCTTGTGAAGCCCCTCAATACGACCATCCTGGTGAACATGCACGATGTCTCGGTTTGTGAGTGAGTTTTTGTCGATACCGCTGGGGCTCACCCAGATCGATCCATCGTCGTCCTTCACCGAAATGTTGCCGCCGGATGTCGTGGTCATGCCGTAGCGGTAGATGCGCTGCATGATCATCGTGATTTGGTCGGCCGGATGGAGGTAGCGGAACTTCCTGTCGTCGTACGTCTTCTCGTCCGCCGATGCCCCGCGGGGACCGCGGCTGCTAGGTTGTGCTTTTGTCATTCTGGACCTCGTCGAGTAGCTCTTTGGGAATGTCGTCGAACGAAGCATAGTTCATCGAGTACAGCTTTGCGTAGAGGCCTCCGCGCTCCATAAGCTCGTCGTGGGTTCCGATGTCGTTGATGTGGCCGTCTTGCAGGACGACGATCTTGTCCGAGCCACGTATGGTCGATAGCCGGTGCGCGATAACAAGCCCCGTCCGCCCCTCCAGCAGTTTTTTTAGGGCGTTTTGAATGACCTTCTCCGTGTAGCTGTCGATGTTCGCGGTTGCCTCGTCAAGGACGAGGATCTGCGTGTCGGCCACAAGAGCACGGGCGAAGCTGATGAGCTGTCTTTGTCCCTGGGAAAGGTTGCCGCCCCCTTGCTCGAGCACCGTGTCGTAGCCTTCCGGCAACGACGCGATCATGTCATACGCCCCAACCGCCCGAGCCGCGGCCTCTACCTCCTCCATCGTAGCGTCGGCCGTGCTGTAGCGAATGTTCTCGAAAATGGTTCCGGTAAACAAAAACGGCTCCTGCAAGACCATCGCGACGTTCTTGCCGATAGTCTCCTGCGTCAGATCCCGCACATCGATGCCGTCTATGGTGATCCTCCCGTCCCACACGTCGTAAAACCTGTGGGCGAGGGACATAAGGCTTGTTTTGCCCGATCCCGTGGGACCAACGATTGCGACGGTTTGGCCCGGCTCGGCTACAAAGCTGATATCGTTGAGGATTGGCCTGTCCGGCTCGTAACCAAAGCTGACGTGCTCGAAAGCCACGCGCCCCTTGCTGTCCTCGAGCACCGCCGCGTCATCTTTGTCCTTAACGCCTACCTTTACGTCGAGCACCTCGAAGATCCGGTGTCCGGAAGCCATGGCCCGTTGCATGATGCTGTATTGCATTGTGATGGAACGAATCGGCGCAAAAAAGCGCTGCACGTAAAAGATAAACGCCACCATGATACCAAGCTCGAGGGACGTGTCGAGAACCATCGAGCCGCCTACGACAACAACAACGGACATGGCAACACCGGTGAGTGTGTCTACGATTGGGATCATTATCTGAGCAAATTTCGTTGCGCGGAGCTGTGATTTAAGATTCTCCCGCGCTTTGTCGTCAAAAAGGACGTAGTTTATGTCTTCCCGCGCCATGGCCTGTATGGTCCGCACACCGTTAATGCCCTCCGCCAAGGCGCCGTTTGTTGTGGAGCTTGCGCGTCGTGCGGAGACAAAGGCTTCTCTGGCGCGTGGCAGCCAAACAAAGCGAACAATAAAAAGCAGCGGAACAATCGCAAGTGTCAATAATCCCAAAGAGAGATTCAGAATCAAAAGAACAACAATAATCCCGATTAGTAGAACAATGTCTCCAACCGCGAATATGGATTGCTCTAGAAACTGTTGAAGTGCATTTACGTCGCCCTGTAGGCGCGACATAATCCGACCGACTTCGGTCTTGTCCATAAATGAAAGAGAGACATGCTGCAGATGGCGAAACATTGACCGACGCATGTCGAAAAGCAAGTTTTCACCAATCCGACTTGCAAAGATCTCCTGCACGTAGTTTGCGCCGTAGTGGAGTAGTACAACGCCGCCAAAAAGCGCCGCCGCAAGGTATAGTGCCGTTCTGCCTGCGCCGTCGGCCACCAACGCGTTGTCTATGGTGGTTCGAATAACCAGCGGGATTGCGATTTGCGTTCCGGTGAAAACAAGTACGGCTACAAGGGCTGTGAGGAGCTGTTTTTTGTACGGTTTAACAAAAGGAATAAAACGTCTTACAATGCGCCCGTCAAACACTCGTCCAAAAAGCTTTTCGTCCCGGCTAATCTGCGAACCCACTACGGCGAGGGGAGGTCGTTCTTCCTCCGGCATGTCGTAGTCGTGGAACTGTTCTCTGATTTGTTCTCGCGTGGCCATGGTAACTACTCCTCCGGAAGCTCGATGTCGTCTGCGGGATTGGATTGGAGGCGGTACAACGCCGCGTACCTGCCACCGTGATCGAGCAGCTCATGGTGGGTGCCCCGCTCGAGAACGCTACCTTTGTCCACAAAAAGGATCTCGTCGGAATGCATAAGGGAGCTGAGGCGGTGAGAGATGATAATAACGATCGCGTCCTTGGATTGCTCGCGCAGGGAGGTGAGGATACGTTGCTCCGTTGCGGCGTCGATTGCCGCGGTGGAGTCGTCAAAGATCATAACCGCGGGTCGCATTAAGAGTGTCCGCGCGATGACCAATCGCTGCCGTTGGCCGCCCGAAAGCGAGACTCCCCGCTCACCCACGAGCGTTCCGTAGCCGCGCGGTAATGCACCAACGTAGCTGTGCAGCTGGGCCGCGTTTGCGGCGTTGACAATGCGGTCACGGTCCGCCCAAGGGTCGCCATAGGCGATGTTGTTCTCCAGCCCCGCGGTGAACAGAAAGATATCCTGCTGGATGACGCTCACGGCCGAACGAAGCGACTTGAGCCTGACGTCGCGAATGTCCTGGCCGTCGATGCGGATGCAGCCGCCGGTGACGTCGTAGAACCGGGGAATCAGGTGGGCTATTGTTGACTTGCCGGCCCCCGGCGGTCCGACTATCCCGACTGTTTGGCCCCGACGCGCGGTAAGGCTGACATTGGACAAGACCGGAACACGTTCGTCGCCAAGGCTGTAGGCAAAGCTGACGTTGTCCAACTCGAGTGTTCCCTCGCGAACCTCCAGATCCTTGGCGTGGTCACTATCCTTTATATCCGGTTCTTCATCCAAAACCGCAAACAGTCGTTCGCCCGACGTTGTGGCTCGCGCAATCGAGTTAACCAAAAGGCCCAGCTGGCGCATAGGCATTTGCAATACCGTCATGTAGGCGAGAAACTCGGTGAGCTTACCCACCGTCATGCTCCCGTCGAGTACGTTTAGACCGCCGAACAGCAAGACAAGTCCCATGGACAGATAAAACGCAAAGGTCATTGCAGTGCCGTTTTTTACACGCACGCCGATACGTTGCCATGTCATCTCCTGGGCCTTGTTGCTTGCATCGTTGAACTTGTCCATTTCGTGGTTTTGGGCGGCAAACGCGCGCACAACCCGAATGCCCTGGAGGTTTTCTTCCATAACTCGCGTGAGGTAGGAAAGCCGTTTCTGGAGCCGGTGCCAGCTCTCACGGAGGGTGAGCCGGGCGTCGATTGCCCGCCACCCGACAAACGGCACAAAGCTCAAGGCCAACAAACCAAGCACGACATCCGCCGAGAGGAGGCGATACGCACCGATAGCGAGGAGCATTCCCAGAAAGACAAGGCGTTTGATGCCGGTGTTTACAAAGAGTCGAACGCCCTCGACATCGAGCATGCCTCGGGTGATCAAATCGCCGGAGTGAGTGTGGTCGTGATACCGGAAGTCCAAGCGCTGGATCTTGTCGTACATCGCAATGCGCAATTCATGGCCGATTCGTTGACCCACCGCCTCACCAAGGTAGTTGTGAAGCATCGTCAGGACGCCACGAACCACGCTTGCGCCAAAAAGCAAAATGCCCGTGATCAAAAGGGCCTGCCGGGCCGTATCGGCCGTGCCACGACCGGAGAGGAGGCCGTAGGCGTTGTCTACCGCTTGGCCGAGAAACTGCGGGATAAACAGCTGAACCACGACCGCTGCGGTAAGAATCACCAGGGACAGAATCATCTGTACCGGGTAGTGAAACGCCATACGCGTTACACGGCCTATAACGTCACTGCCTTCGAGCATTCGCTTGAACGTGAATCTGCTTTCTTCTCGATTACGGGAGCTGTTTGTGCGTTTCATACCTTTCCCTATAATCGTACCGAGGCCAAAATAGAGAGACAATCTTCGGCGCGTTTGTCGTGGTCCGAGCGGGCAAAAAAACGACAAAAAACCGTGTCATCCGTGATACTGTAAGTAAGTACTTACTTCTGGAGTGTGTGCATGGCACAAGAAACGGCTACCGAATTGTTATTGACCGCGGCGGAGATTCTATTCTCGGAGAAGGGCTACACGTCCACGACGACAAAGGCGATTGCTCAGGAGGCGCGTGTCAGCGAAGTCACGATCTTCCGGCACTTCGGGAACAAGACCGGCATTCTCGCGGCTCTGATCAACTCACGGCCCGGACTCCGCGAAGGACTACGCCTCAAGGATCTTGTGGTCCATGGCGATGTACGGGCCACTCTTGACGCTGTGGCCGCTCGGGAGCTCCGATTGGCGGCGGCAACAAGGGGCCTCTGGTTCCGGTTGGCCATGGAGGCACGGGCTTACCCCGAGGTGGCCGAGTTGGTGGACGGTGTCTTGGCCGGTCGAGTGAATCGGCTGGCGCGGTATTTGCGCCGCCGCAAGGCTGAGGGGCTTGTTCGGCGGAACATAAACGCCGACTTTATGGCTGAGAGCTTCTACGTATTGGTTGCCTCGTTTGTGCCTATGCGCCTCTATGCCAGGGTCCGCTCGGTGCCGCAAACTCACGACGTGGCCGCCTTGGCGTCGAGCTTGGTAGAGGTGATTTGGGCGGGAATTGCGCCGTAGGGCGCGTCGGGGTGGCCTTAGCCGCCTCTGCCTTCGTGGATCGAAATGCTAACCGTGCCGGCCGATCGATCGCCCGGTGAAAGCACCCGGAGGCCGAGATCGGGAGTGTTGAATGAGTCCGTTGCAGCCGTGATCGGCTCGATTGCCACGGATGTGTGGTCCGGCGGCGTGTAGATCTGTAGGTATCGGAACAGGGATTGCCCCGGCTGCACAACCAGCGTATAACGGGTCCCCAAGAGTTTGACAGGGCCGAACAAGTCGGTGTATGCGATGTCCAGATCGGCCGATCCGATTGGCCGCGGTAGGGTGAAGTCGTAGTTGGTGCCGGCCGTTGCGGCGGTGCCTCCCAGCGGAAGGAGTCTGTCATCTACCGGTACAAAGCTCCGGGCCGGTATCTGAAGCATCGGCTCGCGTACCGCGGAGCTGCCCAAGATAAAGTAAGGGTGCCAGCCGAGCGCGATCGGCGCATCGCCGTCGCCGGTGTTTGTGACGGTGAAACGGAGCTCCGCGCGTGGGCCGGACACCGTGATGTCTACGGCCAGGCGCACCTGAAACGGGTAGCCCGGCTGATCGGCCACGTCTACCCCGATGTGCGCCTCCACGCCGCCTCGCGGGGCGGCACCGTCGGCCGGCGTGGTGCCGGAGTTGTCCGCCTCCACGCCGCTTGTTTCCGGGAGGATAGCGGCCGAGACGTGCGCCGGCGTCCGATACGCAAAGCCGTGGATCGCGTCGCCGAACTCGGGGTCGTTGATCGGGAGGCTGTGCCGGCGACCGCCGAAGGTGTACACGCCCCCGGGAATCCTATCGTTGAAGGGGAACAAAAAGCAGCCGCGGAACTCCGGCTCAGGGACGCCCGGCGTGCCGGGGGCGAGGATATCGACCGGCGTGTCCCGGCCTTCAGGCACAAGGCAAATTTGATGTATCGCCCCGCCGTGCTCGGGATCGAGGACAACGGAGGTTCCATCTTCGCCGGCGAAGGAAAGCAAGCTCAACCTGTGCCTTATCCCGTGTACTCGTTTCCGACCTTCCGTGCGCGCTCGGCCTTGTCGAGGTTCACCCCGAGTGAGATCCCCGCCTCTACCAGCAGATTCCACCCGGCGGCCAGGAACAGGTAGTCCAAGCTGTCGCTATCCAATGCCGCCGCCGAGTCCGGGAGGAGGATCGTTGGGAACCGAGTCGGCCGATTGGCGATTGCGATGACGGTAAGCCCGACGCCTTGAACCAAGACCTCCTCGAACTTGGCATCCTCTTCCTCGAAGGGATTTACCACGACGACAAGATCCGATGATTCCATGGACTCTTCCACGCCGTGCACGGCGTAGGTCCCTTCCAAGTACGCCGACCGCTTCCGAGTGATCTCGTTGGTCTTGAGCGTAAGCTCTTCGGCCACGCCGGTGTCGCGGCCGGCAAAATGCACGACCTGCGCGTTGACAAGAGCCTCCGCCAGGTCGGTGGATACCTCCGAGGTAAGTGTCTCCTCAATAAGATCGCCGAGGACGTCGAAGTCCGGGAGGGGAGTCGCAGTCGCCCGCCGGGCGAGGATGTCGCACACAAGCGCCTGTTCGACAACGGATTTTGTGGCGGCCACCGCCTCTTCGTCGCCGCAGGTAAGCCCATATCCGCGGTCCGCGTGCGCCATGATCGGCGAATCAACATTGTTTACTACCGCGGTGATGTCGCCGTGGCCTTTGGACTTGAGTGAATGAATCAGGCGAACGGCCTCCGCCGTCTTGCCGCTGTTCGACGCAACATACACCCCTGCCTCGGACAGGTCCAGCTCTCCGGCCTCGGTAGCACCGGCGGTAAAAAGCCGTGGTGCCTGCCGGCGCCGGAGCGCAGAGTAGATCGTGTGCTTGGCCGGGAAAATCCTGGACGAGCCCTCACCGGTAAAAAGAACCGCATCGCTTCTAAAGTCGATCTCCGCGATCTTCTCGACCGGAAGTGACCGCACGGTTGCCGGAGTTTCGAGCATCTCCCTAACAAGGGCAAATCGGGTGTATCGTGTATCGTCTTGTTTCATACGTTTTCCTTATGGACGTAGGCGTCAAGCACGCTGTACGCGGGCAGTGTGCCGACGAGGGGCCGCAGGTAGCGCAAAAACGCTTCGCTTACCCACCCGTCTTTTGTCAAAAAGGCGTCGGGCATCGGTTTTGCTTTTGCCGCCACCGACTCTAGGGCGACGGTGCCCATTGTAGATCGATATGGGGTTTCCGCTTCTCGAGCGATGGAGACCATCACGCCGCTTTCTCCCTCCCGCAGCAGCTCGACGGCCGTCGAGCCGGCACGGAACGCCTCTTCGCGATCAACCACGCTTACCCTGTCGTCGGCGCACATCGGCAGCGACTCGGTGATCTGAAACTCGCCGCGATAGCCGGTCGCCTCGGACACCAGGGCATGTAACGCCACTGCGGCACTCGATCCACCCATGGCTCCGTACTCCGTGTTGGCGAAGTTGTCCCGGGATGCGGCGCCGGAAAGCGGCGTTCCGTCCTCGAGTCTGGTGCCTTCGCCCACTACGACGTAGCACCACCCTACGCGGCGAATCACGGACTCCACGTCGCGCACGAGCTTCTCGCGCGCGACGGGGCGTTCGGGCAAATAGATAAGATGTGGGGCCTCGTCCGGACCATCCTTGGCCAGGGCGGCGGCAGCCGCAAGCCATCCGGCATCCCTCCCAACGGTCTGAAAGACGGCAAATCGGTCCACGCGCCGCATATCGGCGGCGAGGCGACCGGCCTGCTTGACACTTATGGCGATGTAACGGGCCGCGGACGGATAGCCCGGCGTGTGGTCGGTTCCGAACAGATCGTTGTCAACGGTCTTGGGAACACCTACCGCCGACACCGGTACTCCGTTGGCTCGGCAGTACGCTTCGATCCGATGTGCCGTGTCCATCGTGTCGTTACCGCCGATCATCACCAAGTGTCCGATCGAGAGCTTGTCCAACCGGGAGGCGATGCGCGGAAGATCCGCATCGGCAAGCTTGTACCGACAACTACCAAGCGCCGAGCCCGGCGTATACGACAGGCGTGCTAATTCTTCGGCTCCCAAGGAATCGAGGTCAACTACCAGACCCTCCAAAAAACCTTCGATTCCAAAGCGGCAGCCGATGACCCCGGAGAAGTGGCCGTCGTTTTGTACCGAATCGATAACGCCGTGGAGGCTCGCGTTGATTACGGCGGTCGGTCCACCGGACTGTGCCACCAGTAGCTTTTTTCTGCTCATAACCCCTCCTTGGAGATTCTATCGACTATGGTCTTGGCTGCAAGGTAAGCCACCCCCCGTGACGGCAAGTCCGGTCCGACCAGAGTCTTGTGGGTAATCGCCGGAAAGGCCTGTGCAATACGTTCCTCCAAGTCGGCGACCACGCTCGCCGCGTCTTCCTCCCCGGCCACAATCACAAGATCAGGATCGATCAGACTTACCGCGCCATACACCCCGTCCCACGTGGAGTCGATGAGCTCACACGCGCCGCGGCGCACAATCTCGCCGGCTGCACCGTGCGCACCGCGAAGCAGCACTCCGTCGACCACAATCCCTGATCCCAGCGACGGCGGGTCGAGACTACAGTAGAAAGCGATTATGTTGGGCGCGTCCGCTTTGTTGATGCCGAGGCGGCCAAGGGCGTGCAGCGCCACACAGTTGGCGTCATTTTCTATGAGGAGTGCCACCTCTCCGGGAAGAGCGGAGGCAACGTGTTCCCGGAACTCTGGGATGTGCCACGGGAAATCGGTGGAACGGGCAATATCGCCGTTGTTGGCCACAACCGAGGACACGGCGATGCCGCATGCGCGGAGCTTCGGCTCCGATTCAAACGCCCGGCGGACTTCACAAACGATCGCTTCCACGGCCTCTTCGGGGCGTGACTCGTCGATGTCGTGGCGCGATACGTCAACCGTATTGCCCTGAAAGTCAAAACGATGACTCAAGAGATGGTCACGGCGAATTGTGAAGCCGATAATGCCGGCCGCCGAGGCATCGAGCGACAGGAGGACCCGCGGTTTGCCGCCGTTTTTACCCGACGGTCGTTTGCCCACCTCCTCGAGCCAACCGCGATCACGGAGTTCCCGGGCCAGGTTCGAGACAGTGGAACGCTGCAGTCCCAGGGATTGCGCAATCTCATTCTGCGATGCCTCGCGCCGCGACCGGAGAAGCTCGAGGATAGAAAGGAGATTTGCCTGCTTCAAGAGCCGTTGTGCCATTATGTTTGTCCAGTGAATGAACTAACAGTATCCTGCCTAATAGTGCCGATGAAGTCGGTACGCGTCAAGGCGGAGGAGGCCGGCGGCCTTCTCGGCGCTACCGTGCGCGCGGTGGGGCTGCCCGACGGGGAGCTCCTGCCGGATGGAGACATAACCAATCGCCAAAACAACTACCACCCGGACCACCGCGCGCTTCGACCCTGGTACAGGGCTCAGCGTAGATGCTTATGGTTCCGCACGTCGTGCCGGAGGCATTCGAGGTGTCCGAGTACTGCCTGCACCGCTACGATTCGACGTCTACCCAGCCGCCCTCCTTGGACGCCTTGATCGCTGCGTAGGTTAGGGCGATGCTGCCGATGTTGGCGGCGCCGGAGGTCTGGGGCGTCTTGCCATTTTGGATGCCGGCAACAAATTCGGCGAGGCTCCCCAGGCGGTCGGTGTTCCGCATGTCTCCGAGGCGCTCTTCCACGTATCCGGCGGAACCGGCGCCCGCATTCGCAGGGCCGTTGGTGTGGTACCGGACGGAGACGGCGTCACCACGTCCTGAATCGTCCCACCGGCCGTGGAAGAACAGCTCGCCTTTCTCAAACTCCATGTGCCAATCGCCGGTCCATGAGGTAACCGCACCGGGGCTAACCCAGCTGCCACGGTAGGTAATAAGCAATCCGCTCTCCATCTCTACGGTGGCCTCGGCGGCGGGAAAATCCTTGTAGAGCGACCACGGAGGATTATAGGCATAGCAGCGGACCCGGCGCGCGTTTTCGCCGGTGATCATTCGCATGAGGTCGAAGTGATGGATCGACATGTCCGCCAGGAGGGGGTTTTCGAGCTCGTAGTGTTTCGCGAGAAACGGCTGCGGTTTGATGTGGTCTCGACGGAAGTCCACATGAATCACGCCAAGTGGGCCGAGGACGTTCGTGGACACAATCTCCCGCGCCCGGATAGTGGCGGGAAAGTACCGATAGTTCTGGCTGATCATGAGAATGCGATTCGCCTTGTCCGCCAGCTCCACAAGCATTTGTGCCTGCTCCACCGAGGGGGCAAAAGGCTTTTCCATAAGGACGTGCTTTCCCGCTGCCAGAGCCGCGGTAGCCGCCGGCACGTGGCCGGCGAGAGAAGCCGTGACCAGAACCGCGTCCGTGTCGACCGTCGTGAGCGCCTCGTCGAGGTTCTGGAAGTATCGCGCGGACGTAGAGCCGGCCAGGTCCTGGATCGCCTCCAGGGCTTCGGCAACGGGATCAACAAAGGCTGCGACCCGTACCTCGGAGAAGTGTGCGAGCTTGGTTTTATACCAATCGCGGCCGAAGCCCCCCATGCCGACTTGGATAATCTGAATAGGTTTCATGTAGCGGGATGGTACCACAGAGGCTCGCGTCTGTGTGTCAAACCAAATGCCAGTCCGGCCGCTTTTGCATTTTTTGTCGGCGAGTGTCCCCGGCATCGGTTACCCAGAAAATCTTGAGGCGGCCGTAGTGGTTCGGAAAGTCCTGGAAGTGCTCCCAAACCGTTGCGTCTGCGCGAAGCTGTGCCTCTATCCACTCCGGCAGGCGTCATCAGCCCCTGATGGTAAAGCTTCCAGGTGTGTTGTACGTTGCTTTCCTCGCCATACCGCCTAATGACACCATCGATCCACCCAAGACAGAGGCACTCCCCGACTCGGTCGTCATAACTAATAGATGGTTTCCCACTCGCTTTGCCGTGGTTCTTTTCGAGCCGGGCGCGGCGTTGACAGGGCTGAGTCGATCATAAAGAGTGTGCCTGGAGGAAGCGCCTATGTCCTATCTGCTGGAAATGCAAAAACGCTATTTCGCGGTGCAATTCGATCGCTGCAAAAGGCGGCTTTTGATGGCCGGACGGGCGCAGGGGACCGAACGGGCGCAGGGGGCCGAACGGGCACAGGGGGCCGAACGGGCGCAGGGGT
>CAZFLD010000015.1:0-38830 GCA_964519835.1 uncultured Spirochaetales bacterium
ATCTGGCCTGCGGCAAGCCCGTCGTGGGGAACACGTACGGCGCGACGGCCGAGACGCCGGACCTTAACGACGTTGCCTACATCCCGTTCCGGCAAGCGCCGATAGCCTTCGGCGAGGCGAGTTTCGATGTAGTTTCTCCAATTGGACCGGCCCGTTTTACGGTCGCGGATACCGCCGACCTTCCCGCAGCCATTGCCGGGCTCCAGAACTACTTCGACCGTGAGTACGGCATCGATGCCGCGGTGGTCGAAAGCGAGTTTACCGAGGTCTCGCGCAATCGCAACATGTACCGGCAGATACTCGTGGTTGTGCTCTTTCTTTCCTCTATGGCGGTACTTATTGCTTCGATCAACATCTTTAGCCTGATGCTGACCCGGGTTCTCAAGCGCACACGTAGCGTCGGCATCATGCGGGCGCTGGGTGCTTCGCGAAGGGTTGTTTTCACGACGTTTTTTTCGGAAGCCTTTGTGCTTTCTCTGATCGGCGCGCTGTTCGGCTTGGCGCTGGTTCCCGTTGTGAACGCCCTGTTGGCGCAAGGTTTTGGATCAGCGGCGGCCATTGCGGCGGCGGACTTGCCGGTAATACTCGGCGCAATGGCGGTGGCCGTCGGAGTGACGTTGATGTTCGGCGTCCTGCCGGCCCGTCAGGCAACCAAGATCAACGCGGCGGACGCCATCAGGGCGGAATAATCAGGGCGGAATAGGAGTACTCCGGTGAACCCATTCAAGACTTTTTTCCACAACGCGGCCGAGCACCCGTTACGCACGGTGCTTTCCATCGCAGCCATTGCGGTGGGCGTCGGAGTTTTGGTGTTGGCATTAAACATGACCGCCGAGGTGTCTCGGTTTGCCGACGAGTCGTTTGGTGTGGATACACACAGGATCGTTATCGCAAACGCGGAGATAGGGGAAAACGGCGCGCCGGAGTTCAACGTGGCACCCCAGTTTGACGCAGGCACTCCCGAAACCCTCGCCGCCGAGTATCCGGAGCTTTCCGCTATAACGCCGATAAACGCGGTGCCACTTCGCTCGGTGTTGGTGAACAACAAGCGGTATCGGCTCCGCTCGGTGGTCGGATCCGACGCCTCGTATCGGTCGCTGATGGACCTGGAGCTGGTGACCGGTTCCTTTTTTTCGGCCGGCGACGTCACCGATCGAACGCGTGTCGCGGTCCTCTCCGAATCGGCGGCAACGGGGCTCTTTGGCTCTGCCGAGGACGCCGTCGGTGGCTCGATTTTGTCCGTCGGGCAAACCACTCGGATCCAGCGATTTCAGAACCAGGGGGATCCTACAGCCTTGCAATCGGCATTTGATGATCCGTACACCGTTGTCGGTGTCTTTGCCGACGTCCCTGAGGCGCGGCGAGAGGCCTTTGGCATAGCAGACGTGGTCGTTCCGTACACGACCGCCGTTCCCGGTAACTTCAACATTCCCATGGGACTGCTTATGCGGACCCTGATTGCCAAGGTCGACGGCGACTCGGTTTCCGAGGCACGCGCACGAATCGAAGACATCTTGTATCGCTACCACGGCGACGATTTGATCCTGACCGTCTGGGAGGGCAGCCATCTCGGCGCCAACGAGTACATCGCAAGCAGCCGCGACAGCCTATCGCGCTTTAGCACCACCCTCGTAATCCTCGGGGCCGTCATCCTCATTGCTGCGACGGTCGGCATGTTCTCCATGACCATGGTGGACGTACTCGCCAAGAGCCGAGAGATTGGGCTTCGTCGTGCACTGGGGGCTACGCAATCCGGCATTGTGCGGTTTTTTATGGGTCAATCGACCATAACCGCCGTTGTAGGCTCTTTGTTAGGCGTGGTGCCGGCGTTTGTCTTTCATGGCGCTCTTGTTGACACGCTCGCCCCGTTTTTCCAATCGCTTGGCTTGGGAACGGTGCAGGTTGGACTACCCGGCGTCGTGCCGATAGTCATCTCAACGGCACTGGCGTGCGTAACAACCCTAGTGTTCTCGCTCTTTCCCACGATTGGTGCGGCTCGAGTACCGATTATGGAGTCGATTCGCGAGGACGCGGCATGATGGTCGACCACGTGTGTTTGCGTGCAGCTATCGCGACTGTACTGACACTGGTGGCGTCCGGCTCGGCCTCCGCCGGCGGTGCTTCGGAGTCCGGGGGCGCCCCGTCACCTATCGAAGCGTCGGTGCCGCTTGTGGTTGCCGGCGCGGCGGAAAACGCGGTGGAGCGCTCAGCATCCGTCTCCTCGGCCCGGCGCAGCCTTGCTAGCGCCCGGGCCGAGAATCCCGGGCTCGCCTGGCTCGAGGACCTCTCCTTAGGGATCGGGGCCTCTACCTCCGGTGACTTTGACAATCTCGATGCGACCTCTTTCTCCGGCAGTGCATCGCTCTCCATACCCTTCCTACCGCAGCTTTCCGTTCAGGCCGGCGTGAACATCGACGACAACAACAACTCGGAACCTCGTGGGTCGGCTTCCGTTTCCTTTCGACCATTGGTAGCTGCCACACCGATTCTGGATTTCCACCGCGAATTGGACAAGTCCCGCTTGAGCCTGGAATCGGCCGACGATTCGGCCGCGTCCCAAGGTCGGGCGGTCCTCTTTGGAGCCGCAAAGGCCCAGATCGGCCGCGATTCCGCCCAAGCCTCTCTCGATCTGGCACAGGTGGAGTTGGACCGGGCGGAGGCTCTGTATGAGGCGGGGTTTATCGCCCGCGACGAACTCGACTCCCGGAGAAACGCCCGCCGTGATGCCGATCGATCTCTGGCCCAAGCAGAGATCGATCTTGTTTTTGCCGTGGACGAGCTGCAGTTTGTTACCGGACTCGACTCCGTCAACGCCGTGCCCCTGGCTGAACTGGCACCCGTGTATCGCGAGGAAATCGACGCGCTTTTGGCCGACGGCGGGGCAACCGGCAGTGAGCCACCGTCGCTGAGATCCCTCAGGGTCGATGCCGACTATCTTCGCGACAAGATCTCGCGAACCCTCGCGATTTCGCCGTCGCTGAGCATATCGGCATCGGTGAGTTATCCCAGTGCCACCTTCGGCGCGTCTATCAACCTCTCCGCCTCTCCCGGTGACTTTGTCAATGATGCGCGAGAGCCCTACCAAAATCAGCTGGACTCCACGGTGGAACAGATCGCGGAAGCCGAGCGGACGGCGCGGTACAACTCCGAGCGCGCGGTCCTAAACCTGGAGTTTGCCCTGAGTCGTTGGGTGGATGCCCAGGCCACCGTTGAGGAGGCTGAACAGCGGGTCCGGCAAGATCGGCTCTTGCTCGATCAGGGATCCATTCTGCAGGTAACACTCGTACGGAGCGAAGCCTCGCTGCGTATTGCGGAGTTGCAGGCGTACACACGCGCCCTCGACCTCCTCGAAGACTATCTCGACCTGCTCGTCGATTAGGCCCAAGCTATTGCGCCGTGTGCTTGGGGAGTGAGTAGTGCCGGCCGAGAGAGCTACAGCTCTTCGTAGCGGTAGGGCAGGTTTAGGAACTCGCCGACCGCGCCGGCTACCCGGTCCAAGTCGTCTCGGGTCGTGGAGTCCTCGATGGGGATAAGCGCCTCGTCCGTCTCCAAAAGGAGCTTGTAGAGCTGCGCACGACGTTCCACAAAGCGCGGACGCCGACCATAGCCCTCGAGAAGCTTAACGCCGTGACAGACAAGCGCCCGGACGGAGCCTATCGGAAGAGACTTCGAGGCGATCGCCACTCCAAAAAACGCCTTTTGCCGGAACACGGCCTCCTCGGCTTTGGCAAAGACCGTGCGACTATCCCAACCCGCCGCAAGGATGGTGGTGAGTGTTAGCAGTATGTAAAAAATCGTGCCGCCAAGCTCCGGACCTGAAAAACTGGTTGAGAAATCGACACCGACCATAAAGGCCACGACAAGCAGGGCGGCAACCGCCAGGAAAAGAATGCGGCGTCCTCGCGACAAGTGAATCATCACGGTGGAGTCGTCGATCTTTTTGGCCTCGATGCGAGACCGAATCGAGATCACTATCTCTAGCCGTTTGGTGGGTTGTGACACGCAATGACGTGCCCTTCCTGACCCTTTTCGAGAACCGGCGTCACTGTCGTGCAAATCTCGGTCTTGTAAGGGCACCTCGGATGAAAGGGGCAGCCCGGCGGTGGATTGACAGGGCTCGGCACGTCGCCTTCGAGAATGATCTCCTCGCCCTGGACGTCGGGATCCGCAACCGGAACAGCCGACAGCAAAGAGATGGTGTACGGGTGGCGCGGATTCGCGTAGAGCTGGTTCGAAGTTGCCAACTCCACGACTTTTCCCAAGTACATCACGGCAACCCTGTCCGACACGTACTGAACGACACTTAGATCGTGGGCGATAAAAATGTAGGTTAGATCGAAGTCGTCTTGCAGAGAAATCAGCAGGTTCAGAATTTGCGCCTGAATCGACACGTCCAGGGCGCTCACCGGTTCGTCACAAACAATAAGCGACGGGGTAAGTGCCAATGCCCGCGCAATACCAATCCGCTGCCGCTGACCGCCTGAAAACTCGTGGGGATACCTGTTTGCGGCGGCCTTGGGCAGACCCACTTTGTCCAGCAGTTCCATAACCCACGCGTCGAGCTCTTTTCCCCGGTGGGTCCCGTACTCACGGGGGCCCTCGCCGACTATGTCCTTGACCGTCATAATTGGATTCAGCGACGCCCAGGGGTCCTGGAAGACCATCTGAACACGTCGCCGCTTGTCTTTCATCGTCCGAGTGGACATCGACAGAATATCGCTCCCCGCGGCCATTTCGTCGGCGGCGTTGCGCTTGTCGAGAATCTCACGCCGAAGGGCACGAAGCCGGTCTTTGTCGCCCTTTGTCTTTTCCAGCTTCGCGCCGATCTCATCGAGCTCAGCCTCGGCCGCCGCGATTTGGTCGTCCAGCTCATCCACCCGCTCCATAACCGCCGGATCGGGCTCGAGGTAGACTCTGCCGCCGTCGGGCTCGTATAGCCGCAAGAGGCAGCGCCCCACGGTAGTCTTGCCGCAGCCGGACTCGCCGACAAGACCAAGAGTTTCACCCTTTTTTAGGGTCAACGAGACTCCATCAACAGCTTTGAGCCTAAGTGTTTTATTGGAAAATGGGCCGGCCTTTACCGGGAACGTCTTTTTGAGGTTCCGGACTCGGAGCAGGAGGTCCGTATCCGTGTCCGCCCTAACCGGCGTTGTTGTCTGCTGATCCGCCATCTGATTTCACCTTACTCTGTTGTTTTGCCTGGCGCTGGAGTTTTTTTACCTCAGCGAACGCCGGAGTCTGTCGTACTTCATTGCTGTACAAGTAACACCGAACCTGATGCCCATCCTCGATTTCCACAAGGGCGGGCTCTGCCTCCCAACACTTGGGCATGACTTTAGGACAGCGAGGTGAAAACCGGCAGCCTTTTGGGAAATTGCGGGCGTCGGGCAGAGTCCCTGGAATCGCACGGAGAAGACTTCGCGTTCCGTCTTGTTTGAGTTTGGTCTGACCCAGAACGGGGACCGAGTCCAAGAGCCCCTGTGTATAGGGGTGGAGCGGCCGTTTGAACACTTCGCGGACCTCGGCCG
Source organism: uncultured Spirochaetales bacterium (assembly GCA_964519835.1). Lineage (GTDB taxonomy): Bacteria > Spirochaetota > Spirochaetia > DSM-27196 > CAZFLD01 > CAZFLD01. The sequence continues at coordinate 5,529 of CAZFLD010000015.1, forward strand.
ACTCCACCACAACGCCGGCGTACATAACAATAACCCTGTCCGTGAAGCTCGCGATAACCGCCAGGTCGTGGGTAATAAACATTATGGAGGTGTCGACCCGCTCTTTGAGCTCCGCCATCAGCCGGAGAATCTGCGCCTGGATTGTCACGTCCAACGCGGTGGTGGGCTCGTCCGCAATCATGATCGAAGGCTCGCAGGCCATGGCCATAGCAATCATAACTCGCTGGCGCAGGCCGCCGGAGAGCTGGAAGGGGTACTCACCCACACGCTCTTGGGGGTCGGAGATACCTACCATAGATAGAAGCCGAATGCTTTCTCGGTGGGCCTCTTCCTTGGACATGTCACGATGCAGGAGGAGTCCTTCAGAAATCTGGAAGCCTATCGTAAAGATCGGATTCAGAGAGGTCATCGGCTCCTGGAAGATCATGGAGATCTCATTGCCGCGGACCTTGCGCATTTCGTCTGGGGAGATCTTGAGCAGGTCGCGGTTCTTGAGCAGTACCTCACCACCCTCTATCTTGCCGGGAGGGTCCGGCACCAGGCGCATGATCGACATCGACGTCTGGGACTTGCCACAACCGGACTCACCGACAATGCCAAGCGTTTCGCCTCTGTGCACGGTGAAATCCACACCGTCGACGGCACGCACGGTGTAACCGTACATGTGGAAATACGTCCGTAGGTTTTTGACTTGAAGAAGTGGTTCCATGTTTTGTTACTAACGCCCTAGTGTTTACTCTTCGGGTCTACAGAGTCCCGGATTCCGTCACCAAAAAAGTTCCACGCAAGAATCGCAAGAAAGATCAAAAACCCGGGAATAAGTATCCACGGGAAATCACGTACTACGCGAAGTTGCCGCGCAGCGGAGAGCATTAGGCCCCAGCTCGACTGCGGCTCCGTGATGCCAAGTCCCAGGAGGCTCAGCGCAGACTCTCCAAGGATGTACCCTGGAATGGTAAGGGTAATCTGGATGATCACAAAGGAGAACGTGTTTGGCAACACGTGTCGTGTTATGACCTTCATGTGGCTGAGCCCCATCGTGCGAGCGCTCATGACGTAGTCCTCGCTCTTTATGGAGAGCACAAGGCCCCGAATGATACGCGCCAAGCTTGCCCATCCAACGCCCGACAGGATTATGACAATCAACAAATAGACTTGCACCGATGTTAGGCTTGGTGGGAATGCCGCGCGTAGAGTCAGCAGCAAATAGAGAGACGGGAAGGAGATAACAACCTCGGCGATCCGCATTAAGACGTTGTCCACCTTACCACCGGTATAACCGGCAACCCCACCGATCAAAAGACCAAGAAAGAAGGTGATCGCAGCTCCCACAAGACCAACGGAGAGGGAGATTCGGGAGCCGTGCAATAGCCGCGACATAATGTCACGGCCGAGGTGGTCCGTGCCCGAAAAGAAGTAGCCGCCGGTGGGGGACGCCAGAAGGTGAGTGTTTGTGCTGAACAAGCCGAGGAAGCGATACGGGATGCCTTCGGCAAAAAAGCTCAGGAAGTTTTTGTTACCCTTGGCAATCCACAGCTCCAACGGCACTTCACGCCCCTCGCGCACCCGTGTGCCGAGCAAAAAGCGCACTTGCTCATCCGGGTTCTCACTTGCCTCCACCTCTCGGATAGCTTGCTCCAGACGTCCAATCTCGGCACTGTCCATGTCTAAGCCATAGTGGCCGGCGGTGTCGGCGAGCAACTGCTCCCGGCGCTCAACAACATTGCTTTGCATGGCGATCGAGCGCATTTCTTTTTCGTTTGGGAACGTCTCGATCGTCACTATCCGCATGGTGCGCTCCGGCACAACGCCGTAGATGCGTCGCGCCTCGTTAACCTTGCGCTGCTCGAACACGTATGGCCGGAATATGCGCCCATCGGGACCGTCCCACATAAAGTAGATATGAGCCGGCGGATGATAGGCCTTGCCTTTGTCGGTCCAGGTCATATCGTATGGGGCAAGGAAGTCGGATAGTATCGCAAGAAGATAAAAGAATATCAGAATTCCGAGGCCGATTTTGCCTAGACGGTGCTTTTTGAAGCGACGAAGATAGATACTCCAAATAGACTCGGGCCGGTCGACAAAACCCTCTCGCGATTTGATCTCGTCTTGAGCGGCCGCCTGCTCGACGGCCGCCCTCTTGTTGATGTCGACGGAGGTGTGTCTTGCCATCAGCCTATCCTTACCCGCGGGTCAACAAAGGCCAAAAGAATGTCGGCAATCAGGTTGCCGACTACCAAAAGCGCCACGCCGTAGATAAGGCTGCCGACGACCAGGTACAGATCCTGCGATAAGACCGCTTGGAGTATTAGCCGCCCCAAGCCCGGCCATGCTACGACGTTTTCCACCAGTGCCGAACCGGCCATAATTGCACCGAGCTGGAATCCAAGGATCGTAATCATCGGATTGATGGCATTGCGAAGTGCGTGGCGGTACACCACTACGTTTTCCTTTTGTCCTTTTGCTCGGGCGGTGGTGATGTACTGCTGGTTCATGATCTCGAGCATATTGGCACGCATAATACGCGTAAGGCCCGCCATGGCGGAGGTTCCCAGGACAAACACCGGCACAATCATATGCCTTGCTACATCGAGTATCCGACCGACCAGGGGCAAGGTGTCGTGATCGATGGAGGTCATGCCTCCTATCGGCAACCAGTTACCCGTCGAAGAGATGATGTAGAGCATCAAAAAGGCCAAAAAAAAGTTTGGAATCGCCAGGCCGACAAAGGCGAAGACCGAGATAACCTGGTCCTTCCATTTGTACTGGTTTCGTGCCGCCATAATGCCGGCAGGGATACTAAAGCCCCACGCCAATGCGAGGGCGGTAAACGCCAGGAGTATGGTAGCTCCGGCTCTTTGGAGCACAAGCGCAAAGACCGGCGCCTTGAAGATTTCCGAGTAGCCGAAATTTCCGCGTATGGCGTTCCAGACGTACTTGAAGAATTGAACGTACCAGGGCTGATCGAGACCAAAGCTCTGCCGAAGGTTTTCAACAACCTCTGCGTCTATGTTTGGGTTTAGCGCCAGTTGTGTGAAGATATCGCCGGGAGCGAGCTGGATCAGCGCAAAGCCGATGGCAATAACGGCCAGGATGATGGGAATCATATGGATAAGCCTGCGAACGACAAATCGCAACAATGCCGGACTTAGCCATATCAGCCTCACCAACCACATAACAACTTCGGCCATAAACAGGGCCAAGAGCCAGCCCCACCCCGCCGCAAAAGTCAGTAGCGCCCAGATGACAAGGTCGCCGGGAAACGTCCACCGCCAGTTGAAGCGCGCCTTGGTCTTTGTTTCCAATTATTCCTCCGAAAAAAAAAGAACCCGCCCCCCAAGAACCGGGGGGCGGGATAGGAATACTACATGCGGTCTTTGTCGTAAATGACTTCGAGAAGGGCACCCGTGCCGTAGCCGTCGATCGGGTGCGGATAGATGTTACCCCAGTTTGAGCGATATGCGCCCATAACCGCGGCGTTGTAGGTGAATACCCACGGAACCTCTTCGATCCAAATCTCCTGCAGGGTCTGGTATCCGCGCTTTCTCTGCTCCTCGTCGAGGGTCAGGTTGGCAACGTCCCAGGCCTCGTCAACACGAGCTTCCCAGTCGCGCTGTGGCTCTTCCTGGAGCGGCTCGACCATATGGAGGTTTCCAGATGACGGATAGACGTTTGCTCCGGAGATCGGGTCGACCGAACCGGTAAGACCGATAATAATCATCTCCCAGTCGTAGCTGGAAAGGAGCTTACCGACGATGGCGTTGAAGTCGCCCGGGCGGAAGGTTACGTCCAGACCAACGTTTTGCATTTCCTGGCTCACGATCTCACCGATCTGGACCCGCGCCGTGCTCGACGTATTGGTCTCGAGGACAAGCTCGATCTTGTTACCGTCGGGATCCTCGCGGTAGCCGTCGCCATCGCGATCGATATAGTCGATGGAATCCAAGAGCTCTTCAGCCCTTCCGGGATCGTACTCAAACGCCGCGTCCGGAGCACCGTCCCAATAGTAGGGGCTGTTGGTCCAAATCGGAGAGTACTGAGGATAGCCAAACCCAAAAGCAACGTTGTTGATAATGGTCTCGCGGTCGACGAGGTAGGCAATTGCCTGGCGGAACGTCTTGTTGTTCATCCAGGTGACCTTGGGCTCGTCAAGACCGGCGTCGCCTTCGCCTCGGATCGGGTTTTGGTTCATCGTCAAGAACTGAGTGGAGGAGGAGGGGCCAACGTTATAGATGGTAAAGTTCTGCTCTTCCTGCAGGTCTACGAGCGTTGCATAGTCTTCGCCGCGGAGACCGTAGCTGTCGAGCTGGCCGGCGGTAAATTGCTGCAGCGAAGTATCCTGGTCCGGGACGATGGAAAAGACAACTTCTTCGAGATACGGAAGCTGAGTGCCGTCGGCGTCGGTCTCCGCGTAGTTGGGATTGGCGCGAAGAACAACACGCTGGCCGGGAACGTAGTCTTGAAGCAGAAACGGACCGTTTCCGACGATTTCGGTGGGGTCAGAGTCTACGCCCCAAAGGGAACGGATACCGGCCGCTCCTTCAGACTCGTACACAGGGCCAAAGATGTGCATGGGGACCGGGGAGAGGGACGACAGGGTCAGAAGCCCGGCGTAGAGCTCAGGCGTGGTTACCCGGATTGTGTAATCGTCGAGAGCTTCCCAGGTAGCGGGCTCACCGCCGACAAACTGCGAGCTTCGAGCATTACTTTCGATCTCCGGATCCATGATAAGCTCGTTCCTACCGTCCACCCAGTCATGAGCCGTGAGGGGCTCACCGTCGGACCATTGGAGGCCCTCGGGAAGATCAAAAGTGACCGATAGGTTGTCGCCCGAAATCTCGTAACTCTCGGCAATCCAGGGCTCCCATTCCAGGGTGAACTGGTTACGTCGAATCAGGGCCGCGTAGAGCTGCCCGGTGATATCGGTGGTCGAGGTTTCGGCAGCGATGACCGCGTTGAATGAACGGGGATCGCTAATACTCGAGAGAACATAGCGTCCGCCCTTTACACCGGTCTCAAATTCTCCGGACGTGTGATCTACGTCGGTAAGGCCTGCAAATTGACCTTCTTGCTCGTCGGCTTCAGGGTCGATTATCTGTTCGCCACTACCGCCGGCAAAGACGGAAGAAACGGACAGGACCATGAGCAGCACAAGCGCCAGCAGCGAAAGCTTTTTCATGCTTGTCCCTCCTTAAGGATGTGAATATATGACGTTCTAAAGTACAAGAAAATACACTCTCGTGCAAGTCTGATACGTTCTTAACATGCCGAAAATCGCGACAGATAGGTCGTTTTTGGTAAAGAGGCCTACGCAGAGGTAGCAAAACGGAATCTTCAGGAGTGTCAAACCGGCCTCACGCTTCGACCCACGGACAAACCGGGGATCGAGGAGCGTGGGTAAAAAGACCTACCGTGCGTAAATGGGCCTGTCGGTATAGTGCGTGTGGAGGTACTTGTGGGAGGTCTCCGAGAGCGGCGCGCCGAGGAATTCCTTGTACAGTTTTTGTATAAAGGGATTCTGGTGAGAGCAGCGAAACTCCGAACCCACGTCGTCGGCGTAGATAGCCTCGATGCGCTTCTTTCGCACTTCGTCGGTTGCGCCGTAAGGCTGGCCGCCGCCGCCGATACAGCCACCCCGGCAGGCCATGACCTCGATAAAGTGGTAGGGCAGCTCGCGGCCGGCGGCCTTCGCCTCTCGGACTCGGTCGAGAACGGTTGCGATGTTTTTCATGCTATGGGCTACGGCAACCCGAACTTCGGTTCCTCCAATGTCTATTGCCGCTTCTTTGACGCCGTCGAGGCCACGAACCTGCTGGAGCTCCACCGCTCCCAGCTCCTCGTTGGTAATCAGGTAGTGGGCGGTGCGGAGCGCGGCTTCCATAACTCCGCCGGTTGCTCCAAAGATTGTTCCGGCGCCGCTGTACAGGCCGAGTGGTGCGTCCGCCTCCTCGTCCTCGAGATCGGCGAACTGAATGCCGGCTTGCTTGATCATACGGGAGAGCTCACGCGTGGTGATGGAAGCGTCGATGTCCTGGCAGCCGCTGGAGTGCATGTCTTCGTCACGATTTATCTCGTATTTTTTCGCGGTGCACGGCATGACGGAGACGTGAAAGATATCCTCGGGCTCGATTCCGGCGTTTTGGGCGTAGTAGGTCTTTGTCATTGCCGCCATCATCATCTGCGGAGACTTCGCGGAGGAGAAGTGCGGGATCATGTCGCCGTAGTACTTCTCCATAAAATCGACCCAGGCGGGACAACACGAGGAGATAAGCGGAAGCTCGCCCTTCCCGTGAACAAAGCGCTCAACAAACTCCGAGCCCTCTTCCATGATGGTAAGGTCTGCCGCAAAGTTTGTATCAAAGACCTGGTCGAAGCCAAGCCGCCTGAGCGCGGAGTAGATTTTTTTGGTGACAAGTGTTCCCGGAGGAAGGCCAAAGGCCTCACCGATGGCGGCACGGACAGCCGGCGCCACCTGGACCACCGTGTGGCGTTTTGGATCCCGGATTGCGTCAAACACCGCTTGTGTGCTGTCATTCTCGAAGATCGCACCCACCGGACAGTGAGCGGAGCACTGGCCGCACTTGATACACGGGCTATCGTTTAGCTGAATGTCGCCTGCCGGCGCCATACGGGTCATGTCGCCCCGTCCGATAAACTCAAGCGCCCAAACATTCTGAAGCTCCTGGCACACCTTTACGCAGCGACCGCAGTTGATACATTTTTCCGGGTTCAAAACGATCGACGGGGTCGAAGTGTCTTGCGGAAGGTCGCGGGGCGTGTGCTCGAAGTCGGTACCGCGAACACCAAACTCAGCGGCGAGGGTCTGCAGCTCACAGGTGTTGTTTCGGCCGCAGGTCAAGCAGGTATTTGGGTGCGTGGACAGAATCAGCTCGATAACTGTTCGGCGAACATCGCGAAGCTCGGAATCGTGGGTAATCACCTTCATGCCGTCTTCGCATTCGAGCGCACACGCGCGCAGCATCTTTGGCGAGTTCTCGAGTTTCACAACACAAATGCCACAAGCGGCCCATGCCGGGAGGTCCGGATGGTAGCATAGCTTGGGTATGCGCACGTTGACTTCTCGTGCAGCCTCGAGAACGTTTGTGCCCTTGGGAACCTCTACGTCTATTCCGTTTATCGTTAGTTTAACTGTTTCCACAACTGCTCTCCCTATTTCCGCTCGACTGCTTCGAACTTGCAGACCGAGTAGCACTCGCCGCACTTGATACATTCCGCTTGATTAATCTCGTGGGGCTGCCGCTTTTCGCCCGAAATACAGCTGACGGGGCATCGCCGCGCGCACAAGCCACAGCCGATGCACTTGTCGGGCAGGATGTGGAAGCTCACGAGCTCTTTGCACTTGCCGGCCGGACAGGTGTCGTTCTCGATATGGGCGAGGTACTCGGACTTAAAAAAACGGAGGGTCGACACTATCGGGTTGGGCGCCGTTTGGCCAAGGCCGCAGAGGCTCGCCCGCTTCATTGCCTCGCCGATTCGCTCCATCCGGTGGATGTCTTCCAACTCGGCCTGCCCCTTGGTGATTCTGGTCAAAATATCGTGCAGCTTCCGGCCGCCAACACGACAGGGCGCGCACTTGCCGCAGGATTCTTCCACGGTAAACTCGAGGTAAAACTTGGCCACGTCGACGATACAGTCCTGCTCGTCCATGACAATCATGCCGCCGGAGCCCATGATCGAACCGAGATCCTGTAGGTGCTCGTAGTCGATGGGTGTGTCCAGGTACTCGGAGGTAATCACACCGCCGGAGGGTCCGCCGGTCTGCACCGCCTTGAACGCTCGGCCGTCGGGAATGCCGCCGCCGATGTTGTAGATGATGTCCCTGAGGGGAGTACCCATGGGAACCTCTACAAGACCTGAGTTGTTGATTTTTCCGGTTAGGGCAAAAACCTTCGTTCCCTTGGACTTTTCGGTACCGATCTGCGCGAACCAGTCGCCGCCACGCTCGATGATTACGGGTATGTTGGCGTAGGTCTCCACATTGTTGATAACGGTGGGCTTGTCCCAGAGCCCTTTCACCGACGGAAAGGGCGGCCGGGGCCGCGGCATGCCCCGCTCGCCTTCGATTGACGCGAGCAGGGCGGTCTCTTCACCGCACACAAATGCACCTGCGCCGAGGCGCAGCTCGATATCAAAGCTAAAGTCGGTGCCCAGAATGCTGTCGCCCAAGAGGCCATATTCCTTGGCCTGGTCGATTGCCTTTTCTAGGCGGCCGATCGCAAGCGGATACTCCGCGCGGATGTAGATGTAACCCATGTCCGCCCCGATGGTCTTTCCGGCAATTATCATTGCCTCGAGGACCGAGTGGGGATCACCCTCGAGGACACTTCGGTCCATATAGGCGCCCGGGTCACCCTCGTCGGCGTTGCAGACCACGTACTTTTGATCGGAGACCGGATCCCTGGTCAGCTTCCACTTGAGCCAGGTTGGGAATCCCGCACCGCCGCGGCCACGCAGACCCGCGGTCTTGAGCTCTTCGATGACTTGGTCCGCGCTCAGTTCAAACAGCACACGCTCGAGCGCCTTGTAGCCGTTTCGCGCAATGTACTCTTCGATACTCTCGGGATTGATAAAGCCGCAGTTCCTGAGCACAACACGAAACTGCTTTTGGTAGAAGCTGATTTCGTCAAATCGAGCATGCTGTTTGCTTTCAGATTCCTTGTACTGAAGGCGGTCGACAACGCGTCCTTTGATCAGATGCTCTTCCACCAGCTCGGCAACGTCGTCGGGAGTAACCTCGACGTAGAAAGCCTCTTCAGGGAGGATTTTGACAATGGGGCCTTTTTCGCAGAAACCAAAACAGCCGGTCTTCACGACCTGCACGTCACGGTCCATGCTCCGGGATTCGAGCTCACTCAGAAATCCCCGGTAGATGGGATCGGCCTTGTTCGACTCGCAGGCGGTTCCGCCGCAGATCAATACGTAGTTCTTGTAAGCCATAGCGTCTTTCCCTCAGTTTGCCTCAGCCTGTTTTGGGCGGCCTTAGTTTCCGCCTTCGACGATGTCCGCCGATGGGCGATCGAACACATGCTCGTCGACAAGGGACTTGCCGATGATGTGCTCCCGCACGATTCGTTTTGCTATCTCGGGAGTAACCCGACCGTAAATCACGTTGGGCATCTCGGGCATTCGCACCTCAACCGTAGGTTCGGCATGGTCAAGGCCAAGACTGCCGGTCTGCCGCAGGGCGACGGAAGACAGCTTCCGTTCCTCCAGCTCCGCCAAAAACGCATTAAGAGTGTCTTTGGCTCCGGCGGCGATGCCGCTTGTTCCCATTCCAACGATAACCTGAATCGACTTGTTCTCCGTCTCGCGCATGTCGAGTTCTTCACGCTTTTTCTCACGGAGCTTCCGCAGATCATCAAGACTCATCTTTGCCATAACGACTCCTTCTCCTGTTCGTGCTGCCGCTCGGACCATGGCCGAGTTCCGCGACGGGCACCTCTGTGCGGCGGCGCCTCGGCAACCCAATGGGGCCGGTTCCGGTTGCACACGATCAGCCTTCAAGCGACCGCAAGTACTCGCGGAGCGCGAGGCGCGAACCAACCGACTCCAGGTCGCCTAAGGCCTCGCGGATGTCCCGGCGCGACAGGGTGTAATCCACCGCGCCGCCGGCGGGTTCCGACCTCATTCGCCGGACGACAAGCTCGTAGTCGCCGGTAAAACAGAGCGCCGTTTCCAACAAGCCGACCACGTCGCCGATAGGCGGTAGATCGATATGCGATGCCGGAAGCTCCACGTCGATCCGCGTACCCCTACTCGGTGTGGAATCCACCTCCACGACGCCGCCGACTAGTTCGGCCGCATGGGCCAAAAACGGAAAGCCAAGCCCCACGGTGCGGCCGGGATGCTTTTTGCCGTCCGTGCCGTAGGGGTCCAGAAGACGTTTAACCGCCTCCTGATCCATGCCGACCCCGTCGTCACAAACGCTAAAACTGATCCGTTTGCTCGTCTCGTTTAGCTCGAGCTCTACTCGGCCGGCGGAAGCCGCCACCGCGTTCTCCACCAGCTCCAGCACCAGGTCGCAAATGCTTTTGTGCAATTACGCGTTGCGGTGTTTTGCCAGGATCTCCGGAAGGTCCTTCTTGCCGACCTTGCCGTAGACCTCACCGTTGACCATCAGAACCGGTGCGAGGCCACAGCAGCCCACACAACGAACAGCCTCTATCGAGAACTCACGATCGTCGGTTACCGAGTTCACGCCGATTCCCAATAGACTCTCCAGCTCGGCGATGATGTCCTCGCCGCCCTTTAGGTAGCAGGCCGTGCCCATGCAAACGGCTATCTGGTTGCGTCCGGGCTCTTCCAGCTTAAAAAAGTGGTAGAAGGTGATAACTCCGTAAATTTTGGCGAGGGGCACGTCTAGACGACGCGCAATCTCAAAGGCTACCTCACGCGGCACGTAGCCATAGATACGTTGGGTGCGGTGCAAGACCATAATCAGATTGCCCGGTTTTTTCTTCCACTCATCAATAAACGAAACTAGCTCGTCGGGGAGCGTCACTTCTGTAGCCGTACTCATGGCGCCTCCAGGTATCGGTTTTCTTCCAGCTGTGCTGTTTTTGGACTTTTTTGAAAGGACTCGCGCCGATACTATCACTGAGACGCCAATTAACGCAATACGTGTGTCGTTATTTTTGTCCTTCGTTCTTTTATTTCTTCACTAAGATCTTTTGTTGTGATACTAATCACATAATGACCGTCACTCCCCGTAGAGCCACCGTACTTCGGCTTGCCCGGTACCTTCGCATACTCGAAAAACTAAAAGCCCTCGGTCTTGTAAAGGTGTTCTCGAACAATCTGGGCGATGCCGTCGGCGTAAGCGCCGCTGCGGTTCGTAAAGACTTGGCAACACTCGACATCCAGGGCAACAAACGCGGCGGGTACTCCATCGACACTCTTATTGGCCGCTTGCGAGAGCTTCTCGGCAAGCTAAACGATCAAGAAATTGTTCTTGTCGGCTGCGGCCGGATCGGCTCGGCCCTCCTATCGTACAGCGAGTTCGAGAAGGAAGACCTGCGCATTGTCGCCGGCTTTGATGTCGACGAGAGACTGCATCGTGCGGGGCCGCCACCGGTGCTGCCGATCGAGCGATTGGAGGCATTTGTCCGAGAACGGGGCATCCGCATCGCAATTATGGCCGTGCCGGAGACGGCGGCAGGCAAAGTGTTCGAACGGCTCCGCGCTGCAGGAATAGAGGGCGTATTGAACTTTGCCCCCACCGAGTTAAAATGCGCGTCGGCGGAGTGTGAGGAAGGCTGTCCGGACGGATGTGTGGTGCAAAACGTGAACATAGGCCTGGAGTTGGAAAACCTCTGCTACATGGTTACCCTACGACCAACTCCGTGAAGTAACCATGAGCTCAATACCAATAGGCCCGGACGACTCACCAACCGTTGTTGTCGAACTCATCTACTCCCTCAAGGTGCGGGACGTCATGTCCAAGGATCTGATCACCGCGACACAAGACGAGAGCCTTCGCGAGATTCAGAAAAAGATGAAGGCAAACGGCATTACCGGTGTTCCGGTCGTAAGCGGGCGACGTATCCTGGGAATCGTCAGCATCGACGACATCATAAGCGCCCTGGATCGGGGCCACATCGACGAGCCGGCCGAGAACTGGATGACTCGATCTTTAATCGTGCTCGAGGACGATATGCCCCTGGCATTCGGCATCTCTTATTTGGAAAAGTATCGCTACGGACGGTTTCCCGTTTTGGACAGGAACAAAGAGCTGGTGGGAATCGTTACAAGCCGTGATGTGTTGGTTTCACTACTTGTTGCCGTGAATAAGGAGCTCGAGCGACTCGAGGCGGCCCAGGCGCCACCGTTGGAATCTTCCGCGGGAGAAGTACGACGTGTGTACCGCACCCGGCGCTTTGATTTCGAGGCTGCGGGCAAGGCCTCGGCAGAGATAAAAGGCATCTTAAAGGAGAGGGGGCTCGACTCGCCTACGATTCGGCGTGTTGCAGTTGCCTGCTACGAGCTCGAGATGAACCAAGTCGTTCACTCCTACGGCGGCACCCTCGACATTCGAATTTCGCCACAACAGGTGGTGCTCGAGGCCGTGGACCCGGGCCCGGGAATTGCCGATGTTGAGCAAGCGCTAACCGAGGGATGGTCCACCGCTAACGATTGGATTCGGTCGCTCGGCTTCGGAGCGGGCATGGGATTGCCGAACACACGACGCGTCTCCGACGAGTTCGACATTGAATCCGCGGTGGGCACCGGCACACGGGTGCGCATTGTCATCGACCTCGCCGGCGGTAGAGGTGGCGATAAGGAGGGAGCATGACCGTTTCCGAGCTGGCGGCACTGGTGGACGGTACGCTGGTCCAGGCCAAAATTTCCGAGGACAGAATCACGGGCGGCTTCACTTCGGACCTGCTAAGCGACGTAATGGCCCACGCCGCGGAGGGCGACGCGCTAATCACAATTCAGGCCCACAAGAACGCCGTCGCCGTCAGCGGCCTCGCCGGCATCAGGGCCATTGTGTTCTGCAGCAACCGCCCAATCCCAGCCGACGTATTGGCTGCCGCCGAATCTGAGGGCATCGCGATAGTATCGACGGGGTCCAACCAGTTTGTGTGCTCCGGGCGCGTCTTCCAGGCGCTTAGCAATGGGCCCGGACAATCCGGTGGTGACTCGGCACAGGCGTAGGTCGGCGTGCTGATTCGCACCGACCTCCACGTACACTCCTGCTTAAGCCCCTGTGGTGACCTCCACTCCTCGCCGCGGGCCCTGGTGGCTGCGGCCCGCGACCGAAATCTCGATATTGTTGCGTTGACGGACCACAATACCGCGGAAAACGTCGGCGTATTCTCCCGGCTTTCGCTCGAGGCCGGGCTCGTCGCGATCCCCGGAATCGAGCTTGCCACCGTCGAAGAGGTGCACGTTGTGTGCCTGTTTGCAGACGCCGAAACTGCGGTGTCGTTCGGGCGGGAGGTGTACCACACCCTGCCGGAGACGGGCCACGACCCCGCACGATTCGGCGACCAAGTCATTGTCGACGAGAACGATATGATCCAGGGCGAGTTGGAGAAGAGTCTATTTGGAGCTTCCAGCCTAACTCTCGAGGATGCGTTCGCACGAGTCCGGACTTTGGGCGGACTCTTTATCCCGGCACACATCGACAGAGCAACCAACAGCATTCTGAGCCAGCTGGGATTTGTGCCCGATCTGCCTTTTGATGCGGTAGAAGTCGTAGGCACCACTCCGCCGCCCGGCCTGGAGCATTTCTGCTCGACTGCGGCGTCCGACGCCCACCGGCCGGAGGACGTCGGTCGCAGGTATATCGAATTCAACGCCGACTTGCCGGCAGCGTCCGCGGAGCCGGCCCCGGGATCGGACGCCGGACGAGCCCCACCGCCGGAGGCCACGTTTGATTCGCCGGCAGCCGCCTTTGACGCACTGGTGGGCGCGCTACGAGCCAATTGCGTCAGGCGGGTCTTTTCCCCCGTGCGGTAGCACGTTCTGGTAGCACTCTCGGCAACACTGTCCGGCGGCAACACTGTCCGGCAGAATTTTGGCCCACCGATAGGGACGTGCGATCGTGGATCGCGACCGACGGAACCTTCAGAACCGCCGCCGCTTTGTTATCGCGATGTAAATACCCCATCCCAACATCACAAGGCCGCCGGCCAGGCCTCCGTAGATAAGCAGGTCCGGCGACCGGCCAAGCAGGATCAGCACGCGATCGCGGGGTGCATCCAACAGCGCCATCAGGAGCCGAATCCGAAGCAGCATGCTCAGCGCGAGTACAATCAGCTCGATCCCGGTCGTAATCAAAAATCGCCTATTTAGCTTGCGCTTTGCGGTGGACTCTCTGTACCAGTAGATAAAAAAATAGGAGACGCCGATTGCCGCGAGTATGATCGGAAGGACCAGAATCGATCCCGCCGCCGACACAAGCCCTCGCTCGATGCGAAAGACGTTGTGGATGACCTCGATATAGAGAAAGCAGATCGCCACTAGGACGGCAATCGAAAAGAGTGTCATGCCGATGCGCAGAGCCTCTTCTCGGGGATCTCGATAGCGCCGGGGGGAGTTGGACATCGGTGGGTACCTCAGGGCGACTCTATCATGCGGCTCCCGTTTTTTGTAGCGAGCCGAGCCGACCGCCTCTCGGCGGCCTTTTGCGGCTTGCCCGCCACGCCCGGGCGTGGTAGCATTCGAGCATACGAACAGGGTGAATGGGAAAACGGTGCGTAGATCCCGCCGTGCTGGTCCGGCCGGTCCGGCTAGATGCGCAATTCCGTTGCAGCCCCCGCTACTGTAGGCGACGAGTGCCCTACGCGATGTGCCACTGTGATTTCACGGGAAGGCGCGTGGTGGCAGCCTGAGTCGCAAGCCAGGAAACCTGCCCTGTCTCTTACACCAAAACGTGCCTTCGGAGGGAAGGCAAGGAGGAATCATGTCTCATCGTCTATCGTCTCCTGTGCTCTGTCTGGCCGTGCTTGTAGCGGCCACGTTTGTCTATGTGTCTCCCGTGGCGGCCGCCGGCATTGCCGAGGACCTTCGCGAAACCGAGGGTGTTGTTCGCCTCGAGGGCGATCAGTTCCCGGATAAGGTCGAGGTCGAGTATGCCCGCGGATTCGACGTAGAGTACTTCGACACCTACAAGGTGGTAACGGTGCCCGAGGCGTGGCCCGGTGCCGCGGAAGCATTTACCTACGTGCTTGTGCAGCGCGGCGCCGAGGTTCCGGCGGGGTACGACAATGCGATGGTCGTGGAAGTGCCTGTCGAGTCCATCATTACCATGTCCACGACCTATCTTTCCCACTTGGAAAGCCTCAACGTGCTCGACACGATTGTTGCCCACGACTCCTTCGACTGGGTCTACTCGCCGACCGTCAGGAGCATGGCGGAGGAAAAAGACCTTCCGGCGGTCGGAGCGGGCTCGATGGTAAACGTAGAGATGGTGCTCAGCCTGGAGCCGGACCTTATTATGACCTACGGAAGCGGCTCGCCGGACTTCGACGCCCATCCCACACTTCTCCAAGCGGGACTGCCCGTGGCCCTAAACGCGGACTTTATCGAGCCGACACCCCTCGGAAAAGCCGAATGGGTGAAGTTTATCTCGCTCTTTTACAACATGGAGGG
Organism: uncultured Spirochaetales bacterium; assembly: GCA_964519835.1. Taxonomy (GTDB): domain Bacteria; phylum Spirochaetota; class Spirochaetia; order DSM-27196; family CAZFLD01; genus CAZFLD01. The sequence goes on from CAZFLD010000015.1 coordinate 20,649, forward strand.
CCGCGCAAACGAGCTGTTTTCCGAAGTCGAAAAAGAGTACAACACACTTTCCGACATAGCACGTGACGCCTCGGACAAACCAACGGTTCTCATCAACGCACCCTGGAACGGAACCTGGGTCGTAGGATCCGGCGACAGCTTTATCGCGCGCTACATTGCGGACGCCGGCGGGCGCTATGTTTGGGAAGATACGCAGGGAACCGGCAGCCTATTTTTGGACATCGAGTCCGTGTTGGATGTTGCGGCGGATGCCGAGTACTGGATCAATCCCGGCCAATGGCGCAGCCTCGAGCAGGGCCTTGCCGAGGACAGCCGTTTTTTGGAATTCACCGCGTTTGACGAGGGCCGCGTGTTCAACAACGACAACCGTCGGACCGACGCCGGCGGCAGCGACTACTTCGAATCCGGCGCCGCAAACCCCCACATCGTGCTCGCCGACTTGGTGAAGATTTTTCACCCGGAGTTGGTTCCGGATCATGAGTTTTTCTACTACCGACGTCTCGAATAGACGGTCGGTTAACCGTCGCCGGACGACGGTGCTTTTTTTGGCCGCGGCGACCGTCGCGGCGTTTATGCTCTCGGTCGCCTTGGGTTCGGTCTCCATACCGATAGGCGACATCGCTCGTATCTTCGTGGGTGCCGAGCCCGCCCGTGCCGGCCATCGCACGATAGTATTGCTGTTCCGGTTACCAAAGGCACTGACCGCCCTTTTCGCCGGGGCAAGTCTGGCGGTGAGCGGGCTGGTGATGCAGACCCTTTTCAGAAACCCGCTCGCCGGTCCCTTTGTGCTCGGAATCAACTCCGGCGCCTCGCTGGGTGTGGCACTTACCGTCCTTGCGGTTGGCGGCGTCGGCGCGACGGGCCTTTTGTCACAACTCGGGCTCCTCGGGGATTTAGGGACAATCGGCGCGGCATCGCTGGGCTCGGCGATTGTGCTTCTTTTGGTGCTGGTCGTGTCCCGACGAGTTGCGGGCGTGATGACCCTCCTGATCCTCGGCCTTCTGTTTGGGTACGCGGTAAACGCCGTGACAAGCATCCTTATTCACTACTCGGTAGCAGACCGAATCCAAGCGTACGTCGCATGGACCTTCGGCAGCTTCGGCGGAGTGACATGGCCGCAGCTTGCCCTCCTCGGTCCGATTCTGAGTGCGAGCCTGTTGGCGGCTACGTTTTTGGCAAAGTCGTTGAACGCCCTACTTCTCGGCGAGCGCTACGCGGAGAGCATGGGGCTCAACATTGCGCGGTCCAGGATTCTTATTGTGACAGTCACCGCGGTGCAGGCGGGCGCGGTCACCGCGTTTTGCGGACCGATCGGTTTTATCGGCATCGCCATACCACACCTCTGCCGCGCGCTTATGCGGACGGCGGACCACCGGGTGCTGCTTCCGACCACAATGCTGGTCGGTGCCTGTGCCGCCCTTGTGGCCGACATCGTTGCCCAACTGCCCGGCGCCGAAGCGATACTGCCGCTAAACGCCGTTACCGCCATTGTCGGGGCACCGGTTGTGGCGTGGGTTATCCTCGGGCGCCGGGGCTTCGACAGGACATTGGCCGGATGAATCTACAAACGGAAAACCTCGCGGTTGGATACGCAGGTTCGGGCGAAAGCCGCGTTGTGGCCCACAACATCACGACCGAGGTGCGGGCAGGTCGCCTGGTCTGCGTTGTCGGTCCTAACGGATCGGGCAAGTCGACGCTTTTGCGAACGCTGGCGGGCATGCAGACGGCACTGGGCGGAACCGCCTCCATCGGGGGGCACAACGTGGCGTCCATCGGCCCCCGAGAGAAAGCATCGCTGCTGGCGGTAGTGCTCACGGACCGCGTCTCGGTGGGCTATCTCACCGCACGGGAAGTCGTTTCCTTGGGACGGCATCCCCACACCGATTGGCGAGGTCGCCAGCTGTCCCGCGACCGTCGGGTGGTCGAGTCGGTCATGGCGGAAACGGGGATTCGAGCCCTGGCCGAACGCCACTTTGTGGAGCTGTCCGACGGCGAGAAGCAAAAGGTCATGATCGCACGAGCCCTCGCTCAGGCAACACCGGTCGTGGTGCTCGACGAGCCAACGGCCTACTTGGATGTCGGCGGCAGAGTCGAAATCCTCGAGCTCCTACAGCGACTCGCGCACGAGGGCAATCGGTCCGTCCTCGTAAGCACTCACGACCTGGATTTGGCAATAAAGACCGCCGACGTGGTATGGGTATTGGTGCCGGGTCTTCGCCGCCCGGCGACCGACGGAACGTCTCCAGATGAATCGGCTCCCGCGGTACTCATGGAAGGCGCGCCGGAAGATCTCGTCCTGCAGTCGGTTTTTGACTGCGCCTTCTCCACCGACCGCGTGCGCTTCGACGAGAATGACGGCAGTTTTTCGGTGATTCGTAGACCACGCGGAGCGGTACATCTGACGGGGTCGGGAGTGCGTCGCTACTGGACCGAGCGCGCGCTACGACGCGTGGGAATCGCCGTCGGCGATGACGGCGCCACGGGCCGGCAGGATCAACGACTTGTGCACGTCGAGGGGGACCACTGGCGACTCGAGCCGGGAGGCCGCCACGAATCGATCGGCGAGCTTATCGAGGCGCTACGCGCCGGGGGGGAGCACCGGGGAGTCGAATAGGCCTCGCGCCCCGGTCCCTTCCGTCAGGCCCGGTTGTTCTCGGCTGTTTCCGCCGAGTCCGACAAAGAGCCGTTTACGATCGCATTGAGCCGCTCATTCGAGCTGGAGACGCGGTCCGCAACCTCAATGGAACTAAACTGTCCCGTCTACGAGAACTGTCAAGCGGCTTGAGAGGAGAGCCGGTCTGAACGTTGGAAAGTGCTTGGATGACGTTGGCTACATCTTGCCTGGCCCGAGCCACAAGAGCGCTCACGTCCGAGTTAATACCCCCCTCGACTGCCTCGCGCTCGCCGATGACCTAGTGAATCTGGTTTATAGACTCGACGATCTCCGAGATAGATTGGATTCGGCTGACGCTTTCTTCCGTGTCACCGCGGATGCCGCTCAAGTGCTCTGCAATGATTTCCGCCGACCGGCGTTACCCGCGAGAAGCTTGGGCTAAGAGCTCACTCATCTCCGCAGTCTTGTTCTGGATTGCCTCGACGCGCCGTGCTCCACCTCGACCTCGAGGCTTTCGTCGTAGGTATCCACGTCTTGGATGCGTCCCATCGATTGCGCGAGCCCGATAAGGCTCGAGGTGGCTCCATGCTCGGCAATATTGAGTCCGATCTCCTCGGCTTCGGGACTCACACGCATGCCGACGGTGTGTTGTAGTACCAAAAGCAGCACCGCGGCCCAAACAAAGGCCCAAACAAAGGCCACGCCAACTCCAAGGGCCTAAACACCCACTTGCTCCAGTCGGCTGAGTCCGGTGGTGCCGAACAGCTCACCGTTGGATTGGCCGAACAGTAGCCCGAATCCGACGGCCTAGAACCCGGCAACGGACATCACAAAGGATACCAAACCTATCAAGAAATGTGCGTTCTTACCATTCGGTAATCTACCCGACAGAGGCACCGTCAGGAACGCTTATGATGTCCCGAGCCTTGCTGCCGTTTTGAGGTCCGACGATGCCGAGGCGCTCCATCTCTTCCACCATCCGCGCGGCGCGGTTGTAGCCGACTTTCAGTCGGCGCTGCAGGTAGGAGGCCGATGCCTTTTTCGAAGACACCACGATCTGGATGGCCTTCTCTAGTAGCGGGTCTTCGAGCTCGCCCTGGAAGCTATCCTCGTCTTCCTCGTCTATAAAAATCTCATCGTCGATGTAGTCCGGCTCGCCAAGAGTCTTCACGTAGTCCGTCACGCGCTCCACCTCGTCATCCGACAGAAAGGCGCCCTGGATGCGCTTCGGAAAAGGATCCCAAGCCGAGGTAAAAAGCATGTCGCCCTGGCCGAGCAGAAAGTCCGCACCACTTGTGTCGATGATAATTCTCGACTCGATTCTGCTCGACACCATAAACGCAATGCGCGACGGAAAGTTCGCCTTGATAAGGCCGCTGATGACATCCGTGGAGGGGCGCTGTGTTGCGATAACCAGGTGAATACCCACCGCCCGTGACATCGCCGCCAGTCGCGCGAGCGTCGTCTCGAGCTCCTTGCCCGAGGTGGCCATTAGATCCGCGAACTCGTCGACGACTATAACGATGTAGGGCATGGGTTGCAGCGCGAGTTTTTTGGCCTTTATCTTGGCGTTGTACGCGCTGATATCGCGAACGCCGATCTGATCGAGCAAGCTGTAACGGTTCTCCATTTCGTAGATCGCGTATTGCAGCGCCTGGAACGCGCGCTTTGGATCGGTAATAACCGGCGTCAGTAGATGCGGAATGTCGTTGTAGAACTTCAGCTCTACAATCTTCGGATCAATAAGGATCATCTTTATGTCCTGGGGCGAGCGCCGGTACAGGATCGAGCAGATGATGGAGTTCACGCACACCGACTTCCCACTGCCGGTTGCGCCGGCGATGAGCAGGTGGGGCATCCGGGCCAGATCGACGATTTGATTCTCACCGGGAATGTCCTTGCCGAGGGCGATCGGAATTCTGGCCTTGCCGGCCTGGAAATCCTCGTCCGCCACCAGATCCCCAAACGACACGATCGCGCGGTTTTTGTTTGGTATCTCGATGCCGACGGCGTGCTTACCGGGTATCGGCGCGACGATACGCACGCTGGACGCTGCGAGGCGGAGCGCGATGTTGTCGGCCAAGTTCACAATTTTGTTGAGCTTCACACCACGGGCGGGAAGAACTTCGAACATGGTAATAACGGGGCCCTTTCGAATTCCGGTGACCTCGGCCTGAATGTGGAACTCTTCGAGCGTGACGCGCAGCGTTTCGGCAGCCTCTTTTGTGGTCTCGTCGATCTCCCAGAACCGCCGGTTGGGATAGTCCTCTAAGATGCCGTCAGTGGGGACCGCGTAGGAGCCGCGGCGTTTTTTTTTCAGCCCCGCACTATGTGCCGCGTGTTTGGGCGCCTCCGTCTTGGCAACGGTGGCCTCGGCCTTGTCGTCGGGCCATTGGTTTTCGGGCCATTGGTCTACGGGCTGAAAGTCCTCGGGGTGTTCGCGATCGTGTGGGTCGGCGTTGTCCTCCGCGGTGTCGCCGCGGTCCGGCGAGGCAACAAAGGTGCCGTTTGTGAAGACGACGGAGAACTCTTCCTCCACCGCCTCGCGAGCTTTGTCAAACGAATCATCGTCGTCCCACGCTTCAACCGAGTCCGCCACGTCATCCTGACCGCCTAATTCTTCCAAAGACAAGTAGTCGAGGTCTTCGTCGTCGAGATCGTCTTTGTTTACTACGTCGTCGAAACCGGCCTGCAGAGCATCCAGCTCCAGGGGCGTCAGCTCCACGGCGGGAAGACCGTCATCGAAGTCGTCGTCTTCCTCATCAGCGCCCTGCAGTGCCGGTTCCGCATCATCCGTCGGTAGGTCTTCGGCGTCGGCAGCCGGTAGGTCCTCCGCGTCGGCGTCGGCGTCGGCGAACGCACCGGGCCCATCCTCGTCGCCGAGGGAAATCGGGCCCAACTCGTCGTCCGCGCGCCGCATTGAGTCCGCCGGCCGGAGCAGCCCCACGAGGCGAGACTCGGCACCGGGGCTCAACTCCGCGTCGTTCTCCACCTCCGCACGAATCTCGCCGGACGAGGCCTTGCGCATCAACACAAACCGCAGGATCGTCAGGCATTCGGCAAAAAACAGAAGAAACAAAAAGACAACCGCGCCGTCGAGGGAGAATCCCGCAACAAAAAGTCGTGAGAGAGCAGGATACTGCTCGGGGGTCTTGAACATGATGGAAAACAGAGTCGCGAGTGTAAGAAAGGGGAAAAAAGTGAGGTTAAGCGCTAAGAATCGGTCCATCCGGAACCGACGGCCGATGAGGTAGGCCACCAAAACCAGGTACACGGGCAGGTAGAATGCAGCGGCGTGAAATCGCGTCCACAAAAAACGGCCCAGCTCTCCGACGATCGCCAATTGTGGTAGGCCAAGGTGGAAAATCAGCGAGACCAATAGGATGACGGCACCGGATAGCGATGCTCGCGAGATCATTGTGGTGGCTCCAGCACTTGTCCGGTCGGTCAAACGCACCCTCCCTCTCAACAACTATCGGAGAACTCAGGTGTTTTGTTTAGCGCAGGAAGATCAGCCCCAAGACTCCGGCCGGCACCAGATAAAACGCAAAGAGATGGAGCCGGCCGCGCCGGATCACCCGAAGGAGCACGACGAGCGAGATCAGCCCAACAACAAACGCCGCGGCAACACCAAGAATCAACGCGTGGGTCGGCACGGCGGCCGAGAGCGATTCGGCATCCCGCAGTGTCAAAACCAGCGCGCCGAGGATGGCGGGAATGGACACCAGGAACGCAAACTCCCCCGCCTTTTCACGGGACAAGCCGGCAATCAACGCTCCGGATATCGTGATGCCCGCCCGGGAAATGCCGGGAAAGACGCCCAATCCCTGGGCGACTCCCGTAATCAGGCCGTCAGAAACCCGCAAGTCGCCGTATTCGCGTGCGGCGCCGCGTGCACGGCCGAAGTAGTAGGCAAACACCAGCACGCCCGCCGTAACGATAAGGAAGGCCGAAACGATATCGGGCCGCTCTCCGACATTCAGGGCGGAGACACCCAACCCAACGACCACCGTGGCTGCGGTTGCGACCACAATGCCGAGAAGCAGTCGCAAGTTACGACCGTCGTCCTCGGTGGGCCGACGCGAGATTCCGCGGACGACCGCAGCGAGGATCTGTCCGATTCGCTTTCGAAAAACGATAATCACCACAAGCAAGGTTGCAACGTGCAGCAGCACATCAAAGAGGATTGGAACCCCTTCGATACCCATGATCTGCCGAAGCAGGACCAGATGACCGGAGCTTGAAATCGGCAAAAACTCGCTCACCCCCTGGACCACTCCCAGAATAAGTGCCTGTACCGTTGTCATGGTGCCGAACTTCTCCTTATGGGTGTTTTGACCACCGCCGGCTACACCGGCCTACCGCGGCTACACCGGCCTACCGCGGCCCCACCGGCCGCCGCCGTCTCGACGGGGATACGGCCGCCGCCACGGACCCGGCCTACGGCGAGACGGTTCCCGGAAAATACAGGTTCACGGTTTCCGCAGCCTCGCGATTCGCGTAAAGATAGCTGTAGAACACCGCCGACACAAGAACGGTTTTAACATGCCCCCTGGTCTCGACAAACGGCATCCACTCCACAAACAAAACCGCGTCCAGATCCGCGGCCTCTCGAATCCAGCTACGAAGACGCCCCATGCCGGCGTTGTACGCGGCCGTGGCCATGGCGTAAGAACCAAATCGCTCCACGAGATCGCCGAAGTAGTGCCCTCCGATCGCCAGATTCGTGGCGGGATCCGTCAAATCCGGCAATTCGATGCGGAGGCGCCGAGCGACGTCCGCCGCTGTGGCCGGCATCAGCTGTGACAGGCCGATCGCCCCCGCCCACGACTCAACCGCCGGATCAAAGTAGCTTTCATCCCTTACGAGGCCAAAAAAGACCGACTCGTCGATCGCGTGCTCTTCGGCAACCGGCGCCAGACTCGAAACAAACGCCTGAGGATAGCGCAGTAGTGTCACCGACTTGCTGTGCCTGCTGAGGCGGTCGGTTGGGATTATGTCCGCGGTACGCATACTCTTGGTCACGTCACCCCTGTCGGAAAGGCGCTCGGCCAACCGCAACAGTGCCGCGGGCGAAAGATTCGCGGAACGGGAAAAGGCATAGGCGGCGTCGAGCTGTGCGAAGTACAAGTAGCCGTCGAGGATACGGTCGTCCGGGTGCTCCACGCGCAAATTTGTGTCCAATCCGCTTTCGCCGGTAGCAAAATCCGTGGCTGCACCGATCGTTTGTTCGCCCGCGCCGGTCTCTTCCCGCGCGCCCACGGTTTTGTCGTCGCCGACAGCGCCTTCGTCGCCGCCGGCTCCGGTATCCGAAGACTGCTCGCCCGCAGCTCCCTCCTCCGCGTCGGCGCTTATGGCAAGCAACTCGGGGCTTGTGCCAAGGCGGGCGGCGGCGAGTATCGCCGCGTACGGAGCGGCCAACCCCGCCGACACGGCCGTTTTATACAGGACCGTCGCATCGCCATCCACGTGCTCGCCGCGCACCGCCTCCGCCAGCAAAAAAGCCGCTTCGGACCGCACCGCGGGAGCGCCGGAGTCGATCACGATACGCCCAACCTCCGAGAGGCTCCTCCATTCTCTCCTGTGGATTTTGGAATGAAGTAGCCGGCTTACCAAATCATCGAAGTTTTCGGGAGAGTCCGTTGCCCCGTACAAGGCGTACATGGCCGCCACGTGATCCGCGTCGGGCCGGCGCGCTACCGTATCAAACCAGTAACGGAGCACGCGGTCTTTGTCGGCGGCGCTTGGTGCCAGGTCCCTCGCTCGCGCCAAAACCGGGGTCGCGGCGGACAACAGGCCGGCGGCACGGAGTGTCCGGCCCGCGTACTCCAGCGCGGCGAACGCCGCATCCGGCGACGCGGCCTCTACGACGTCCGCGGTCTCAATCAAAAGCTCCGCCGACTCGACACGCCGATCGGCGCGGGCGGCCGCCACAAAGTAGTCGAACACCACGCCGGTCACGTCCCCGCGGCCCCACTCATCGCGCGAAGAAACAATTGCCTCGGCAAGCGGATCCACCGCCTCCGCCGATAATCCGTCCATGATCAAGAGCTTTGCTGTGAGCAGCCGGGATTGGTCGGGGCTGAGGACGGGTCGGCGCGGATTGAGCACGAGCAGGAGATCCGCGAACACACGGTGGACGTCCGATACGGCGGATGCCCATAGCAGGTCCCGGATCGCGGTGCCGTTTGAGGCGACGGTCGACGGGCTTCCGGCATCCTGTGAGTCCTGCTCGGTGGCCTCTTCTCGTGCCGGGCCTTGCTCGACGGACTCCGCAGCCGCCCAGTACAGGCGCCTTTTGTCTCCGTCTTCCAGCGCCGTGGCGTACTCGGCGGCGCCGCTATAGTCTCCGATCGCAAAGGCGGCCGCGGAGATGTTGCCGCGAACCTGCCGGTCATCGCCGTAAGCCTCCAGAAGCTCGTCGGCCAAGTCGAGCACGCGTGAATATTGCCGGCCCTCGATCAGGTGTTCCGTGAGCGCCCGCGCCGCGTATCGCGCATACGGTTCGGTAGCCTCGCGTAGCTGCAGCATGAGCAAGGTGCGGTACACGGAGAACAAGCCTAAGTCGGCAAACACCTCCGCCAGGTAAAGCGGTGCGCCCGGATGCAGTTGGAACACCTCCTCGGGGTCCACGTCGTCGTAGTTGATGTGCAGGAGAAAGTCGGTTCGTTTGCTTCGAATACGTTCCAGGAAGTCGTCGGGCTTGTAGTCCCAAACGAGCCCGTCATCCCCACAAGAGACGAGTGCAACGACCGAGGCCAGAACCAGACCGAAACCGAGACGGTTAATCACGATACGAGAAAAGACCGCGTCTCTAGCCGATTCTATCGCCCCGCCGGATCCTCTTTTTCCGCCGGAACAATCGGCCGATCCGTGTGGGCAACAGGAAAAGCGAAACCGAGGCGGCCTCGAGAGGCGGGGCCGGTGGAGTTTGCAGCACCAGAAATACCAGGTAGGTCAGGAGACCCACAAGAGCCAGCGAGATCACCAAAAAACCGGCCATCAACAGTGGTCCCGGTCGCACCGGACCGACCGGAGCTGCTTCGTCTTCGAGCCGCTCATCCGACGCCTCGTACTCCGATTCGTCGAAATCGCCCGAGCCAATATCGTCGAAGGCCTCTTCAACCTCTTTGTCCTCGAACTGTTCTTCATCGAGCCGTTCTTCATCGAGGGCGAAGTCCGGGACCTCAAAGACCTTGTCTTCCGCCAGCGATTCCAATCCGACGGACAGGCTTTGATAGGCTCCGGACGCAGTGTCGGTGGCTGTGCTGTTCAGATTGCCGTCGGCATCTATTCCCACCGTGAGGTTGATGTCGGGCTCCCCAGACGCCGCGGGCGCGATATTTTCGACAATAAGGCTACCGATATATGGGCCGGGAGCCGTTGAATCCTCGTCCTGAGACTGGTAGAGGTCGATCTGGACGGTAGTTTGTTCATCCCGAACCGTGGTCAGGACAAGACGTTTCTGGGATACACCGGCTTCCGCCGAGAGTATGGGGTAAAAGTCGCCGTTGGCGGTTTTGATCCCGATTTGGCCTGTGCTCAAGGGGGCCTCCATATTCCAACTTATTTCCTTTATCGGTCCCTTGTCAACGATTTCTTGACAAGCGAATAAACGACTCCCTACTATGTGTAGATGCCGTTTCCCTTTCTTGTCGGCCTAATCGTCGCCGTTGTTGTTCTGACAGGTGTCGTTCTAGTTATTCTCATCCGTCGGCGTGCCGGTGGTGAAGGCAAGATCAAGACCAAGGATCGAGACGCGATTCTACGCGAGGCTAACAAACGGCTCGCCCAGAACCCCAAGGACCCCGAGGCACTCTTGAGTCTCGCGGACTTGAATTACACCGAAGAGCAGTGGGAAAAAGCGCTAAAAACGTACTCGGTACTGCTGAACATGGTCGCCTCCAGCCCGGACATCGACCAGTTCGACATTACCCTCAAACACGGTTTGTCCGCCTTTAAGTCCAAGAACTACGAAGAAGCCTACAAAAGCCTCGTGGTGGCCCGGTCGCAACGCGGAGACGTTTTTGAAGTCAACTACAATCTCGGCGTGCTGGAGTACAAACGCAAAAACTACGAGAAAGCGCTCCAACTCCTGCGCGCTGCATCAGAGCAACAACCGGAACATCCTGAGACCCAACGGTACCTGGGGGTCTGTAGCTATCGGCTAAAGCGATACAAAGAGGCGCTCGGATACCTGCGACCCGTAATCGATGTATTCCCGGAAGACAAAGAGATCCTCTTTATCATGGGTCAGTGCAACTTTGAGCTCGGCCAAAACGATCAGGCACTTCGTATTTTCTCGCATCTACGACCTGATCCCGTTATCGGCCCTCATGCGGCGCTCTTGGCCGGCTCGATTCACTACAAGCAACATCAGTATGAAAACGCGCAGATGGATTTCGAGATCGGGCTGCGTCACGAAAAGGTTAAGCCGGAAATCAAGTTGGAGTTACACTATCGCTTGGCCGGAGCATATTCAGCGGCACAAGCCATCGGAAAGGCGCTGCCGCACCTCCAAGCCATTTACGACACAAAGCCTGATTACAAAGATGTTGCCTCTCAACTTTCACGATCGCGCGAGCTACACAGTAACCAGAATCTCCAGACCTACCTTATTGCTCCCACCTCGGAGTTTGTGAGCCTGTGTCGACGCATATCAACAAATTTCTTCAGCAGATCCCGCACGAAAATCACGGACATCAGCGTCCAAAAAAGCGAATACGCGGACGTCCTAACGGACGTTGAAACCGCAAAGTGGGAGGACACGGTACTCTTCCGCTTTGTTCGCACAACCGGAGTGGTCGGGGAGCTTTTGATCAGGGACTTTCAGTCGCGAATCAAGGACCTTCGGGCCGGCAGGGGATTTTGCATCTGCGCGGGAAAGTTCAGCGAAGAGGCTATGCGGTTTGTGGAGGCTCGGCTCATCGACTTGATCGACAAAGAAGAGCTCGCAAAGCTCCTCAAGAAAATCGAGATCAACGCCTAGCGACCCGAAGAACTACCAGCGTCGAGTCGTGGACGGGCCCCGGTGCATCGAGGCCGTGAACCACAACGTCGCCGGTCCCCGAAATCGCGGCAGCCTCCTCCTCGGCGCGGCTTTTTTTCCCCTTCCATGCCAGGATCGAGGAAAGCGATGGATACTTGCGCACCATGGCTTTTACCAGGCCCTCGGACAGGGGGCTAAAGGCACGAAAGGTCACCACCGTTGGATCGATGGTGGCCTCCTGCCACGGTGACTGCACAACCGTCACGTTCTCCAGCCTTAATAGGCCCTTTATGGAGAGCAGGAAGCCGGCCTTTCTCGGCGAGCGCTCGACAAGAACAAACGAAACATCCGGCCGGACGACCGCCAGGGGAACGCCGGGGAAGCCGGCGCCACTTCCAATATCCGCCACCGGCCCATCCGCACGGGCGAGCTCCTCGTCCAAGTATTTCAGAGGAGCAAGGCTATCGAGCACGTGCCGGCCAACGAGATCCTCGTGGGCGCCTACCAAGTCGATACGCCGGGCCCAACGCGATAGCTCCTCCAGGTACTGCTGGAATCGCGGGAGAAGCAATCCGGGATCCAAGCCGTGAGAGCACAGGCCCTGCGCCAGCCGGTTTTGCGTGGGATCGACCTGTGCGCCTATGCCGTACCCCTCACCCCGTCTATTGCCCCGGGCCGTTTGGGGGATCTCGGCTCGCGGGCCGCCGGGTCCTTCCGGGAGAGATGGATCATCAAAACGGCGATGTCCCCCTGTCGCACGCCGGAAATCCGCGACGCCTGCCCAAGGGTTCGTGGCCGAATGGAGGCGAGTTTTTCGCGGGCCTCGTTCGAGATGCCGGTCAACTTCGAGTAGTCGAGCTCCTCCGGGATCCGCTGCGCGTCGAGTTTCCGATTACGCCCAACCTGTCGCTCTTGCCGCGCGATGTAGCCTGCGTACTTCACGTCGCTTTCGATGAGTCCGATCCACTCGGAGGGCATGTCCTCGGCGAGGCCCCTCTCGTACAAGCGCAGGTGCTCGATCCGCACGGAGGGAGTGCGGAGAAGCTCCTCGAGGGTTCGGCCCTCCACTCCGGGGTTCCGCGCCTCGGCCCCTGATACGCGACGACGTCGCAAGAGCTCCTTGACCGCCTCGATCCGCCGCGCCTTCTCCTCGAAGCGGGCAAGACGAGCATCATCATGGAGGCCAACCGCCCGGCCGTAACTAAAAAGGCGGCGGTCCGCCGTGTCCTGGCGCAGGCTCAAACGGTGCTCGGCGCGCGATGTGAACATCCGATACGGCTCCGCGGTCCCCAGCGTCACCAGGTCGTCGATCAGGACGCCGATGTACGCTTCCTCGCGACCGAGGACGATCGGTTCCTCCCCGCTCAGGCACAGACCGGCGTTGATGCCGGCAACAAGCCCCTGCCCCGCGGCCTCCTCGTAGCCGGACGTCCCGTTTGTCTGTCCGGCGACAAAAAGCCCCCGGAGCCCCTTGGCCTCCAGGCTCGGCTTGAGGCCGCGCGGATCGATGTAGTCGTATTCCACGGCGTAGCCCGGCCGCATGATGTGCACGTTCTCGAGGCCGCAAATTGTTTTGAGGAATGCCTCCTGCACCTCTTCGGGCAAGGAGCTCGATACTCCGTTGAGATACATTTCCTCGCTGTCGAGCCCCTCGGGCTCCACAAACACCTGGTGGCGAGTGCGGTCGGGGAACTTGACCACCTTGTCTTCGATGCTCGGGCAGTACCGTGGACCCTGGCCAACGATTTGGCCCGCGTAGAGCGGCGACCGGTTGAGGTTGGCTTCGATCACGCGATGGGTATCGTTATTGGTGTAGGTGACGTAGCACGGGCGGTCCGGGCGCCCGGCGCCCTCGTGCGTAGGGCCGGCCGCCAAACCGCTTGCACCCGCCGCCGGGCCGGCATGGTCCGCCGAAGGGCCGGCACCGTCCGTCCGACGTTCCGGAAAAAACGAAAACAACGCCCCGGGCACTTCGCCGTGCTGACGCCGCATTGCGTCGAGGTTCAGCGAGGACCGTGCGACGCGAGCCGGCGTCCCCGTCTTGAGGCGACCGATGGTAAAACCAACACGTCGGAACGCGGCCTCCAGTCCGGTCGCCGCCGGTTCCGCCAATCTTCCGCCTTTGATAGTGTACTCGCCGATAAAAATCCGCGCGTTTAGAAAGGTCCCCGTCGTGACCACCACGGCCCGCGCGCCGATCCGGCGCCCACGCTCGGTCACAACTCCCTCGATTCGCGCACCATCGGCGGAAACAATCACGTCGCAGACCGTGTCCTGGATGAGGTGCAGTCCACGCGTTGACTCGACAATCGCCTTGGCCGCCGCCTGGTATGCGTACTTGTCCGCCTGGGCACGCGGCGCCTGAACCGCCGGGCCCCTGCCGGCGTTGAGCGTGCGGTATTGAATCCGCGTGGCGTCTATCAGCCGCGCCATCTCGCCGCCGAGTGCGTCGATCTCACGGACCATGTGCCCCTTGGCCAATCCACCAACCGCGGGATTACACGACATCTTGCCGATTGTATCGAGGTTCATTGTGACAATCGCCGTGCTGTTGCCCGTGCGGGCAAGGGCGAGGGCCGCTTCTATGCCGGCGTGGCCCGCACCGACGACCAGCGCGTCAAAATCCCCGGATCGTACGGACACGGCGGCTACTCGGGTGTGCCTGCCGGACGGGCGGAGGGAGGATCACGGACAATGCCGTATAGTTCAAACCAGGAAGCCGGGACCAGATCCACGGGATGGACAAAACCAAGCCGGCCGGCCTCGCGACCCACGATCTGCGTGGGTAGCCCTACAAGGCGCCACTCCGTGTCCACGGCGGCGCCGCCGGAGTTGCCCTCGTTAATCTCGCCGTCGGTCTTGATGATGGTACCGGCATCGGTTGCCTGATACCCGCTTACGATGCCGCGTGTGTAGGTCACCGATACACGTGAACCGGTCCCGCCTATGCCCGGGTATCCGATAAACCCGAGGTCTGATCCGATGGGTGGAAGACCGTCCGCGGCGACCTCGAAATGAGGAAATCGGTAATCGGAAGGAATCGGTTGCCCGTACATCCCGTTTGTAATCTCGAGGAGCGCGAGGTCGCGTTCCGCGTCGTACTCCACCACCCGGGCCAAAAACAGCTCGCTGGGCGGGAGAGTGTTGTCGAGGCTGAGCGAAACCACCAAAGCCTCGTCGGCCATGCCTGACGGACCGCGAACCACATGCCAGTTTGTGAGAATGTACCCGTCCGAGCTTATGAAGCATCCCGACCCGCCGCCGGCCGCCCCGACTATCTCCACCGTGGACAAAAGCGCCCGCTCCAGCGCCGACCGGGGCACGGGCAAGTCGGGCAGATCAAGCAGGAACGAGGGCGGCGCCAGGGAGGCGCTGTAGGCAATGCCAAACGGTGTTCGTTCGTTGGACGCGATTTGGTCGATGACGGTAACGTAGTACGTGCCGCTGCGCAAATACCGCCTGCCCGCTTCCTCGGCGGAAACAACAATCCGTTCCCGCGACAGGAGACTCTGGGCGCTGTAGTCTGCCTCCCACGGAGTAACAACCGGACGGCCGTAGTTCACAAACAGGTCCAGATCGGCAGTGGTATCAAAAAGGTCCACTCGAAACGCCGGCGTCTGCTCCGGAACCTCCACCTCGTAGGTGTTTAGCATGCCGGTTTCCGGCGACAGAGCAAAGTTGTAGGCCAATCCCTCGATCAGGGGCCCCTCGCTCTTCGGCCGAATCAGCTCCATCCGAAGCCGATAGGGAATCTCGTAGATCGGTAACCCGCCGACAATCGGCTCCTTTGGCAGTTGATACAGAATCTCTACCGTGTAGGTGCCCGCCTCCAGAGACGGCTCGGTGAGTCTTGTCAGGTATATCGACTCGTTGTAGTCCTCGGACTCGCTATAAAAGAAAACCTCGCCGCGAGTATCGGTGATGTAGATGTCCAGATCTGCCGGGGACTCCTCGAGAGCGATCCTGATTCCAAAGGCGTCGTGAGGAACTTCAATCCGGTAGCTTTGTCGCGCAATGCCGGCAAGATCAAGGCTATCCGAGACCACTCGGCCGGGAACAAGGTCAAACGGTGCCTTGTCCCATGAGCCGGCGCCGTTCTGAGCAAAAAGAGGAGCTCCGAGAACCAAGAACGCGAGTAGCGAAATATGTAGAAAAAATTCCTTGAAGCGAGTAGGCAGCATGGCTTGCGGGGCTGAAGGGTAGCACGTTGCCTTGCAAGAATTCAACATATTGACGATTATGCATTTGCGTCGGCCGGCGCCTACACTCGGCCGGAGAATACCACCACCTTAGGAGACTGTTTTGCCCGTTGAACGGACCTTTGCCATGCTAAAACCCGGTGTTTTGCACCGGAGAATCGTCGGAGACGTTGTCACTCGAATTGAACAAAAGGGACTGTCCCTCGTTGCCCTCAAGATGATCCAGATCCCCACGGCGCTTTGCCAAGAGCACTATGCCGAACACAAAGGCAAACCCTTCTACGAGTCACTCGTTGAGTACATGACCTCCGGGCCGGTGGTGGCCATGGTTATCGAAGGAGAGTCGGCAATCTCACTCCTGCGGACGGTATGCGGCGCCACCAAGCCCGCCGACGCCCTTCCGGGAACCATTCGCGGTGACTACTGCACCGTAACCCAGATGAACGTCATCCACGCTTCCGACTCGAAAGAGAGCGCGGAACGGGAGATCGGTCTTTTTTTTAACAACAACGAGATTCACCCATGGGAGGACGGAAATGCCCGATGGATCAGCTGAGGGAGGCGTCCCACGCTGGGATTTGACGCCGATTTACGAGAACTTCGACGCGAAGAACTACGTCGACGACAAGAACGAGCTCAAAGAGCTTGCCGGCCGGTTGCAGACCGCGGCGGCGGACGGCGTCATGCGGCAGAGCGACCCGGACGGCTGGCTTACAAAGGTTATCCGCCTAGCAAATCGTGCCATGGATTTGGGAGAGAACCTCGGCTCGTATTGCTACGCACGGTACTCGACGGAAACGACAAATCAGCGGGCCGTCAACGAGCTCGGGAAGATCGAGGAGCTTTTTGTGCCGCTGACCTCGGCTCAGGTCGAGATCAACAACGGCCTCGCCGAGATTGGCAAAGAAAAGCTCGACGAACTGGTCAAGTCGCCGGACCTCGCACCGTACAAGTTTTACATCGAAGAGAGCTTGGAGTTTCAAAAACACCAGATGACCGCGGCCGAGGAAAACCTTGCCGCCGACTTATCTCGTTCCGGAGCGGACGCCTGGGGAAGACTCCAAGAGACAATCTCTTCCACTTTGAGCACCGAGTGGGAGCCGGGAGTGTCCAAAACCGTGGTCCAACTTCGTGCGATGGCTTTTGATCCCTCACGGGACGTTCGCAAGAGGGCGTACGAAAAAGAGTTGGCATTGTGGAAATCCGTGGAAATTCCGATCGCGGCGGCGCTGAACGGGGTGAAGGGCACCAGTGTCACGCTTGCCAAGCGCCGCGGATTTAGGCCCGGCGTCGACAAGGCGGTGATGCAGTCGCGTATCAACGACCAGACATTGGAATCACTGCTCACGGCGATGGAGGAGTCGCTCCCCACCTTTCGCCGCTACCTGAAGGCCAAGGCAAAGATGCTCGGCGTCAACAAGGCTGCTTTTTACGACCTGTTTGCGCCTGTAGGGAGCGGGGAGGCACGCTGGAGTTTTCAAGAGGGTGCCGATTTTATCATCAGACACTTTACGGAGTTCAGCGACGATTTAGGTGACTTAGCTAAGCGCGCCTTTGGCGAGAACTGGATTGACGCCGAGCCGCGGGAGGGCAAGGTAGGCGGTGCCTACTGCACGGGTATGCCGATTGCCAAGGTGTCCCGGATCCTCGCCAACTTCGACGGCTCCTTCGACGCGGTCTCCACGCTTGCCCACGAGCTTGGTCACGCCTACCACGGGGAGGTGCTCAAAGACGAGCCGGCCCTCCGCGGAGAGTACCCCATGACCCTCGCCGAAACCGCAAGCATCTTCTGCCAGACCGTTATTTTCAACAAGGCGTTGGAGACAACCCCGGACGCCGACAAGCCGGCCGTGATCGAGGGCTTTGTCCAGGACGCCTGCCAGGTCATCGTCGACATTCTATCCCGGTACAAGTTCGAGACCGCCGTGTTTGAGCGCCGCGAAGACGGAGAGCTGTCGCCGGCGGAGTTTTCGTCGCTTATGATCGACGCCCAAAAGGCGACCTACGGTGACGGTTTGGATCCTGATGCGCTTCATCAGTACATGTGGGCGGTAAAGGGGCACTACTATCGCTCCGGCCTCGACTTTTACAACTTTCCGTACGCCTTTGGCCTCCTTTTCGGCGTGGCCCTCTACGCACAGTACGAAGCACAGCCGGAGGGATTTCCGCAGCGGTACCGACGCCTGCTCGCGCTGACCGGCAGCGCAAACGCCATGGACGTCTGTGGCGAAGCCGGCTTTAACATTCAGACTCCGGAGTTCTGGCGCGGCGGCATCGACGTTGTGAAGCGGTACGTCGACCAGTTCGAGGCACTCGCCTAAGCTTTAGCAGTTATGAGTGGCCAAAATGATACGCCAAAATGATACGCCAAAATGATACG
>CAZFLD010000015.1:38930-67470 GCA_964519835.1 uncultured Spirochaetales bacterium
GCCAAAATGATACGCCAAAATGATACGCCAAAATGATACGGAAGAGGTCGTAAAGCTCTCGTACTTCGCCGACATCGGGAAGGCCATCGCGTCGGCACCAAATCTCACCGAGACCATTCGGGCAATCATGGGCAAGATCGGGGAGATCTTTGCCCCGACGTACTGGTCGATCCTGCTCCGGGATCTCAAAACCGGTGAGCTCGAATTCAGCATGGTCGTGGGAAGCGGCGTCGAGGACCTCAAAGGTGTAAGGCTTCCCCGCGGAACGGGAATCGCGGGATGGATTGCCGAGAACGGCCGGCCGTTGATCATCGAAGACGTTCGCCGGGACCCTCGATTCGAGTCGACTATCGACGAACAAACAGAGTTCACAACAAAATCGATCATCGGTGTTCCGCTCAAGACTCAAAAGCGTGTCTTCGGGGTGATCGAGCTTATCAATGCCCTCGAAAAGGCGCCGTTTACCGCCTACGACCTGAAAATCCTCTCGACCATCGGTGATTTTGCCGCCATTGCCATAGAGAAGGTCTATTACCTTACCGCCTTTCGTCGAATGGCCGGCACCGACGCGTTGACCGGCGTCTACAACAGGAGGAGCTTCGACAGCTTTTTTGAGCGCGAGCTCGAAAAGACACGTCGCAAATCCACCGTCATGTCTCTTCTTATGGTGGATATAGACGATTTCAAAGAGATCAACGATCGCTACGGTCACGAGGCGGGCGACCGTGCGTTGATTCGCGTCGCGGAAACACTCAAGAACAACACACGCAAGGTGGACTACGTGTGTCGATACGGCGGCGACGAGTTTGTGGTGCTTATGCCGGATACAACCAGGGACGCGGCGGAGCGAATCCGGGACCGGATTCTGGATCGTATCCAAGCCGACAACGCGGGCCTCGAGGTACCGCTCTCCATAAGCGTGGGGCTCCAGGACTCCGCGGAGACGGACCTGACCGATTTGCTGTCCTCGGCGGACCGCGCCATGTATCGCGACAAAGCCAAAAAACCGACTCAGCCGCTATCGGATATCGGTTCCGGAATCGGAGCACTGTTGGACGAGGAGTCGGGCAGCACATAGGAGGGGGGCCTATGGCAAAATCGCGCCGCAAGGTTCGGCTGAGGCGAGCATTGTTCCTTGTGAGCACAATCGTGGTTCTGAGCGGCCTCGGTGTCTTGGCGGTGGAAAACGACGTTCTAGGCTTTCTCGAGTATCCCCTCGAGGACCTCCGCTTTCGAAGCTTCAACCCGGGACTCGATCCTTCTTCGGACGTGGTGTTTATCGACGTTGACGAGACCTCCCTCGAGTCACTCTCACCGGAGGTGGGCACCTGGCCATGGCCACGCGGCACCGTCGTCGCCGACCACCTACTCTCCTACGTGATGCAGGGCGGTCCCTCGGTCTTTTTGTTTGATGTTCTCTACGGCGAGTACTCGCCAAAGACACCCGGCGTCGACATACCGGAAGAGGACTGGATCCTCTTCGAGACGAGCCTGGCCTATCCAGAACTAAGCCACGCCGTTCTATTCACCAAAAGTCTCCAGGAAGAGACCGACGCCTTGCCCGATTCCGCCTCCCTCAGCTTCGCGGTCTCGGTCGACGTCGACTCCCAGGCCGTCGACTTCCCCTCCTACAACGACTTTGTGTTCCCCTTTGATCCCCTCGGCGAGTTTGCAAACCTGCTCCACGCGGTCAACTACCAAGAAGACGCCGACGGTGTCTCCCGAACGATGCCGCTCCTCACGGAGTATAACGGCGAGTATTACCCGGCCCTCACCCTCCGCGCCCTCGAGCAACACTTCGGCCTTTCGAGGTACCGAGTCACTGAGCGGCATATCGAGCTCTACCGGGGCGAAGAGTTGGTTCGCTCGGTGCCGGTGGATAACAAGGGCGACCTGTCGATCGCCTTCTACGAAGACTACAACAAGTTCGAGACGGTTCCAGCGGACGTTGTGATTGCCTCGAGCTTAAACGTTCGCGACGGCTTTGATCCGCTTATCTCGCCGGAGGAATTCGCGGGAAAGATTGTTGTCTTCGGCGGCTCGGCTACCGGTCTTCGAGACATCAAAGTCACGCCCATGGGGAGCAACGTAGCCGGCCCCTACCTCCACCTAAACGCCGTCAGCAACATACTCGGAGAACAATACCTCACTCGCCCTTCGAATGTCATTTCGATGTTGATTACCGCGGGCTTGGTCGTGGCGGTGGCGGTCGTGACGATCCTGATGCAGGGACGCTTTTTTCGGTTTTTGATCGGCGCCGTGCTTGTGGTAGCGTGGTTCGTTTTTTCGCTTCTTGTGTTTGAGAGCGCACAGATCATGGTTGAGGCCGCGCCGCCCCTCTTGGCTTCAGCAATCGCCTATCTGGCCGGGCTTGTTTTTGTCGGGCTCACCGAGGCGCGCGAGCGCTTCAAGATCGCAGGTGCCATGGGCAAGTACCTCGCGCCGGACGTTATGACCGAAGTTCTGGAAAATTACGACGAGCTTGTTGGTGAGGTCGGTGAGGAGCGCGAGATCGCCATTCTGTTTTCCGACATCCGCGGCTTCACGTCAATTTCCGAGCAGTTTCCCGCGGAAACGGTTGTAAACATTCTCAATCGGTATCTCTCTCGCATGATCGATGTCGTGTTTGCCAACAGCGGCACGCTGGACAAGATGATCGGCGACGCAGTGATGGCATTTTGGGGAGCACCAAACCCGACGGAGAAAAAGGACTACTTGGCGGTAAAGACGGCCCTGGAGATGCAATCCGCCCTCGACGCGGTTAATGCCGAGCTTGCCTCGGACGGGCTTCCCGGCCTCAAGATCGGCATCGGCGTAAACACGGGACCGATGATTATCGGCAACATCGGCTCGGAGCGGCGGCTGGACTACACCGCCATCGGCGACAACGTAAATCTCGGCTCGCGGATCGAGGGACTCACCAAGTACTACAAGAGCCCCGTTCTCGTGAGCGAAACCACCTTCGAGCACACCAAGCCTGAGTTTCGGTATTTGTTTGTAGACACGGTGGCAGTAAAGGGGAAGGCTACGGGCATCAAGATATATCGGCCTCTGGCGGAGCAGAACGGTCGGCTCTCCGCGGACCTCGCCGCCGACGCCGGCATATTCGAGGAGGCGGTGACGCTATATGCGGCCGCCGACTTCGACGCCGCGGACAAGCGTTTTTCGGAAATCGACAAGGACTCCGGGCTGGCCGGCCTCGCGCAGCTCTATCACGAACGGTGCACCGTGTTGGCCAAGAATCCCCCGGGCAAAGACTGGGACGGGATATGGCGAATGCTTGAAAAGTAGCCGCCACGGGACTACGGTCATATGGGAGTTACGGATGAAACATCGAGTATCTTTTTGCCTATTGGGGACCGTCGTGTTTTTTGTCTTCGGCAGCGTACGTGTGACGGCACAAGACCTCTACGTGATCGCCCGTGTGGCTCCGATGCAGGCTGCGGCTACGGCCGCGTCGCAGCGCGTAACCATACTTCGCCAAAACACGGAGCTGGAGCTACTCAGTGAAACGGAGGAGTGGTACGAAGTACAAACGCCTGATGAGCGATACCGGGGCTGGGTACAGACGCTTTTTGTAGACGACAACACGGCCCCGCAACGGGTGGAAACACAAAGCATCCGCCGCCTCGAAACAGTCACGACCCGACGCCGGGCGAACGCCTATGGCACAAGCGCGGCGGCCGCACGGGGTCTTTCGGCGGACGACGTGAGGAGCCGGGAGAACCTCGCCTTTTCGGAGTACGACTTTCAAGCCGCCGAATGGCTCGAGCAGTTCCTCTATCCCGAGGAGGATATCCATGACTTTGCCTTGCGCCACGGCTTTGACGTCTTCTAGACGGGCACCACAAACGCCGCGCACGGCGTCGCATTCCGGCGGTTACCGATGGGTCGCTGCCGCGGCAGTTCTGCTGCTTGCCTCCTGTGCTACCACCGGCGACTCCGCCGGCATCGACGAATCGGAGGCCGCAATCCGGGCGGCGGTAGAACAGGAAATCGAAGTCGGCAAGAGTGTGGTCGCCAAACTCGCAGGTCAATACGGGCTGGTTCAGGACACCGAGGCCACGGAGTACCTGAACAAGTTTGTCGCAACCCTCGGGCTTTTTGTTTCGCGGCAAGAGCTTACCTTTCGGGCGGGAATCCTCGAGACGGACCAAGTAAACGCCTTTGCCCTTCCGGGGGGCTATCTGCTGTTTACCCGCGGTGTGCTAAAAGAAGTGGACAATCCATCGACCCTTGCCGGAGTTATTGCCCACGAGCTCGGACACACCGACCTGCGTCACATCCTCGAGCAGGTACACATCGAGGTGGACTACAGCGTCGTGGAGACTCTCGCCCGTCTCCTTGCCGGACCACGCCAGGTAATGACCCAGGCGGTTGATCAAATCAACGATAAGATTGCGGAGCGCCTGTTCCTCGAGGGCTATGCCCAAGACGACGAGTACGATGCCGACGAGTATGCCGTCCGCTTGCTTCAGGGACTTGGCATTGACGCGCGCCCGTATCGGAACTACTTGGCCGGCTTGGCCGACTCGGCTGACGCGGAGCTAGAAAGCCTGGACCAGACCCACCCGCCGCTGACAGAACGGGTGGCACAAATCGACGCACTGTTGGTTGAGGGACTTGAGCCGCTGCCGGTGACCGAGGAGTTTCAAGCATTCTCCGAGCGATTGCGCGCGATGGACATTCCCGAGGAGTCGTTATGAAATCCATTCCCGCCGTCCTGTTGATGGTGTCCTGTGCTGTCGTCGGCTTTTCCGACGAGTACCACTACGTCGACATCTTTGTGGGTGATCGGGCCGCCGGTATGGCCGGCGCCTACACAGCCATAGCAGACGGACCGGAGGGAGCTTACTACAACCCGGCCGGCCTCGCTTTCTCCTCATCGGTCTACATCTCGGTGTCTACCAACGCCGTGCAGATCAAGGAAATCACCTACAACGACGTTCAGCCCCTTGTCGCCTTCGACACCGAGCCGGTGAAATACACTCGCCACTCTTTTGCTTTTGTGCCGAACTTCTTTGGCTTTCTGCAGCGAAGCGAACATGGCCCAACATTTGCCTTCACGCTGGCTTCCACGGACAACGAGGGATTTGATCAGCGGGACAGACTCAACTTCGACCTAAACGACTCGAGCCTCTCCATCGACACCATCATCTTGAATACCAACTTCACCAACACACGAAGCAAGAACGAGGCGGGGCCGTCGTTGGCGTGGCTTCTCGGCGAGCGCTTTTCCGTCGGCTTTGGCCTGTTCGCCGTGTACGAGGACAGTCGGTTTATAACGCAGAACATCAATCGGGCGGACTCGGGTGGGTCGGTGGCGGAGTTTTTTGCCGTCAGCAGTGTCTATTCGCGCAGTCAGGTCGTCAGCGCCAAACCACAACTCGGCGTGCAGTTTATGCCGGTGCAGGAAATCTCGATTGGCTACACAACAAACTTTCGTCTCCCGTTGTACCGCGCAAAGACGGTGCAAAGCGCCACGTTTACCTATGACAACACCAACAACGACTTCGACTTTGCCACTACGCCGCCGGCGGTGCAAGACAACGTTGTCTCGCAGGCCAACGTCTTCACAAACGGCATGTTCCAAGACACGGAATGGCAGCACTCCCTCGGGATCGCTTGGTTTGTCTCCCGTTCTTTGGTGATCGCCGCCGACGCCCGCGTGTATATTCCCATCGCGGACAGCGCCGGCGACGTGGCAACCGAGTTTACGTGGAACGTAGCCGCCGGAGCCGAGTGGTACCTTTCACCAAACTTTCCCCTCCGGTTTGGACTCTTCACCAATCACTCAAATCAGCCGAGCCTCCGCGAGTACGATTCCCGGGACAGTTCGACGTACTCACAAAACGATCACATCGACTACTACGGAGCGGCGCTGTCGATCGGTTACACCACTGCCGATTCGAGCATCAACCTCGGCCTCTCCGGGTCGCTGGGATTTGGGACGTCTCAGATCGTGGCCTTTGGCCCGCTACAGGAAGTCAGCGCCTTTACGATGTCGGTCTTTATCTCCGGCGGCTACCAGTTCTAAAAGCCGCACACCGGCCTGTCCCGGCGCCGCCCTCCCGTAGACGGCGCGCCCGAGCCGGAGCGACGCCCCACGACGGTAAGGCCCGGGCGCGGGCGGGGGTTCCGGGGGCGTCGTGACTCTCGGGACGCGGCGCAGCGTTGCTTCACCCCGCCCACCAAGCGCCGCACACCGGCCTGTCCCGGCGCCGCCTTCCCGTAGACGGCGCACCCGATCCGGAGCGACGCCCCCGGAACCCCCGCCCGCCTCAGTAGTTTACCGTCGATGTCATCTTTGGGTATGATCGTGACCATGACACTTCAACCCCGCCCCCGGGTCTTGCTCGCGACAATCGCCGTGGTGGCGGCCCTAATGACCGCCGCCTGCGCGGGCCGGGCGGACAACAGCGACCCCGGCTACTCCGTTATCGTCTACGGCAGCGATAGCTGCAGCATCTGTGTCGCGTTACGCGGGCAGATGGACGAGGCCGAGATCACCTACGAGTACCACGACATTCGCGTCGACCAAGCTGCTTTGAACGAGGCCGTCGCAAAAATATCCGACCAAACCTGGTTTGACGGTACCGTGCGAACGCCGATTCTCGAGATTAACGGCAAGATGCACGAACGGCCAACCCTCGCTCAGGTGCGTCGAGCGATTCAAGCCGACTAGATCGAGCGTCAGCGAGGCGGGATCGGTGCCGGTGGCATTGGACCTTGTGCCCGCCGCATTTCAGAGCCGGTTTATCGTGCTACCATGCGGCATGAAGTTTGAGTTGGAAACAATTCCCGTGTGGGAGTCCTACACCGAGCAAAGCGGCTGTCCGATCTGCTACCTCGCAGAATCCCTCGAAAAACGCTACGTTGATTTTTTTCTCGGCGGAGCGGTGATGGCGCCGGAAGTGCGCGTGGAGGTGAACAAAAAGGGCTTCTGCCCCCGGCACTGGGTGCTTCTCTATAACGGCAAGAACAAACTCGGCCTGTCGTTGATGGTCCGGACCCACCGGGACGAAAGCGAGGCGGCAATCGAGAAGGTGCTGTCTAAGTTGTCCGGCAAGGCCGGCGAAAAGCAGGTCGATGCCGCATGTGCTCGTATCCAGGAACTATCAAAAACCTGCCTCGTATGCGACAAGATCGAGCACACCCTTGACAACTATCGCTTCACAATCGCCAAGCTGCACCAGACCAACGAGGAGTTCCGAGCCGCCTTCGCCGCCTCGAGCGGGATCTGCCGTCCACACCTGCCGGGCGTCGTGCGGGTTGCCGCCTCAGTTCTTCGCGGAGATGCGGCGACCACCTTTTTTGTCACCCTGAAGAACGTGCTCGCAAGGCGCGCTCGCGCCGAGGCGGCAGACCTCGACGCCTGGATCGAGTCATTCGATTACAAAGCCAAGGAGCCCCTAACAGACGAGCAGCGCCAGGCACCGGCACGCAACATCAAGCGCTTAGCCGGTGCCGCACGGTTTCAGGAGCTCGGCGCGTAGACCGCGGTCGGGCGCTGCTTATCGCGCGCCACCGCCCCCGGGGACCGGTGCCGTCGGCGTCCCGGCAAGTCGCAAGTCCACGAGCGGCGACCACGCCGACCATAACTGCCTTGTCGAGCGTGGCGCAAATCGCTAATATCTAAGACTGAATTTATTCGGCGCCGTACCCAAGTGGCTAAGGGAGAGGTCTGCAAAACCTTTATTCACCGGTTCGATTCCGGTCGGCGCCTTTCTGTTCACGCAGGGTGAACCAAACTTGCAAGCCGGGGGCGCTTCGCTTCCTCCGGTCGGCGCCTTTCTGTTTTCATAGAGAAAACCAAAACTGCAAGCCGGGGGTCGTTCCTCCCCTCCCGACCCTTATATACGATACATTCACTTGCGCGCGACGTAGACGGCAGGTACTGTATCTGCATGGTACAAAAAGCACTTATCGTTTGGGGTGGCTGGGACGGCCACGAGCCGCGACCGGTCTCTGACTTGTTCAGCGAGATGTTAAAAGTAGCGGGCTTCGAGGTCGAAATCTCGGATACCTTGGATGCCTTCCTTGATGTCGAGAAGCTAAAGGCGCTCGACTTAATCGTTCCCGTCTGGACGATGGGCGAAATCAAAAAAGAACAACTAGAGCCGGTCATTGAAGCCGTGGCCAACGGTGTCGGATTGGCAGGGTGTCACGGCGGCATGTGCGACTCGTTTCGGCAGAGCACTCAGTGGCAGTTTATGTGTGGCGGCCAGTGGGTGGCTCATCCGGGGGGCGACGGCACGAAGTACACGGTCAACATCAAGCGAGGATCGAGTCCGATTGTCGACGGCATCGACGACTTCGAGGTCCAAAGCGAGCAGTACTACATGCACGTGGACCCGGCAAACGAGGTCTTGGCAACCACACGCTATCCGACTGCTGACGGGCCTCACGCGGCCAACGGCGCGGTTGATGTGCCGGTTGTATGGACACGTCGCTGGGCACGTGGCCGGATCTTCTACTGTTCACTTGGACATCACCGAAACATCCTCGAGGCCGAACCGACCCGAACCTTGGTGGAGCGAGGATTTCTGTGGGCGGCGGAAGGCAAACGGATTGCGGCAGCCGCCGGCGGACCCGAGATGACCTTCGACCAGATCAGGTCCGCGTTCTAAGATAACGCCGGTACCAGTGCCAGCCGATGATCATGATGCCGTGGGAGAAAAACTCGCCGGCGGGACCGTCGGCGGGGCGGGCGCCTTCACGGCTTACGGTCTCTGGTCCCGCATCGCGGGGACCTAAGCCGACTCCCTCTACCGCCTGTGCCGAGGGCAAACCGACGGCTTCCAGCCGCTCGATCGGCACAATCTCGACGTCGACTATCTCATTTGTATCGAGATCCTGGGCCGAGCTCTGCCGTACGCCGTGCGCAAGATAGGTAAAAACCGTGTTTGTCATAAACGCCGGGTTCGGATTGGTTTTTCCGATAAGCTGCACGCCGTCCGCCTCGAAGCCCGTCTCCTCCCGTAGCTCTCGTAAAGCCGCGGCCGCCGAATCCTCGCCGTCGTCGATGACGCCGCCGGGGAACTCGAGGGTCGTGAATCTGCCACCCTGCCGGTACTGCCGGACCATGACAAAGCACTCGCGACCTTTCTCGTCCGGAACGACGGCAATCACGTGCGCCCAGTCCGGCGAGTCCACGAGGCTATAGCGCGCGGTTCGGCCGTCGGCCGCCTTACGCTCCGACTCGACTATCGAAAATATCTTGCCGTTGTAGACGGTCGTTGTATGATTCTCGTGCCACTCGAGGTGGGGGTACGTCATTCAAAGGCGTCCTTGGGAATGTGCGCAAGCTCATCGAGCCAGGGCGTAGCTACCGAGTCGCTGGGTGCCCGCCAGTCGCCCCGCGGAGAGAGCGAGCCGCCGGAGCCCACCTTCGGTCCGTTCGGCACACAGCTCCGCTTGAATTGGCTCATCGCAAAAAAACGTCTTAGAAAGACCTCGAGCCACCGGACGATCGTGACAAGGTCGTATTGATTACGCCGGTCCTGGGGAATGTCTTCGGGCCAATGACCGCAAGCCACATCGGACCATGCGTTGTACGCCAAATAGGCGACCTTTTTGGGATTCAAGCCAAAACGAGAAATCCAGTACAGATGGAAGTCCTGTAACTCGTATGGGCCGATCTTCTCCTCGGTGCGTTGCGACGGTCCGTCGCCGCCGGCCCCTTTAGCGCCGGGCACCAACTCCGGTGAAATCTCGGTCTTTAGAACACGGTCGAGAATATCGAGAACGGGCCGATCAAACTGCTTATTGTTAACGTTCCATCGGATCAAGTACTGAATAAGAGTCTTCGGCACCGAAGCGTTGACGTTGTAGTGCGACATGTGGTCGCCGACGCCGTAGGTTGCCCAGCCCAGCGCCAGCTCGCTTAAGTCGCCCGTCCCCAACACCATGGCGCCGTTCTGGTTGGCCAGGCGAAACAGATGCGAGGTCCGTTCGCCGGCTTGCACGTTCTCGAAAGTGGTATCGTAGACCTCCTCGCCGCGGGCGAAGGGATGATCGATGTCGCGAAACATCTGCATACACGATGGACGAATGTCGATCTCCGCCGAAGAGACTCCAAGCGTCGCCATAAGCGCCACGGCGTTTTCCTTTGTGCCGGCACTTGTGGCGAAGCCGGGCATTGTGTAGGCGAGGATGTTGGTTCGCGGTAACTCAAGCTGGTCCATCGTCTTCGCCGCCACGATCAGTGCATGTGTCGAGTCCAGACCACCGGACACTCCTATGACCAGCCTTTTGATGGCGGCGCTGTGGAGACGCTTGGCCAAGCTGTGCACCTGAATGTTGTAGGCCTCGTAGCAACGCGCGTCGCGGTCGGCTTTGGCCGCAGGAACGTACGGGAAGCGGGCGATCTCGCGCTCGAGTCCGGGCGAGCGATTCTCGGGCTCGAGGAGGTAGTCCACCCTACGTAACTCCGTGCGTCCTTGCAGCGATCGCGCATCGTTGAAGGTCGTATTCCGCATTCGCTCCTGAACCAAGACGTCCAAGTCGATGTCCGCATAGATAAGCTGGGCCCTGTTCGCAAACCGTTCCGCCTCGGCGAGGAGCTCGTTGTTTTCGTAGATCAGGGCATGGCCGTCCCACCCTAGATCCGTTGTGGACTCGCCCATGCCCGCGACAGAATAGAGATAGGCTGCGATACACTTCGCCGATTGATGAGCGGAGAGGTCCTTGCGGTACGCCGCTTTGCCAATGGTGATGTTGCTTGCCGATAGATTGCACAGCACCGTGGCGCCGCCGAGAGCGGCGTACGTTGACGGGGGAATTGGCGCCCACACGTCCTCACAGATCTCCATGTGAACCACAAAGTTCTCGATGTTCAATGACGACAGAATCACGTCCGGACCAAAGGGAACGGTCTGTCCGACAAGCCTAATCTCCCGACGGACGGCATCCGCGACCGACACAAACTGCCGCTTTTCGTAGAACTCCCGGTAGTTCGGAATGTAGGTCTTGGCGGTGGCCCCCAAAATGCGTCCGCGGTGCACCGCTACAGCCGCGTTGAACAGCATGCCGTCGATCTTGAGCGGCAGACCGACAATCAACACGGAGCCGATGTGCAAGGATTGCGTTACGACTTCCTCGAGACCGCACAGTGTTTGGGATAGAAGCGCATCTTGGTGGAAGAGATCCTCGTTTGTGTACGCCGAAAGCCCGAGCTCGGGAAACAGGACAAGCGCGGCGCCCGCGGCGGATGCGTGGCGTGCAAGGTCCAGCGTTTTTTCGGCGTTGTACCGGGGATCGGCCACCCGGACCTCGGGAACACCGACGGCCACCCGCACAAAACCATGATTGTAGAGGGAAAAAAAATCGTCGCTCACCCGGCAAGGCTACCCTCGCCCCCAACGGCTGTCAACGACGGCGCCGGGCAGCTTCGGCGCCACGGTAACACGGTGCGCCCGGCCGCAGCTCGGCGCGCCCGGTATTCGACAACGGCAACCCGGCGGTGTTACCTTCCCAACCGATGGGCAAACCGATGGGCAAGATGACGGAACTAGTGGGCCGCACCCTGCGTGTGCGCACATCGGTACTCGCCGGTGTCATCCTCGTCGGTGTCGGAGTCGCGGGCGTTGTCGCCTCGTACGTAGCCGGCCATGTCGCACCGGCTTGGGTGGGGCTTCCGATGTTGTCCCTCGCCCTGGCGGTTGTTCCGTTTGCGTTGGCCTACGTATTCCTGGCCACGGCCCTAACGATCTCCCTGCAGCGTTTGGAACGTGCCGCTCTTGCGGGACTCGCGCAAGTCGCTCTTGCCCTAGTCTTTGTGGCATTGGGAGCAGTCCTTTTCTTGCCGAGGCGACTCGACCCCGCTGTGGCCTTCGGCGAGGCAAGATTGAGCGGTGACGCGGTAGCTTTGACGGTTGTTACCGGGCTCGTCGGAATCGGCACGGGGATTGCGGGCCACCGCCGGGTGGCCGTGAGGCCGTTTTTGTTTGCCCTCCTCGTGCCGCTTATCGCGTCTTGGCCGGACTTCCTGGGCTCGTACGTGCAGCTCACCGAAGGATTCAACGCCGTTTTCTTGCGCCCGGAGATCGGCAACAACCTTCGCCTCAGTCCGAAAGATGTGGAAGCCGTTCAGCGCTCGGCGGGAGTCTCTTTGCAGTATCTCGCGGCCTCGGCGGCGGCGATTGCGGGCACCACCGCCGCATACCTTGTCAAGCGACTGAGAAAACGGTAATCATACGCCGTCTTGAGTCCCGGTGGGTACCGCCCCAGGAGATAGTCGGCGACGATCTTTAGGCGATATCTAAACGACAAATGGCCGTGGCAGAGCTATCGAACAAGGACCTTGTAGGCGCGACCGTGGCTATATGCGGCATCCGTGTCGTCGCCGCTTCTAAGCTCCGCCGGGCGCTCAAATACCCGAAGAAGGATGAATGAGGTGTCCGGCGGTGGCTCGGTACGACCGCCGATCTCGGTGGGAGCCTTGTCCGACAGAAACCGCCCGGCAACGTCGACCGCGGCCACACGAACCGGAAAACCAACCCCCGCCTCGCCGGGCGGCACTGCCTCAAAGCCGTCACCCGTCTCTTTGTAACCGACGACCGTGAGCCCTGCGACGTTCGGACCGACGTCAATTCGAAAGTAGTCGTTGTCCTGCCCATCGAAGTGGCCACCAATCTCGTACCACGTCTCCCCATCGAGCACAAATCCCGTAGCCTCGGCGGCTTCGGGCGTGTCGTTGAAGCTCGATTCTTGGAACGAGTTTTCACCTTGAATCCGCGGCGCATCGAGCGGCGAGTCGCACGCGGACAGCCCGATAATCCATCCGACAATGAGAAAGACGGCAATTGCAAAAACGAAGACGCGGTTCCTCTTCCGCACGGTTATAGATTGTATCTCGATCTTACCTGGTTTGCTATACTCGGTCCTGCCGGTTTTCCGTTCCAGGAGGAATAATGCGACTTGGACTTTTTGTGATTCTTTCCATACTCCTGGCCATCTTGATGGTTGTGCTGCCGTTTTTTCTATTCGCGGACGTTCCGCGCTTTGCCGGCGCGTTTTTGTTTTGGACGATAGTGCCCGGCGCTATGGTGCTCTTCAGCGTGATCTACACCCGGACGTGGGGTAAAGGGAACTCGACGTGATGGAACCCGCCTACGTTTGGCTCACCATGCTGGGTTGGACGGTTGTTTCCAGCGCTATCGCCCTGCTGGCACGTAGGGGCCTAGGCATCGGGTCCGCCGAGTACTTTATCGGAGGCCGAAGACTCCGGGGTTTTGTGTCGGGAATGACATATGCCGCCACCACCTATAGCGCGTTTATGCTTGTGGGTCTGGTGGGGCTGACCTACCGGTCCGGCGTCGGGGCGCTTGGATTCGAGATGACCTATCTGGTCTTCACCGTACTCTTTTTGATTGTCTTTGGTCCGCGCTTTTGGCTCGTCGGCAACCGTTATGACCACATCACTCCGCCGGAACTCATCGCCAATCGGTTTGCCAACAAAGGGGTCGCAGTCACCTCCGCGTCTATCTCCTTTGTGATGCTAATCCCGTACGCCGCCGTGCAGCTTATCGGCGCAGGCCTGCTGGTGGAGGGCCTAACAGGGGGCAGAATTCCGTTCTACGCGGGGGTGTTGGTCATGGCCGTCCTGTCCGGCTTTGGCGCCTTTTGGGCCGGTATGCGATCGGTTGCCTGGACGGACGCCTTCCAGGGCGTGACGATGATCGTCACCTCCCTCATCGCCCTTGTGTTTGTTACCTTCGATTTTTTCGAAGGCCCGGCGGGCTTTGTTCAGACTATCGAAGCGCAGCATCCGGAGCTCCTCGAGTTTTCATGGGCTCCGAACCTCTTTATCGGGTTGACCCTTCCCTGGGCGTTTTTTGCTTTGACCAACCCGCAGGTGGCACAACGCATGTACGTTCCGGACAAGGCGCGTAGTCTCAAGCGAATGATCCTGTACTTCGCGGTGTTTGGGTTTTTGTACACGCTTATCTCCACGCTCTTTGGCTTCCAGGCCGCCGCCGTCATGCCGGGCCTCGAAAACCCGGACAACGCCATGCCTTCCCTCCTAACACAACTCCCGACACTCCTTGGGCTTATTATCTTTGTAGGCATTTTTTCGGCGGCCACCTCTACGTTGGGCTCCATCATCCTGACGTTGAGCTCACTTTTTACCCGGGATATTGCAAAAATCGCGAGACCAAAGCTTCCACAAAGCAGCGAGACCTGGCTTGGCCGCGTGGCGGTGATTGTAATCCTGGCGGCGTGTATCGTCTTTTCGCTGTTCAGACCGGGTCTGATAACCGTTATCTCGAGCATGGCAAGCGGCGGTCTTCTGGTTATGGCGCCGACCATCGTCGCAACCTTTTTCTGGAGGCGAGCCACCGCAGCGGGGGCGATCTCGTCAATGATTACGGGGGCCGTTGTCGTCGGGGTAATCACAATCGGGGGCCCCGACCTCTACCTCTTTGGGTGGTGGCCCGCCGTATGGGGGCTTATCGTGACAACGGCGGTTTTTGTGATTGTGAGTTTGGCCACAAAACCGCCCGCCGGCGCCGGGGAGTTTATTACGCAGGTGGAAGAGGACCTCACGGCCAAGGGTTTTCGGCTGATCCCACGGGCTTCCGGACGGGAAGCTGCCGGTGGTGCCACTTCGGAAACCACCCCGGACGCGGCCGTTCGGCCGCAAGAGGAGTAGAGTCGACGATTGGACCCACGGGAGAGCAGAGTTCTTGAGTACCTCACCGGTTTTTTGACCCATAAACGCCGCGAGACGATGCGCCGAGTGGTTGCGGATCGTACCCGCTACCTCACGGTGTTGGTCGAGGACATCTACCAACCTCACAACGCAAGCGCGGTGTTGCGGAGTCTGGACGCCTGTGGCGTCCAGGACGTGCATATCGTCGAAAATCGAAACCGCTATCAAATTAACCCCGGCGTGGCCCTTGGATCGAGTCGTTGGCTGACGATACATCGCTACGCGGACGGAGCCTCCAACACGGCCGACGCCATGGCGGCGCTTCGCCGGGCCGGCTATCGTCTGGTCGCCACATCTCCGCAGCCTGGGGCGGCCACCCTCGAATCCTTCGATGTAACCGCCGGACCCGCGGCGCTACTCCTCGGGAACGAGCTCGACGGCCTGAGTGCCGAGGCGATCGAAGCCGCCGACGAGCACTTGTATATCGACATGTACGGCTTTGTAGAGAGTTTTAACATTTCGGTGTCGGCCGCGATTATTATCTATAAACTGGGGCAGAGACTCAGACACTCCGGGGTCGATTGGCGACTGTCCGAAGACGCGCGCAACGAGCTGCTCCTGGAGTGGACGCGCCGAAGTCTCAAGCAAAGCAAAGCTCTGGAGAGGCGACTATGGGATACAATCGAATCATGATCTCGACTATTCTGCGGCGAAGGATTCTTCTGATCGCCACGGCCTTGGCCGCCGTCGCCACGGTCGCGGCCCAAGAGTCGGGCCCCGGGGCGGTGGTCTCCTTGCGGCTTCCCTCAACAGCACAGATCACACCTGCGCGAGCACGCTCGGTCGACATTCTGACGGAACCGATTGCCGCCGACGCGGTTCGCTTTTCGGCCGACGGTCGGCTGATGCTTTTTGGACAAGCGCACGGGGCGTGGCTACCCGTGGACGTTGCCACCGGCCTTGTTGTTGGAGCGAACGTGCCGCCCGCGGCCGACGGCGCGCTTTCGGCGGACGGGTCACAGCTCGCGCTCGCCGCCGACAACTCGGTCCAGGTCTTTCCTTTGAGCTCCCGGTGGTCACCCGAAGGAGGGCTTAGCAGAGGCGAAACCGTTCCCCTACCCTCGGCAAGCCGTGTCGCGTTCGGCCGCGACGGGCGCCTTATCACGGTGGAAGCCGACGGCCGGATCACGCGCTGGAACACGGACACCAGACCCTTGAGTTTCTCGGGAGCATACGGCGGGCTGGGCGCTCTTTTCGGCGCCGGCGTTACGGACAGGGTGCTCGCCGGAGACGCCGTGGTCGGCGCGGGAATCTCGCTACCGGCCGTCGCACCGGAGGGCGAGGAGATAATCTCGTTTGCTTCGATCGCACCCGCCGCGATAGCAGGTGGAGCCGGGACGGAAACCATCGCCCTGCTGGCCGCTTCCGGACGGGTGTATCTGTCGACGGCCGGCGAAGGCCTCGAGCGTGTGCCCGGGGCCTACCCAGGCACCACGGTCGGGGTACATCCGGCCGGCTCGCTTGTCGCCGTAGGCGCCGAGGACGGCACGGTGGAGCTTATCAATGCCGCCGCCGGCTCCGTGCTTCACCGGCTGGACCATCGAGGACCGGTCGACCAGCTTGCCTTTAGTCCCGACGGCAGCCTCTTGGTTTCCACGGGAGCCGGTTCGGCGTTGGTTTGGGGCGTGGAGCGCCAGGTGAACCTGACCGAGCTTTTGTCCTTCACCTACGGCGCCGAAACCACCCGGCGGGTCCTCGCGCGCGCAAACCCGGATCTCGCCGGTGCGGAGGTGGCCCTCCTCGACGTATTCCTTCGCCGCGGCGTCTCCGAAGGTGCCGGGGAATACGTGGACCTGCCGTTGGCCACGAGTTTCCTTTCCGACAGCTCCGAGTTTCGCCTCTATGCGGAAGAGGCCGCCTTTGACAACGACCTAAACACGTCGTGGGTCGAGGGCGTGGAGGGCCCCGGTCTCGGCCAGGCTATCGCCTTTGAGGTGACACGCCCCGGCCAGACCGCGTACCTCGAGTTCTTTCCGGGTTGGGGCCAAGAAAGCTACTTCGCCCACAACCATCGAATCCGCAGCGCGGACGTTTTGGTGTACGCGATTCAACAAACAGGCGGCACGGGCGTACTCGCGCCAACAAGAAGGGTCTTCTCCATGCAAATCGAACTCGAAGACGAGGCGGCTTTTGTGCAAGTCCCGTTGAGCCTCCCGGAGACGGAGGAAGGCGAGCGCTTTTTGATGGTGATCCGTGCGCTGGAGGTTTATGAGGGAATTACCTATGACGACCTCTGTATCGCGGAGATTCGGCTGCTGGACGCCGCCGGCAATCGGCTATCGATTCCGCAAGCCCGATAAAGCCGCGACGCCTTCGCGTCGAATTCGGGCGCTCGGCGCGTTTATGCGCCTTGGGCCGTCTTAGCTCTTGCGTGTTTGCGATCGTGGTGCTGGTGCTCGAGAGCGGCGATTCGCTCCCCGGACTCTTCCTCGCTTGGCTCGAAGTAGAGATAGCAAGCGGCGAAGTGGCCGGGACGCACTTCACGCAAAGACGGCACGTTGACCGCACACTTGTCCATGCGCTTAGAACAGCGATCGTAGAAATAACACCCGGTCCGCAGCTTGTCCGGTGACGGAACATCGCCGGTCAGTATAATCCGCCGTCGCTTCGCCTCTACAACGGGGTCCGGAATCGGCACGGCGGACAGCAAGGCCTGTGTGTACGGATGGAGCGGCTCTGAGTACAGGGCTCCGGCTTCGGACATCTCCACGATTCTTCCGAGGTACATCACCGCCACGCGATCGCTAATGTGCTTGATAACCGCCAAGTCGTGGGCGATAAACACGTACGTCAGCTCGAATTCCCGCTGCAGGTCCACTAACAGATTAAGAATCTGCGATTGAATCGACACGTCCAGAGCGCTAACCGGCTCATCGGCAAGAATGATCTTTGGATTCAAGGCCAGGGCCCTGGCGACACCGATGCGCTGGCGCTGGCCACCGGAGAACTCGTGGGGGTAGCGATTGATAAAAAAGCGGGAGAGCCCCACCTTCTCCATAAGCTCCTCTATTCTAGAGCGAATCTCCTCTTTGGTAAGATTCAAGAGGCCCCGATTGACGTAGATCCGCATGGGCTCAGCAATAATCTGACCGGCCGTCATTCGTGGATTCAGCGACGCGTAGGGGTCCTGAAAAACCATTTGGATGTCCATGCGCGCACGCAGCATCTCCCGGCGACTCGCCGATACCAGGTCCTTTCCTTCCAGCAACACCTCACCTGCGGTGGGCTCGTGAAGTTGGGCAACGGCCCGAGCCGTTGTGGACTTTCCACAGCCGGATTCGCCGACAAGCCCAAGGGTTTCGCCCTTTTTGAGGTCAAAGTCGATGCCGTCAACCGCTCGAATGGAACCGACCCGCCTTTTTATGACAATGCCCTCTTCGATCGGAAAGTGCATTTTCAGACCGCGAACACGAAGCAGGGCCCCATCAGTCACCGCATGACTCGATTGTTCACTCATGAGTCGCCCCCTCGCCGGTTACGGCAGCGGCCGACTCGGGCCTGTCTGTGTTGTAAAGCCAGCAGTTCACTTCACGCTTGTCGTCCAAAACCGTCGTGGACGGATATCGTCGCAGACAGATATCCATTGCGAACTCACACCGCGGGTGAAAGGGGCAACAGTCCGGAAGATCGATAACGTTCGGGGGTTGGCCCTTGATCGAAAAGAGTCTCTCTTTGCTTGTTCTGTCCAGGCGAGGAACCGAACCGATAAGGCCCTTGGTGTACGGATGTTTTGGATCGGCGAAAAGCTCCCGTACGGGCGCCTTTTCCACGATGCGACCGGCGTACATGACGGCGATGTTGTCACACATGCCGGCCACTACCCCCAGGTCGTGGGTGATCATGATAACAGCCGTGTGGAACTCCTGCGCCAGATTCTTCAAGATTTCCAGAATCTGCGCCTGAATCGTCACGTCCAAAGCGGAGGTAGGCTCGTCGGCGATAACAATCTCCGGTTCACAGGAGAGTGCCATGCCGATCATAACACGCTGGCGCATACCGCCGGAAAACTGGTGGGGATAGTCGTTGATACGCTTGTCCGGATTGGGAATGCCCACCGCTTTGAGCATATCAACGGCCTTGCCCCGGGCGGCCTTGGTATCGAGTCTTTGATGGAGTCGGATGGTCTCGATCATCTGCGTGGAGATCCGCAAGAACGGATTGAGCGAGGTCATAGGATCTTGAAAGATCATGGATACCTTGTTGCCCCGGAGCCGGCGAATCCTCTCTGATGAGACCTTGAGAAGGTCTTCACCGTCGAGCATGACTTCGCCGGCCATGATCTTGCCCGGCGGCGAGGGAATCAGGCGCATGACCGAGAGGTTTGTGACCGACTTGCCGGAACCGGACTCACCAACTATTCCTAGCGTCTCGCCTCGGTGCAAGTCGAAACTGACTCCATCGACGGCCTTTACCACGCCGTCGTCTGTATTGAAGTAGGTGCGCAGTCCGCGTACCCGGAGAATTGCTTCCGCCATTTCCTATCCTAGAGTTTGTTCTTGCTCTGGGGATCCAGAGCGTCTCGGAGCCCATCGCCCAAAAAATTCATGGAAAACAAAAAGACCGTCATTGCGATTGCGGGCGCAAAGAGCATCCACGGAAACGGCACCATCGCGTCGACGCCGTCGCCGACAAGCGACCCCCACGACGCCAGCGGCGCTTGGACCCCAAGGCCAAGGAAGGACAAAAATGCCTCGAGCATGATAAAGGCCGGAATCCTCAACGTCGTGTAGACAACGATCACTCCGAACGTATTGGGGACAAGATGACGAAAGATAATCCGCCCCGGACCTGCACCGCTGGCTCGCGCCGACTCCACGAATTCAGAGTTCTTCAAAGAAATGATCTGCCCGCGGACAACCCGCGCCACGGTCAGCCAGCTAACAATCGCCAGGGCAAAAAACAGATTGACGATGCTCCGGCCGAAGACGGCCATAAAAATGATTACAAGCAACATATACGGCAGGCTGTAGAGAATATCTACAACTCGCATGATAAACGAGTCGAGCTTGCCCCCGACGTATCCTGCCAGCGCACCAAGCGTGGTCCCGACAAACACCGATACAATCGTCCCTATGAGTCCGATGAGAATCGACACCTGCCCGCCGTAGATAATCCGCGACAGCATATCCCGGCCAAGGTCGTCGGTACCCAGGATGTACCGCCGCTCGTGGACAAGCACTTCCTCACCATCGACCATCGCGGTTTGGGTTTCGAGTGTTTCTTGAAGCTCGGCAAGCTGCTCGAGCTCCGCGGCGCTCAGCTCACTCCGGCCGTCACGCTCGGCGGCTGCAAAAAGGAGCGTCTCGCGTTTCTCGTACAAAAGCTCCGCGGCGGTCTTGAAAGATGGCGGAAGGTATTGATGATCGAGTACCTGGTATTTGTAGGAGTGAAAGGGCAGAAGCGGCGCACCCAAGGAAATCGCGGCGTACAGTCCCACCACGATTACACCGAACATCGCCATCCTGTTTTTTTTGAGTCGTCGCCATGCATCCGTCCAGAGGCTCTGTCCCTTTACGGGTTGATTAAACTCGTTGAGGACCGGTCCGTTCGCGGGGGCCACTGCGGGCTGAGCGGGGATCATATCTCCCGGATCGAGGTTTGTCTTGGTATCGGTCTTGATGTCGGCCATCAGCGTTTTCCTTTGCCTACTCGCCCTTATTTGTATGAGATACGGGGATCGAGGTAACCGTACATCACATCTACGAGGAAGTTCATGATCAAAAGGATCACCGAGTATACAATTACGGTGCCCATTATCATCGTATAGTCTCGATTAAAGGCGGACTGGATAAAGTACCTGCCCAGGCCGGGCACGCGGAATATCTGCTCCACGACGATCGAGCCGGTCACGATGCCTGCAAACGCCGGGCCCAGGTAACTCACAACGGGGAGTACTCCACCCTTTAGCACATGGCGAAACATAATCGTGTTGAAGCGCAAGCCCTTAGCCCGCGCGGTCCGCACATAGTCGCTTCTGAGAACCTCGAGGATACTCGCACGGGAAAGCCGGGCGATGTAGGCGAAGTAGGGGAAGGCAAGCGTGACGGCAGGAAGAATCAACGCGGCGATACCAAGACGATCGATCCAGCCTGCCACCGGCAGCCATGACAATTGGACCGCGAAGATGTACATCAGTATCGGTCCTATCACAAAAAGAGGCACGGAGATGCCGATGACGGCAACCGACATCGTTACGTAGTCCGGCCACTTGTTCTGTTTAACCGCCGAGATCATTCCCGTGCCCAGTCCCAACGTGAGTGCAAGCAGTAAAGCGACGCCGCCTAAGACCATCGAGTTCGGAAGACCGGCTCCGATATAGTAATTCACGTCGTAGTCCTGATATACAAAGCTCGGTCCAAGATCACCGCGGAGAACATCGAGCAAATAGTTTCCGTACTGAACGAGCAGGGGATCGTCCAGATTGTACTTGGCCTCTAGGTTTGCGAGGATCTCCGGAGTGACTCGTCGTTCAGAGTCGAAGGGACCACCCGGTGCAAGGCGAATAAGGAAAAAGCTGATCGTAACAACAACAAACAGCGTCGGGATCAACCCGAGAAATCGGCGGATGATGTATTTGGTCATGCAGGCTCCGAAAAGAAAAAAGGCCCCGAGACCGGGTCCCGGGACCTCATACTACCACAAAACGTGGATGCCGGGGCGGGGAAACCGCCACGGCGCCCAGTTTTACTTGCGATAGATGTCCTTGAACGGATGGATGTCGAGGATGTTGGTGTACCAACCGCCCCAAACATCGGTATCGATCCAGTTCGAGGTCGCGTAGAAGTAGAACGGCATGATGGGAAGCTCTTCCATCAGCAGCTCTTCCGCGTCGCGGAGCGTATCGAGTCGCGCCTGGCCACTTTGAGTCAGGGCGGTCTCGATCAGATCGTCGTACTCGGCATTAGACCACTTGCCGTCGTTCTGAGACGAACCAGTGATAAACATGTCGAGGAAGCTGTTTGGATCGACGTAGTCACCCTGCCAACCGGCGCGGGAAATTTCAAAGTCGCCGGCGTCGCGGCTGTCGAGGTAGGTGCCCCATTCCTGGTTCAGGATCTCGACCTCAATGCCAAGCACCTCGTTCCACTTCTGCTGCACGTACTCGGCAATTCGCTTGTGGCCCTCGCTCGTATTGTAGAGGATGGTCAGCGTCGGGAAGCCGTCGCCGTTTGGAAAGCCGGCGTCGGCCAGAAGATCACGTGCTTCGTCGAAGTCCTCTTCGAACCCAACAACCTCCGGGTAGTTGGCAAGCGGAGGAGTAAGTCCGTAGGCGGGAAACTGACCGCCACGGGTAACCTGCTCAACCAGCTCGGTGCGGTCGATGGCGTAGCTAAGGGCCTGGCGAACACGCGCATCGTCGAGCGCCTCAACTTCGGTATTGAAAATGTAGTAGTAGGTAATAAAGGCCGCGTTGTTGTGATAGTCGTCGCGGAGCTGCATCTCGTCGAGACGCGCATTGGGTACTTCCTCGATCCAGTCGATCTGATCCTGGAGGAAGAGGTTCAGCGCCGTGTTCTGGGCGTCGATCGGATAGAAAACGATCTGGTCGAGCTGAACGGCATCGGCGTCCCAGTAGTCGGGGTTCTTGATAACCACGATGCGGTCCTGCGGAATCCACTCGTCCAAGAGGAAGGGACCGTTGGAGACGATGTTGCCCGGGCGGGTCCACTGATCGCCGTACTCTTCAATGATGTGGAGCGGCTGAATCGAGTAGGCGTAATGCGCGAGCATGCTCACGAAGTACGCTGCCGGAACGGAGAGGTCTACCTGGAAGGTAGTGTCGTCAAGAGCCCGGATGCCGACGACTTCCGGTCCGGAGTCGCCACTGTTGTATTCGGCGGCGCCTTCCACAACCATCGTCTGCATGTATGCGTATTCGCTCGCGGTCTCCGGTGCCAGCGCCCGTAGCCAGCTGTCCACAACGGTCTGCGCCGTGATGGGCACACCGTCGCTCCAGGCGGCGTCGTCACGCAGGTAGAAGGTCCACTGTGTACCGTCGTCGTTGGATTCCCACCGCTCGGCTACGCCGGGGATGGGGTCAAGGGTCTCCGGGTCGTAGGTAACAAGGCCTTCGAAGAGGGCCATGTAGATGTTGTGCTCGGGAACGCCGGTCACCAGTGCCGGGTCGAGGGACTCGGGCTCTGCACCGTTGTTGTACCTAAGAACAACTTCTTCAGTCACTCCCATTTCGTCGCCACCACGTGCAAATGCACTCATTGCGACAAAAAGGGTTAGCAGAATGATTAAGATTTTTTTCATTCATGCCTCCTTGGATTTGTGTATAGTCGCACATAGTAAATTTATGTGCAGTTTTTGAAAAGGGGGCGAATGAATTGCCAATGGATTGTTCGGCGAACCCCGGCATGCACCCCTACGCGGCAGCCTACCGCCGGAGGCGGTGCCGTCCTACGCTTTTTCGACGAGCGGCTTCTCGCAGAACTGGGCAATGGCGCGGGCGTTCTCCGATCCGGAGACCTCCCCGCGGCGCGACTCGGTTTCGATACGGTGACGATCGCCGGACTTCAACACCATTGTCAGCGCCACCAGATGTTTTCGCTTGATAAGACCGCGCCCACGACGGGTGTCGTCACCGCCGCCCACGTCGTCTTTTGGTGACTGCCCGACGTCGCCCGGACCGCCCACGGCTCCGAGGGCCGTCCATCCGGGTCCCCCGCTCGCCGGCCCTCCGGCTCCCTTGCTTCCCGACCGGCCGGGTATGCTGCCCTTCTGAAATTCTTCCAGCTCGAACGATTCGATCTCGTCGAAATGGAATCGTCGTCGCCTAAAGAGAAACAAAAGCCCAAAACGCGACTCCGCAACCTGCTCTCGCGCGTCGAAAATCCACGACTCGTTGTAGAGGACCGCCGCGAGGGACACTACCAGAAGCACCATCGGGACCGCGTATACGGCCTCGTCGCGGATCATGCCGTAGAGTGGAATAACCGCGATCACGCCGAAGACGATCCGCGCCCAAATGGGAAACGAAAGCGCCAGCTTTTGGTGGCCGACGGTTCGCAAACGAAGCCGTAGCTCCACTATAGAATCTCCCCGGTCACGCCTCTTCACCTCCCGTTAGCCCAAGACCGATGTCGTCGGCCACGCCCTTCATCGCCTCGATGGTCTCCGCTATTACCTCTTCCAGGGGCATGTGTAACATCTCGGCGCCGCGTTCAATCACACTGCGGTCCACACCGGCGGAGAAGCTCTTGTCCTTCCACTTTTTTTTGACCGACTTTGGCTTCATGTCCAAAACACTCCGGGATGGGCGGACCAAGGCGGTCGCGGTAACAAGCCCGGTTAGCTCGTCAATCGTATACAACACCTTTTCCATGTGATGTACCGGCTCGACGTCCGTGACAAAGCCCCACGCATGGCTCAGCACGGCGCGGATGTAGTCCTCGGGCCAGCCGGCCTCTTCCAGTACCGCTTTTGTCTTTTGGCAGTGCTGATCAGGATACTTCTCCCAGTCCAGGTCGTGGACAAGACCAATCGCGCCCCACTTCT
The DNA here is from genome assembly GCA_964519835.1 of uncultured Spirochaetales bacterium. GTDB lineage: Bacteria > Spirochaetota > Spirochaetia > DSM-27196 > CAZFLD01 > CAZFLD01. The sequence goes on from CAZFLD010000015.1 coordinate 63,151, forward strand.
CCTCGTCCTCACCGGCCTTTTGGGCAAACCGACGCATGGTCGCCTCTACCGCCAGGGCGTGATTGCGCAGGCTCTCCCCTTTGGTGTACTCGGTCAAGAGCGCCCAGGCCTCTTCGCGGGTCGGCAAGTGGGTCGATGTCTGCATTCCCCAAGCATACCAGAGGATCGGTCCCACAACCAAGCACCGTTGATATCCGAGTGGCCACCTTGTCGTGAGGGGCGTCGGGAACGTATGCTTTAGGCAATGTCCCTGTACAAAGTGCATATCAAGTGGGATGGAAAGGACGTGGTCCTTCGAGCCAGACAGCTCGACATGACCCACCCCTACTTCGTTTCCATCAAAGACCTCGTGTTTCCAAAAGAATCAAAGCTAATCATCGACCCCGCCGAGGAGACCGTTCGAAAGACGTTTGGCAAAGCGGACCATCTTATGATTCCCTTTCAAACGGTCGCGCTTATTGAAGAGCTGAGCAAAGAAGATGCGGAACAGGCCGGAAAAGTCCGAAACTTCACGCTGATCGAGGGGTCGGGAGATCGCTCGAAGGGCGAGAGCACAACGGACTCGGGAAGCGCCTCCAAAGAGTAGAATCGAGCGGACGAGGGGGGGGGCTATGCCCACATTCTGTTGCCGCCGAAATCCAGCAACGCGTCAACGCCGAGTGGTTTTGAGTAGAGATAGCCCTGATAGAGCGTACAGCCCAGCTCCGCGAGCAGATCCTGTTGCGCCTGGGTCTCCACTCCCTCGGCGACCACCTCCAGGTCAAAGTCCCGCGCAAGAGTCACTACGGCCGCAACAATGGCCTTACCGGCCCCGTCGTCCGGAAGATTCATCACAAACGATCGATCGATCTTGATCTCGTCGGCCGGCAGCGACTTTAGGTAGGCAAGGGATGAGTAGCCGGTGCCGAAATCGTCTATCGAGATGCGAATCCCAAGGGCCCGCAGGGCTTCCAGCTTTTGAATGACCTTGTCGGCGTTTTCCGCCACCATGCTTTCGGTAATCTCGATCGTTACAAGCTCCGGCGGCACATCCACCCTCGACAGCACAAACTCGATCGACTCCACAAGCTCGGGCTGCTGAAATTGCCGAAGGGAGAGGTTAACCGAGATGGGAACCGGCCGAAGTCCTGCATCTTCGAAACGAGGAATCACGCGCAACGCGGTCCGCAGCACCTGCAGGCCCAGGGGAACGATCAAGCCGGAATCCTCGGCAATCGGAACGAACTCATCGGGAGGAACAAGTCCGTCGGTCGGATGATTCCAGCGCACGAGAGCCTCGGCCCCGGTCATGGCACGGCCATAGTCCACCTTGGGCTGGTACTCGACATAGAAGGCGTCGGTGCCGAGGGAGTCGCTGATTTCCCGTATCCTCCGCCTCCGCCGCTTCGAAAGGCGCCGCATTTGGGCGTCGTAGAAGCCAAAACCGGATCTCTCCTTTTTTGCCGCGGTAAGCGCAAAATCGGCAGCACGCACCAGCGACTTGCCCTCACGGCCGTTTTCCGGGTACACGGCAACGCCGACGGTTACCGAAACCTGCATGATTTGCTTTTTGACGATAACGGGCCGGCGAAATGCGTTGACCAAACTCCGGGCGCCGGCGGAGACGGCATCTTTGTCACCGGGATTCACGACAACGACCGCGAACTCGTCCCCGCCGGTGCGATAGATGGCCTGCCCGGACTCTAGCCGACCGGCCAGCCGTTCGACGATCCTTGCCAGAACCTTGTCGCCGACCTTGTGACCCACCGAGTCGTTGATTTCCTTGAAGTTATCCACGTCTATCGCGTACAACGCGACGGGAGTACGCGCACCGGACACCGCCTTTTCATGCTCGCCGATAAGCGCACCAAACTCTGCGAAAAACGCCGTTCGATTCCCGACCCCCGTAAGGTGGTCTTGCCGTGCCGCCTGCCGCAGCTGCCGAGCATGGTTGCTGCGGTCGCTCAGAAGCGCCGCCAGCCGACGGCGCATGCTCGAGAATCCGCGCACCAGATCGCCGATTTCGTCGCCGCGCTGCATGTCGGCACGAGGCGGATCGGCACCTTCCAAACGGTAGCATTTTTCTGCTGAGATCGTGACATCCGCCATGTGGCGGTGAAGCCGCCTAATCGGGCCCACGATGCTTATTCCGAATCGCCAGGTGAACATGCCCACGACGCCGCCGATGGCCAGCACCGTCCCGGCGATAACCCCGATGAGTGACACGGTGGTCCCGGACAGAGCCTCTTCGAAACTCTCGACGACCAGCACCCCGCCCGGACCGGCACGTCCGGAAATCGGCACAGCAATACGGATGAGCGGCCCATAGCGGTCGCTCACGGTGCTGGAGAAAAGCCACGCTGCTCCTCCACGGGCTACCGCCCCGATATCCGCCTGAAGGCCGGCATCCTCGATAAAAGGATCACCGGGCAAATGCAACGGGCCCTTGGGACGTACGTAGTCGAGGGAGATCTCGAGCGCCTGCTTGGAATCTTGCTGCTCGGAACTCTCCAAATCGATGACCAGCGTGCGAGACGGTGCGTTGGCTCCCACGACTCCGGCGGGGCATTGGGCCACCGACAGGTCCCGTGGATCGACGGTAAGGATAACACGTTCGTCTATCATGACCTCCGTTAGGCGGCCGCGGTCGCGAGCGTAGACGCGATGTTCTTGCCTGTCGGCATGGAGGTCGATAGTCACCTTATCGGAGTACTCCCGGCCCTCGTACCGGAGCATCAGCTCGTCGCCGGCGGCTGTGACCAAGAGCACAAACTCCGCCGACTCGATTCGGTAGGCGTCGCCGGTGATAATCGGCGCATCAACCCCGTACACAAGACCCACTCCGTCCGCAAGGCCCGCGTCCGAATCGACCGGCAAGAGTGTATACACTCGTGAAATGGTTGGGTCGCTCTCCGCAACCCTGTTGAGAACCCGGCTGTAGTGTTCGTAGGCCGGATCACTCATCGCTGTAGGAGTGATGAGGTCGCCATGCTCTTGCGGCTCAATGGCGGCTGCAACGGCCTCGGCGATCCGCCGGCGGTTCTGAAGGTACGCAAGCCGATACTCTTCGGTCACGGTGAGGTACACCGCGACTCCTACCGCCGCGGCGACAAAGACCAAAAGAGAAATTGAAAGACTAAAAAGGCGTGTGCGGAGTTTCCAAGTCATACATGGCAACCGGTAAGAACCGTGCCGTAGTTAAGCAGGTTTTGATTAGGACTGTGTTAGGGCTTTTCGGCGTGCTATGGTCGGTCGCATGGCGGGAAGGATCTACGTGTATACAGGGCCGGTGGCCCGCAGTCACTCAAACGGCCCGTGGCATCCCGAAGCTCCGTCCCGGATGGACGCGGTGGACGCGGCGTTGGCAACGATAGCATCCACCGGAGACCCCGACGGCCCAATTGTTGTATCGGAGGCGCCGGCGGCCGACCGTGCTGCCGTCGAGCGCGTACACACGACGGCCTACGTAGACAGGGTCGCGGCCACCGCGGGGCGAAGGGCACCGACCAGGCTCGATCCGGACACCACGGCAAACGACAAGAGCTACGCGGCGGCGCTGGCCGGGGCCGGCGGTGCCGTGGCCGCGGTTGACGCGGTGCTCTGTGAAGCGGCGGAGGCCGCCTTTTCGCTGTACCGGCCGCCTGGTCACCACGCGGAGGCGGACAGTGCCATGGGTTTTTGCTTTTTCAACAGCGTGGCAATCGCCGCCGCCCATGCATTGACGTACAAAGCCGTACAGCAAGTGTGTATCTTCGACTGGGACGTACATCACGGCAACGGAACAATGCATTCGTTCTATCAATCTCCCGACGTATTGTACATTTCAACACACCAATACCCGTGGTACCCCGGAACGGGATCGATCAAAGAGACGGGGGCCGGTGACGGCGCCGGAACCACAATCAACGTGCCCCTTCCGGCAGGCTGCGGTGACGCCGAATACCACGCCGCTCTCGCGCACGTTGTGTTGCCTGCCATCGACCGCTTTGCACCACACCTGATCCTTGTATCCGCAGGCTACGACGCCCATCGCCGAGACCCCCTCGCGCAGATGAACGTCGGCTCGGCCTTCTTCGCGGTCATGACCGAGGCCGTCCTGGCAGCAGCCGAGCGGTGCGGCGCACGTGTGGCCTTTGTCCTGGAGGGCGGGTACGATCCGGTGGCACTAGAGCAGAGCCTTGTTGCCACCCTTACCGCCTGCATCAAACGCGGCGCAGGGATATCGCCGGTGCCCGAGGCCGGATCGCGGACGCCCGAGGCGGGTTTGCCGTTGCCGCCCGAAACTCCCTGCCGACAGGATGTGTTGGAACTTCTCAACATGGTCCGCAGCGCCGCCGAATT
>CAZFLD010000016.1:0-65999 GCA_964519835.1 uncultured Spirochaetales bacterium
GGGGACCGAACGGGCGCAGGGGGCCGAACGGGCGCAGGGGGCCGAACGGGCGCAGGGGGCCGAACGGGCGCAGGGGTCCGGGAGGGCGGTCTCCCACGCAGGCGCCGCCGTGGGCACCTCGCCGGCAGGCCAAAACGGCGTGCCGGCGGCCTCCGTTGCCGCCGAGCTCGAGTTCGAGGGCACAAAACACACTGAGACCGCAAACACTGAGTATAAGCGGGATGCCTACTACATTGAGGTCGTGGGAGTGCGCCCGGCTTGTGCCCAGGCTATCGAGGCCTTTGGCCCCACTGACGAAAACGTCGCCCGCGAGAAGTACGGCGTCGATAGCCCGGAAGCCTACCGCGACGTTCTCGACCCGCCGGAAACCTCGGGGATCTGACTGCAGTGTCGTATCATGGCGAGGCCGACGGCCACTTTAGTCTGTACTACCGTCGAGGCTGGGCACACCTTGTTGTTTATCCCCCGCGCGACGGCGGAACACCGGTCTACTTCGAAGACGTCCAAAATCGCATGAAGCTCTTGGGAGTGCCTCGTATCAGCAGCACGGTGCTGCGCGGCATCGTTCGCGAGGCGGACGGCAAGGAGCACCGTGTCGTCGAGTGGCCTGAGGGAGCTCGGTTGGCCTCGGGAATCACCGTTGAGATCGATGAAGATAGGATGACTGCGTATATCCAAGTCGATCCCCCCAAAAAGGGTGCGGCCCCGCCTGAGGTGCAGGACCTGGTGAATGAGCTCGAGACAACCGGAGTTGTCTACGGTGTTGATCGAGGTGTCCTCGCCGATTTGCTGCGCCGACGGCGCTACGGCGAGCGAATCTCGGTAGCCTTCGGAACAGCTCCGGTAGACGCCCGGTCCGCCTCCATCGAGTACCTGTTTGACACCAACCGCGGAAAGCCGTACCTCGAGATGGATTTTGGGCGAATCAACCTCAAAGAGTTGAATTTCATAGAGGATAAAGACGAAGGAGATCTCCTCGCTCGCCTCCAGCCCCCGGTGCCTCCGGAGGACGGCGCCACGGTCACAGGGAGTACGCTTTCCGCTCTTCGCGATACCACGCCGGTGGCGCTTTCCGCGGGCCAAAACACCGCCCTGAGCGAGGACGGCACGGAGCTCTACGCCGCCGCGGACGGCAACGTGCGCCTAAAAAACGGTGTGGTGATAATCGAGCCGGTCGTAACGGTAGAGAACGTCAATTACGAGACCGGCAACATCGAATTCGAGGGATCCGTCGTGGTGGAAAACAGCATAGCCGACGGCTTTGTCATCCGCGCGGACGGGGACGTACAGGTTGGCCGGGGAGTAGGCCGATCTTGCATCGAGGCGGGCGGGAACGTGCTGTTGAAGACCGGCGTCAACGGAAACGGCGACGCACGTGTGAGCTGCCGAGGCAACCTCTTTGCCAAGTACATAGAGAGCGCAACAATAAAGTGCGAGGGGCATGTGTTTGTGGAAGAGGCGATTATGCACAGCCATGTCTTCGCGTGGAAGCACTGCGTGCTAAACGGCCGTCGCGCAGAAGTCCTGGCGTCGAACTTGATCGTCGGCGGCACACTCTGGTGCAAAAAGCTCGGCGGGATCTACGAGGCGCGCACCCACGTGGCAATCGGTATTGCCCCCGACGTCCTAACCGAGTATCGGGACTGCAAGAGCGGCGGCGAGCAGGCGATGGAGCGTCTGGGGAAGGTCGAGCTTCAACTCGAGCTCTTGAGCAAAGCCGTCTCTGAAGGCCGGAATGACGAGCGCACCCTCCTCGCCCAGGAACAGCTCGGTGCTGAAGCGGAAGAGTTGCGAACAAAAGCAACCGAGCTTCGTCGTCGAGAAAAAGAGCTTCGTGGCCGACTGCAGGCGTCTCGGTCGAGTTATCTCGTGGTTGAAGACACCATGTACAAAGGCGCATCGGTGACATTTGGGACCGCTGAGTTTCGGGCGCCGGACAAGGGAGTTCGGAAAACGATTCTCCGTCCGGGACCATCCGGCGTGGAGGAATCCGGCTATAACCCCGCCTCGAAACCCGAGCTTAATTTCGAATAGAATGGGACCATGAGCACTCGGCTTTACTATTCCGACCCCATGAAAGGGGAGTTCGACGCTACCGTGATCGCGGTGCGCGACGTGACAAGGGCGCAGGGATCCACGGGCAGGGCCCGGGATGCGGCGACGGCGCTTGTTCTTGACCGTACGGCCTTTTATCCTGAGGGAGGGGGCCAGCCTGCCGACCGTGGTACGCTCAACTCCGCAGCCGTTGTTGATGTGCAGAAGGATAACGACGGCACCGTCCTGCACTTTGTTAACGACTGGGACGGCGCAAAAAACGTCCACGGTGCGGTCGACTGGACTCGCCGTTGGGACTATATGCAACAACACACGGGCCAGCACATCATATCCGGGGCCCTCTACAAAGCGGCGGGCATCAACACGGTGTCGGTTCATCAAGGCGAGGACTACACGACCATCGAGGTTGATGTAGACGACGTGGACCAGGAGACGGTAGTCCGAGTGGAAGACGCCGTCAACGCCGTGATTGCTCAAAACGTCGAGGTCCATGACCAATGGGTCGGCGAGGATGAAGTCGGGTTGTTTCCTCTACGGCGCCCGCCCAAGGTGTCCGGGTCGATTCGGGTTGTCACGGTGGGTGACTTCGACTGCGTGGCCTGTGGCGGTGTCCACACTCTTCGCACCAGCGATGTGCGCTTGGTCAAGCACATCGGCACCGAGCGAATTAGGGGCCGCACGCGGCTGTACTGGAAGATCGGTGACCGTGCCATTGCGGACTACCGCCTGAAGGATCACGTTGTTGCGCGGCTCGTGGACTACTATTCTGCAAAGCCTCACGAGATTGTCGAGCGGGCCGAGCGGTACGGCAGGCGGCTTGGTGCCGCCGAGGCGGAGGTCGAGCAGCTAGTCAAGCGTCTCGGCCGCGAAATTGCCGTAGGGCTGGTGCCGCACAGTGACAATGCCCCAGACGACGAGGGGATCGGCAAAGGCGCCACCCCCCGCACCGGGTCCACCAAAACCGGCGCCGGCGTGGTTTTTGCAGGCGGTGCTATTGCTTACCAGATGGTAAACGAGGACAAGCGCCTTTTTCGCGCTGTTCTCGAAGCATTGGAGAAAATCGCCGGGCCGCCGGCCTCCCTTACCAACGAAGTCGACGGTCGGGTGCAGTGGGGGGCCTACGTCCCCGAGTCCCGGACAGAGGGCTTTTCCAAGAATCGCAATACCGTACTGGCACCCATCGAGGGAAAAGGCGGCGGGAAGCCACCCCTGTATCAAGGTGTGGGAGATCGTGTGAAGGGGGTGGCCGATTTTCACCAGGCTTTTCTGCGAGCCATGGGATAGCTCATCACAGAGCAAAGGAGCCGCGAGTGAGTGGGGATAAACAAGGCCGTCGCCGCGTAGTGATACAAGACGTGCGCCCGCAGGTTTCCTGTGGGCGTTTTGCTGTTAAGCGGGTCGTCGGCGACACTATCCGGGTAGAGGCGGATGCATTTGCCGACGGACACGAGGCGGTTCGAATGCGCGTCCAGGTGTATGCTCCGGGCGCCGGCGCCGACAGTTGGCCGTATGCTCCCGCGGCGGAGGTCGACATGGAGGCACTTGGTAATGATAAGTGGGCCGCCTCGTTTGCGGTCGACACGCAGGGGCTCCACCACTACCGAGTCTGCGGTTGGGTAGACACGTTCCGCACGTGGGCGGAGGGACTCAAGAAAAAGATTGATGCGGAAATGGATATCGAGACCGATCTGCTGATCGGCAGTGGGCTTGTCGAAGAGGCGGCAAAACGGGCCGGCCGGGCCGGCGGCAAGACGCACGCAAAGGCGCTCAAGACGTTGGTAAAAAACATGACGGCATCCGGCGTGTCGCAGGAGAGCCGGGCCCAGGAGGTGCTCGCTCCGGAAGCTGTGGAGCTGGTGGAGTCATTTCCCGATCGCAGCCAACAGACCGTTTCGCCCACGTTTCCGCTCCGTGTGGACAGGCAAAGGGCGGCGTTTAGTGCGTGGTACGAGATGTTTCCCCGTTCCGCGCGCTCCGCAATCAAGGCTGAGGGAAAGAGTGTGCCCCGGTCGCACGGCACGTTTGCAGACGTTATCGACCGCCTGCCGTACGTCGCGGACATGGGGTTTGATGTTCTCTACTTGCCGCCCATCCACCCCATTGGAGAGACCAAGCGGAAGGGCAAGAACAACGCCCTGGAAGCCGGGCCGGATGATCCGGGGGTTCCATGGGCGATCGGCTCTAAAGACGGCGGGCACAAGGCGATCCACCCCGACCTCGGGACTCTCGATGAGTTTCGCAAGCTGGTAGCAGCAGCCGAGAAAATCGACGTGGAGATCGCGCTCGACATCGCCTTTCAGTGCTCTCCGGATCATCCATGGGTAACCGAGCATCCGTCGTGGTTTGTGCATCGTCCGGACGGCTCCGTACAATACGCTGAGAACCCGCCGAAGAAATACGAAGACATCTATCCCCTAGACTTCGACACCCCGGACTGGGAGGAGCTCTGGACCGAGCTCAAGAGTGTTTTTGACCACTGGATCCGTCAGGGCGTTAAGATGTTCCGCGTGGACAATCCCCACACCAAGTCATTCCCGTTTTGGGAGTGGGCCATTGATGCAATCAAGTCGGAGCATCCCGACGTGCTGTTCTTAGCCGAGGCGTTTACCCGTCCGAAGCGGATGTACGGTCTGGCGATGGCCGGGTTCTCCCAGTCGTACACGTACTTTACATGGCGGAACACAGCAGCGGAAATGCGCGCTTACGGCGAAGAGGTGTTTAGCCCGCCGGTGTCCGAATATTTCCGACCCAACTTCTGGCCGAACACGCCGGACATTCTCCACGAGGACTTGCAAACCGGCGGCCGTGCGGCTTTTATGGCCCGGTTTGCCATGGCCGCGACGCTTGCTGGAAACTACGGGATCTATGGGCCGGCTTTTGAGCTTATGAAGCATGTCCCGAGAAGTAAGGGAAGCGAGGAGTATCTCAATTCCGAGAAATACGAGATCAAGTCGTGGGATCTCGATGCACCCGACTCGCTTGCTCCTTTTATTAAAACCATCAACATGGCCCGTCGAGACCTTTCGGCCTTCCATCCCGGAAGCACGTTGCGATTTCACGATACCGACAATCCACAGTTGCTGTGCTACAGCCGAACGGCGCCTGTCGGCAACAAAGGCCGGCCGGAGGACGACCCGGTGCTTGTTGTCGTTAACTTCGACTACCACTACGCCCAATCCGGGTGGGTTGAGTTCTCTCTGCCGCGCATCGGAGTTCAGCGAGCGGCCTCGTTTGTGGTCACCGATCTATTGACCGGTGACGAGTACACGTGGGACAACGCGTGGAACTTTGTACGACTCGATCCGGAAAGCGCCTCGGTGCATCTGTTCCGGGTACAACTACCGTAGGAGCGAGAGAACAGGCGGGAGCATAGCCAATGAACAACGACGTATCCGCAGACTGGTTTAAAGATGCAATTATCTACGAGCTTCACGTTAGATCGTTTATGGACTCGAACGGCGACGGCATGGGCGATTTTCGAGGACTTACCAGCAAGCTCGATTACCTGGTGGACCTTGGTGTAACTGCCCTCTGGCTCTTGCCGTTTTATCCATCGCCATGGAAGGACGACGGCTACGACACATCGGACTATCGAGGCGTTCACCCGAGATACGGGACACTTGCCGACTTTAAGCGATTCCTCCGGGCGGCCCACGATCGGGGACTGCGTGTCATAACCGAGGTTGTAGTCAACCACACATCCAACGAGCACCCGTGGTTCCAGCGCGCCCGCAAGGCAGCGCCGGGCACCAAGTATCGAGACTTCTACGTGTGGAGTGACACGCCCGACAGATACGCCGACGCACGGGTCATCTTTAGCGACACTCATAGCTCCAATTGGAGTTGGGACCCCCTCGCGCGGGCGTATTACTGGCACCGTTTTTACTCAGATCAGCCCGACCTCAACTTCGAGAATCCGATGGTTCAGAGCGAGGTACTCAAGGTCGTCGACTTCTGGCTGGACATGGGGGTCGACGGCCTGCGCCTCGATGCGGTGCCCTATTTGTACGAGGCGGAGGGTACCAACTGCGAGAATCTTCCCAAGACGCATGCCTTCCTCAAGAAGCTGCGCCGACACATAGATGAGAAATTCACCGGCAAGATGCTGTTGGCCGAGGCCAACCAGTGGCCGGAGGATGCCGTCGCCTACTTTGGCGACGACGACGAGTGCCACATGGCATTCCACTTTCCTATTATGCCGCGGCTTTTTATGGGTCTGCAGATGGAGGATCGCCATCCGATCGTCGACATCCTCGAGCAGACCCCCGACATTCCCCACGGCTCACAATGGGCTATCTTTCTCCGAAACCACGATGAGCTGACGCTCGAGATGGTCACCGACGAAGAGCGAGACTACATGTATCGTGTCTACGCGGCCGACCCACGACAACGCCTGAACCAAGGCATCAGGCGAAGACTCTCGCCTCTGCTCGAAGGCGATAGACGCAAGATCGAGCTTCTGAACTCTTTGCTTTTCTCGCTCCCGGGCAGCCCGATTGTGTACTATGGCGACGAGATCGGCATGGGTGACAATGTCTACCTGGGTGACAGAAACGGCGTTCGCACTCCCATGCACTGGAGCAACGATAAAAACGCCGGGTTCTCCGCGGCAAACCCGCAGCGGCTCTACCTTCCGGTGATCATCGACCCACAATATCACTACGAAACGGTCAACGTCGAAACCCACCAGGCAAGTCCGTCGAGCTACCTTTGGTGGATGAAGCGGGTGATCGCAACGCGCAAGGGGTATCAAGCGTTTAGCCGGGGAGAGATGAAGATCGTAAACAGCGGCAACATGCACGTGTTGTCCTTTCTGCGGATCTACCAAGGTGAAGTCATCCTGGTGGTTGCCAATTTTAGTCGGCATATCCAAGTCGTCGATCTGGACCTTGCCGATTACGCGGGACTTGTGCCGACCGAGGTTTTTAGCGGGAACTGGTTTCCCACGATCGGCGGCGAAGCCTACGTCATGAACATAGGCGGCTATGAGTGCTATTGGTTCTCGATCGCGCAAACGGAGGCGACGGTCGCTGTGGGCGAAGAGGAGGGCCCGGCTATCGCGTTGACGGCAAGCGACTGGCGTCGTATGAGCGAGCCGTTCAAAAAGAAGCTCGAGCCGTCGCTGGTGACCCACACGCAAGCCAGCCGATGGTTTCGCAGTAAGGACAAAAACGTCCGCGGCATGCGGATCGTGGACCACATATCCACCGGGGGAGACGGAGATTCGGCTTGGCTTGTAATGCTCGAGGCCGAGTACTCCGATGAATCGATGGAAATGTATATGCTGCCATTGGCCCTGGCCGTCTCGGACTACGCCGAATTCCTGCTCAGGGATGCTCCGAATGCGGTTATTTGTCGCTGTACGTTCGATGGAGAGGAAGGAGTGCTGTATGAAGCTACCCACAGCGGGTCCTTCCGCACAACACTGCTGTCGGTCATCGAGCGTCGACGCCGCCTCAAGGGGCGTAAGGGCCGTCTTCTTGGCTATTCTTCGCCGCGTGCAAAAAAAGAGTTTCAAGCATACGGCGAAGATGCGGGATCCCGAGTGCTTTCTCTCGAGCAGTCCAATACCTCCGTCCTCTACGGCGACAAGTTCTTTCTCAAACTCTATCGAAAGCTCGAGGAGGGGAAAAACCCGGAGGTGGAAATACTGCGCCATCTGGGCGATGACGATTCGTTTGGCTCCGTTCCGAGCTTTATCGGCAACATTGACTATGAGTCCGGCGACGGAAATACTTCGTCCGCCGGTATTCTCGTGGGGTACGTGTCCGGGGAAGGTGATGCCTGGTCGTACACGCTTTCCGCGGTGGACCGTTACTTCGAACGTGTGCTGACCGGCGAAGGTGACAAGCCGACGCTCGACCAGTACTACCTAGACCTGGTCGGACTTCTCGGGCAACGGACGGCGGAGATGCACAAGGCATTGGCCGCGGCGAAAGGGGACCAAGCGTTTGTGCCGGAGTCGTTTAGCCTTCTATACCAGCGGTCGCTCTTCCAATCCATAAAGACTCTGTACGGCAGGGTCCGGAGAACCATCACCAAGCTGACCAAGAGCGATAAAACGGGGTTTGCCGATCGATGCAATGCGGCCTTGAAAGAGTTTGAGCCTGAGGCAATGGAGGTTCTCCAGGCGCTGACCGATCACAAGTTTCGCGCCCAGAAGAGTCGTATCCACGGGGACTACCACTTGGGTCAGGTTCTGTTCACCGGACGAGACTTTGTGATCATCGACTTCGAAGGTGAGCCCGCCCGGGCCCTTGGTGAGAGGCGGCTGCGCTACAGTGCCCTGCGCGATGTCGCCGGAATGATCCGGTCGTTTCACTACGCGGTATCGAGTCGTTACCTTGGCCAGCGAGACGAGGACCGGGCCGTGATAAAGCGGTGGGTGGCGCCGTGGTTCGCCACCGTTTCGGAACGGTTTCTGACCGCGTATCTCGAGACAATAAACGATAGTCCGCTCTTGCCTGAAGACGACGCGGACAGAACCGCACTCCTTGACGCGCTTATTCTCGAAAAGGCCGTCTACGAGTTGGGTTACGAGATGGCCAACAGGCCGAGCTGGGTAGAGATTCCCCTGGAGGGGATTCGTTACATCCTAAACGCCCGTCGTGCGTAGCAGTCCGTGCAGGGCGACGGCGTGCCGGTAAGGCGTTGTCGCGGTGCTTCGCCGGGGCCAAATCTGGCCCCGACCTCTGGCCCCGACCTCTGGCCCCGACCTCTGGCCCCAGACGTCCGCCACGCTTGTGTGGCGCCGTTAGCCGCTTTCGCGCCCGTCGACTGCAGGGGCGTTCCGCGGGCCGGGCGGTTCCGCGCTCGACAGATGGTCCTGCGGGTCGAGGCGCACGTCCACCACAAACGTCGAGCCGGAATTGGCCTGTGAGTTCACGTGGACGGTGCCGCCCATAGCGCGCGCCAGCCGATCTACAATGCCCAGTCCTAGACCAAGCCCGGGCAGCCGGTAGAGCTTTTTGTCCGTGGCCCGGTGAAAAGGCTCGAAGATGTGCTCGATCTCATCGGGGCCTATGCCTGGGCCGGTGTCCATGACCGTTGTGCGGACGAGTTCGCCGGCGGGCTCGACGCCAATCGCGATGTGGCCTTCCGCGGTGTATTTGTAGGCATTGTCTACCAGGTTCTCTACTATCTGACGGTACCGGTGTGCGTCGCCTAAGACGTGTTCGGGCAATCCGGCCGCCACATAAAAAACGGCATCCAGGCCCTTTTGCCCCAGGCGTTGGAGATACTCGTTCAAGACATCGCCGCACAGCTCAGCCGGCGAGAAGACGGCTTCCCGTAGGGTGAGGGAGCCGGACTCGATTGCACTCAAATCCAGCAAATCGTTTACCATCGCGAGCATTGTCCGGCCCGAGTCGCGCGCCACCCGCACATACTCCGCTTTTTCCTCGGCATCGGCATCCTCTATAAGGTCAAGGAACCCGAGGACCGCGGAGAGCGGTGTTCGCAGCTCGTGGGATGCACTCGACAAAAAGGCGCTCTTCGCCCGATTGGCCGCTACCAGGTGTTTGTTGGCCTCTTGGAGCTCGCCGGTCTTTTTATCGACAAGCCGGGAGAGCTCATTTGTTTCAAGGATCAGTCGCCCCGATAGTCTGCGGAGGATGCGCCAGGTGCCGGTCGCCGCGATCGCTATAACAACGACCAAAAGAACGATTACCAGGACAAGACGTCTTCGAACCCGGGCGGAAACACGGGCACCGGGCTCAAAGAGACGGAGAGTCCACCCGGGCCCTATGTCGGCGACGGAACTCGATACCAGGCGATCCGCTGACACCGGTGTCCTTACCGCGCCTGACAAAACCAACACTTCGCCCTCTCTCAAGAGCTGTACCGTCGCTGTTTGGTCTATCAGTGTTGGGCCGGCCATCGCCTCCTCGATCGGCCCGGCCAGAAAAAACACCTCGTCGTAACCGATGTTGTTTGGCTCGCTGCGTGCTCTTTGCGCAATGGTAACCAAAACGGTAACGACAAGGCCCTCGGCCGATTCCTTGGGGTCGCTGATTCCGAGAACCCAGGGCAATTCACCGCGATCGTACTCAAACGGAGTGCGTCCGATTTCCACCAAGAGGCGGCCATTCGGAAGGTACCGCCGTACGCCGATGATTCTCCGGTCCGCGGCAACCGCGTTGACCAGGTCTGCGTGCGTCAAATCCGCCGCCGTCTGTCGGTCTGTTCCACCCGACAGGTAGTCGAGCAGCGCTAAGCGGCTCTGGGTGCGGCTTGGAATCTGCCTCGCGACGCGAACCATTGAGTCTATCTCCGCCTCGATCGCGATGGCCGTGAGTTCCGCCTGGTGGACCAGGTTTGTCTCTTCCATCTCGCGGAGCGCGCCGCCAATAGGAACCACGATCAACACAAATGCCACGACGCCGACCAGTACAAGCGCGGAAATCGTTTGCGCCAGAAGGAGGCGCTGAAAACGCCTTGTTGTAAACTCCGACACCTACCGCGGTTCTCCTCGGCCGGAGTGTGACGCGTCTGTAGGCGATGCGTTGCTTGAGGCCGGGGTCTTGGCCGAGCGACGGAGCGGGGTCGTGTTGCGCTTCCGGAGTATCGTGATCCAACCCAATCCTGCTTGAAAAGGCTTGGGAATCAGAAACTCAACGTGCCTTTTATCTTCGTAGACCGGCACGCCCCATTCGGGGTCGTGGCGGGCGACGGACAGTGGAACGGCTTCACACCACGCGTAGCGTTCGGGACTGGTCTTGTCAGGCATAACACAAGCATACTCGGCGGCCGGCGCCGATTCAAGTATAAGCCGCCGTTGGCCGGCAAGGAGATGGTGCGCGCGGCGGGTTCTCCAGCCGCGGCCGCCGCGCGTGACCCTCGAGCGTGCGTGACACAAACCGACCAAAGGTGACACCTCAACTCAGCCGCCGTGAACTTCCGCGCGGAGCCGGACGCTGACGCGGACATTGTCGGATCAGGAGGCTTCGGCGACACCGTGGAGGTCATTGAATAGGACGGCGCGGTGACTATTGGGGTGTTGCACAATTCTCCCACGCTCCCCGTCCGCACTCTGAAATGCGACTCGAAAGCTACAGTCGCGAGCTCACCCTGCACGCCCTGCTGGTGATGTACGACGATGCGCCGATTACTCATACGTCCCAAAGAACCTTTTTGGGTCTACTGGCTCGATTCAGACGCGGATGAGTTCGCACTGCTCGTGGAATACGCCGAGGCTTCGGGCCCGCGACCGGCCTTTCTCCATCACACAGTGCACCTGGCCCGGATGGGCCGCCTGTACCGGCCAACGCCCGTCGGGAAGTTGCTGGGCCAACACAAAGTCGACCACCGACTCGAGCACTGAGGGATCGATCCCGAAGTAGCAGGCGTAGTACAAAAACATGCCGTTGATGCATAGGCCCGCCTCCGAGCAACCAATCGATGACTTTGGTCTCCATAGCCCCATTATATAATAAGGAACATGAGTACTCCGATTCTTTACACAAACGACGGAACATAAAACGCGCCTCGCTTGCGCATCGATCTGAACCTCGGCAATCTCGACGGGCTGCCGGATTGGTCCAAGGGACCGCGCCAACACGCCTGGAGAGATCCATGAAGTCGCAAAGCGCGCGGCCGACGGCGGCTACGAGTGCGCTACCCTCCACGTCGCCTGGGGCATGGAGGACGACAAAGAGATAGACCGCCTGCTAACAGCCGTCATAGACTCCTCCTCCCGTCACGGGATTCCGCTTTACGTGGAGACCCACCGCGCCACCATCACCCAGGATCTCTACCGCACCGTCAAGCTTACGGAACGTAATCCCGATGTGCGATTCAACGCCGATTTTAGCCACTGGTACACGGGACAGGAGATGATCTACGGCGACATCGACGCCAAGTTCGACTTTATCGAGCCCGTCTTGGCGCGCCTTGCCTATATGCACGCCCGCGATGGCAGGTTTCCTTCGCGGCGCCGGCCCGCGCCGAGGCCGTCGCGGACTTCGATCCCCGTACCCAGTGTGATGTTTTCGAGTGCCAAAAGCTCGACGATCGGATCCACGAGCTTTATCCATAGTGCCTTGTCAGTTATTAGCAGGGATAGCTCGGGACGGAGGATTTCTTGGCCCCCGGGCAGATGGCTTACAATCGCCTTGCACAGGAAGCGGACGCAGTCCCGGGTGAGGTTTGTACGACCACTACTGAGCGTGCCTAAGGGTATACGGTAGGGGCCCGCGGGATTAGCGAGGGCGAAGCATTCGCCGCCTACAAATCCACCCGCGAGGCAGGCTACAATCTTCTCTTGAACATCGGTCCAATGCCGAGTGGCCGTTTTCCGCCGGAAGGTGTCGACCTGCTTCTGCGCCTTGCCGAGCAAATTGACAGAGGATAGCAACATGAACAAACCAAACGTCGTCGTTTTGTTTACCGACGATCAACGCTACGACACAATTGCCGCTCTGGGTAATTCCGAGGTCAAGACCCCGAATCTCGACAAGTTGGTAGCGCGCGGCACGAGCTTTACCCACGCCCACATTCCCTGCGGGACGGTAGGCGCAGTGTGTATGCCGAGTCGTGCCATGCTCCACACCGGCCGGAGCCTCTACCACCTTGGGACCGAGGAGGAACCCGACAATGCCGGTGCGACGATCCCGCAGGAGCACACCTTGATGGGCGAGGTGTTTCGCGCCGCAGGCTACGACACGTTTGGCACCGGCAAATGGCACAACGGGCCGGCCGCTTTCAACCGCAGCTTTGGCTCGGGAAAGGAGATCATGTTCGGCGGGATGGCCGACCACTGGAACGTGCCGATGTGTGACCACGATCCTTCCGGAAACTACGACAATCTGCGGCCGATGATCCATGACCCATATGGTAGCAATGAGATATCCATGCATCACGTCGATCACATTCATCCGGGTTCACATTCCACGGACCTCGTCGCCGACGCTGCCATTGCGTTCATCCGGGGTGCGGCGGCGGATGCCGAAAATCCCGCGGGTCCCCGTGATGCCTCCAAGCCGTTTCTCGCCTACGTATCGTTTCTTGCGCCCCACGATCCCAGGTCCATGCCAAAGCGTTTCTTAGACATGTACGATCCGGCCTCGATCACGTTGCCGGAGTCCTTTGCTCCGGAGCATGTCTTTGACTTTGGTGTTTCACAGATCCGGGACGAGCTACTCGAGGAGTATCCCCGAAGCCAAACCGCCGTCAGGGGGCACATCGCCGAGTACTACGCGATGATCAGCCACATCGACGAGGCGGTGGGGCGTGTGGTCGGTGCGCTGGAGCAGCAGGGCGTCCTCGACAACACGATCATCGTGTTCGCGGGAGACAACGGCCTCGCCCTCGGCCGCCACGGGCTTATCGGCAAGCAGAGCAACTACGATCACAGTGTGCGAGTGCCGCTTATGTTTGCGGGGCCGGGTGTTCCGGCCGGCAGGCAAACCGACGCCTACGCATATCTCTTTGACGTCTTCCCGACACTGTGCGATCTGACCGGCTTGGTGACGCCTTCGAGCGTCGAGGGAAAAAGCCTGACGCCGGCGTTTGTTTTGGCCGAGGTCTCCGACGGCGGGGCGGCCGAGAGCTGCGCGACCGGTCACGCCATAGGTCGCCGCGACGTGTTGTACTTCGGTTACGGCGATTTGCTTCGCAGTGCAAAAGACAAGCGCCACAAAATAGTCTTGTATGCGAACAAAGACCGCAACTACATCCAAATGTTCGACCTTGTGAACGACCCGGAAGAAATCAAAAACATCGCCGGACTCCCGGAGACGGCCGCGGCGCAGGCGGCGCTGTCCGATGCGCTGATGGAATTGCGGGACGAATGGGAAGATCGCAAGACGTGCTGGGGCCGTGACTTCTGGAACCGCTTCGAGGGCAACGGGAGCCTTGCCGGGGCTCATATCGTGCGGAGCGCCTTGTGAAAAACATCCTTTTTATTACTACCGACCAGCAGCACCACATGGCAATGGGCTATCGAAACCCCGAAGTAAAGACCCCAAACCTCGATCGCCTCGTCTCCCAGGGCATGACCTTCCATCGCGCCTACACCGTGAACCCCACCTGCACACCGACTCGCGCAAGCCTTCTGACCGGCACCTATCCGAGTCAGCACGGCGCCTATAGCCTGGGCACCAAACTCCTGGAGAATCGAAAGTCTATCGGGGAGTACCTACGTGGAGATGGGGTTAGGAGCGCGCTCGTCGGCAAGGCTCACTTTCAGCCGCTTCGCTCCACCCACGAGTACTCGTCCCTCGAGGCCTACCCAAAGCTTCACGATCTCGATTTCTGGCGAAGCTTTCACGGCCCGTTCTACGGGTTCGACCACGTCGAGCTCGCGCGGAACCACACGGACGAGTCTCATGTCGGCCAGCACTACGCGCTCTGGATGGAAGAGAAGGGCCTTTGGAACTGGCGCGATTATTTCCTGCCGAACACACCCCAAACGACCTTCGAAGGCGATACGCTCACCGAATCGCAGCACACGCCCCGTGTCCCCGGTCAGGCCTGGGAAATCCCGGTCCAGTACCATTACAACGCCTGGATTGCCGATCGCACAAATGCCCTCATAAAACAGTACGCGGAGTCCGGCGATCGGTTTTATCTTTGGGCGAGCTTTTTTGATCCGCATCCGCAGTATATGGTGCCGGAGCCCTACGCATCCATGTACGACCCGGAACACGTCACCGTGCCCGAGCACACGCCCGGCGAGTTCGACGACAAGCCGCCCTACTACAAAAAGGCGCTCGAGGAGAATCCCGACGTTAGCGAGTTCCAGGAGCCCGAAGGAAACGCGATCCACGGCGGGGGAAGCCATCTCAAGAGTCGCGAGGACAAGGCAAAAAACATCGCCATGATGTACGGCATGATGACGATGCTCGACGACTACATCGGTAGTATTCTCGACAACCTTGATCAGCTCGGCCTGGCCGACCAAACACTTGTGTGTTTCACAACCGACCACGGCGACTTTTTTGGGCAGCACGGCCTGACGGCAAAGGCGATCCACCACTACGAGGATGTAATCCGAGTGCCGCTGGTCGTGCGCCTTCCCGGAAGCGTGCCCGCCGGCATAACAAGCGAATCACTCCAGTCGTTGGTGGACCTTCCGGCGACCCTTTTGTCCATGCTCGGCCTTGCCGTGCCCCGGGAGATGACCGGCGTCGATCAGTCGGCCGTGTGGAGGGGCGAGGCGGACACAATTCGCCGTCGTCTTATCGTGGAGAATCAACACCAGCCGACAAAACTAAACATCCGAAGCTTGGTGACGGATCGCTACAAGATCACCGTCCACATGAACCGCGACTACGGCGAGCTCTATGACCTTCAAGAGGATCCGGGTGAGCTCGTGAATCTCTGGGATCACCCCGAGGCGGCGGGGCTCAAGAGCCGCCTGCTGCTCGAGTTTATCCACGAGGAGATGGCAAAGGCGCCGCTTCCCATGCCGAGGATCTACGGCGCGTAGTGGGCCGCCGCACCCACGAACCACGCCGACGCGAGGCCGATGATTTCCTCGAGCGTTATCACTTCATCCAAGAGATACGCATCTCTGTTGCTTTGAGTCCACAGGATGGGACGGGGAAGCTCGGTAAAAAAGGCGCCGTACAGCGACTGACCAAAAAAAGAGCTCCAGCTGTTTCCGATCTCGCAGACCGGCGGAGCTCTGCATCAATTCTGAGGCGAATGTATCGAACTCGCCGGGAGTCAGGTCCGGATGAACGGCAACGTAGGCCGCCATGGCTTCCGCCGCGGAAAGCTGGTCTTGTAGGCGCCGTATTGTTTTTTGTCATGGTAACAATCGGGCACTAATCACAGGATCTATACGCGGCCCCGAGTGTATCATACAATCCCTGTAATAAAACTCAGGCCCAGGGAGGTGTGTATGACTTTTGGTCAGACCAAAAGCGCTGGATTGTTGGATCTCCGCGCAGACTCGGTTATTGCGGATGTCGCAACGGCTTTTTGTATGGACGGGGAAGAGGCCGGTCGCTTCAGCCGGAAGTGGATTACGCGCCTCGAACCCATCGCTCATTTTGGACAAGGCGACCAGGCGATTATCCGGCGTGGTCTTGCTCATCTGGCCCTCAACATGGTCGATGACTATCGTCGCGACGTCGACATCGACCAAAGCATCGGCAAGTACAACCCTGTGGCGGCCGGCGTTTGGGACGCCGAGAGTATCGCAGAGGAGCTCGAGGCAATTATAGAAGCAACGGAGAGTCCCGAGCTCGACCACATCGTGTACGGCGACGGCGGCGGGACAACACAAGACTGGTGGATGTGGTAAAAGACGCCCGGGCATCTTCAGCGACCGCGCGCCTTCACGGGCGCGTGGGTCTTATTATCGCGATAGCCGGAATCCTCGTTCTGATTATCAACTTGGTCACCATGCCCCCTGAAGTACGGGGGCTGGCATTTCATCGGATACTGGTCTATCCACAGATAGGCGGAGTGGTGCTGGTCGCAGGTCTGACCTTGTTCGCAGCGCAAAAGTCCGAGCTTCGCCTGTGGGACGTGCTGATAACGGCGATAGTTGGACTTGTGGCTACGGCCGATGCCGCCAGTGCAAATCTCACCGGTTTTGTCTTTCTGCTCCTATCCGTACTCATTGCGTGGCAGTACGGATATCTCGTGACACGCACCCGCACAAAGCTCGCTGTGATCCTGATCCTATACGCAGGTTCCATGGTAACCAGCGTTGTTCGGTCAGAGTCGGTGCGTGCTTCGGGCGTGGCCATGACCGGTCTGGCCGCGGTGGTTGTTTGCGGGATAATGTGGCTTGTTGTCTTTCGTGGTGTGACCAAAGACCGACAGCGGGCCGCACAGCTCGAAAGGACCGTCGCGGAACGAACTCACGAGCTTGATAAGGCACTAAGGACTCAACAGAACCTGCTCCTCGAGGTTCACCACCGCACAAAAAACAACCTCCAGATTGTTTCGTCGATCCTGGCCCTCGAATGGAATCGGAGCGGCGAGCTTCCGACCGATGCGGCGGTCCGGCACACTCAGATGCGCTTGCGGGCGCTTGCCGACACCCACGATGTTCTCTACAGCAAGACGCCCGACCAAAAGACGGATTTTGCCGCTTTTGTGGAGGACTTCATGGACCGTGTCCTAACCGACGCCCATGGCGGACCTCCCATCGACACCGATATTCACTTCAACACCGACGTGCCGTTGGATTGGGCAATACGCATGGCCCTGCTTTTCAACGAGATTATCCTGCAAGTCATGACGACGAACGCGGGAGAAGGGGCCCGACGGACCGTAAGCCTCATCTCGCGTGAGGAAAGCGAAACGGCACGTATCTCGGTCGACAGTCCGTTGGACGAGCAGTCGCTCCGATTTGTGCAAGCCGTGGCGGCGGGCCTATCCGGAAGCGCTAGAATTGACGAGCGCGGCGAAGGCATCGTTGTGGAGATCCCACTCCCGGACGAGGCGGAAGCCATCCGCGAGTTCTGAGACTGCTACCACCCGTAGACCGATCTACTCTGCTCGCTCCTATTGCTCGATACATACTCGACCACAACACGATAGGTGTGGGCGGCCGTTGCAGGGCCTTCTATGCCCCGGCGGCGGCGCGCCGGATGGTCTCCAAACATCGCAGGGCGCCGATCTGGTAGTAGGATTCTCCTGGATACATAATGATGTGCTTGATGTTCATCTTGAGGTTGTAGATCGCCACGCGTGTCTCGAAGCCGTCGTCCACATCGTAGGCGCTGCGGTAGATTTCGAGGAAGTTACGGTCTGCTACGCCGAAGAGCATCGCAAAAGAAATCTCGCGAGCGTAGTCCGCGAAAAATCCGGGAATGTCGATAAACCCCGTAACACGAGGCGGGTCCGCCTCGGCGTCGATCATGACGTTGCCGCTCCAGATATCGTAGTGGGTCATTACCGGCACCGTCACTTGTGACAAAAAGTGCGCGAGCTCGGGACGAATCTCCCGCGCGCCCTCCAGAACCGGCTCCGGCACCACGGCGGCGGACTCGGCCTCGGATAGTACGGTATCAAAGCGAGGCAACCAGAACTCACTCCACGCTTCGTGCCGATCCTCCGGATGCAACTCCACGCCGCCGAAACCTATCCCCCGTCTTGCGTGCAATTCCACCACACACTCGGCTATCTCGCGGATAATGCGCCTTCGTTCGCCGTAGTTCAGAAGACCAAGGCACTGGTGCATAACCTCGCCCGGAAGACGAGTCATAACCAACGCGGTGCCGGGGATGTGCGTGCCGTGATCTAGAAACAGGGGCTCGGGCACCGGCATATCACTCCGCTCCGCAAACTCCCTGAGGACCAAAAACTCCCGAGCAATCCGCCCATCATCATCGTGGGGGCTAATCTTGATGACGATCTTGGTACCCCCGGCATCCACCGCGATCACCCGATTCCAGCAACCGCCGGTTAGGATGGTATAGCCTACGACGTGCACGTTCTCGCCGAGGGCCTCGCCCGCGAGATGGCTTAAGGCCCGGTCCGAAAGAAAGGGATCAATTCGGCTATTGAGGAGCTCTTCTTGAACGTTCACGTTTCCGCGGGGATTGTGAGCACAAAACGAGCGCCGTCGCCGGAGGAAATATCGAGCGTCGCTTTGAGCTGCTGAGCGAAGCTGTCGATAAGCGTCAGGCCCAGTGATTGACGTTCGCTCTTGAGCACACTTTCGGGAAGCCCGGGTCCGTTGTCGGCAAATTCGAACCTAACGGTGTCGCCTTCGCCCTGAAGTGCAATGTGAAGTTGGAAGTCTTTGGTTTGCGGCGCGGCATGGCGAAAGGCATTGGTCATGAGCTCCGCCAGGATCAAGCCGAGTACCACCGTGGTCTTTGGACCCAGGCCGACTTCTTCGAGGGAGAGATGTAACTCCGCCTTGTTGTCATGGCTGCTCAGGTCGAGAAGATCACCTACCAAGTCTTTGATGTACTCGGCGGTGGAAATCCTCTCCACACCCGTTGCGTTTCGGTACAGGCGGTCGTGGACCCGCAGGATTGCCCCGAGATGTGCCTCCGCCTCTTCAAGCGCCTTTTGGGTCTCCGGCAGTTGCGCCGCATCCCGTTGCAGGGACAGGTAGCTGGCCACGGTAAACAGATTGTTTTTTACCCGGTGATGAATCTCACGAATAAGAGCGTCGCGATCATCGATCGCCTTTTCCATGGACTTTTGGGCCGCGTCCGCCTCCGTCACGTCACGGAGGAGAAACAATGACACGCTCCTGTCGTGGTCGTAGATCCGCTGCCGCCGAGCCTCGAATACACGCCCCCGGTGCTCCGTCCGCTTTGTCTCGCCATCCGATATCTCGACGAGGTGGGGGGCGACCGCGGAGAGATTCTTTCCCAAGGCGTCCCGCAGCGTAGACCCAAACATCGCCAAGCCGGCCGCGTTGCTGCCGATGAGGTCCCCCGCCGCCGTGGCGAGGATAACACCCTCCTGCATGCCGTCGATGGCGGAACGTAGCTGCCGATTCTCCCACAGCAACTCCTGGCTGATCCGGCGGTGATGCAGCGATTCCAAACCAAAAACGCCGGTCGGTTTCGCCCTCCGGTCGATCGCGGCAATTGCCTGGGACAGGACGTCGGCCATTGCCGTGGACCGGTTCTTGGCGACATGGGCGTCCGCGGGAATCTTCAGGACCTCGTCCTCCGCCTCGCGGGCTATTGCCGAAACCAGTATCACTTTTATTTGCGACCACTCCGGCTCTGAGCGGATAATCCGACAAAGAGTCGCACCGTCAACGTTCGGCATGACCAAGTCAGTTACGACTAGATCGTACGACTGGTCGATAAGTCGGTGAATTGCCTCTACGCCGGATGCCACGGTGTCCACGGCATCCCCTCGCGACTCGAAAAAGGCACGATAGAGCTCCTGGAATACAGGATCGTTTTCTACTGTGAGGACTCGACGATGGTTTTGCGGCACGAGTACAAGGTATCTCCAAAAAGAACGGTTGGTCCAGGGCATTGTCACCCGGACGGGTCGAGGTGCGGGTGTTTTTTTGATCGTGTACACCAAAACTGCATTCCGTTCGTCAATACTGGGGAGCGCGATGAGTGACGACGACCAACGGCAACACAGCGAAGCCAGGCGCCGCTTAGAGAAGGCTTACAAGAGCCAAAAACCGCGGTTGATGGCACGACTCCGGGCGGCAGGGCGCACCCTCGAGGAGGCGGAGGATCTGGTGCACGACGTGTATGCCGAGACCATGGAGCGCCTCCCAATTGTCGCGGGCATCTACAATCTGCCGGCGTGGATCAACTCGCTGTTTGCCAAGCGGCTAATCGACTTGTGGCGCCACGAGAAGGTGCGGGAACGATGCGCTATCGGCGCTGCCGGCGACGCAGAGGCGGGTCATCGAGGCACGGGTCTTCGGCGGCCTTACGTTCCGGGAGATTTCGCAGCGAACCGGCGAAGGCATAGACACACTGACCGCCCGGAAGCGTTACGCACTAAAGAACCTGTCGCGCGCGCTCCGGTACTGGATAGAAAACTAAACTACCTAGAGGAGGAGAGAAATGGGAAACGACGAAGACGCATGGTGGGAAGAACGTACCCTGCCTCAAAAGATCTTTATGGGTAGCGGCTTTGGCATACTAGGCGTCGGTTTCCTGGCGTTGGTCGGGTTTGTAACGATGTCGCTCTGGAACGTTTTGATGCCCGAGATATTCGGGCTCAAGACTATCACCTACTGGCAGACCTGGGGCCTCCTTATCTTGAGTTGTATCTTTTTCAAGAACTTCGGCTCCGGGAGCAACAGCAGCAACAAAAGAAAGGAGCGGAAGCGCTCGGCACCGCTCGAACGCCGAATCCGTCCGTCTGCGATAGTGATCACAACGGGTGTCCGGTACATGCGTGGCGTCGGAAGGTCCGGTAGTCTACTCTTCCTTCGGGGATAAGAGCCTCCGGTCCCGGTCACGCACCGCCGGAAAAAAGGTTGCCACAAACAGGACTTGAAGCACGGCGGGCACCACAAAGGCCGCCGTGAGTCCCGCGTACTCGGCTAAGAACCCTACAAACCACTGAAAGAGTCCCGCCCCGATTGCTGCACCGATCGCCATCACCGCCGTAATGGTTCCCGCACGCTCAGGATCTCCGGCATTGAGCTCGCCCATGATATTCGGAAACACTCCGGACAGGCACAGACCTATCCAACCCAAGCATAGGTAGGCGGCCGGCGCGGCCTCTGCAAACAAAAAGACAACAACACCCGCGGCTCCCGTCAAACCCGAAACCGCAACCAAGAGCCGGCTCGAATAGCGTTCGCCCAATCGGCTGTGTAGGAATCGGCCGATCATCATACAGACCCAGAGTATCGATAGGCCGCCCGACGCCATGGCGGGACTCAACGACAGCCGACGTTCAAGGTAGTACACAACCCAGCTCGAGATACCGACTTCGGCGCCAACATAGAGCAGGAGGCTGACACCTCCCAACAGCACATAGCGTCGTTTTAGGACGACAAAAACACGGCCTAAGGCGCCGAGCTGTCGAGCCGCATCCCGGCCGCCCCCGCCGCCGCCGGCGGTCTGAACACGTGAACCATCTTTCTGAAAACCCGCGGCGGCGGTTTGCCGTAGGACGTCGTCTTGCTTCCTCGGAAAGCGGACCGAGAGGCCGGCGGCGAGTAATATGCCGGTGGGTATGACGGCGAAAAGCGGAATTGGTCGCCAGGCTCCGGTATGTTCGATGTAGATGCCGATCAATAACGGGCCGATAAATGCGCCTACGCTAAAAAACATGTGAACGAGGTTCATAACCGCGTGGGGCTTGCGCCCGTCCTGTAGCAGCGTCGGCAGGACATTGGCACTTGTCTCCACAAACGAAGACCCAAAGTGCATAATAAAGTTGGCGGCAATGGCCACCACAAAGGCCGGCGCCAGGCCGAACAACACAAGCACCGCTACCTCGACGGCAAGTCCGACAACAAGAGCGGCCCGGGCATCGATGCGATCGATAATCGTCCCGGCAAATAGCGGTCCGACCACAAAGCCCAGAGACCCCATGCCCAGGAGGATACCGGTCACGCTCTCGCCGATCTCAAAGGTGCGCATCAGACTTGGTACCATTGGGCCGACAAGCAGCAGGATAATGCCATGTTGAGCCATCGCGGCGTAGTTCAGCGCGACTACGGACTTATTCACCGGGGCCGCTCCGGGGGCTTGATCCTTGACTATCGCGCTCAAGGTTTGTAAGAACTACCACATTGGCGAGTGTAGCCTGTCGGCCACGCGGAGACAAACGCCGCCGCGGGCACGGCGACACTGCGAACGCACGTCGGACGGCGGACGCAAACGGCACGGTGGACACCAACCGGGCTGCGGATGGAAGCGACAAAACGATGACAACAAAAAAGACGATTCTACTGGTCGAAGATGAGGCTATTGTCGCGCTCAACGAGAAGGCGATTCTTGAACGGGCGGACTATTCGGTCGAGGCCACGTCCACAGGCGAGGCTGCGGTTGCCCTAATGGAGCACCGGACCGATATCGACCTTATTCTCATGGACATCGACCTGGGCACCGGGATCGACGGTACGCAGGCTGCGGCGGCGATACTTCTGGTGCGTGATCTCCCCATTGTGTTTCTGACCTCCCATTCGGAGAAAGACATGGTCGATAGGGCAAAAGGCATTACCCGCTACGGGTATGTTCTCAAGAGCTCCGGTGAGTTTGTGCTCCTCGAGTCCGTTGCCATGGCATTCGAGCTCCACGCGGCCCATGCGCGACACCGTGCCGCCGAGGCGCGATACGCCCGGATCGCCGAACAGAGTACCGACGGCGCGGACATGGTCGATGGCGTCAGTCTCACCTACGCATCGCCGGATAGCCGTGCGGGCCGTTTTCCCGATCAGGTTTACCGGCAAGTGATAGACGGCAGCCCGATCCTATTCGGCATAAGCCGCCTGGATGACGGCGTGTACACCGAAGTCAACGACCAGTTTGTCGCTACCACCGGCTATTCACGAGCGGAGTTGGTTGGATCGAGCTCCGCCGATCTAGGGCTGATTGACGCGCACCTTCGAAAACAGCTGGAGCTCGAGCTTGTCGAGACCGGCCGTGTCCACCACGCCGAGGTCAACCTCCGGACCAAGGACGGCGGTATCCGGCCCTGCTTGCTCTTTGTGGACCTGGTCGACAATCGAGGTGATGCCCTTGTTCTTACTAGCGCTGTAGACCTCACGGAGCAAAAGGCCGCGGAAGCCGCCGCCGGCGCCAATGATCGCGCTCTGCGTGCCATGTTCGAGTTCGCGAACGTTGGTATGGCGGTAACAAAGCCCGACGGCACGATCCTTCGGACCAATGCCGAGTTTCAACGGATGCTTGGCTGTGAAGACCACGAGCTTGTTGGGCGCAGTGTGCAGGAGATCACGTTGGAGGAGGACTGGCAGGTCGAGGTGGAGCGAACCCACGCGGTGATGCGCGGCGAGCTTGACTCCGTCAGTTTTTACAAACGATACCGTAGGAAGGACGGCAGCCTCGCTCACGCGCGAGTCCACGTCTACGTCATCCGGGACTCGGAATCGGCGGTGCATACCGTGTTCGGCATCGTGGAGACGGTTGCGGAGTTCCCGCGCACTCAGGCGGCGGACGGTGATTCCCACTATCTCAAGACCGAGTTGTACTCTCTTATCCAAAAGGACCCGGCCGTATTCGAGTTCCTGCAGGAGGGGTTTCTCGACGGTGTATGGTATTGGGACCTGGAAAACAGGGAGAATGAGTGGTTGAGCCCCGGATTCTGGGAGCTTTTTGGATACGATCCCAAGGAGATGCGACATACCCCCGCGGAGTGGCAGAGGCTAATATTCGCGGAGGACCGGAACGTGATTCTTGAGTGCGCTTCTGCGCACATCGACGACCCACGAAGCCCCTTCGAGGGTGTCGTACGTTACCGTCACAAAGACGGTTCCACGGTCTGGGTTCAGGTTCGTGGCTTGGCCGTGCGGGACGGCCGTGGCAAGGCCATTCGCTTCCTTGGTGCCCACATCGACGTGACCGCGATAAAGCGGGCGGAAGAAGATCTCCGACGCCACCTCGATGAAAAAAACGACCTCATGCGTGAGTTAAACCACCGTGTGAAAAACAACCTTGCGATGGTTTCCGCGCTTATCACCCTCAAAAACCAGTCCCTCGGTGACGCCGCCGACCTCTCGGACATCTCCGGACAGCTCAACGCCATCTTGCGATTGCACGAGCGACTCTCCTCCGAAGAGAACGGCGATGCCGTGGACGTTTCGAGCTATCTCCGTGAGGTCGTGGAGACTGCCGTTGGCGTCTACGGCGGCAGAGTCGTACAGGATCTCGAGGTGCCCGCGCTTATGCTGCCCTCGCGAACGGCAATCACGGTTGGTCTCCTGGTCAATGAGTTGGCCACCAATGCCGTCAAACACGGATTTGACACGACGGTGGTCAGCAAAGTGTCGCTCGTTGTTACACGGCAGGACGACAGAATCAGTTTGGAGTTCGCAAATTCCGGCGCCCCGATTCCGGACGAGATTGATGTAAAAAAACCGGAAAGCATGGGTCTACGTCTAATCCACGCTTTGGTCGGACAGCTCGGAGGAGATCTCGAAATCCAAAAAGCGCCGGAACCGCGATTCGCCGTGCAGTTCCCGGTGCCGCCTCCGGACGGCCCCGCGGCGTCTTATCGTCACGGAGACACCAAGTGAGGCGCCCCACCAAGCGTATAGACGAACAAAGGGCCGGCCCGGTGTCGGTTTGTGAGCCCCCTCGAGCCCGCCGGCTTAATCACCTGAGGCGCTCCACGGCGAGTTCCTGTAAGCTCTCTCGGACATCGTCCATCGATTGAAGGTACAGGAGCCCCGCCCCTTCGAGGTCTTCTACCATCGGCTCGGGCATGCGGCCCCCGAAGTACACGGGAATGGTATCGGCGGTCAACGATCTGAGTCGACCGGCGGCGTCCACGGCATCAAAGTCATAGAGGTCGCTATTGAGCACGATTACGTAGGCCTTTGGGTCAACTTCTTCTCCGACGTCCGCGACCTCTTCGGGCAGAATGCAGGTTCCAACGACAATTGGATTCCAGCCGGCTGCATGGGCGTGAACGGCCGATGTAACAAGACCGATGTCCTGCCCGTCACCCAAGGGCGAGAGGAGCAGGGCGTTGGGTCGCTTGCCCGCACCGTCCGTAGGTACGAGCAGCTTCGAGAGGAGCGTCCGAAGGGAGAATGCCAGAAACTGCCGGTGAATCTGCCGCAATGAGCCTTCCTTTACCAACTCGTGAACTCGGTGTTGAAGCGGGAAGACAATCTTATCGGCGATCTCCAGGCGGCCGAGGCTTGCCGTAACCGTTTCCAGGTGCCGGTATAGCAAGCCGTAGTCGAGGCGCTCGATGGCTGCAATCGCGCGCGCGTCCGGTCCGGTCTTGGCGGAGCGCAGCCGCGCGTTGGTCTGTGCGGCGTCTTCCTCACGCGCCATCCCATAAAGCTGCTCCAAGGTGAGGTCGACAATCTGGCCGATTCTGTATCCCGCGCTGATAAGTTGTGAGAACAGAGACAAGCGATTGGTCAACTCCGCGGAGTAACACCGGCGGCCTATCTCGTCCCTTTCCGGTTTAATCCCTGCGTAACGCCGTTCCCACGCCCGGAGCGTCGCTTCGGTAATACCGGTACGGCGGGCGACGACCTTAATTGGATACGACATCTCCCGGATACTATAATAAAAACCCGGCGCCTTGGTCTGTAGCAGTGGCCCCTGACCGTCCGGCTGCTCCTGACCGTCCGGCTGGCCCCGGTTGCCCGGCCGCCTCGGCTCGATTGATGTTGCGCGGCAGGTGGATCCCAAACGCGCCGGGGCCGGGAGGACCCCGCAGAGCCGGTTCGGTACGTCACAAACGGCTCAAAGATCCGGTCTTGGAGCTCCTCGGGCCTGCCGAATCCTTCATCGCGGACGGCGATGATTATCTCATCGCGAGAGTGGTCGTAAGGGTACTGCACCCGCAGCTCGTTGTGACCGAACAGCCGGCCGATCCGCTCGACCCACTCTCCAGCGAAGCAAACACCCACAGATACCACTTGAAGGTCGACTTGCTCTTGGTGGTCTCGAAGACATTCCACCTCGTCTCATCGGCTCGCCCGGGACGCATGGGCGAGCAGGCCGCGTCGCGGCCGACCAGCCACCACGAGCTACCGCGTCACTATGGCGACTCTTCCAGTAGGCGATATCGACCTTCAGCTCTATGGGAGAAACGAACGTTTACAACTCGGTCGGCACATCAACCACCGCACGCGTACCGCCTTCGGTGACGATGGACACGGTCCCTCCAAGCTGTGCGGCAAGTGCCTCAACAATAGTAAGTCCCATACCGCCGCTCGACCCGGGGCCTTCTTCGGCTTCTACCGCCGGAAACCCAACGCCATTGTCGGAGACCGTGAGCCTGAGCGTGTTCGCATCAGTGATGCTCTGAAGCTCAACAAGAATCGATCCTGTCCTGCCCGCGGGAAAGGCGTGCTTGAACGCATTCGATGTAAGCTCGGTCACGATGAGCGCAAGCGGTACGGCTCGGGACAACGTCAGGGTAATCGCATCCGCATGGTTGGTAACAACAATTCTCCGTTCACCGGCATCATGAGAGCCGGCAAGCATGGCAAGAAGGTCATTCACATAGTGGTGAAACGGTACCCCGTCAAAGTTCGCTGAATCATAGAGCAACGAATGCACCAGACTCATGCTGTCGATTCGCAGCCGCGAGGTACTGAGCACGTCGCGGAGACTCGGGTCCTCAATGAGCTCGCCCTGCAGGCTCAACATGCTGGAAATCACCTGCAGGTTGTTCTTCACCCGGTGGTGGACTTCGGCGAGGAGAACCTCCCTCTCCCGAACCGACCGGCGCAAGCTCTCCGCTGAGTGCTTGAGATCAGAGATGTCGGTCACCACGCCAAAGCTCCCCTGGAATGCACCGTCGGGTCCAAGGTGTGCCCGTTCGTCGCCGCTCTATCTCACGCTCAAACACCGGGATTGCCTGGTCAGCCAAAAGGCTCCGGGAGCTGACTCCGATGACCGAACTTGGATCCCGACCGACCATGGTGCAAAACGCCTCGTTGGCGTACTGGATGCGCTCGGCATCGTCGAGTACCACAAACCCCTCGAGCATTGTGTCCACCAGATCGCGGTATCGCCGCTCGGCCACTACACGTCCCACATCCGCTTGCTTCCTCAGACGCGTCAGCCGGTATCGACTAAGAATCTGGAACCCTGCGACGGCGGCCATCACGAGGAGTGCAATCGCGGCGACTGCAGTCACCGACCGAGTAAGCCGATCCACGGTCGCCTCTGCGCCCTGCAGATAGATCCCGGTCCCTACAATCCATCCCCACGGTTCATAGAGCTGCACATACGAGCGTTTGGGGACAACCAGGCTCTTATCATCGTGCCACTGCCACAGGTACTCAACAAAGCCCGCACCGTGGTCGTCCACCGTTCTCACCATTTCGACGAAAACCCGAACGCCGCTCGGATCCCGGTAGTCGCCAACATCGGTGCCCTCCAGGTCCGGACGGTAAGGATGCATCAAGAGGTAGGGGCGCAGATCGTTGATCCAGAAGTACTCCCGACCGTCGGCGCCATACCGAATTCGACGCACATTGGCAAGCGCGCTCGACTTCGCCTGCTTTTCTGAAACCAGGCCGCTGTGCGCCTGCTCATGGTGCGCATCCAGCGTCTGCACGACTACGGACGTGAGCTCAACAACCGTCTGTTCCTGCTGGGAGAGCACCACGTCATGGGTGCGGGGAAGCACCACCACATACATTGCGGCGGCAAACAGGATCAACCCAATCGCTGGAGGAACGAATGCGCGGATAACGCTGCGGACGGATCCTGAGTGTCTCAAGGCAACATTCTACGACTCGCCCCGCGCGAACACAAGACACCGCGGTGCTCCTGTTCCCCGCCGGCTGACGGTTCCTGAATTGGCGCAAACTTACCGATACTGATCTCCGTCGATAGACAGAAAGTTTTTCTCGCGGGTTGCATGGGCGAGCAATAAGCGCCGGCGAAACGCTTCCGATACCCCAGTGCCTTTCATAGGTAGATAGGGGGCTCGGGATGCGAGGAACACCTCCCTGTGGCGCGAGCAGGCCCTGCGCGGCTCTCGCAAGTACCGGTACAGCGCCGTTGCCGCAAGATCGGTGAGCGGGAGTATACGCGTATTCTTGTTCTTGCGCTGCAAGACGCGAATGCAGCGTGAGCGCCGGAAAATGTCGTCGAGAGAGAGGGAGACGATCTTCGAAGAGCGAAGTCCGTATTAAGCCTAAGCCATGAGAGTAAAAATCGTGTAGTCTCTTAAACCGCTACGACCGGCTCGTTCAACGGATTCGAGAAATGCTTTCACGACATCCCAGGGCAGAGCCCGTGGGGGCTTCTCCAAGCGATAGACTTGGGGAGTGTCAATTTCGATTTGTAGCGTCGGCGGCAGGTGCTCCGAGAGCTCCAGAAATCGCAGGAATCCGCGAACGTGAGCTACCACGTGCTGCATGGAGCCTCGGGACCTGATGGAGCTGCTATCGTCGATAAAATGTTGGACCGCCGTGCTCTTGATCTGTGTGACCTCAAATCCATCAGGAGTGCAGGAAAGATGATTGACAAAACAGCTACGGCGGTGAGCTCATGGAGTTTGCACCGGGAGTGACCCTGAAAGAAACGGTCGACGTTTCCAAGCAGACTCAGATAGTACCTTCGGGTCAACAACGCATAGCCACGCTGTGCCAGCCAATCGTCAAATCCGTCGAGAACGGATCCGAGAAACGGTAGGGAGCGGTAATACCCGCACTTTCTGGGACGTAACTCTTCCAGCATCGTATCCTCCTGTCCTATTCCAGTATTGATACGACAATACGATGCCATAGATTATGTGAAGCGATCTCGCAGTAAATATCGAAGGATTCGCTACTTACAATTCCAACTCCACATTACGAAACACTTCACATTAATCGACAAATGTTGAGCTCAACATTTCTCGACGACGCCCAAGATGTAGCCGAAGAGGCATTGTTGGCACTCAAGACACTGACGAACTTTGACTCTCTCCGCGCCTGCATTCGCCTCTCTCACCACATTTCTCCGATGAGTCTCGAGGAGACCGCCTCCTACATCGACCACGGTCTCGAAGTTGCCCATCGAAAAGAGAAACTCTTCTCGGACGCGACGAAGACGGAAATCTTCAAGCGTACCAACGCCGTCGCCAGACAGGTAAACCGAATCTGCTACAATGCCATCGTTGCCGGAACAATCGAGCACAAGGACCTTATCGACTCAACCGACCTGCCTGCCGATGGCTACGACCGGAAATCCATTCCGTCAAGTTGGGGAAACCGTACGTGGCACGTCGTGGAACGTCCTGCCGACGGGAATCCGCTCCGTATCGTGGCCCTTGACGATGTAATCCATGGCGCCGGAGCGCATACAACTGACCGCCGTAGCTGTTTCGTTTGCACCGGTTACAACGATGATTTGAGTCTGTGGCACGTTTTCCCGGATCCAGGGAAGAAGGGCCACCCCGGACTCGTCCCGAAGGATCAGGTCCAGGAGCACCACAGCCACGTCTTTGGCGATGAGCACCGACGGCATCGCATCGGCGGTGGCGGCAAGCTCAACATTGGTAAACCCGTTAATAAAAAGACCGTTTTTTTACCCGCAAGAACGGACTCATTGTCGTCGACAATAAGGATTCGGTCCGAATCGTGTTGATTTATGCTCTGCCACATGGCATAGCAGAGTTACCGAGGGAAAACAAGACCTGATGTAAACCTTTTGTATAGCACCTGACCACGGCGTGGTCACCTGCTTAACAATTTGTTACTCCCGGTGCTGGTGTCCGACGGGCTTTGTTCCATCGGCCGTGTTGTGATACTCGTTAAGTTTCTAAATAGTATAGAGTTAAAACAAAACAACCGCCGAATGTGTATAGTGTCTATTGTTGGCCCGTTTTTTGCTAGCAACGCAGTGCGTGCAGATTCGGCTTTGTTCCGTCCTACTCGTGCTTTTTGCTCTTATCTCCCTGGTGGCCTGTCCAAACCCAACCGGCCCGGGCAACGGTGGAACCACGGCCTCGGTTCCGCTACCTCTTCGCGGTACGTGGCTCCGGTTCGACAACGGCGATCGTTGGCAGGTCTTCTCGGACTCGGTTGCCTCACCCGCACGGGACTACCAACTTGTAAGCGTCCAAGAGGGTGCCGCCGCCTTGCAAGGCGGACGAATTGAGCTTCTCGGCGATAATCTGGCTCTTTTTGACCCCGACGACAGGGACTCCTTTGTACTGGTGCGTTGGTCGGGCGCACATGCCGTTGCGTCTTTGACCTTGTTGCACGATGTGGGAGATACGCCGGCGGTAGGCCTTGAAGTGACTGCGCGGGATCGGCGTGATTCGGGCGCGGTCTGGTCTGCAGTGACCGACAGCTCCGGGGTGGCCACCTTCGACTCATTGGTCCTTGGCAATGACTACGTTTTTGCCTTGGATACACAGGACGGTCTGGAGACGCCCCTTAGCTTCGAGATGCAGCCGCGTTCGAGCGGGCTCTCCTTGGGCCGGCTGTTTATCAACGCGGAACAAACGCACGTAAAAACGTCGTACCAAATCGAAACAACCGATGAGTGGGAGTATGTGTATGCAGGATCCACCTACCCACTCACCGTGGTAGTCCAAAACCTCGGTCCCGGCTCCATTGCGGACCCAGCCGTTCGGCTCGAGCCGGGCGAGGGCATTGCCGTGCAAGGGGCCGATGAATCAACCATTGTCGGCTTGGTCTCGCCGGACGGGCTTCGGTCGGCGGGTTTTGTACTGGAGATGGACGATGCCGAAGGCGCGGTGGAGGACCGCTACGTAGACGTTGTGGTCACCCCGGCGGACGGAGCGCTCGAGTGGCGGGACCGTCTATGGTTTCGTGTACACGCGCAGGAGCGTACGGTTGTGGTTCGGACCGCCGACGACGAAGTAAACGTCGCTCTTATTGACTCTTTTGGCCGCGCGCATCGCTCTGCCTCGGTCGCGGGACTGCTGGAGCTCTCGGTGCCGGCGAAGAACGAGGCATACACACTTGTTGTCGCGCCCGCGGGCGATCAAACCCCGTACGCGTTCCAAATTGATGGAGACCCGCTGGTAGACGGGTCCGGCTTGGAGACGACCGATGCTCATGAGCCAAATGACCGCGAAGAACAGGCCGTGGTAGTCGGACCAAACGCGCGGTACCGGAGCTACGCCGCAGGCGGCGACCTGGACTTTTTTATTATCGAGGACCGGTTTCGATTGTCGGAGAATCTGTTCTGGGGACCGGTCTCCCCGACTGATGAGGGCACAACGACGGACTTCGAGCCGACTTTATCATGGTCGGACATCGCGGGCGCCTCCGGCTACGAGGTTCAGTGGGCGTTGAGCGAAGAAGCCCTGGCCGACGCCGAGATAATTACCGTCACGGACAGCGCCTATCCAATCGAAGACGCCCTCGAAATCGACCAAGTCTGTCACTGGCGGGTCCGCGCGGCCACCGCCGGAGGCGGCTACAGTGCCTGGAGCGGCGTGTTTTCCTTCACGCTGGCCTTTACGGTTGGTGATGCGGGCCCGGCCGGAGGGATCGTTTTTTACGACAAGGGAGCCTACTCCGACGGTTGGCGGTACCTCGAGGCCGCGCCGTTCGACCAAACCGACAGCGGGGTCTCGTACGTGAATCAGGCGACACCCTGGGCGCCGACAGAGAATGCGCAGGCTCTCCAGGTGCTTGGCGCCGGCGACGAGGCGGTTGGAGCCGGTAGCGCCAATACCGATGTGATTGTCGCCGCTCTTGGGGAGGGCAATTACGCCGCGCGGCTCTGTGCCGACTTTGCCTACGGTGAGTACGGCGATTGGTTCCTGCCGAGTCGCGGGGAGCTCGACCTGCTCCATGAGAATCAGGATGTTGTCGGTGCCTTCAACAACACGGGCGCATACTACTTCAGCTCGAGCGAGCACGACGCCGACGAGGTGTGGGTGCGGCAATTTTCGAGCGCCGCGGATGCGGTCACCTACGCGACGGTCGACTACGGCGGAGCTTCCACAATCCTCGTACCCGGCAAAAGAGCCCAGGCCCTGGTTCGCGCAGTGCGTACCTTCTGATGACCAGGGTCGATTTTCGGGTGTTTGGCGCACACACTGTCCGCCGGCGGAGGGAAACGGTATCTTTCCACGGAGAATGAAGCCGATTCGCCAACGTACCCCCGCCGTTATTGTCCTTTTTGCCTCTCTTGTCTCGCTCACGCCCGCGATAGCGCAAAGCGATTCACCCGGCGACGGTGAGGTGCCCGAGCACGTGCCACGATTATCTGCGCACAAGGCCGATATCGAGGCGGCGTTGCGAGTAGTTGAGACCGGTGAGCTGTCGGCCCTTGACTTCCGTTTCGAGGACTACCATCTGGGGCTTCTCACCGCCGCCGAGCTCGAGGACCTATACGCGGCAATCACGGAACATGCGCGGTCCCGCGCCAACGCCGCCCGGTCGGACGTCGCCCGGTACAACCTCGGCCTCATCGAGTTGTTTTTGGCGGCCTATGAGAGCAACACATCGGGCGATTTTGTTCGAATCACGCGGGAGGCCATACCCGACGGAGGTTACATCCGTGGTGGCCCCCCGGTGGCCGCCGGTTACACCCGTCGTTTTGAGTTTGGGCGCGACTACGTGTCGTTTTTCGAAAACGAGATGGACGGCATCTCCCGCATGATCGGCTACACCGGCGGATGGCGTATGCAAGGTCCCTTTCTGGTTGTGGACCTGTGGGCGATATCAACACTCTCGGGAGGCCGATTTGAACCCGGGCGCTTTGCCTCGATCGGTACCGAATGGGTGCTGACCGAGGCTCGGTTCGAGACGACGATAGTACCCGAGGACGCACACTACATACTTCGGCTACCGATCTCCGCTTTAGAGACCCGAGCCATGTTTGGCACAGAGATCCCCTTTGTCAGAATCGCCGGTTTGCCGTACGGCCGCGTCTACGACTAACTCAATGCCCGGTCTAAAAACCATGCGTCTGCCGCCTAGATCATGTAACTGACGACGACGTAGCCGCTGTAGAGCACAAGGAGTGCCGCTCCCGCGGGCCTGCCCAAAGCCTTTTTTGCCACGAGTGTGATGGTATGGAACAGGGCCAATACCAGGATCATGGCCGGAAACTGCAGGTGAAAGAAAAAGCCGGGCACCACAAGCCCACCGGGCGTAACCGCCGAGGACACACCGGCCACAAAGAGCACGTTGAGAATGTTAGCGCCGATAACGTTGCCGACGGCGAGCTCGCCGTGACCTCTCCTGGCCGCCGTGACCGCGGTCACAAGCTCCGGCAAGCTAGTCCCCAATGCTACCATGGTGGCGGCGATAATTGCCGCGGGAATGCGTGCGCGCAGGGCGATAACTTCTACGGCGGGAATCAGCACCTTCGAGGACACCACGATGATCGCGATGCCCAGCACAAGACGCACGACCACTACGGCCGTTTTCGCGTCGGCAGCTCCGTGGACCGACACCTCGCCCCCAACACCGATGTCTCGGTTTTTGTCCCGCTTTGACCAGCGAATTGATAGGTAGATATAGCCGATGAGCACCGCAACAAACGCAAAACCAACCCACTGTGGCACGCGGCCGCTCGGAACCTCTTGCGTGAATATCGAGCCGACCCCTCCGGGTACGCTTATAACGGCAACCGCCACCAGCAGCACCGCGAAGCCGACCTGCAGCCATCCTTGCCGGCCGGTAATGGATTTGTCCAGAGCCAGGGGTCTGACCAAGGCCGCAAGCCCAAGGATAAGTCCTGCGTTGCAGATTATGGAGCCGACGGCGTTTCCCAATGCCAGGTCCGGGTTTCCTTGCACGGAAGCAAAAACCGACACCGCGGCCTCCGGCATGGTGGTGCCTATGCTGACAACCGTGGCGCCGATGACCACGGTAGGTATGCCGGATTTGACCGACAGACGTACCGCCTCGTCCACCAGCAGGTCGGCCCCCTTCCCCAGGGCCACAAGAGACACAATGACGATGGCGATAAGAATCAGAACGTGGAAGTCGGACAAAAGGTCGCGGAGGAACAGGTCCACGGCTTCTCCTTGGTGCGTGGCCTGGTGTTGTTTCTTTCACACCAAGCCGGATGTGTGACGTTCCAAAAGATGATCCTCAGCTAAGGATCTGCTCGATTAGCTCCACCAGGCGGTCTTCGTCGTACGGCTTTCGAACGTAGTAGCTGTTTTTGATGTTGCGCGCACGACGCTCGACCTTTGTATCTTCGTTGGCGGTCAGGAAGAGTATGGGCGTCGAGCCAAAGACCGTAAGACGGTGTGCCGAGTCGATCCCGTCGATATAACTCCTGAGCTGTATGTCCATGATAATCAGGTCCGGACGGACCCTGGCGTAGGCCTCGACAACGGTATCTGCGGAGGGGACGATTTCCGGCACCACGTAGCCACGCTGCTCGAGTGTCGCTTTGAGCTCCAGTGCCATGATCGGTTCGTCTTCTATTATTAGCAGCGTTCCACCCATGTTGGAGGATAGTTATCAGAATTACCGGGCAGCGTCCAGCCAGCGGCACCCATCGGCGCCGTGCGGCCGGTGTTTTGGGAAGTCGAGGGTGACCTCGGTTCCTTTGCCTTCCTGCGAGGAGATGGATATCTCGATCTTGAGCTGATTGCATAGCACTCGAACCAAGGCAAGACCGATTCCGCTTCCGCGCTCTCCCGCCGTTCCAAGCGTCGATGCAACTTGCCCGTCGTTCATCAACCTATCCACCTGGTCGGGCGGCATTCCCACGCCGTTGTCACGGATCGTTAGTCGTGACTGTTCCTCAAGCTCTAGGCACTCAATAGTCACCGCGTCCCCCGGATGCGAAAACTTGACCGCGTTGGAAACAAGGTTTCGTACGATTATTGCCAGCCACTCTTCCTCGCCGCATACCAACCGCATGGCCTTGTCGTCAGACACCACCAGTTTGACGCCTTTGCGCTCTGCCTCGTGTGTGACGTAGTCCACCGAGAGGTGGATCACTTCCCGGAGGCTGACCGTGCCCATGATCTCGGGGAGGCCCCGGACTTGGGCCTTCGCAAACGACACCAGGTTCTCCAGGATTCGTGTTGAATACCCAAGTGTTTGTTCCAGAACCTCCAATTCGTGCCTTTTTGTCTCCAAGTCTTCCGGTGCCTTTACCAAAAAACGCGACACGTACCGGTGTGCCGCCGTCAGTGGCGTCTTTACGTCATGGCCGATAACCGAGAGCAGGGTCGTTGTCATTGTATTGAGGCGTGCCAATTCGACGTTTTGTTTTTGAAGGCGTTCCTCGCGGCTCAGCCGTTCTCGTTCCAGGCGCGTTCCCGACAGGAGGTAGTAGCTAAAAAGGATCAAAACGGGCGTGAGGGCCGACAGAAAATAAAAGACCGTTACGAATCCCGTCTCGTTTCCAAAAATGCGCTCGTTGGTCACCGCATATGCCGGAATCCGCCCGAGATTTGCTATCGCCAAAGAGAAAAACGTAATTGCAACAAGAGTGATTGGAAGCCGAACCGACTTGGGCGGGTGGGTGAGCATCACCGTTGCCACGGCCCCGTCCAAGACAGCTATCAACGCGGAAAACAGGATCGATCTAAAGCGCATGTCCGGGGACAGGTCCACTGCAAAAAGAGCTATTGCCACGGGCAAGGCGAGGTATATCCAAATCGGAAACCGGCGCTTGGTACAAAAGGCCCATACGGATCGAAGAAAGAGCAACGCTCCCGCAATAAACGGAATGTTGCTGAAAAAGACCGCCACAAGCCACGGCAGATCGCTTCGAAGGGCAACGCCGCCGGCGCCTACCATCAGAAGCGCTTGCCCAAGTAACCACCACGAGGCGCCGGAAAACCGCCGTTTTACTAGGTACAGAACGAGAGCAAAACCAAAGCTCGCGGCGTATAAAAGAACCAAGACGGCCCACAACGTCGGCAGGTGTAGTTCCACCATGGCCACATTACGACACAAAACCATGCAATTCGGAAAGTCCTACCGCGGCTTTTCTTTTTGTAACACAAAC
This sequence comes from uncultured Spirochaetales bacterium, assembly GCA_964519835.1. GTDB lineage: Bacteria > Spirochaetota > Spirochaetia > DSM-27196 > CAZFLD01 > CAZFLD01. Next base: position 36,036 of record CAZFLD010000016.1, read on the forward strand.
CCTGTGGTATTCTGAGCGACATGAAGTTTTCTCCCGAGTTTTTAAAGGCGATTCCAAAAAACGATCTCCATGTGCACCTCGACGGCAGCCTACGCCTCGAGACGCTTATCGACTTAGCCCGCGCGCAAAGGGTCGAGCTTCCCTCGTACACCCCCGAGGGGCTGAGGGCGACTCTGTTTATGGACAGTTACCAGGATCTCAACGAGTATTTGAGCGGCTTTTCCTACACCTGCAGCGTGATGCAGGACCCGGACAGCCTCGAGCGAATAGCGTATGAGCTTGCGCAGGACAACCTCGCGGAGGGGGTTCGCTATCTCGAAGTGCGATTTGCCCCCCAATTACACATCTCCGACAGGCTGAGCTTCGAGGACGTGATGGCGTCGGTCGACAAGGGATTCCGTCGCGCCCGCGATGCGTTCAACGCCACCCTCGGAGGCGATGAACCGGAGTTCGAGTACGGAATTATCGTTACCGCAATGCGGTTTTTTACCCCCAAATTCAGCAGTTACTACAACGATCTCGCGCGTGTGCACAGCTTCTCGACGGAGGATGAGCTTATCCCGATGGCGTCGTTGGAGCTCGCCAAGGCGACAATCAAGCTCCGGCGTGAGTCGGACATTCAGGTGGTCGCCTTCGACCTGGCCGGGAGCGAGTACGGCTACCCCGCCGCCGCGCACCAGGCGGCCTACGACTACGTGCACGAGCACTTTATGAAAAAGACGGTGCACGCCGGAGAGGCCTACGGCCCCGAGTCGATCTTCCAGGCAATCACAAAGCTCCACGCGGACCGAATCGGGCACGGCTTACGGCTGTTTCGTAGCGACATGGTGTACGATGATTCGGTTACCGACAGAGATCGGTACGTCCGGGAGCTTGCCAATTACATCGCCGACAAGCGGATCACGGTAGAGGTCTGCCTGACGAGCAATTTACAGACCTGTCCCGACTTGCTCGGGATCAAGGATCACAGCTTGGGACAGATGCTCGAAAGAAACCTAAGCCTCTCGATTTGCACGGACAATCGGCTTGTCAGCAACACATCCGTCACCAAAGAACTCGAGCTTGCGATTGACGGCTTTGGCATCAGCGCCAAACAGCTCAAGAACATTCTTATCTACGGCTTCAAGCGGAGCTTTTTCTACAAGAGCTACCCGGAAAAGCGACGGTGGGTTCGGACTATTACCGACTACTACGAACGATTAGAGAGGGAGCACGCGGTAGTCTAAGACTCGACGGCCTGAAGGCGCTGCAGCTCGCCGGCGATTTTGGCCGCCACCGCTGCGTTGTTTTTCACAAGTGCGATGTTGGCCTCGAGGCTCCTGCCGCCGGTCAACTCCACGATCCTGGCGAGAAGATAAGGCGTGACCTCCTGGCCCCGTATTCCTTTGCTCGACACCTCGGATACCGCTTGCTCGATGATGCCTTCGATGTAGCCGTGCTCCATCTCGGCGGACGTGGGAATTGGGTTGGCCACAAGGGCGCCCCCTCCAAATCCGGCGGTCCACTGGGCGTGTATAAGCTCCGCCGCTTCGCGTGCGTCGGCCACTCGTGCGGATACCGGAAGGCCCGTGTACCGCGTGTAAAAGGCGGGAAACTCATCGGTGGCGTAGCCGTAGACCGGCACACCGAGTGTTTCGAGGTACTCCAAGGTCCGGGGAATGTCCAAGATCGACTTGACGCCCGCACTAACAACCGCCACCTCAGACCGAGACAGCTCCACCAAGTCCCCCGACACGTCCATCGTGCTCTCGACGCCGCGGTGGACCCCGCCGGTACCGCCGGTGGCAAAGACCCGGATGCCCGCGGCGGCGGCAACGATCATCGTCGCGGCCACCGTTGTTGCGGCTACTTGGCGTGTGGCAAGGGCCAAGGCCAGCTCGCGGCGCCCCGCCTTGATCACCGCGTCGGACTTTGCCAAAAACTCCAATTCCCCGTCGGAAAGCCCCGCCACCATCTCGCCGCCGATGACCGCGACGGTGGCCGGAACCGCACCCGCGTCTCGCACCACCGTTTCCACCTCTCGTGCGGTCTCGATGTTCCTCGGGTAGGGCATGCCGTGGGAAATGATGGTTGACTCCAAAGCCACAACCGGTTGTCCGGTTTCCTGCGCCTTTTTGGCCTCCGCGCCAAGGCGGAGGTAACGGTTAGCGCCGTGCATCAAGCCACTCCTCGGCCCACGCCATTCCGTCCCGTATACACGCATCAATGTCCTTGCCCGCGGCCACGCCGGTTGAGAGTCCCGCCACAAATGCGTCGCCGGCCCCCGTTTCGTCGTTTACGGCCACCGTGCGACCCGAAAATCGTCGCGTGGAGCCGTCGGCGCACACCAAGAGCTTGACCCCCTCCGGGCCGAGGCTGGTGACGATGTGATCGTAGACCGGCCCGCGAACGTCCGCCGACTGGCGGTGGATGACCTTTTCTTCCATCTTGTTGGGCTTTACGGCGTAGACACGCCCGGAGACGGCGGCAAGCTTCTCGGCCTTCGCCACGCTAACGGGATCGACCACTACGGGAACCCCCGCTTGGTTTGCAGCGGCGACGAGTGCTTTTATCGCCTCTACCGTGAGATTGGTGTCCAAGACAAGCGCTCCGGCACCCCGCACGACCTCGGCGAGTCGCCCGACAGCCGCCTTGTCCAAGGCATCGGTTGATGTCATGTCGGAGGCTGCCAACTCGAGCCGACCTTCCTCGTTGACGATGGAGACGTAGGTTCCCGGCGGCGACTGAGGTACGTGAATGACGTGGTCGACATTTACCCCGCCGCGGGCGGTCCGCTCGATGACCTCGTTGGACAGCGCGTCGTCACCGACCGCGCCGAGTAGGGTGACCAATAAACCGTGGGACGCGACCACGGCGGCGATATTTCGAGCAACGCCCCCGGGGGCGATCGTGATGTGAGCGGGGTTGGAGGTGCCGCGTTTCAGGGGGCCCGCCGCCGGTCGGGCGCGGACATCCACATTGATGCCTCCCGCGACAACAAGTGGGGCACTCATCTGGGAGTGTTGGGCAGAACAACGGGGTTCCCGACGGCGAGCTCGTGGTCGTCGCCGCGGACGCCGATCGTAAGCGGATCGCCCGATTCCATTGTGAAGGTCATCTCTTTGTGGCGGACATCCACAAGAACTCGCCTATCCTGGAAACGGATGGGAAACGCCAGGCGCTTCCAGCTTGCAGGCAGTCGGGGATCAAAGGTCAGCTTGGCGTCGAAATCGGTCATTCCGGCGAATCCGTACGTTAGCGCCATCCACACACCACCGCAAGAGGCCACGTGAGTCCCGTCCACCGTGTTGCCGTTTATGTCGGCCAGATCCATAAACAGGGCGTACTGGAAGTACTCGAGGGCCTTATCCTCATAGCCGATCTCCGCGGCGAGAATGGACTGGACGCACGCTGATAGGGAGGAATCACCGGTGGTTAGTGGGTCGTAGTAGTCGAAGTTGTGGCGTTTTTCGTCCTCCGAGAATTCGTTGCCAAGAAGCACCATGGCCAAAACGATGTCCGCCTGCTTAAGCACCTGGTGGCGATAGATCACAAGTGGATGGAAGTGCAATAGGAGTGGATACTGGCCCGGGGTGGTTCCTTCGAAGTCCCACACCTCCCGCTCCAGGAAGTTCTCATCCTGCGGATGCATCTGTTTTTCTCTGTCATAGGCCACGTGCATGGCGTCCGCCGCCTTTCGCCAGGTCGTAGGCTCGTTACCGACATCAAGATTGGTCTCGTGAGCGAGGCGGGTGTACGCCTCCTTGTCCACTTCACGCAACCACTCTACCACGTCCGCCGCATAGCGAAGGTTGGCGCGTGCCATAAGATTGGTAAATGTGTTGTCGTTTACTACGGTCGTGTACTCGTCGGGACCCGTTACGCCGTGGATGTGGAACACGCCGTCGTCCGGTGCAAAAAAGCCCAGGCCGACCCACATCCGAGCCGTCTCAACAAGAATCTCGGCGCCGTATTCGGACAAGAACTGCCGGTCGCCGCGAATATCGACGTAGCGGCGAATCGCATGGGCGATGTCGGCGTTGATGTGGTATTGGGCCGTGCCGGCTGCATAGTAGCTCGAGGCCTCTTCTCCGTTGATCGTTCGCCACGGAAACAGCGCCCCTTTCTCCGATAGCTCCGCCGCCCGGTTTCGCGCGTGCGCGAGCTTGCCGTGACGAAATCGCAGAAGGTTTCTGGCGATCCGGGGGTCCGTGTAACTCAAGAACGGCGCAACGTACACCTCGGCATCCCAGAAGTAGTGGCCCTCGTACGCCTGACCGGTGAGCCCCTTGGCCGGAATTCCGGCGGTCTCCGCGCGGGCGGAGGCTTGGCACAGCTGAAAGATGTTCCAGCGCACGGCTTGCTGGACCCGAACGTCCGCATCTACCACGACATCGGCTCGCCGCCAAAAATCGCGTAGAAAGGTCTGTTGGCTTTCCTCGAGCGCTTCAAAGCCGTCGCGAGTTGCTCGAACCAAGGTTCGTGACGATCGGTCGATCAGTTCGGCGGGGGGAACAGCCCGTGACATGTGGTAGGTAAAAAACTTTGTGATCTTGATCGGAACGCCGGCGGCTGCGCGGATCGTAAAAACGATCTTTGAGAGGTCCTCGGTCCACGACTGGTGAGCTTCCCAGAAATTCTCGGTCTCGACGATGTGATCCATGCCGACACCCAGGGTCATCCCGGAGTTGGTGGTCCGGTAACCCGTGATAATACGGTGTTCCTGAACGTGGTGCTCCTGGGCGTTTAGCACGCGGAAGCCGAAATCGCGGGCGCGCCGCGGGTCTTCCATGCCGCCGCCGTTTCGCGGCTCATCGATGGGTCTACTGTCTTGGCGGTTTAGAAGCTGTGACGAGATTACCACCGGCGCGTCGGTATCGAGAGTCAGCTCGTACTCAATAGCTCCCAAGTGACGCTGGTCAAAAGAAACAATCCGCTTTGCGCTGACTGAAACCTGTTTGCCCGCGGGCGACGACCAGTTCATGACCCGCGTCAGCATGCCGTTACGAAAGTCCAGCTCTCGCGTGTACTCCGTTAGCCGGGCGGTCGGCAGGTAGAGCGGCTCGTCGTCCACGTAGAGCTTGATGATCAACGGATCGGGCACGTTGACAATGGTCTGGCCTGTTCGAGCAAAGCCGTAGGCTTCCTCGGCGTGAACGATCGGCCAGGTCTCGTGGAAGCCGTTGCAGAACGTCCCGGACTGCACATTCGGGCGACCTTCCTCGAAAGTTCCGCGTACGCCTAGAAAACCGTTGGACAGCGCAAACAACGTCTCTGCATTTCCCATCCACCGACGGGAGAATTCAGACTCGACTACCGCCCACTCATTGGCGGGGTAGATGTGTTCGGGTAGCATTTTAAATTTTCGTGATATCATGAGTATTTCGAGTGTAGCCCAAAAGCCGATAAACGACGAGGTCGCCCGCCGGCGTCCAGGTGACAAGCCGGAGCCCATATGCGAAGTTTTTCTTCTTGCAGGTCGACCCGCAGCGGGCCTACACTGATATAGACGACAACAGGTACCACATCTCGTTCTGCATCGCTGTCGCCTAAGTCCGTGGTTGAGGAGGGCTTATGCGAAATTGTGTATCAATCATCTTGCCGGCCGCCCTGTTGCTCATTTCTGCGCCGCTTGTCTATGGCCAGAGCAATGCCGATTCAAGAACCGCCCTAATCATCGGCAACTCCAATTACGCGCATTTTGGCAACCTCGCGAACCCGGGTAACGACGCATCCGACGTGTCGCAAGCCTTGGAGGCACTTGGGTTTGAGGTAACGCTTGTCATGGATGCCCAAGAGCGGGAGTTGTTCGAGGCAGTCAGGGCCTTCGGCGATGCTCTTGCGAGGGAAAAGGGCCTCGGCCTCTTTTACTATGCGGGCCACGGGATCGAGGTCGGGGGTATCAACTACCTTGTTCCCGTGGACGCCGATATACAGGCCGAGGACGAGGTGGAGTTTGCCTCTATCGCCTTGGACTTTGTGCTCTCCAAGATGGAGACCGCCGGCAACTCGTCTAATATTCTTATCCTCGACGCTTGCCGGGACAATCCGCTTCCGGCGAGCACGCGCTCCACGGCAACCCGGGGTCTGACGGTTGTTCAAGCCCCGGCGGGCTCGCTTATCGTCTATGCCACCGACCCCGGGCAGGCTGCGCTCGACGGCGACGGCCGAAACAGTCCGTTTACCGAGGCATTTCTGAACCACGTCAACACGCCGGGCCTCGACGTGGAGCTGATGTTTCGAAACGTTCGAACGGACGTTGTAAACGGCACCGGCGGACGGCAGACTCCGTGGACAAATTCCAGCCTAACCCAGAATATTTCCCTGGCCGCCGGCGCGGTTACCGGCACGACGGGTCCGGGATCCATCGCGGTCCGACGGTCCACCGGCACCCTTGTGATCTCCACCGAGGAGGCCGGGGCTCTCTACGTCGACGGGGAGTTCTTGGTCAATCTGCTCGCGGACGAGACCATCACGTTGGACAATGTGCCGGTCGGTGCCCGCAGCCTCGAATTCCGGTCGACTACGGGGTCGCAGTCGCGTGCGGCGCGAATCGCGGAGGGAGCAGAAACGGAAATCCGATTCTCTACGGCTCTCAACCAAACATTCACCCTTTTGGTGGACCCGGGATTTGCCGGCGTAGAGGTTCTGGTGGATGGGACCCGGCTCGGTTCGACACCGCTGGCCGCGGAGGTGCCTGCCGGGACACGAGCCGTACAATTGCGGGGAGACTTTATCCTGCCCGTCACCGCCCACGTTGATGGAAACCCCCGCAGCCTGGTCGAATTCTCTCCCGACATCGTGCGCCTCGGGCGTCTTACCATCGAGGCTGAAGTGCCCGACGGCTATCGCGTCGTCCTGGACGGGGAGGTGGTATCCTTCGACGGTTTGAGCGACCTCGTCCCCATAGACACTCACAATCTTTCCATACGCCATCCTCTGCTTCAGGACAACAGGACCGAGGTCGACGTGGCCTACGCGCGCGAGGTCCGTGTTAGTCCGGTTCTCTTGCCTCGCGTCGGCGAGTTGGAGGTTATTGGTGTACCGGATTTTGTGAGAGTGTATGTCGACGGTGAGTTGTGGACCCCACGGCAAGACGCAGGTCATCGGCTTGACCAAGCGGCAATTGGCGAGCGAGTCCTGCGCTTCGAAAGCCCCTTCGATGTGTCATACGAGACTCGCTCGGTGGTGCAGGAGGGAGGGCGAACAAGCCTCCTTGCCCGGGCCGGGGTGCTGATGCTTCGGGATCTGAGGGAGGGAACGGAGTTGACCCTAAACGGGCGACCGGTTCCGAGCGGTTCTCACGACGCTCGCGAAATATCCCTTTCCGTGATTCCCGGCGAGTACGAAGTTGCTGCCCACGGCGAGTGGATAGTTCCGATGGCCCAACGGGTGAGGGTCGAGGACGGCGGAGTCGTCGAGCTGAGCCTCCGGGGTGAGCTTGGCGGGCGCCTTGTCCTCGAGCTACCGCCGGACGAGGCGCTACGTATAGAAATCGAAGGCCGCTCCCTCGCGGAGGCCACGTCGTTCGAGTCGGTAAGCGATCCGGCCGTGGTGGTGTTACCGCCGGAGGAATACGTTGTCCGCGCCAGGCGTGCTTCAGATATCGATTGGGCCTTTGAAGAACCCGTATCTCTCGAGGCACGGAGGGAACGATTTATTGATCTTTCCCGGCTGGCGATGTCGCCGACGTTTCAGATTCAGGAGCTGCGAGGTGTTCGCACGGAGCTCGAAAAGGTGATCTTGCCGGAGATCGAGTTGCACGATTTTTTGACCGTCGGTGGTTGGGTCTCCTTCGGTGCGGGAGCACTTGGCACCGGCATTGCACTGTTGGGCTACTTGTTGGCCGACGTCGCATACACCGAATACGCCAATGCCACGACAAGCGCTGCGGCCGTGGCCGCGGCAAATCGCGTGGACACATGGACAACCGTGTTCGCCGTGGGAGTCGGTATCGGCGGCGCAGGTGTCTCACTGGGGCCCGCGCTGTGGCTTTTTCGCCCCCCTATTGAAGCGGAGCGTCGCGAGCTCCAAGACATTGACGCCCGGATCCGTGAGTTGGAGGCGCTCCGATGAAAAACACGTTACGAGTTCTATGGCTTGGTGGGCTCGTGGTTCTTCTTCTCGCCGCCTGCTCCGAGCTGCTTGGTCCGCGGAACAATCCCCTCGATCCATATGGAGAAAACTACCAGGGCTTCGAGACCGTAGAGGCAGTCGATGAGATAGTGGCCGTGCGGCTTGAGGATTCGGCCTACGAGTGGCTACCGGAGATCAGGGCTACCCAGGTCAACCAGGCCGTTTTATACGAGTTCTTGTTGCAGACCGGCACGGGAACGGAGGTGTGGAGAACACAAGTCGAGTCACACCACACCGCGCTGGGAGAGGCGCACTTGGACGCCGGTACATACCGCTTCCGAGTACGTGCCCAAGACCCGGACGGGAATTGGGGTGCATGGAGCGACTTTGCGGGCTTCGAGATTGAAGGTGGTGTATCGGGTTTTGATCCGCCTCACAACAACAACATCGAGGATCCAACCCCGTTGATAAGCTGGAACTCCGTCCCAGGCGCCGACTCCTATCAGATGCAGATCGCCGGTGATGAAGATGTGTTGCCGGGCGCCGAGGTGCACGAGGTTGACGGAGACACATTTTATGTCGAGGACGCCGTGCGCCCGGGCGATCACCGGTATTGGCGAGTTCGGGCAAAAGGCGAGGCCGGGTATACGGCGTGGAGCGCCGCCGGCCGTTTTTTCTACGAGCCACCGTGGCACGACCACTACTTCCGCCTGGTGCAGGTGGTTGATCCCGGCGATTCAGATACCTTTGACCAGGGTTCGACTACCGGCGATGCCGATGAATCGCCGGTTAATACCATAAGCCTCACGCGTCCCTTTGCCATCGGCGAACACGAGTTTACTAACGGGCAAGCCGTTGCAATCTTGAATGAGGCGATAGACCGGGGACTCGCGACCGCCGACAGTCGTTCGGTGAAAAACGTCTCCGGAGACCGGCAGGTGGTTCTCGACCTCGAGAACCAGTACCAACGCATCGCGTGGAACGGCTCCGACCTCTACATAAATCCTTCCGGCTACGATAGTCATCCCGTTTACGCAGTAACGTGGTATGGGGCAATGGCGATCGCTCATTTCTTAAACGAGATGGAGGAGTGGGAGCAGACGGTCGACCTCTCGGATTGGTCCGTCGATTTTGATGCCCACGGCTATCGGCTCCCGACGGAAGCCGAGTGGGAGTACGCGGCTCGCGGCGGTAGCGAATCAATCGAGTACACGTACTCCGGCTCCAACATCCTCGGCACCGTCGGATACTACGATGAAAACTCCGGCTCCAACACGCACCTCGTGGGTCTTAAGGCCGCGAACGAGTTGGGGATCCACGACATGAGCGGCAACGTCGACGAGTGGGTCTACGATTGGTACAGCAACACCTACTACGCCCGCCTCGACGGCTTCACCGACCCCGAGGGGCCGTCGAAGGTAGTATCCGATGGCCGTGTCTGGCGTGGCGGAGCGTGGGGCCGCGACTCATACATGTGCCGCGTGAGCTATCGAGCGTACGCCTCTCCCGATCTTTCGGGTAATCTGATCGGATTTCGCATCGCGCTGTCGCCGGGGGAGTAGGGCACGTTTGCCCGAGCGCTATTGCCGGGCTGCTGAGGGCCCGCTACGCGCTTGGCAGCTCCGGCACGTACACATAGTTCGGGTCTTCGCGCTGTTTCCGGACCACGGGCATAATCGCCTTCCACGCGGCAATAAGGCCCGGGTAGGGCTCCGGTGTATCGTGCTTTATTTCCTCGTGGAGAGCGGGCAGATTGTAGAAGGGCACGCCGGCGTACATGTGATGCTCGATGTGGTAGTTCATGTTCCAATAGAAAAACCGAATCACCGGGTGCATCAGGACCGTGCGCGCGCAGACACGCCAGTCCTTAACATCGCCCTTTAAGCCGATGTGTTGCGGGAGCGCGCATAGTATTGCGAGCCACGGCGCGATAAACATGCCGATCGTCACCACAAAAATCAGGATCCACGCGCCCGAGGCAACAAACAGAGCAACCAGGCCTGCATGAACGAGGAGCGTTAGGCGGGCATAATTAAAGACCCTGCGCCTGGCCCGCCGTTCCTCGGGCGGTATTATCATGTTCTCCCACTTGCTCTTCATGATGCCAAGTGCGTACTTCACCGTTTCAGCGATCATCGTGTAGATTCCCGGAACACCACCGGCGCCACTTATCGGGGTAATGGTAAAAACAAAAAACCAGTGGTGTGGCAGGAACTTCTCCGGGAGCACCACCTCGAGGTCCTGACCGGTGTGGCAGGTGTCCCGGTGGTGTTTGAAATGGCTTTCGCGAAACTTGTAAATGTTGTTCCAGGTGAGGATGCCAAGGACAAAGTACAGAGCCTCTCCAAGCGCCCTTGTTCGAAATACCGTTCGATGAGCAAGCTCGTGGATTCCCGTGAACATGCCAAGGAAGTTGTAGAAGGTACCGTGCAGATACACGGCCAATATCACTAAGGGCCACGCCAGGTTGTTGAATGCAAAAAACGCAAACCAACCCGTAGCCGCGGAGACTACCAGGTGCCCGCCCACATGAAGAAGCGGACGGAGGTCTTCTCGTTTGGTGAGCTGGGCAAGCCTCTCCCGCGGAATAGGCGTGCGATACCAGCGCGAAGTAGTACTACGGTCTGCCATTCCAACATCATAAGGCACCAACGGTATACTGTCAAGCTATCATAGATTTGATCGAAGTTGAGCGCATTTAGCTGAAGACGACTAATTATCGAGCTTCGAAAGGATCTCGTCGAGATGGTAGCGAAGACCGTCGAAGCGCTTGGATAGCCCGGCTATATCTCGCTTGAGGGCGGCTACGTCGCTTTCGAGCTGTTTGATGCGCTCGTCATCGGTCTTTTTTAAGAGAACGGTTCCGCCACGCGCGGGCCCCGGCGCGCCGCCGGCGCCCGTGTGGCCCGGCCCACCGGCGACCGGGTCACGTCGTTGCTCGGCTGTCCTCGTTTTGTCCGTGAACAGGTGTCTCCATCGTCGGTCTTTTTGACCCGGCCTGCGCTCTAGGTGCTCCACGAGGGCCGGCGCGCGGCCCTCGGCGAGGGACTCGAGCACCTTCGCTACTTCCGCGGCGGACCCAAAGCGCGACATACGCGACGCCCTGGAATTCAGCTCCCCGGCCGTTTGCGGCCCCCGGAGCAAGAGCTCGCAAAGAAGCGCCGTTTGAGAGACGGTTAGCGCAAAGGACTCAGAAAAAACGTGGCGGATGCGCTCAGCACGGCCGCCGTCCGTATAAACGGACTCCGCAAGACCCTTGTGCCGAAGGCGTGTGAGCGCCTCGGCGACCTGTTTATCATCGTACTCTACGACGGGGTCGCGGTTGCTCCTTTGATTACAAGCCGTTCGAAGGGCGTTTAGGGTAAGCGGGTAGTATTCCGGAGTGGTAAGGCTTTTTTCGATGAGGGATCCAAGCACTCGTTGCTCCGGGGGATCCAAGGCGGGTCGTTTTTCCAGCGTTTCCATGGCGAAAGTATGCTACTCTCGGGCTTATGCCTGCAACACACCCTTCTCGTCCAAGCGTGGTCGTTATTTATATGGACGACACGGGCCACACCGACACCGAGCGGCAGCATCGACACTCCCTATCGCCAAGTGGCACCTCGGCTCCTTCGACAAACGGTACCATCTCCAGCGCCCCGGGTTTGACGAGGCGCCGAAAACTCTACAACTGTGCCAAACATGTCCCCACCCGTGTTTCCGACATGGTGCGTGATCTGGAGACATAGTTCGAGTCCGTTGAAGCAGACTTTCAATCGATTCAAGACGAGTGGGTACTACAGGCTCCTACCGGTGGGTGAGGATTGGGTTAGTTACGCTATTCCGGACTGTACAACTAGTCAAATCGGGTGTAGCATGGAAAAGTCAAAACAAGGAGTTTGTTATGCTCAGAAACGTCGCGCCCGTATTGTGCGCATTTGGTGTCCTGCTCGTTCTTATGTCCTGTGGCACAACCGACCCAGACGCTACCACGTCGGAAGACCTAAGCTCATATCAAACCTGGACCAAGGTCAATGACGAGACCATTACCGGTGACGCCACCGGCACGCTTGGACAGCAGGTCCACGAGGGCGCAGGCGGTTTTCGCGAGGTCTTTGTCAACTCAGTCGGCGCGCCGGTCTACGCCGGGGAATCCTCCACGCCGTTTCCCGTCGGAACGATCATCGTAAAAGAGTCGTATCCTGAAGCAGACGGCTCAAAAGGCGAGCTTGCGAACCTAACCGTAATGGTCAAGCGCGAAGCCGGGTACGATAGCTCCAACGGCGACTGGGAGTGGGCCATGCTAGGCCCCGATATGGGCATTCGAACGCAGGGCAGGCTCGCTTCCTGCTACCAGTGCCACGCCGTCGCCGCGGACACTGACTACAGCTTTCTCGTCGGCGACCTCTAAGATACGTTCCGCCGGTGGTCCGGGGGTTTTTATCTCTCCGGACCACCTCAGCTGACAATGCCTCTTTCGAACGTCAACAATCACCTCGACGACGTGGGTCCAAAGTCCGAAGGCAGCCTCAAATAAACGTGCCAGACCATTGTGCCAAACAATTGGAGAAGAAGGCTCGGAAAACTAGGCGGACGATCAGCACAAACCTCAGGCGCGTAACCGGGCACACGACCACAAAACAAGCAACCCGGCGGGCCCGTTGGCCGACAACGCGGCGCTTGGCTGACGTGCTGGTGCCAACCCGACAACATCGACTTCTGTTAATTTCCGACCAACGGTGTTGTTCCGGGAGCGGCCGACCGTGAAAAGCGATCGGCGAAGTCCGTCGCCGTCCAGGCGGCCGGTCGAGCGCGCGCTCAAAGGTCTTTGCGGCGTCCGTTGGCGCGTACCGTCGCCAAGACAGCCGCCGGAACAACATGAGCGTCTGGAACTCCTTCGGAAACATATACCCAGTATAGACGTAGGCACGGTTCTTGCATTTTCGTCCCCATAGGATAACGGGCCCACGCGCCCCCTCGCGGGTCCGGAGAGTGTAAGGGTTGGGCGTATCTTGGCGCCGTGTTGCGTCAAGCCATCAAGAAACACGGTGGTCGAAGCCACCGAGTAAGGAGGAGTCGCATGCGACGATTCACAATGATGACAGTAGCTGTCATCGCGTTATTAGGCATTGTAGCAATGCCCCTGTTTGCCGGAGGAGGTCAGGAGGACAGAGACGACGGCAACGTCGTCAACATCTTTGGCGCGTTTGTAGACACCGACGCGGGGCGTTTTGAAGAAAGTATGGTGCCGTTCGAGGAAGAAACGGGCATCCAGATCGTGTATGAAGGTTCGGGTGACTTCGAATCGCTTATCTCCGTGCGCGCCCAAGGCGGCGACCCACCCGACATTGCCGCGTTCCCGCAGCCGGGTCTTATGGAAGACATGACCAATCGCGGTCACGTTCTTGATCTGCGTGGCTGGTTTGACCAGGGATTTCTCCAGGAACAGTATTCCCAGACCTGGATTGACTACGGAACCGTCGGGAACATGCTGGCGGGTATTTGGTACCGGGCCAGCGTAAAGAGCCTTGTGTGGTACCCCGTCCCCGAGTTCGAGGAAGCAGGCTATGAGATCCCCGAGACCTGGGATGAGATGATGGCCCTCACTGAGCAAATGGTCGAAGACGGCACTGCTCCGTGGAGCATCGGCATCGAGAGCGCCGGAGCAACCGGTTGGGTGGGTACCGACTGGCTCGAAGACATTATGCTTCGCACGCAGCCACCGGAGGTTTACGACGAGTGGGTTGCCGGGGAGCTGCCTTTTGATTCGCCTGAAGTACGAAATGCCGTCGGCATCATGGGCGAAATTTGGCTAAATCCGGACTACGTCCTCGGCGGCACGAACTCGATTCTGACAACGCCCTTCGGCGATGCCGTCCACCCACTTCTCGACAACCCACCGTCCGCTTGGTTGCACAGGCAGGCGAGCTTTATCACCGGTTTTTGGCCTGACGATATGGACGTTGAGATTGGTGAAGATATCGATTATTTCTACCTGCCGCCCATCGAAGAGGAGTATGGACGACCGGTCCTCGGCGCAGGCGACGTCATGAGCGCCATGGTGGATAACCAGAATATTCGTGATGTCATGCAGTGGCTCGCGGAACCCGAGTCGAAGAGAGCCTGGATCGAGGCGGGCGGTTTTGTATCGCCTAATCAGACCACGCCGCTGTCTTGGTATCCGGACGAGGCCAGCCGTGGCTACGCGGAGATCTTGAACAATGCGACAACCTTTCGGTTCGACGCATCCGATCTTATGCCCGGTCAGGTCGGCGCAGGTTCCTTCTGGGAAGGCGTCGTAGACCTGGTACAGGGTGAAGAGGTTCGAAACGTGTTGCAGCGAATCGACGAGACCTGGCCCGGGGAGTAACCACGGGTTACGCTCTACCGGCGCAAGTCGGCTTGGTCCGGCTTGCGCCTTTTGATATATAGGGGGCGCTCATGTCCGAGCAAATACGACAGGACAACTTTTTTATCCGTGCCAAAGAATCCAAGGTTGGCCGCATCGTGTTCGCAATCGTCGTGGCGGCGGTTGTCTTTTTTGCGTTCAGATGGGCCTTTTTGTTCATGCGCGACTCAAACGCTTCTAAGTTTGTTATCGCGGTCATCGCGCTGGCCGTCGGTATTGGAGGCGTTTGGGCCCTGTATGCAGCCTTAACGAACCTCGTCGAGGTCACGCCTACCCGAGTCCGCGACAGGTTACGGCCGTGGGTGTTTGTCTTGCCCGGGGTCTTGATACTCGCGACCTACATCGTGTTTCCGGCGGTGCGTACCATCTGGCTCAGTTTCCTCAACCGGACGTCCGAGGAGTTTGTCGGCCTGAGGAACTATGCATTTGTCTTCACCGATGCCGACATGCTGATCATCCTCCGGAACACCTTGCTGTGGGTGGTGTTGGTGCCGGCCTTTGCGGTCAGCCTCGGCCTGATTATTGCCGTCATGACCGACAAGCTAAAGCCGGTCTGGGAGAAGACGATCAAATCGATGATCTTCCTGCCGATGGCCATCTCGTTTGTCGGCGCGAGTGTCATCTGGCGCTTTGTTTACGCCTACCGGCCTCCCGGACAGGCACAGATAGGACTTCTCAATGCCATCGCAACAGGCCTGGGCGGTGACCCCGTTGCCTGGATCATCCAGCGCCCTTGGAACAACGCTGCGCTTATTTTTATCATGATCTGGTTGCAGACGGGATTCGCAATGGTCATTCTGTCGGCGGCCGTCAAAGGGGTTCCAAAAGACCTGAAGGACGCGGCACGTATCGACGGCTGCAACGAGATCCGCGTCTTTTTTAACGTGATTATTCCCTACGTAAAAGGAACCATTCTCACGGTCACGACGACAATCCTCTTTCTGGTGCTCAAAATCTTCGACATCGTCTGGGTTATGACAAGTGGCGACTTTGATACCGGAATAGTGGCCTCGCGTATGTACGAGGAGGCATTTGTATTTAGAAACTTCGGCAGAGGGAGCGCGCTCGCGGTGTTCCTGTTTTTGGTTGTCATACCCGTGATGATTCGAAACGTTCGAAACATGCGTGAGCTGAGGAGGTAAGTGATGAGTAACAAAGACCTTACTGAACTCAAAAAGGCTCAGGAGTCCTCGGCCCTTCAAGCTTCTGAAGAAAGCGACGAGGGCCGTCTTGACGAGGCGGCGCAGCGTCCGCGGTCCGGGAAAAAGGCAAAAAAGATCGTGGCCGGCGTGCCGATGCGGCTTATTCTCGTGCTTATTGTTGTCATATGGACCTTGCCGACACTCGGACTGTTGGTAACTTCGTTTCGTCCGGCAAGCCAGATTTCTCAATCGGGCTGGTGGACGGCGCTTGCTAATCCTCTAGAAGAGAACCAGTGGACCATCCGCAACTACGACCGCGTCATCTTTGCGGACAGCATGGGTACGTCGTTTGTGAACAGCCTGCTTGTTGCGGTGCCCTCCACGGTCATCCCAATCACTATCGCGGCCTTTGCCGCCTTTAGCATCGCCTGGATGAACTTTCCCGGGCGAGAGGTGTTGTTTGTTCTTATTGTGGGGCTTCTCGTCGTTCCGCTGCAGATGGCGCTGATACCAATCCTTCGGCTATACACCTCCGCGCGGCTCAACGGGACCTTTGTGGGAATCTGGCTTGCGCACACGGGCTTCGGTTTGCCGCTGGCGACCTACATTCTGTACGGCTATATCTCAAGCATCCCTAAGGAGATTATCGAGTCGGCCCACGCCGACGGTGCCACGCCGTGGATGATGTTTACCCGGCTGGTGTTGCCGCTATCTATGCCGGCGATAGCGTCCTTCGGCATCTTCCAGTTCCTCTGGGTCTGGAACGATTTGCTTGTGGCCCTTGTCTTCTTGGGTACGCAGGCATCGAAGTCCGTTCTCACGGCGAGGCTCGCCGAACTTGTTGGTTCGCGGGGCCAAGACTGGCACGTACTGACGGCGGGAGCCTTTGTTACGATGGTCATGCCGTTAATCGTGTTTTTTGCATTGCAGCGCTACTTTGTGCGCGGCATGATGGCGGGCTCCGTCAAGGGGTAATAACGTCCCGACGGCCGGCCGTCGGGGCATCCGTTGCCACCCGTCCCGGGATAGCCGGTGTACTCCCTGCAAATAGTTGATCAGTCAACTAGCCTTTTGTACTTTTGCTGAATCAAGCTCGCGCTAACAAGCGCTCATACGGTGAAAGGAGTATATGCATGTCCCTCAACCCAGTACTGCGACATGACAAGTCACGACCAACGATGGAAGGGGCCGGCGTCCGCCTGCATAGAGGATTTGGTTTTGATGATACCGAGCAAACCGACCCGTTTTTGCTCTTTGATGATTTTCGCGGGAATCGAACCGAGGACTATGTCGCCGGTTTTCCATGGCATCCACACCGTGGCATCGAGACGGTCACGTACGTGCTTGCGGGCACCGTGGAGCATGGCGATAGCCTTGGCAACAAAGGAACTCTGGGCGCCGGTTCCATCCAGTGGATGACGGCGGGAAGTGGGATCATTCATCAGGAGATGCCGAAAGGTGACGATAGGGGGCGGATGCACGGCTTCCAGCTCTGGGCCAACCTTCCTCGCGAGCTCAAGATGACGGATCCCCGTTATCAGGATATTCCAGGCGGCGAAGTCGCGGTGCGCTCCGAAGACGATGGCACGGTCATTCGCGTCCTGGCCGGTGAGTTCTCCGGCATTCGTGGACCGGTAGACGGCATCGCGGCGGCTCCCCGGTATCTGGACGTGAGCGTGCCCCCGGGGAAAACCAAGCAGCTCAAGATGGACCTGGAGTCGCGCGCATTTGCGTATGTCTTCGAAGGCGCCGGCCGATTCCGTGGCGCATCCGGCCCCCAGCCGGTGCCGTACGAGGTAGATGAAGGAGTAATCGCCTACAAACCGGTGGAGGTGGACAATCGGTCACTGCTCATCTTTGATTCCGGGGATGAGCTGGTGGTGGAAGCCGGAGAATCGGGCCTGCGGTTTTTGCTGGTCTCCGGCCGCCCGATTCGCGAACCTGTTGCCTGGTATGGACCGATTGTCATGAACACCCAAGCAGAGCTTCAGTTGGCGTTTAAGGAGTATCAGGAAGGCAGCTTTATCAAAAAGCGTGGCTCCGTATAGGGCGTTCGATGCCCAAACCGCCGGTGTTTGCATTTCCCTCCGCAGCCGTTTGATGCCATATTTGGAGAAACACAAAACAAATCCGGAGGTCATATGAAGAGGAAGATTGCCGTTATCGGAGCAGGTAACGTTGGCGCGACGGTTGCGCAGTACACCGCGGAGGCAAACATAGCCGACATCGTTTTGGTCGACATTGTCGAAGGGATGCCGCAGGGGCGGGCCCTCGACTTGACCGAAGCGGGACCCGTTCGCGGCTACAACGCGATGGTAGTCGGCACAAACGACTACGCCGAGATTGCCGGCTCGGAGCTTGTTGTCGTAACTGCAGGCATTGCCCGCAAGCCCGGCATGACTCGGGAGGACCTGCTCAACACCAATGCAAAGATCATGGGGCAGGTTGCGGACAACATAAAGCAGCATGCACCGGACGCCTTTGTTGTTATCGTATCGAATCCCCTCGACATCATGACATACCACGCCCTGAAGGTGACCGGCTTTTCAAAGCACCGTGTTGTTGGACAGGCGGGTGTGCTGGATGCTACCCGGTTTAAGAGCTTTATAGCGATGGAGCTCGGCGTAGCCATGACGGACGTCCACGCGATGGTCCTCGGCGGTCACGGGGACACCATGGTGCCTCTTCCTCGCTTCACGACCGTCTCGGGAGTGCCGATTTCCGAGCTGATTCCACAGGATCAAATCGAGACACTTGTGGATCGCACACGCAACGGAGGTGGCGAGATAGTAAAGCACCTAAAGACTGGGTCAGCATACTACGCGCCCGCCGCTTCCGTCGTGACAATGGTCAAGGCGTTGATGCTCGATGAGAAGAGGCTTCTCCCCGCATCGACCCTCCTCGAAGGCGAGTTCGGCTTGAACGATCTCTGTATCGGCGTGCCGGTCCTCCTCGGCGCAGACGGCGTTGAGAAAGTGGTGGAGATCGAGCTTACCGACAAAGAAGCAGCGGCCTTGAAAAAGTCGGCGGACACGTACCGAGAAATACTAACGACTCTGGGCTACTAAACCGGCGATGGACCCATGGCGGCGGGTACGGCACGATTGGTCCGCCTGTCCGCTGATAGGCGCGCCCCCGCCGAAGCGGCCGGTCGGTCCAATTTGAGTGCCGGCTCATGGTCAAGGCCGTCCCGTCACCGCCTGCTGTCTGCTTTGTGCGTGGTAGGCGCGCCGGCATTCGCACTCAAAAAAAAGCGCACCACCGGGGAAACAAAGTAGCCTATGATAACAGCAGGAGGAAGCCATGCGGAAGTCCGTGATTGTGATCCTGGTGTCCGGTCTTGTTCTGGTCGGTCTCACTTCTTGTTTTTCGTTCGGCGGTCCGCCAAACTGGCAGGCTGCTCCCACCTACGGCTCCGTAAGCTTAAGCGCGGGCTTTTTGCCTGATCCTCACCGTGTTTCCGTCACGGCGGGCGGGTCGTATGACTTGTCGTTTGTCGGCGAGTACGGCTATGTCGCTCAAGCGCCCGATTTTGACCTCTATTACAGCGCCGGCAGCCACAACCTGTATATCTACGTTGAATCCCAAGGCGCGGACACGGTACTGTTGGTACGAGATCCATCCGGCGAGTGGTACTTTTCGGACGATGCCGTCGGCACTCGACCCGGCCTCGCCTTTTCCAACCCCCGGTCGGGTCTGTACGACATCTGGGTGGGAACGTACAGCGGTGGCCTTGTCTCCGCGATGATCGCCATTTCGGAGATCGGCTGGTAGCCCCGTCGGTTGCGCGTGTTCCGTACTAAGGGTATTCTAACCGTACATCCGGTACGGAGCCCTCTATGTCCCCAAATGTTCTACGCGAATTGCCCCGCGGCGGCTACCTTGTTACTACACCACACGAACGCATCCAGTTCGGCGCACCGCCCGAGACAATAAAAGACACAATGCCTGATGCGTCAGGCGTTCCCGAGATCTTTGTTCTCCCCCGTCAAATGTTCAACTGGAGCAAAGGAATCAACGTTGCGGACATGGAGTTCCCCATCTACTTCCATTTTTTTATCCGCAAACAACGGCCGCTGATTTGCGGAACCATGGCGCAAGCGCGATCCCTATCCACCGCGCTCCAAGAGGCCGTTTTTGGTCCCAAGGGCTTTACTATCCACAGCGACATGATCGAAATCGGTGACGATACCTTTGTTCCGGACATCAGCCAGGAGCTCGCGTTTTTCAGGCGCGGTCTCGAACTCAAGGACATGTTTCGATTCAGACCGTTTAAGGACGGGCGCCTTCGTGTCGGCTCGGCGACGATCACCATAACCGACGGGGACAATTACTTGGTGGAGGCCGACGGCATGGAGCCGGTGGAAGTCCCGGGCTACATCGACTACACGGCCAGATTCGACGGCGGAAGCACCCTACCGGAACCCTTTATTCCACCGCGCTTTGGTGTTACTTGCCTGGGGCCGAGCCACGGGTTTGACCCTGCCGACAATACTTCGGGCTTTATTATCTGGCTAAACCACAACGGCATTATGATCGACCCACCGGTAAACTCCACGGAGTGGCTGCTGAAAGCGAACGTCAATCCCAAGTATATCGACAGTATCATTCTCACGCACTGCCATGCGGACCATGATGCGGGTACGTTCCAGAAGATCCTCGAAGAAGGCCGAGTCACCATCTACACCACCAAGACTATCATGGGCAGTTTCTTACGGAAGTACGCGGCTTTTAGCGAAGAATCTGAAGAGTATCTGCAACGCTTTTTCTCGTTTCAGCCGATCTACATTGGCCGAACGACACAAATTCATGGCGGTGAGTTTGACGTGTTCTATTCACTCCATTCGATACCGACCATGGCGTTTAAGCTCAGTTTTCAAGGCAAGACCTTTGTTTACTCGTCTGATCACCAAGGTGATGTCGAGGTGCAGAGGCAGCTCTTGTCCGAGGGGCTCATCGACCAGCGGCGGTTCGACCAGCTCCACTCGTTCCCGTGGCAGAGTGACGTCATCTACCACGAGTCGGGCATTGCACCGCTGCACACATCGCTGACTTTCCTGGCCTCGTTGCCCGCCGACGTCCAGCAGCGCATTGTTGTCTACCATATTTCGGAGAAGGATTTCGCGAAGGTAGAGAATCAAGGTCTGACCAGAGCAACGTTCGGCATCGAGAACACGCTCTACTTCGAAACCAGCGAGCCGCCGTACGAGGACGCGTACCGGATGCTCGATGTCCTCAAGCGGCTCGATTTCTTCGAGTCGATGCCCGTGAAAAAGGTTCAAGAGTTTTTGACCGTCGTCGAGCGTCGGCACTTCTCTCGTGGCGAGAAGGTCATCGAAGAGGGCACCTTGGGCGACGCGTTTTACATCATTGAAAGCGGCAATGCCTCGGTTGTAAATGCCGAGCTCGAAACCCAAAAAAAGCTCGGCGCGTACGACTACTTCGGAGAAGTCGCGCTGCTCACCAACAGGCGCCGGACGGCGGATATTATTGCGGAAACCGAGCTTGACACCATCGTTTTGCCAAAAGACAAGTTTATCAACTTTATCTCCGGCACCGAGTTCGAGAAACTCCTGCTCCGCGTAATCGAACGCCGTGATGAGCACATTTGGAACCTGCTCGTCGCCACTCCGGCGTTTTCTCGGCTTACCGACTACCAAAAGATGTGGCTCGAGGGCACGCTGCAAATGCAGGATTTTGACGACGGAACGGTATTGGTCGAGCAGGGGGACGCGTTGCCCGGGGTGTACCTCATAGCCGAAGGTGATGTCGCGGTAAGCAAGGATCGCCGGGAGCGTTCGAGCCTAGGTCGAGCTGAGACCGTTGGCATGTTGCCCGTACTGTTCCGCGGTGAGCCCGCCCGATTCACCTTCACGTGCCGGGGTCCCGTGCTCGCCCTTTTTATCTCAAAATCCGACGCCATAGAGTTTATGGAACGAAATCCCGGAGCCTCCATGCGCGTCGAGACCCTCTACGCCTGACCAGGGCCGACTCACGCCGTTACCGCTTGTGCTTCCCGTCCCGACGCACGGTAGCGAGGCCGCCGAGGTAGGCTGCTACCGCCCACGCGAACACTGCACCATCCATGTCTCGTCGGGAGGACCACCACCGGGCGGTGAGGTAAACGCCATGGTATATCGATTTGGTCTCGCGAGCACCCTTTGTCGGTAGTAATCCGCAGCCCTTCGGAGGTACTCGGACCCCTCGCGGGGAATTGTTTCAAAGCCGTCAAACATCTCGCTGATTGTGGTCCGGTTGACGGCCTCCTTTAGGGCCACGAGGCCGTTGAAATAGCGGTAGAGCGACGGAGGCTTTACGCCCAGGTGTGTGCACCAGGACTGACGCAACACTCGGATCCGCGGATCCGAGCGCGACTCCGACTGCAATAAGCACCGCTGATATCAGGTAGTTGTGGCCCAGGTTGTAGACAAGCGCCCGCGCTTGCGGAAACCTGACGGAAAGGCTAGTGTATCGATGTGCGTGTGCTGAAGGTTATTGGATCGCTCAAGATCACGGTAGTGTTGCTGCTCGTGCTGTTTGTGTTGGTTCTTGCCGGGACACTGTACCAGGTAGAACATGGGATCTTCCGCGCTCAGCGCGATTTCTTTGACGCGTTCTTCGTGACGGTTCTGCCGATACCCCTTCCCGGCGCGCAAACGGTGTTTTGGGTGATCGGAGTGAACCTTGTGGCATCTCTCGTCGTGAACATCGCCCGCCGGCGGATGTCCGTCGGGTTGGTCATCTCGCACCTTGGTCTGGTCATGATGCTTGTTGCAGGATTTAACGGCATCTACGGGACCGAGTCCTCCGCGTTGGCTCTCTGGGAAGGTGAGGCAGCATCGGAGGTGTCGGTGCCGGGCGAATGGGAGTTCCGATATCGCCTCGAGGAGGATGGTCGGATACTCACCGAGGGGCGCATCCCGGGCGACAGTATTGTCGAAGGGCGCCGCGTCGCGGGAGATGCACTTGGTCCACACGGCATCGGGCTAAAGGTGGTCCAATCGGCGGTGAATACACGACCGATTGTTGATGCCTCGGGGCAGCGGAACTTGGAGGTCCTATCGCCGGAAATCGAGCCCCAAGAAAACAACCCGGGGCTTTTGTTGGACCTGACCGACGGCGACGGGTCAAGAATTCCCGTGCTGCTCTACTCTCTCGACCTGGGTCCGACCGTCTTGGCCTCGGGTCCGCGCGTTATCGAGCTCCAGTTTGGAGCGGTCTCCCGGAAGATACCGTTCTCCGTGGAGCTGGTTGATTTTCGCGTGTCGTTTTATCCGGGAACGGATCTGGCACAGTCATTTGAAAGCACGGTGCGAGTGTCGGACGGCGACTTGGTTTGGGATCGGGTCATTTCCATGAACAACCCTCTTCGATACCGTGGCTACACCTTCTACCAGTCGTCGTATCAGATTAATGATGATGGAAGAGAAGCGTCGGTGTTCGCGGTTAGAAAGGGCGGCATCGCGGAAATCCCCTACCTGGCCACGGCGGCCATTCTTGCCGGGATGGTCATGCACTATATCGGCAGGCACATACGGCGACCGTCCGGCAGGTCTCGGGCCCGCCAGTTACGGAAACCTTCGACCGCCGCTTCCCGTTCCACGGTCGTTGGAGTGGCGTTGATTGCGGTGAGCGTTTTGGCTACCGCCGCGCCTGCGATAGGCGCCCAAGAGCCAAACCGGACGCAAAACGTACCGGCTCCCGACCCCTCTGCGGCGGCCCGGGCGGTGCTGGACCACTTGCGTCCGGTGGTGAACGATTTTCGGGTCCTGCGTGTGCAGGCAAATGGACGAACGATGCCGGTGGAGACGTATGCCCGGCATGCACTTCGCTCGATATCGGGGCGAGTTTCGATCAGTGGTTTGGATGCGGTAGAGTGGCTGTTCCTCTCCCTGACCCGTCCTGCACTTGCCGATCAGCTGCCTACCGTCCTCGTCGAGCACCCGGATGTTTTCAGCGCGGTCGGAGATTCGCTAGATGATCGAGGCCGCTACGCTCCGTCGCGCTTGTTGCGGTACTTCGCGGCCTTTGGGTCTGCTGCGGAGGCCGCGGAGTCGGCAGGTGCCGACGGACCTCTGTTTGCGGATTTGCGGCGAGTCCTGCGGTCGCTTGAGTACCTCAACGACCTTCGTTACGGTGCGGCCGGGTTTAGCATAGTGCCGCCCGCCGCGCCACGTGACCGCAGGATCTGGGTGGGGCCACAGCATTCTTCCGCTCCGGAAGAGTACGCTGAAGGGCTTCGGGAGCTGCGGGAGGCGGTGATTGTCGCCGACCGGTCGCGAGCATCGGATGCTCTTGGCGTTATTGTTTCCCTGCAGAGCCTTGCCGTCGATGAATCGGCCGACGCCGGTAGGCCGGTTCTCGAGGCCTGGTATAAACGCAGCGGCCTGCCACTTTGGATTGGAGCTACGCTTGCCGCGGCTTTTTTGGTGTCCGTGATGCTCAGAGGCCGACCCAGGCGCTACGGGCTTGTCGTGGCCGTAGCCGTGCCGACAGCGGCGTACTCACTGCTCATCGCTGTGCGTGTGGTCTTGACCGGTCGTCCACCGGTGGTCGACCTGTACAGTAGTGCCCTCTTTGTAGGCTGGGCGTCGGCGTTGACCGCCTTTGTGTTGGTGGCGCGGGGTGTCCGGCGGGACCTCTCGCAGGTTGCCATTGTTGTTTCCGGAATCCTGCTCTTTGTGGCCGAGGCTACAGTTGGGAATCAGGACACACTTGGTGTTGTCCAGGCGGTGTTGGATACAAACTTCTGGCTTGCAGTCCATGTCATCGTTATCACATTGGGGTATGCCGCCAACATCCTCGCGGGCGTCGGCGCCCACGCGTACGTTGTCTTGCGGTTGATACGACCGTTCCACACGGACCGGCACGCTCGCCTGTTTCGGGGCCTCTATGCTCTCCTGGCCGCCGGGCTTGTTCTGTCTTTCGCCGGGACCATGCTCGGAGGCTTCTGGGCCGATCAGGCATGGGGCAGGTTCTGGGGATGGGATCCCAAAGAGAATGGGGCGCTCCTGATCATTCTCTTCGATGCGATCCTGCTCCACGCCCGACCGGCGAACCTTCTTAAAGGTTACGGTTTTGCGCTTGTGGCGGTCCTGAGCATTCCGGTGGTGCTGTTTTCATGGCTCGGTGTGAATCTTCTCGGCGTTGGTCTCCACTCCTACGGATTTCAAGACGGCTCCTTTGTCGGCCTTTTTACCGTGCTCATCTTTGAGGGGCTATTCGTGAGCCTTGGTGCGCTTCTCATACGAGCGGTACCGGAAGGCGTGCTGCCGGGTGTACGACCTATGAAGCTCGTCGATCGACTTGACGAAGGCCACGGGGCATTTTCGCTGTGGCTTCAGGCGCGGGACAAAGCCGACCCGTTGGTGCAAGCACGGCCGGGTTCGTATCTCACGCTTTTTGTGCCGGACAACGGTAGGCGGGTCGGTAGGGTCTATTCCGTGTCCGGATTCAGGCGCGAGGACGCCTCGATTCGGCTGACGGTTCGATGGGTTGAGGGCGGGGCGGGGTCCCGTTTTTTGATCCGGGATGCCCGGCTGGGCTCCTCCGTCGACGTCCTTGGACCATCCGGCTCGTTTGCATTGGCGGACCGGTCGGAAAAAGGTGTGCGGGTGTTCGCCGGTGCCGGTGTAGGAATCGGTGTACTAATCGCGATGATCAAAGAGCAGCTTGCCCGTGGACCACGCGGAACCTTGCTCCTCATAGCGGTAGCGCCAAGCCGTACCGAAGTTGTTTATCATGAGGAAATCGAGGCCGATCTCCGCGGGAGTGTGGCAGTCCACTACCATGAGACAGCTGTCGACGGCAGGAAAATTGATTTGAATTCTGTTGTTGATGCCTCGGAGGTTGCCGCAACCTACGTCTGTGGACCGCCGGGCTTCGTCGAGGACTTTGTCGCCACTGTCGAACGGTCCGGGATCGGATCCGACCGCGTTTATGCTGAGGCATTCCATCCGAGTCCGCATGCCCTTGTTGAGACCGACGGCAAGCAAAGACTCTCCATTCTCGGTACCGGCGACCACGTCGAGGTCCGGCCCGGCCAGTCAATTCTCGACGCCGGTTTGCGTGGTGGACTGGATTTGCCGTATGGCTGTGGTGTGGGCTACTGCCGGGACTGTCGTATGAAGATCGTGTCCGGCTCCGTTGCTCATGGCGAGCCCAACGCCCTAACGGACCACGAGCGAGCATCACACGACAGTGTGCTGACTTGTGTTGCGGTCCCACTTGGACCGGTCACGCTGAAGCCGTTGCCGGAACTCAACGAGGCTCGGTCCGTGTCCGGGGAGGCTTAGGCCCGGGCCTTCCGTTTTTTCACCAGGCGCTTGTTTGGGAGCAAGATCAGCATCGCCCCGGTACCGGCTATGGCCGCGATCAGATACTGGCTCAGGATAAGCGTCGGCGATATTAAGGGGAGCAGCCCCGCGACGATTTGCACCACACCGCCAATGACAAAGAGGACCGGCGTCCACCATAGAGCATTGATCAGGAAAGCAACGCCCATCAGCAGAAGCCAGAATGCTCCCAGGTACGGCGCGAGCGGGCGGATTGGCGGGATGTAAAAGCACAGGAACGAGACGGCCAGGCCGACCACGACCGTGACAAGCCACAGAACCAAAATCTTTCGAAGTTTTGGTTGTTTCCACGGCATGTAGCGGATCATGGGCACAAACGCGACCACCGAAAGCGCCAACCAGATCCAGTTCGCCGTGAAGTTCTTGAAAATAAAGTGAGTGGTGAGCCACCCAATTAGCTCGGCTACCGCCCAAACTAAAAACACAATACGCGGTTTGTTCCAGAATTTTGCCATATCTCCCCCTTCGCTCTTAGGAGGTTACCGCAGCGACGACCGCAACGGCAACAAAAACTACCGATTCAGTCGGATTTGATCGAAAAACGGTCGGGATCGAACCGCTCCCCACCCAACCACAGGTCGATTCGGGTTCCCTTGTCGTGTTTGCCGACGGTGGCCTCTTTGACTTGCCAGCCCACGAGGTCGAGGCGAGCCGAGCCAAGGAAGTCAAATCCCGCCATGGACCCGTAGTATCCCGCAAGCTCCGGCCTTCCGGGGTCTTTGAGGGCCCCTCGGATCGATTCGAGCTCCGCGTCGCTCCGCGGTGTGTCGTCGAAGACGGCCAGATGGAGGCCGTCCTCCTCCTGGTGCAAAGAAATGACCATCCGCGTTGGGTCCGCGTCGAGTACATAGTGAGCCACCTCGCTAATAAGGTGGAGCAGAAAATCGGTTCGTTTCATAAATCTGTGCCCTTTTGGTCGGTTTCAGTCGTTGCTTTGAAGCCGTAGCTGTTTCGAGTGGAGCGAAACCACTCGATAACCGCGACCAATACGGCTGCGGTGATGCCGCCGGCAAACCCATTGTTGTACAAGTTTACGCCCAGGTGAAAGGCACCCGTGCGCTCAACAAGTGTCAAGTGAACAAAACCGGCAATCACGCCCACAAGGGGACCGAATTCGCCGGCAAGGGGAGCGAGGGTGAGGGAGAACAACGCGGCAAGAATTGGTCCCGGCGCCGTGAGTGACTTGCCGTACAAAAGAGTCGCGATGACCACTCCCGCCACGATGCTCCATGAGTTCCTTGGATGCTTCCCAAAGGCGGCAAAACCGATTGCCGTGAATATACCTCCCAGTACCGGCCCGTTTAGGTCGCCACCTACCACCATAACGTAGCCCCAGGTAAGGAGTCCGACGGTGCCCATATTGAGGAGGGCGGCTCCGGTTGATGTAAGGCTCAGGAAGTCCGAGGGCAGCCGCCCGCTTAACTTTTGGATTTCGACAAAACTTCGCCAGACCCCTTTGGGGTCCCAAAGGATGCCCGCGACCACGAGCACGGCCGAGATTGCCGGGGCGAGGAAAACGAGGGGAGCCGAGGGGGTGGTGTTCCATACAAGCACCGCTCCCGGTGCCCTACCGGCGGCTACCAGAAATGCAGCGGCAACTACACCGATAAAGCCGCACGTTAGGCCGATGTTATACAAGTTAAAGCCCTGATGCAGGCGGAGCATTACAATCGCGAGCGCCGGCAGAAGCATTCCCGCAACCAATCCGGACAGCGCTCCGGCCGGCAGAGCGTAGTAGAGCGGTAGGCCCGCCTCCACTGCGACCGCCGATGCGAGTGGTGCAAGGGCAGTGCCGAAGAGCGCCATCAAGATGTACTCGTTGAAGTTCTTGCCCGCTATGCGGGAGGCAATAACCACACCGCCAATAACCGGCAGGATGTTTGTCGGTGTCTTTCCAAAAAGACCAAATCCAAACATCGTGAGGACGGCGGCAATCGTGGGGCCGGAAAATCGAACTTTGGTAACGGCAACGATCCCAAGTCCTACAAGGGCGACAAGGGCCGCGTTTATCAGGGCCGACCCCCCGCTCTCCGCTTTGGTAAAGTCCTGCAGGAGACGTGCCGGGAGCGCCTGAATTCGCACCAGTCCTGCTGCCGCCGCCCCGGGTCCCTCCATCAGGATGCCGAGTACAATCACGCCAAAAAGAATCGCCGCAAAGAGAATGTATAGTCGCCCGTCCTTGCTCACGAACGCTCCAAGGTATCAAGATAGGCTTCTATCATACCCGATCTAACGCGATCCGTCGATTTCTGGCGATTTCTGGCGATTTTTCGGGACAGAGATAAGCGCCGGGCCTCAAAGCGCCGGCCGCAACGAGGCGCAATTGGGGCCGGCGCCTAGAGCAAGAGATCCATGACATAGGGCATTGTCAGACCGATCGTGAGTCCAATGACGGCCCCAAAGAGGACATCTTCCACGTAATGCTCGCCGGAGGCGATGCGCAAGATCAACGTCGCCACGGCGAAAGTGCTCGACGCAGCGAACCAAGGTAGGCTTTTAGGGTTCCGCAACGACACAGCCAAGGAGTAGCCGGCGGCCGACCATGCCAAAATCGCGTGACCGGAAGGAAAGGACTGCAGCGCATCGGCCGACCACGCCTCGTCGCGCCGCCCGACAAAGGGGCGCGGCCGGTCGAGCAATGCTCCAAGGCCCGCGGCGCCGATCGCCGCGATTGCGCCTGCCGAGCCGACGACGCTTAAGGCGGCGTCCAGCTCCGCGAAGTCTCCCGGCGGGATTTGCACGGCGTCGGCGGCGGGGCCCTCCGGGAGCAACAGGGAGAATCCGATCATTCCAATGGTCAGTGACGCCGGCGCCAGAAGACCGGCCACCTCCTGGTCCCGGTCTTCCTGAGCGAAAAGAGCCACTGTTGGGTTTCCCACAAAGCCACCGAAGGACAAGAAAGCCATAAAAAGTGCAAAGTACTTTATAATGCAAAGTGATAGTGGTGCATCTGCCTTGTTGTGTCCATTCACGTGTTTTTTCTCCTATCTGTTTTGGGTGGTTGGGCTGTAGTGGGCGTCTTACGAGAAGCCAACACCGCGCGCCGGGTCTAGGCCCCGCCCGGTACCGGCTTCGATAATGGTCCGTAAGTTGTCAAGATATGCCAAATAGGCTTTGCGGCCCCGGTTTGTCAGCACGGCAGTCGTCCGAGGGGTCTTGTCAACAAATGTCTTGGTGACCTCGATGTGCAATGCCTCCTCCAGGCGTGTCAGATGCCTGCTCAGATTGCCGTCGGAGAGGCGACAGCTTTTTTTCAACTCCGCGAAGCTGAGTCCACGCTTATGAGTAAACAGTGCCGTAGCGATTCCAAGGCGAGCGGGGCTATGAAACTCGGACTGGAGCTGATCAAAGGAAAACTCTCCATCCTTCATGGTGTCTTGAAGCCCTTATCCGTGCGTCGCTGCGCCAAGTGCAGCATCGATGCTGCAACCAGATGCCCAACTCCAAAACCCGTGCCTACGACCAGGCTGAATACTTCCGGCCGCGTTGGGGCCATTGTATACGATAGAAAGGCGGCCACTGCGTAGAGCGCCGTCACCGGAACTACGGGGATCGGGACAGCAGGATCAAGTGCTGCGAGGGCGAGCGCGAAGAACAAAAACCAAGCGCAGGGTAGATATGGGAGCGCGGACATGTGTCGGGTGATAACAAGCAACGAGACCGCGGCGCCGGCAATAAGGGCCGGCGAAAACCGGATGACGACCGACATGGCGGCGGAACGTGCCGGCTCGGACCGACGCGTAAGATCCGGTAGCACCAAAAACCCGACCACAGATGTAACCACGATAGTTGCCACAACAATCCACCAAACCGCCGCTTGGACAAGATCGGCCGGCGGGAACACAAGACCCCAGATCAGGCCGAGGCACACAGCAGCACCTCCAACAATCGCTACTGGTCCCGGGCGAAAACCACGGAAGCCGACATTTTGTTGAATTCGACACTCGGCCACGGCGTTCCCTCCAGCATCACGAGGTGCTCCCCCGCCCGGCGGCGTCGGAGCGCCCGGCGCCGCCTGCAAGTG
>CAZFLD010000017.1:0-33143 GCA_964519835.1 uncultured Spirochaetales bacterium
CCTCGGAACCTTTGTCGTTCTCTTCTGGAGCCTCGAGATCGCCGATCAAATCGTCCGTGCTCGCCGCGTACGGTGAAGGCGCCTTCGCCACGGCCGCCGGCCGCCCCCGCCCTAGACACGACAGCCTGCCTCGAGCGACGGTGTGTCCTGATGCTTGTACATAATAAAGTATTCCCGATGACCAAGGGCCTCCGGCTTGGTAGGCGTGCCTGCGGCCGTCTCTACGAGGAGATCGAGGAGCTCATCGGCGGCCTGATCCATGGATAGCCGGCCGGTCAACACACGGCCTGCGTTAAAATCCATGTCGTCCTCCATACGACGGTAGGTTGTGTTGTTGCCCGTAACCTTTACCGTAGGGGCGATGGGGCTCCCCGTGACCGAGCCGCGACCGGTGGTATAGATAAGGATGTGACTGCCGGCCGAAATCAGGTCCATAAGTCCTTCCGTATCGTTGGGATTGGTGTATCCAAACTGCATAAAGTGTGGGTCGGGCACACTGTCCAGGAGCCAGAGGCCCGGATGGGGCGGCCGCTGGGCAACCTTGATAACGCCTTGAATCGGACCGCTACCGCTTTTTGAGTAAGAGCCCAGACTCTTCTCCTCTATTGTGGTTATGCCGCCGGCAAAGTTGCCCGGCGAAACCGAGTATTGCCGGGCGTCCTTGCAGTAGCGATCCATCTTGTCGTAAGCCGCTTCTATCTCCCCCCGTGCCGAGTCACAGGCGGCGCGAGCGCAGAGCACCTCTTTTAGACCGATCATCTCGACAAGCTCTTCCCAGACCGCGGTGCCCCCGGCTTCCACCAGTTTGTCGTAAGCCCTGCCGACAACCGGGTTCGCCGCAAGACCCGAAGTGGCGTCGGAGCCGCCGCATTCGGCACCGATGACCAGGTCCGCCGCCGTCATCTCTACCCGGGGTGTACCCCCCGCCAGTCGTGCCCGCAGGCGGGCAACCTCGGCCTTGCCGGACTCAATACCCCTTCGCGTCCCGCCCTTGTCTTGGATGTAAAACCACGAGGCCTCGCGTCCCGACTCCGCAGCGACTTGGGCAATCCTGTCGGGGCGTGTGTACTCGCAGCCGAGGCCGACGGCCAGGACGGCGCCGACGTTTGGATTGCGCACCATGGCCAACAGCAGACGAACGGCGTACTGGTTGTCGTAACATCCGGGGAAGCCGACGACGTGAACGTCGTCCTCGTCCCGGGCAATACGGTGGGCGACGTGCTTGGCACACTCCACCGTATAGACAACCACGATAAGATTACGCACACCCTTGGTGCCGTCCCGGCGGCCGTAGCCGGACCATCGGCGCGTTCGCCAGGCGGACCCTCGGTGGGTCCGCCCGGCGGACGATGCGGCCGCTTCCGTTTTTGTCGTATTACTCATAAACCGTGTCCGTTGCCGCTCCGGTTTCCAGGTCGAGCGTGGAGGAGCGGTCGTCGTAGTGACTTGCGCAGTTATGAAGGTGCACCCATTCGCCGGCCGAGATAGCGACCCGCGCGTACCCAATAGGAACACCGAATTTGATTACATCATCACCGCGGGCGATATCTCGGATTGCCACCTTATGACCTTCACCGATTGCCTCACAAAGCGTGATCCGGGGCCTTTCGCCGTTGACGTAGTTGGCGTTAATGGCCGCGCCTGCTGTGACGGCCCCGCCCCGTGCAACCTCCTCGCCGGCCGGTCCTGTCTCGCCGGTTATGGGCACGGTCGTCCCCTGCGCGCCATCGAAAAAAAGGGTGGCCACGTTATCGCTCGCGGATATCTGATACGCCGACGTGTTTCTACTGTCCATCATCAAATTCTCACCGTAGCCGCCTCCGGCTACCCACGCACAGTTCGTCACTGATACGGAACGTCGACTGATCGGTACATGGTCACTCGGCAACCACCAAGGCCTGACCGGAAGGCCGTTCGTCGGCGTCTACGATCGACGGCCGCCGTCCCTCCACCGCCTCGATTCGGTTTATCAGGCGCTGCTTCAGTCGGTCCGCCGGTGAACGGTAGGCAGCCATGCCGGCAAGGTTGCGCAGCTCGTACGGATCGTTCTCCAGGTCGTAGAGCTCTCGCTCGGTATAGACGTCGGCTTCACTCTTCTCAACAATCGCATCGCCGGGACCGTTGAAGCCCTCGGAGCCTTCCTCAGCTACGATATACTTCCAGCGTTTTGTTCGAACGGCACGACCCACGCAGCTCTCCGAGATCTGAATAAACACATCGTCGGGCCAATCTGCGTTATCACCACGCAGGAGCGGCAGCGCCGAGCGCCCTTCCATCGACTCGGGGACCGGCAGTCCCGCCGCGTCGAGCAACGTGGGCGGTACGTCGACCAGGCTAAGTAGCTCGCGCACCCGGCCTCCACCGGTAAATCCCGGTCCCTTTGCCATGCACGGAACGCGTACCGCAGATTCGTTTCCACTTCGCTTGTCGTACCCCATGCGGGTACGAAAGTGGCAGCCGTGGTCGGAGATGTAGAGCAGGATCGTGTTCTCTTCGAGCCCCAGACTGGTCAGGGCCTCGTCGAGACGCCCCAGCGCTTCATCCACGCGTTTGACCGTGCCGTAGTAGCCGGGCAGCTGCCGCGGCGAGGTACCCACCAGCGCCTGCAGATCCGGAGGTATCCAGCAGTTCCGGTACCGTTCCTCGTACCCCTTGGGGGCAACAAAGCTGTCGATGTGGTTCTGGTGATGTGGCTCGAGGTACGAGAGAAAGAGGAAAAACGGCGCGTCCTTATGCTCGTCGATGTAGCGGATGGCGAGGTCGGTCTGGGCATCGACGCGGTAACCGGGGTAACGGTGCTCGTTGCCGCCCTCGTCGAACAACCTGAGATCGAACGCGTTCGAAACGAATTCGAGCAGGTTCGCGCCGCGCCAGTAGTCGTAGCCTCCTTGTCGCTCGCGTGGAACCGGATCGCCGCTGTCGCCCCCGTAGCGGGGATCGGCGGTTCCGGCCCCTTCGTGAAGATGCCATTTTCCGATGTACGCAGCCTCGTATCCGGCATCGCTGAACGAGTGGGCGAGCGTACGCTCATCGGGTCGCAGTCCGAGTCCATTGCGCCATACCCCGGTGTTCGTCGAGTATCTTCCGGTCTGAAGCGTGGAACGCGCCGGAGCGCAGACCGGCTGAGACGTGATCGTAGTAAAGAAGTGCGTGCCCTCCTGCGCCATCCGGTCGAAGTTCGGCGTGAGGTCCATCGGGTTTCCGTGCAGACCGCTGGTGTCCCAGCGCTGCTGGTCGGTGAAGAAGACGATGACGTTCGGCTTAGTCATGACTGCGCTCCACACGTCGTACCTCGAGGCGCCCGTACTCCGCGATCAGGCCCGCCATCTGCCTGAAGCCGAGCTTTCCGCCGCCGAGTACCGGGCCGTAGCTTTGGCCGTCGTCCCGCCAATCGTAGAGCGCAATGCCGTTGATGGAAAAACGGAATCGAGGACCGAGTTTGACAACCTCGATCGTATAGGGCCCATCCACGTACCGAGAGTCGGGAAGCGGATCACCGCCCTGGGCCACGAGGTGAAACCCGTAACTCTTTCTGAGGTTGCAGGTGCGAAAGCCGATCTCTTGGGGATTGCGCCTGAAGTAGGAGGCGTGCAGCGCGTTGATATCGCCATGGTGGTACTGCGGGTAGTCACCGTCCCGCGGTTCAAGGACCGAATCAAAGAGGCCTTCGCCGTTGCGACCGGCGGCGGCAACCCAGAACATGGCCAGGCCGCGGTCGCTGAGCGGCACAAACTCCCAGCGTACAACGATGTTGTCCGGGAAGTCTTTGTCGCACCACAGCACGAAGTTGGCGTGACGCCCCTGTTCCTTGTCTCGATCGTGGGCGTTTTCCAGCCGCATCCGGCCGCGGGGGAAGGTTATCGCGGCATCTCCTTCACATCGCCAGTCCGCAATGTCCTCGCTCGAGGCCAGGGGATTCTCATACAGCAGCGTTCCCTCTTTGAACGGGTTCATTGACACTCCTTGGGCGCACAAGGCATATGCTACTCGGCCATATCAATACGGTAGATCTCACACTTTCCGCTCTCGGCGGAGTTGTAGAGCACTTGAGTCCCGTCGTGGTTCCAAACGGGGTGGGGGTGCGTCCCCTTGTGCGTTCCGTCGAAACGTTGAGAGAATGTGGCCAACACTTCCCGCTTCTGCGTGTCGAGGTTGGCAACGTAAACCGTGTCGTCGTCGAAGTCCACGACGAGGTTCTTCGTCGGATGCATAAGCGGATGCGATCCGGCCACCTCGTTGAAGACCTGGGTGCGATTCGTCCCGTCGAAGTCGACGGTGTGCAGGTATCGCCCCTGTGGCGAGCCGTCCGGCTCACCCTCGCGAATGTCCACAAAAAGCACGCGTGATCCGTCAGGTGTCCAGCTGTGGTGTCCCCCAAAGTGGGTAAGCCACCGGACCTCGCCGCCGTCCTTCGAGGCAACGTAGAGGCTTCGCCGACTAATCGGTTTGTCGTGGCCTTGCATAGGATAGCCGTGAACCCACATGGCGATAAGCAAGTGCTCACCATCGGGATGCCACTTGAAGTTGCCGAGGGTCATCGCCTCCGGTGGAAATCCATTCCGGTTGGGCGTCAACGAGTGGAGGTGCTCCCGGTCCACCAGTTCCCGGCTCCTCGTTCCCGATTCGTCGACCAGCATGACCTTCGCCCCGTGTCCACCTGAGCCGGAGCCCTCCCCGCCGGGAGAGGCGAACAAGGTGCCGTCGGGGCTCAATTGTCGAAGCCGCGCGAGAAACTCGTGGCCGGAACCGGTGTTCAGGTCGAGGCCGACCGCCACCTTTTCGTCACGGTGATAGTAGAGCTTGTGGCGGGCGGGATTCCACATACAAAATGCGCCCCCGTGTCGCAGGTAGAGTGCCGAATCCGCCACCTGCGTGATCTCGAGGGAGTCCGTATCGAGGATGTGAACACTTCCGTCATCGGTCGCCAGCCCGTCGCGACCAAAGGCTCGCCAACTGCCCTCGTGAGGCGCGCTCGAAAAAGCGATGTACCGTTCGTCGTGGCTCCACGGGCAGATGTCGTAGTAGGTGTGCTGGCTTTCCAGTGTCGGGTGGTTAGTTATTTGTGTTACCACGTGTTCCCTGTTTGATTGGGCAAACGTGCTCATAGGTGGGTCTCCTGGTCCACTGTGTTTTGATGGTTGCCGGCGGGCGAGCCTGCGCCACCGGGCGTCGGGACCGTGCCGACCGACTCGATTCGCACCGTTTTGTGGTCGCTGTTGCGAACGTGGACCTCGCCGTCTACCTGCAGGTCGGTGAGCTGAAGGTTTTGGGCACCGTCGATGTCGACCGCCACTCCCCTCGCGCCGGTGATCTCGACTCCACGAAACCGGCAGTTTCGAAGATTCTGCAGCAACATCGGCGTTGCCGGTACCATTGACGGCGCAAGGGACGCCGGCGCCATGGCCGGCTGGGAGCCGTCGGGCGCCGCAAGCCCCACTTGGTAGCCATCCACAACAAGCCCCTCCACGGGGGCTTCGGGCAAACCGGCGACAAACCCCGCGAACTTCGCGCCGCGGGCGACTACATTGGTCATACGGAGGTTGCGAAGACGGGGCGTGGCGTCGGTCACCGGCTGTGCCTCGAGGCTCAGGACCGACGGCGCGTCGGCCTCCGACACGCCACAGACGTAGTAGTCGTTGATGGTAAGCGGACAGCCGACGTCATGCATAATAATGTTGGATACCACGACGTCTTCCACAAAGCCGCCGCGCTGCCGGTTGGACTTCACACGGAACCCCCGCTCGGTACCGGTAAAAATGCAGTTTGTGACCGAGAGCCTGCGGATCCCGGCGGCGCTGTCGCTGCCGCACACAACTCCGCCGTGGCCGTGGCGCATGATGCAGTTGCTTACCACCACGTTCTCGCACACTTTGCCGACCCGACGACCGTCCTCGTTTATACCGGACTTGAGGCAGAGGCAGTCGTCGCCGACGTCGAAGAGGCAGTTCTCAACCCGCACATCGCGGCTCGAGTCGATGTCGAGGCCGTCGGCGTTCGGCGCGTCGTAGGGGTTCTCGAAGGTGGCCCCCGTTACCACGACGTCACAACAGTACAGGATGTGTGTGTTCCAGAACGGACTGTTGCGATGAGTGGTCCCGTCGATGCGGACACGTGTGCAGTCTTTGAACTGCACCAGCGCCGGTCGCAGGAACTGCGAATCCCACTCGTCCCACACGCCTGCGATCCCTGAGTTTTTCTCGGCAAGCTCCGCGTCTCGCGGCCTCGACGCGCGGCGCCCGGCTTTGAGCTCACGAAACTCGTGCCACCAGCTCTCTCCCTGGCCGTCGAGGACCCCCGCCCCGCGAAGCGCAACGTTCTCCGCGCCGTCGGCAAAGATGCACGGACTATAGGCGTAGCACTCGAAGCCCGCCCAACGGGTAAATACAATCGGAAAGTCGTCCGGATTGCGGCTAAAACGCACGGTTGCGCCGGCTTCCAGGTACAGCGTGACGTTGGATTCCAAGCGAATCGGACCGCTCAGGAAGGTTCCGGGAGGTACGTAGACGGTGCCGCCCCCGGCGGACACACACGCCGCCACCGCATCGGCAAAGGCCTTGGTTGCCGGCGTTTGGCCGTCAGGCTTCGCCCCGAACTCGTCGACGGGAAACCATCGGGTAGATCTCTCTCCCGCGTCTGTGTTTACTGCCATTTTTGCTCCCATGCTGACTCCCGTCTTGAGTCCTATCTTGAGTCCTATCTTGAATCCTAGTCGGCGCGGCTATCGCCGCGCTCCCCGGCGGTGTCTCCGGTTCTGTCCTGCCACGCCACAACGCGTTGCTCGAGGTCCCGAACACGCTCGGCCTGCGCCGGGT
Organism: uncultured Spirochaetales bacterium; assembly: GCA_964519835.1. Classification (GTDB taxonomy): domain Bacteria; phylum Spirochaetota; class Spirochaetia; order DSM-27196; family CAZFLD01; genus CAZFLD01. Next base: position 6,813 of record CAZFLD010000017.1, read on the forward strand.
CGTGATAGCGGTTCACGAGCTCATCCGGATCCGAGTTCAGGTCGAAGAGCTCACTTTCGTTTCTGTCGTCGGGGAGAAAGCTCTTGTTGAGTTTCCAGCCGTCGGAACCGACCACCGTTCGAACGGGATCCGTGACCGCTTCCCACAGCTCACGGCCGGTCGTGAGCTCGGCGAGCTCTTCGGGAACCTCGGTGGATCCGTCGGCTGTCTTCAGGATTCCGGAGTTGGGCCCGTTCCATTCGATAAAGGCATCCGTTGTGGTGGCCACGGGCCCCGGAGCGTCGGCGGCCCGCGCGAGCAAGGCCGATCGATCCTCTCCCTGCAGCTGGAGGTCCGGCTCTTCACCCAAGAGGGACAGAATTGTCGGCACCACGTCGATATGGCTAAAGGGTCCGGTGATAGACCCACGCTTGCGCAGGCCCGGTAGTCTGAACAGAAGCGGTACGCGAACCGAGGGCTCGTATTGCACGGTTTTCGCCGTGATTTGCTGGGCGCCCATCATATCTCCGTGGTCGGATGTAAAGACAACCAGCGTGTCTTCCGCCTGACCGTTCTCCTCGAGGCGTTCAAGAACCCGCCCGATCTGGGTGTCGATAAGACTGCACAGACCCCAGTAGTTTGCCACAAGTCGTTTCCAGTCCGATTCGGTTCTCAGCGGAAGACCACTATGCCCAAAACGTCGATACGCCGACCGATAGGCGCGTACCTTTATGGGCACGTCTTCCGCCGGCTCGTAGTAGGAGCGGGGCAGCTCGATCTGTTCGGGATCGTACTGGTCATCTCGGGGGCCGAAGTACGGCATGTGCGGTTCGAGGAAATTCGCATAGCAGATAAAGGGGCGCTTCCCGATGGAGTCGAGGAACTCGCAGGTCTTCTGTCCCACAAAGGAGGCCTTGACATAGGGTTCCGGCAGTCGCGCCGTCTGTGCCCGGCTGAACGTGTCACCGTTTTCCGGTGTAAACCCATGTTCCACCAAGAAGTGATGGTAAGAGCTTTTTGTGTCCCGGGGGCGCCCGGTGCTGTAGTACTTGGCGTAGTTGTCTTCAATAGAGATCCACGTGTCAAAGCCGTGCTGCGCAAAGACCTCGTCGCCGAGATGCCACTTGCCGATGTGAGCGGTTGCGTACTCCCGACTGTGACACATCTCCGGGACACACCGTGTTGTGGCGGCGAGCGGGGCGTTGTTCTCCGTGCACCCGTTGGTATGAGGCCACTGCCCGGTCAAAAGGGTGGACCGCGAAGGGGTGCACACCGCCTGGGTCACGTAGGCCGACCGGCATACGACACTCTGTTCCGCCAAGCGGTTGAGCGACGGCATCGCAATGGTTGTATTCCTGTAGGCGGCAAGTGTGTTAAACGCCTGCTCGTCGGTGTACAAAAAAAGCAGATTCATACTTGCCCTCCTTAGGTATCCACGGCACAGAACTCGGGTCGAGCGAGGGTGTCGTCGTCGGCGCGGAAGCGCTCGAGCAGTTGAAGGAGTTCTTCCACCACGCTTGAGTTATCTTCCGCAACATCACGCTCCTCGAGGGGGTCGGCCTCGACATCGTAGAGCTCGGTGTCGGTCGAGTTCTTCCGCCACCGCCGGATCAGCTTCCACGCTCCATTGCGAACGGCAAAACGCGCATGCCGCAGGTTCCAGTACATCGGCGGGCGTTCGCGTTGCCGCCCCGGACTCCGCAGGGCCTCGCTGATGTCGGTTCCGTCGAGGGGAACACCGAGGAGACCCACATCCTCATCAAGACTCGCAAGCGAGGCAAGAGTAGGTACCCAATCGGCGATGTGTATGGGGGTTATGACGCGGCCGGGGTCCAACGCCGCCGGCCAGCTTATTGCCGCCGGCGTCCGGATGCCGCCCTCGTACAGCTGCGCCTTGTGCCCGCGAAGGGGGTAGTTGCTGCCGGTGCGCGGCATGTCGGCGTGGCGGCCGGGGTATTGGGCGGTGTCGGCACTGGGGTTGTAGGTGACCGCGCCGTTGTCCGAGGCAAAGACAACGATTGTGTTGTCTTGCTGTCCCGTGGCCTTGAGGAACTCCACAAAGCGGCCCACCGCCGCGTCCATGTGGCTCGCGTAGGCGGCATACTCCTTGAACGAGCGGTCGCGCTGCGGGTCCGGGTCGTAAACAGCGTCGGCGTAGCGATCCTTCCACACCTCCGGGGCCTTCACCGGCGTGTGGACGGCGGTATACGGTACGTAGCAAAACCATGGGCCCGGGCACCGGGAAAGCCACGAGAGAGCCTCGTCGGTGATCAGGTCCGTCGCGTGGCCCTGCTCATCGATGAGCTCCCCGTTTTTGTGCCAGGTCCGACTGTAGGGCCCCTCCTTGTAGCGGTGGCTGTACGGATCTACCCCGCCGGCGAAGGACCCGTAGCTGTAGTCGAATCCGTAGGCGTTGGCGTAGAACTTCGGGTCGGATCCGAGGTGCCACTTGCCGAACAGTCCCGTTTTGTAACCGTTGGCGTGAAACAGCGTGGCGAGGGTTGGGTAGCCGTCGGGAAGAACCGGCGCGTTGGAGGGAACCGTGGCGTGCTCACCAAAGCGGCTGGGGAACCGGCCTGTCAGCAGGGCGGCACGGGTCGGCGTGCACAACGGGCACACGTAGTGGCGGTCGAGCTCCACCCCGCTTCGAGCCAGGCGATCGATGTTGGGCGTCTGAATTGGAGAACCGTGGTAGCCCACATCGCCCCAACCCAGGTCGTCTGCGAGGATGTAGAGGACGTTTGGTTGCGCTGTTTGCATTTCTAAACCCTACCATGCACGGGATGGGAACGAGACTGCGATTAGAGGGAAAACTGCGGACCTCCCCCCAAAAAAGAGGGCCGGGGCGCGCATCAGCGCTCCCCGGCAATGGGCCACCGGCCCAGTAGGAGGCGATCAAACAGATCGCCCACCAATGAAAGGGTTAGTCCATCTGCGCCTCGTACTCGGCAAGCACCTCGGCGCCGCCGGAGTCGAGCCACCGCTGCATCTCCGCATCGTACTCGTCCATGGTAAGCTCACCAAAGATAAAGCGCGTGGTCGCGTCGGTGACAATGGCGTCAAGCTGCGGTGCGAGCTCGTTGTAGGCCTCCGAGCTCATGCCGAAGGTAATGTCACGCACGCCGTAGTCGACGCCACGCTGACGCATCTCGCCGACAAGAGCCGGGACGTCACTGGCTGGGATGCCGTACTCGTTCGCATTGTTGACTAGTTCGTTCAAATCCAGACCCAGGGCCTGGTTAAGGGCATGGCCACTCGCGAGGCGTTCCGGTTCGGGCAATAGGCTTCGTTGATAGGTCACGCCGTCGCGCTCGTAGGTCTCGTAGTGGACGCCCTCTTCACCATTGACGGCACTCCAGTTCTCGGGGTTATTGACAAACTCGAAGACTTCGATGGCGTCGGCAAGTTCCGCCTCGGATCCAATTCCGTCTCTGGTAAACAGAGTAACGCCCGAGTAGCCCGCACCAATGCTGATTCCTCCACCCTGGTCTACGTTAAGCGCGCCAAACATATCGAAATCGTCGAGCGATGGGTTGTCCAGGGATACGTTTCTGTCCGGCATCTGCGGGTAGTTGCCCGCTGCCAGGCGGATCGAGCCGGCGCGCCCTGAGTGAAACATCTCCCGCGTCGGGACGTCGGAGATGGCCGGGAAGTCGGAGTTTATGATGCCGTTATCGTAGAGGCGCTTTGCAAAGCGCATCATCTCTTTCCAGCCCTCGGTCATAGGGGCATAGACCAAATCGCCACTTTCATCGAGACCATAGTTGTTCGGGGCGCCGAACCACGTTGCCATGATGTTTGTCCACGCCCACTGGTGCGAAGGCAACTGGACCTCCCACAGGGCGGCTCCCATCTCGAACTCCTCGGCAAGGGCTGCCCACAGCTCGTAGGCCTCCTCCGTTGTCTCCGGACGCTCGGTGATGCCCTTCTCCCGCGCCACGTCGGCTCGGTACATCCAGACCGGACGGCCCACCGGACGTTCCGAAATCAAAAACCAGTTTTGGCCGTCTATCTCCATAAGCTCCCAGATATTCATGTCCGAGAGGCCGCTTATGGTGGGAAAGTCGTTAGGATTGTCCAGCACGTAGTCACCCGCGGGCCAAAATGCACCCTGGTCCACGGCGTTCAAGATCATAGGCGATTTGACCAAGCCCACGGTATACACCCTGGCGGCCATGGGAAGGTTGCGCGCCGACAGGCGCACCCGGAACCCCTCTTGGTAGGCCTCGCCGGAGGGGAGCCAATCTATGTCCAGTCGGGTATTGGTAGCCTCTTCGATGGCTGCGTAGCCCGGGAAGTCCATGTCGGGCGTCCGGTCGCCAAAGTACCTGGCCATGTAGGTAAGCTCGAAAACCTCGTCGTCCCCCGCGGGTTCCTGCTGTCCGGTTGCGAACGCGGCAACCGCGCCGACAAGCAGAAGCAGCAGACCAACTGTCAGGACCCGCAATGTCGATTTTTGTATCATCTTTTACTCCTTTTATCCTTTCCGGAAATCTTTCGAAAAATCCATCGGCGAGAAAGTAATCCTTATCCCGATATCATACACAAAACCTCCTTTGCGCATTGGTAACCACATTTACCCCTTAATCGAACCCAACATAATCCCTTTGGCAAAGTGTTTTTGCAAAAAGGGATAGACCAGCAAAATGGGGATCGTGGCCACCACGATCACCGTCATATTTATCGACTTCAGCGGTGGCGGGATCTGTTCGGGATCAAGTTGGTCCAGACTCAAGCCCTGCGACATAATGACAATCTGGCGGAGCATGACTTGAATAGGCCACCGTGAGCTGTCCGACAGGTAGAGAAGGGGCCGCAAGAACTCGTTCCAGTAGTTCACCGCAAAAAAGAGCGTTAGTGTTGCCAGAATCGGTTTGGAAAGCGGGAGGATTACGCTGACCAGGACCCGCGCCTCGTTGGCTCCGTCCATCCGTGCCGATTCGCGCAGCTCGTTGGGGACGGCGCGGAAGAAGTTGATGGTCAGTATGAGAAAAAACGGGACCATCGCGGCAGGCAGGATAACCGCTACCAAGCTGTCTAGGAGGCCAAAATTTAGAATCAGCAGGTAGTTGGGCACGATGCCGGCCCGGAACAGGAGCGTGAAGACCACCAGGAACATAATAAGCGTCCGGCCGCGGAGCTCTTTTAGAGACAGGGGATAGGCGGTAAGAGCGGTAAAAAACAGGCTTGTTACAATGCCGCCGACCGTGATAACAACCGACATCATCAAGCCCCGACCAACTTGGGGATTCCCAAAAACGATGGAGTAGTTTTCCAGCGTAAAGGTAGTCGGGAAGAGCAAGAACCGTGTAGAAATTGCCTCCTCGTGTGTGGCAAACGACACGGCGAGGACGTGGAGGAAGGGTATAAAGGCTACCAGAGAGAGGAGGATCAGGAAAGCGATGTTGATCCACCCAAAAACCTTCTCGCCCGGGGTGTCGATGTTGACGCCGCGGCCTTTTGCAAAAACACTCATAGCACGCCTTCCTCGCCAAAGCGCTTGGCAACACGGTCCATACCGACAACCAGCGCAAGACCGACGATGGACGTAAAAACGCCGATGGCGGCGGTGTAGCTGTACTGACCCTGCACAACGCCGAATGAGTACACGTAGGTGTCGAAGATCTCGCTCACCTGACGGTTCAAGGGGTTTCGAAGCAGAAACACCTGCTCGAATCCCACCTCGAGGAATCGCCCGAGGCGCAGCAGAAAGAGAATAACAATCGTGGAACGAATGCTCGGAAGGGTTATGTGCCACATCCGACGGAAACGTCCGGCGCCGTCGACGATGGCCGACTCGTAAAGCGAAGGGCTCACGCCGGCGATAGAGGCCAGGTACACAATCGTGGAGTAGCCGACCTCCTTCCAAAGGAGCTGCCCCAGATATACACCGTGGAAGGTGCGCTCGCTCATTAGGAAGGGCACCTTGTCCAGACCGAGGGCCACAAGCGCCTCGTTTGCGATGCCCCCCTGGGTTGTGAGCATTACGTAGGTAATCGATGCGGCGACGGGCCAGGATATAAAGTGCGGGATGTAGACGACCGTTTGCACGGTGCGCTTGAAGGCGGGGTTGCGCAGCTCGTTGAGGAGGATTGCCACGATAATCGGGGCGGGGAAAAAGAGCAACAGATTAATCGCGGCGATAATTGCGGTGTTTCGAAGGAGCTCCAGGAATACACCGCTTGTGAAGAGTCGCTCGAAGTGCTTAAAACCGACCCATTCACTCCCAAAGAGGCCTTGGTACGGCGTATAGTCCTGAAACGCGGTGGCCAGATACGCCGCCGGCACGTACCGAAACAAGAGCAGGTGCGCAAGCCCGGGAACCAGCATAAGGTAGAGCAGTTTGTTGTTGACGATGTGACGGACCAAAGAGGGCCGCTTGGCAAGGGGCAGTGTCTCCGCCGGGGGTCCGTTTCGCCGCCTGGTCGGCCGTTCCGACCTGAGATGAACGGTAGATCTCATGGTGTATTCTTTTTACCAGCGATTTGCCGCCGGCGAAAGAGCAATCTCTACCGTAAGTTCCGTCTTTATCATGGTTTATTTACAGGAGGTTTATACTAGTAGAGGGCAGGCCGGCTTGCACCGCGTTCGGACTCGGCATATCCTGAACCAAGGACCATGCATTTGCCCCGACACCGGAAGCTCAAACGGCGACACTCACCGGTACCGTTGATCCTCCCGCCTCTTCTCGGCATCACACTCTTGGTGGCGGCCGCAGCCGGGGTCCTGGTCTCGCGCCGGCCGGGAGATCCCGGTTCCACCGTCGGCTTCCTAATGGGGATAGTCGGCGCCGGTGTCGCGATGCTCTTTTTGCCCGCCACCGGCAAGCTCCGCAGCTATTACACAACGCAGGCTGTTGTTATCGTCTTTCTGCTCGTGGCGGTTGGCGCGTCCGGCCCCTTCCCTATGCTGCAGGCACTACTGGTTGCCGCCGGCATTCTCGAGCTTGTCCTTATCGAGCCGTATCCGGGCAATCTCTTTTTTACCCTCGGCATAACGGCGGCTGCGACCGCGGTACGCCTGCTAACAAACCTCGACCATCGGTTTTTTACGGAGATGATTTTGAAAGATCATCTGCCGTTCCTGGTGATTACCGCGCTTGTAGCGTCGGTCGGCAGCCTTATGACAAAACACCGGGAGGTAAACGTTACCTTGGGTGACCGGAAACGTCAGCTCGAAGAGAGTGTTATCGAGCTTGCCAAGGCAAACGCCGCGTTCCAGGACGTGGCGGTCGACGCGCGGGAGCGGGCCACCGAAAGCGAGCGCCAACGCATAACCCGCGATATCCACGACATTATCGGGTACACCTTGACCAACAACATGATGCTTATGGAGGCCGCGCAGGACCTCATGAAGGAAAACGCCCTGGCCCTCCCGGGAATTATCGAGCAGGCGCGCTCGAACGCGGAGGAGGGCCTGCGACGGATACGGGCCGCCATGTATCGGCTCCGGCAAGAGGAGGTGCCCCACGCCAGTGGACTCGACGCGGTAGCACGACTCATCCGGATCTTCGAACACTCAACGGCGGTTGCCATCCGTTACGACTTCTCCAACGCGCCACGCTCCATCTCCGAGCAGGTCGACTCGGCGGTCTACCACCTCGTCCAGGAGGCGTTGGTAAACGCCTTCCGCCATGGGAACGCTACCGAGGTCCGCATTCAGCTCTGGTACACGGGCACCGAGCTCCGGGTTCATCTTATGGACAATGGAAAGGGCGCCGACAGTATTACGGAGGGCATCGGCATTAGCGGCATGCGGGAGCGAGTGGAGGCTTTGGACGGGACGCTCCGTATACAACCGCTGCCGGGCGGCTTCGAGGTGGCGGCCCACATTCCCGTGCGGTTGACTTCGCAACCGGGTGATATCTTCGAGCAGAGGGCCGCGCCGGAGGCCCCAGCTTCACAGGACCATGCATCATGAACCAGCAGCTACGAATACTCATAGCAGACGACCAGCGACTCTTTGCCGACGGCCTGCGTGTTGTTATCGAATCTCGTGCCCCCGAGTTCAAGGTTGTTGGTATTGCCGCCAACGGGAAGGAAGCCGTGGAGACCGCCGAACGGAAGCGTCCGGATATCGTTCTGATGGATGTTCGTATGCCGGAGATGGACGGCGTGGAGGCAACAAGACGGCTTCACGACTCCCATCCCGAGATCAAGATTCTAATCCTGACGACCTTCTCCGACGACGAATACGTACATAACTCGATGAAGCATGGAGCGGTAGGATACTTGCTCAAAAACCGCCCCGCCGAAGAGTTGGTGGAATCGATTCGGGCCCTCGGCCGAGGGATCGTCCAGATCGACGCGGAGGTGTCCAAGAAGCTACTGCAGATGGACTCTACCCGCACCAAGGAGCGAAGCGAGTTTTCCGCCCGTCTTCATTCGCTCTCGCCTCGCGAGCAGGAAATCCTGTCGCTTATGGCCGACGCCCACCGCATCCTCGCCATCGCCAAACGGCTCGGCATCGCCGAGCAAACCGTCCGCAATCACGTGAGCAACATCTACGCCAAGCTCGAAATCCACGACCGCATGGAAATCGTGAACTACGTCACCGAGATTCGCGAGTTCTTCCGAGCCCGCCGGCCGAGTGGCTGAGGGATTGCGGGTTGCCGACCTCGTCGCCGACGGAGAGTTCACCGTTGTATAGCCAGCCGTCGACGGTGTACTGCGGGGCGCCCATCTCCTCGCGGCGGAGTACCGCCAGATCCTCGCGCGAAATGGCGACCTGCCCAAGATCGGGCAGCATCGCACCCCGGTAATGGAGCTCCGTTCCGTATAGGTCTTCGATCTTGCAGCCGTGCTTGTCACACCAGGACCCGAAGTGGAGCTCGCGCAATCCCGCGATATCGGCTTCCGTTAGGAGCGGTATTCCGATTCGGTCGGCCAGGAACCCAAGCGCCCCTTTTGCGCCTTGATAGGGCCGATGACCACATCGGCATCGCCGTTTATCACAAGAAGCTCGTTTTTTTGGAGGCGAGGGAGAGAAACTCGGACCAGTCGCAGACAGCACGAAGCTTCCGATTAGGAACCCGTGTGCAGAACTTGCCCACACGGGTGGCCAGGATATCGGAGATTGCCCACCCGCTGACGATCGTCGCGCAAAGACGCGGTTCAAGGGCAAAGAGCCACGTAGCCACCGCGCCCCCGAGCGAGTTCCCTGCAACGGCAATTCGCTCTGAATCGATAAACGGCAAGCCTTCGAGGAAGTCTATGCCGCGCATTGTGTCGAAGACAAGCTTCCCCATTACGGACCTGCCCACAAGCTCCGAACGGTAGGCGACGGTGGGATCGTCGTGCTCACGTGTCCCAACTTCGCCGTCGGCGCTTCGCTCCTCTTCGCCCAAGGGGTCCGCCACAAGGCAGGCGATACCCGCGCCGGCGAATGTCTGTGCAACAAAGCTCTGATGAGCAACGCCCTTGCTGTCGCCGTGACCATGGGTCATAACAACGGCCGGGGCCCGTGAATCCGCCGATCGCACATTGAAGGCCGGCCGATACGGATTCGCCGGAATGCGAGATCCCTCTTCGGCGCTGAACACCCACTTCTCCACAACAACGCCGCCGAGCCGGAGCGCCCCTCGGAATTCGCCGTCGGTCGGTGCGCCAAGGGGTGGTATGCCGAGGAGCTTGGTAAGAGTGGCTCGAAGGGATTTCATATGCGCCTTAGTGTCGGTCGACCGGGGACGCAGGTCAAGACGGTCGGTCGTTGTGGAACCGCCGAGTTGCAGGTAGGGTTTGAGGAAACGTTATGGATTCACGAAGCGCCGCGCGGCTCCGCCGCTACGCACAATCCCAGCATAGCAGCGCCGTCATAGTTATGCGTGACGGAGACACGCTGGTTGAGAGCTACCACCACATCGAGCCGGACGACGAGGTAGCGACGATGTTTCACGGCACCGACGGGTCGGGTCAACCGCGCGAGGATGTGGCGTCCATTCAGAAAAGCATTGTTGCCCTCCTGATCGGAGTTGCGACGACACGAGGTGAGTTCGATCCGGCGGCGTCGGTCTCATCGTACCTGGGTGGGTCGTGGTGCGACGCGCCGGATCACACAATCCACCGGATTACGGTCGAGCACCTGACGGCCATGTCGAGCGGGCTCGACCGCGACCTGCGCCTGCGATCCGAGCCGCTCGCCGAGTGGGACTACAACACTCGCGGCTACACAAAAGCCCGGGAGGCGCTCGAAGCCGCCACGGGTCGCTCGGTTCACGCGATGACGCGCGAGTGGCTCTGCGAGCCGCTGGACCTCTCGACCACGGAATGGGTGACGCGTACGCAGAACCCGTCGTACGGGCACTTCTGGTGGCTGAACGGCCAATCGTTCTGGATCGACACGCACGGAGTGCGGCGCCCCGGCCCTCGCCTTCCAAATGCTCCCTCGGACACGGTCATGGCACACGGCAGGTTCCAGCGCTACCTGTGGGTCGTTCCGAGCAGTGGGCTCGTCGCCGTCCCGCTGGGCGCCGAACCCGCGCCCGATTTCGCAGACCGCTTCTGGTCGCTGCTGAGCGAGACGATCCAGTTGTGAGTGGCGCCGGCCGGGCCAAGAACGCGATCGACCAACCGCCCCAATCTCGACTCGGTCGGGTTTGCCGTGTACTCTAAGTGCATGGCGGTAAAGACCATCACGATCGACATGGAAGCGTATGATTCGTTGGCTGCCCGAAAGCGGCCTGGCGAGTCATTTAGCCAGGTCATCAAACGAACGCTCGCGGCAGAGCGGTGCACTTCCGCCAATCTGCTGGAGCACATCGATAGGGTTATGCTCTCCGAGTCGGCGCTTGATGCAACGGACGATGTGGTGAGGTCTCGGTCAACTGAGCTGGTGGCGGAGCCAAGAGCCCCGTATGATGCTTGATACGAGTTTTATCGTTGCGCTGCTTCGCGAACAGCGGCGCAAGATCAACGGCCCCGCCGCGTCGTTCCTCCAAGCAAATCAGAACGTCAGACTCCGGATGCCGCTCTTCGCGAAGTGTGAGCTCGAACTCGGTGCCGAGCGCTCGTCCCACCCGGAGCGGGAACGACGCGCCATCCAGTCGTTGACTGAGTTCGTCGAGCCGGTTTTCCCCGGACCAGGCTTCCCCCTCATCTACGCGCGGACCGTGGCATCGCTACTCGCCGCGGGCACCCCGGTCCCGGTGATGGCTGCGCTTATCGGCGCGCCGGCGCTCGAGCACTCGGAGCCGCTCGTGACAAGTGACGCTGAGCATTTTTCAAGGATTCGCGGCCTGGTCGTCCTCGACTACGCGCGATAGAGTTCAGGGGCGCGCCGTCCCCGACCCGCGCCGTCCCCGACCCGCGCCGTCGATTGTTTATCCCTTCTTCAACCTAATGATGACGCATAACGCGTGTCGTCCTGACTCGTTAATGTATCGGTGGCGCCCCATACCGGCCGGCAAGATACACGACTGAAGGCGCTCGATCGTGCTGGAATACGAGGGGTCATCCACGGACTGAATGGTAACACGCTCGCCCTCGGTCAGGGTCACGATCTGCATGTACTTCCCCTCGATGTCGTTTTTATCTTCTTCCTCCAGGAACAGCCGCTCGATATAAAACGGCATCTCCGGGATAGTGGTGTAGCGATCCTTTCGGAACTTACCGTCGCCGTCCACGGCGATGGGCCGTGCCCGATGGTACTCCTTGGCCCGCGTCTCTCGAATCCACTTTTGGTTGCGAAACGAGTGGTCCAGATGCATCTTCATCGGCGAGGCGGTCATTGACTTTGCCGAGTCGTCCCATGTGTTGCGCGCGAAATCAAAGGTAAAAAAGGAGTATTCGGTACCGGCAATGCTCGGACCCGTGTCCATCTCTAGAATCATCTGATTGCCACCGTGTCCGTGTGCGGTTCCCGGGGGGATGAGGAACAGGTCTCCGACGTTGGTGTCCCACCGCTTGATAAAATCCTCCCAGTTGGGAATCTCCTTCTTGTTCTCCGAGTCGCGGCACAGACGTTCCCACTCCTCGAGGTCGGCCTCCTCTTTGTAGCCCATCCAGGTGGAGGAGCCCGCGTACGATTCAACGATGTAATAGGTCTCGTAGCGTCCCAGCGGCTCATTGAAGTTTCGGCGCACATACGCCGTATCCGGGTGGTTGTGGATCGGCATGCTCGAGCGCTCCCACGAGACGGGATCCGGAAAGTACCCGTCATCCAGCCACACCTGCAGAGGCATGAGGTCGGGGAACTCCTTGTGGATGTATTCACCAACCATCTGAACCGGCCGCTACATGATGTTCTGCGCCGGCATATTGATCTCGGAATCGCCGCCGACGTTAACCAGGATGCTCAACTCGATGCCGGCCAACTCGTTCCAGGCATTGCAGTCGAGGCCTTCGACTTGCCAGAGGTCGCGGTAGCGGTACGCACCCCATGGGCCGGGTTGGAGTATCTTCACTTGTTTGATCGGCTGTTTGACAAGATCATCTATGAGGCGATTGTACTCCGCGGAAGGCAGCATTTTAATGTCATCATTGCCCACCGCGTCGATGTAGAAGTGCATGCTCTCGAAAACAGCCTTTTTCTGACGGTAGAGCAGGTAGAAATCACAGTAGTAGTATTTCTTCCAATAGTAATCCGGCTGCGGCGAGAACCTGCCAAATGGTACCAGTTCGCCACCCCACATCTGCCAAAGCATCGGCTGCATCGTGAAGTCCGCGTAGGCGATTACATCCGCTTCATCCGCGATCCCATCCGACGCGGCGCCGGGACCAACCAGTGCGTAGACATCTGCCGAACCGTTGGACTTGTTCTGCTCGATTCGTTCCTTCAGCGCACTCAGTTTTTCGCGGGAGATAAGGTCGTCGAAGTCCACGCCGTACCAGCCGTCTATTGCGAGGATTGCGGTGGCGCCCGTCGCCGACCGGGAAACTGCCTCATCTAGAAGCCGGGACAGCACCGCGTCTTTCCCGCGCGATAAGCTCTTTCCCACTTCTTCAGACGACGGTACGAAGTTTGTGGCGTTCTCTCTATACTCGTAAAGCGGCATATGACCTCCCCATGCTTGGTTCAAGCTTCATCTTTCCCGCGCACACTGCAGCGGTCAATTGTTGAGGTTCACTAATTAGTGGTCTAAATTCACAGGATGGTGCTGGAGTTGCCGTTGGGACTTACGCCCAGAATCGCGCAGGCAGGCCTGAGCGTCCATGGTTACAGAAAAAAAGAAACGTTCGTGATGCAGGAGCATTGGGGCATACACGTCTATCTTTACCAAGGAGAGCTCGAGGTTAACGGCACCAGGTTTCCGTTTTCCGAAGGATCGGTAAGTGTCACGCCGCCGGCCACCACATTGACATGGTTCTTTCCGGATCACGCGCCGCACTATTACGCCCACTTCTGCTTCGAAGACTCACCACACCACAAGGAAACGCTGACGCCGGTGCCGGTATTGAGTCGGTTTCCCCGTCCCTTCGATCAGATGGTAGTCGAGCTCGAAGAACTCCTCGGAATGGTCCCGATAAACCGGCTCCGAGCCGAGATTCGACTATGGGATATTCTTTGGCGGTTGCCGTCGGCAGCAAGCGTGTCCGAACACGGGGTCTCCGAACAACTGCATCCTACGGTGCAGATCGCGACCAGCATCATAGAGAACAATCTGGCGAGGAAGATCGAGGTGGGCCGGCTTGCCGACCGCGTCGGCGTATCCCGCAACCATCTTACGAACTTGTTCAGGCGCTCTTACGGCTCTACCGTCGTGGGCTTTCTGCGGCGACGACGATGTGCCAAGGCGGCTCACCTTTTGAAACGATCGTCCTTGTCGATCAAGTCGATCGCGCGGGAGGTCGGAACTGAAGACCTCCACCAGTTCAACAAAATGATTCGCAAGGAGTTGGGCTGTTCGCCCACAGATTATCGGAACGGCCAAGATTAGAGCCGCGTGCCGACTCCCGGCGGCCGCGCTTCCGTGTTACAATCGGGACATGCACAAGACCGCGATCGGCGTTCTCAGGGATACGACTTTCCGGGTAGATCATGTCCGGGCGGTACGGTGTGACCCCACGTGGCGCGTGAACGCCATGCCCTTTGCGGACTACGATCTATGGTACGTGACGGAAGGCTCGGCCCGTATTGCCGTAAACGGGGTACATAACAAGCTGTGGAGCGGGAACCTCTTCCTGTTCAAGCCGGGGGATCTGTTGTGGGCGGAGCACAATGCCGAGGAACGCTTTTCGGTGTTTCTCTGCCACTTCTCGGCACTCGGCAGCCCGGGCTTTGATCGGCTGCGATGGCCCCGAATCCTCCGCGAGACTCCGGCCTACCTTGGTTCATACTTCGAGCGCATCATCGAAGGAACGCCGGAGGCCGGTGACCAGTCGCTTCTCCACGCCGGTTTTTTGTATGCGGCACTTGCCGAGCTGCTTGGTACCGGTTCGCTTATGATGCCTCACGACTCGCACGCAAACCGACGGGAAGCCCTTTTTCGCCAGATCGTTGATTACATGACTCGCCATATGGACCGCCGAATCACGATTCGAGCCTTGGCGTCGCGCTACGGAATAGAGCGCTCCACAATGCACCGCCTCTTTTTCGACTTTGCAGGCGAGAGCCCGATGGAGTACCTCCGTCTTATTAGGATGCAGGAGGCCCGGCGCCTGCTCGACCGCGGCATGTCGGTCAAGGTTGTTTCCGCCGCCGTCGGCTACGGGGACCCCTATTCTTTTTCCAAGGCCTTTAAGCGTGCATGGGGCTCGAGTCCTGGGCATCTGCGGGATTTCAACACGTAACCATTCAAAGGCAACAAGCAACCATCCTCCGTGACCGCATTCCCGCCTACCCTGCCGTATGGCTGATTACAAGACCTACGAGTACAGTGTGGCGGATCGATTTACGGCAGTCCTTGAACGCCTGCTCTCGTGGCCGCCGGAGAAGGTAAACAGCGGATGGGAGGACATCCTTGTAGTGGAGGGGCTGGCCCATTGGAGTGGTACCAATCAAGCGGCACGCAGTTGGGTGGAGCAATGGTTTGAGCACCACCGTGAGCCCGCAGCCACCGACGATACGGGGAACCCGGTGAGCTGGCGGCGTACCGGGCAGGAGTTCCGCGGGCAGTTTCTGACAAGTTACTGTGGCAACTGGGGACTGCCGCTTGCCGCGGCGGCCTACGCACGGGCAACCGGCGGCGACCGGTACACCGACCCGGCCACCAGAGTCTGCGATCACATTCTCGCCAACGCGGTTCGCGGCCCGGAGGGAGCCATCCTTCATCGGGCTTGGACCCCGGAAGTTTGGGTGGACACGTTGTACTACAGCGCCGCGGTGTTGGCCCGAGGCTACGAGCTTACGCAAAACAACGACTATCTCGAGGAGGCGGTCACGCAGTGCCGGGCCCACACAAAGCTGCTTCGTGACGGTTCCACGGGGCTCTACTTCCACGAGTGGGATCCCCGATCCGGCCGGAGAACGGCCAACTTCTGGTCTCGAGGCAACGGCTGGATCATGATGTCCTACGCCGAGGTCCTAGACGTCCTGCCGTCGGATCATCCCGACTACGGAGAGCTTGTCGAGGATTTTCGACGTCTGGTTTCGGCGTTGCTTCGTCTACAACAGTCCCGCGGCCTCTGGCGGATCGTACCGGAGGAACCCGACAGCTCCCTCGAGACAAGCGGTAGCGCGATGAACCTGGTTGCCCTGGCCCGCGGCATCCAAAGCGGTGTGCTCCAACGCTATGTCCTTGCCGAAGTGGAGCGAGGCCTACGGGAGTTGTCGACGTACGTGATTATGAGCGAGGGCTGGGACATCAACGCCACCAAGGGGTGCCTGATGGGCAGCCAGCATCCCGCGGGCGTAGGCGGTTGGGACATCTTGAAGCTCGCCGCAGTCGGTGAGGACGCCTATACGTCCGGCGTCGCGCTCAAGCTCTTCGCCCTTGCTCACGAGCTTGGCCTGGTCTAGGAGAGGAAGTAGAGGTATGACGGATTTTACTGTAGCCGGAAGGACCGCACTGGTAACCGGATGTCGCACCGGTATTGGTCGTGCGATTGCGCTGTCCCTGGCGGCCGCGGGGGCCGACGTGATCGGCGTAAGCTCGCGTTTATCTCAGGATGCCGAAGAGCTGAGAAAGAGCATCGAGGCGTACGGCAGACGGTTCCAAGCGTACGACGCAGATCTCGGCACGCGTGACGAGATCTACCGACTAATCGATAGGCTGCGCGCCGCCGGTCAATCGGTGGACATTCTGATTAACAATGCAGGTATCATTCGCCGGGCCCCGGTTCTCAGTCATCCCGACGAGGACTGGGACGCGGTGCTCAGCGTGAACCTCGACGCTCCGTTCTTGCTGGCGCGGGAATTGGCGAAGGGCATGGCAGACCGTGGCTGGGGACGTATCGTCTTTGTCGCTTCATTGTTGTCGTTCCAAGGAGGCATCACCGTCCCGGGCTACGCGGCGTCGAAGGGCGCGATCAAACAACTAACGATGGCCCTGAGCAACGAGCTGGCGGCGAGCGGTGTTTGTGTAAACGCAATCGCGCCGGGCTATATCGCCACCGCAGCCACACGGGCGCTTCGCGAAGACCCCGGGCGAAGTGCGGCTATTCTTGGTCGCATTCCCATGGGCCGGTGGGGAGAACCCGAGGATATCGCGGGAGCGGCGGTGTTTTTGGCGTCGCCGGCGGCCGCGTACGTGTCGGGCACAACACTGGTGGTAGACGGCGGCTGGCTGGGCCGCTGATCCAACGGGCAAGAAACGGATTACGGACAGGAGATGGTTATGCACATCACTTACGGAAAGGAATACTTCGAAGACGTGGGATCAACTCCGGGGTGGAACGGGCTGGATCACAATCCCTGCACACTTATCGACTTTGGACTGCTCGTGCTCCGACGCGGAGAGTCCCACAGTTTTGAGACAGGGGACCGGGAATACGCCATGGACATACTGTCCGGCACCGTCGACATCGAAGTTGACGGCGTGAAGTTTGAGCACTGTGGTGGACGAGCCTCCGTCTTTCACGGAAAACCGACGATGGTGTACGCCGGCTCGGATTCACGCGTTGTACTGTCGGCCACCACGGACACGGAGGTGGCTGTGGGCTCTGCCAAATCCAACGCCGGCAAAAAGCCCTTTTGTGTCCTGCCTGAAGAGTGTTGGAGCGGCAGTTGGGGACGATTCAACACCAAACGACGGTTCAACTACATGATTCACGCCGAGCAACCCAGCGAACGGATTGCCATCGCGGAAGTCACCGTATCCAACGGATGCTGGGCTACCTACCCGCCCCACAAGCACGAAGAGGGAGCCGAGGGCGAAGTGTTCCAGGAAGAGATGTATTTCTACAAGGTCCATCCAAAACGTGGCTTTGGGTTCTGCGGCCAGTTCGAGGGAAAAATGCCCGAGGATTACGCGTTTATTATTACCGACAACACCATTCACAAACAGCCGTTTGGATTCCACACCGTAACCGCAGCCCCCGGTTATTCCGTCTGCTACGTAGCCGTCTACGCCTCCCATGACAAGTCGCACAAGCCTGCCCCACACCCGGAGCATAGGTGGTATTTGGAAGACTACGAGCGCACACTAAATATGCTGCATCGAGATTACTTCGAAGAGGAACCATGATAGTCTTCACAAGAACAAGCACAAAATGGCCTACGATCCCCTCGACCACTCAGAGCCCTTTAGCCTCGAAGATTACGACGTCTACAAAAAGACGGGAGTTGATCCCGGCTGGGATCCGTGCCGTCGGCAGGGCGAGAATCGGCAAGGCGGTACCGACACACTCGAAGAGATCCTCGGCGCCTCGCGGATAAGCGCCGGATCCGCACTTGGTTGGCGCACCGAGCCGGGGTGGTACGTACCGCGTCGCCGACGGCCCTTCTCGTACCTTTGGGTCATGCTTGCCGGGCGCTGTAGTTTTACCATAGCGGACGCCGAGGAGCCTTTTGCCGCCGATCCGGGCGACGGAGTAGTGGTTCCGGACATGGTGCCGCACAGTGTCCGCCCTGCAGCGGGGGAGCCTCTCGAGGTGTTGGTCTTCCACTTTCAGTTTCGCTACCTTGGCGCGATGGATGTGAACTTCCTTGTCGGCCTCTCCGGCCCCATGGAGTGTCGCCCCGCGGCGTTTATGACCGTGGCGTTGGAGCTTTGCTCGGCATACGCGAGGCGCACTCCAGGATGGAGAAGTCTGATCGCCGGTGGCCTTGCGTACCTCCTCTACCCATCCATTCAGAGCAAGGCGGGCGTCGTCGACGCGGCGGCCGGTAAGATCGACCTGCAGGCCTTTAGAAAACTGCTACCCGCCTTCAGCACCATTCACAGCCGCTATGCAGATCCAAGCCTCCGGGTCTCTGAGTTAGCGAAGGAAGCGGGCATGAGCGAAGTCTACCTAAGACGTCTGTTCTCTCGACTTCTGGGAAAGAGCCCACAGAGTTTTATCCGAGACGAGCGCCTGAGGATCGCGAGGGAGCTGTTGCTCCACACCGACAGGACCGTTGAAAGAATCGCGCTGGAAACCGGATTCGAAACTACCTCGTACTTCTATCGGGCGTTTCGAAACCGCTATGGAACAAGCCCCGGCCGATACCGCACCCGGCCCCGCGTGTAGCCTCGTTCCCTCTCGCCTAGCTTCGCTCCACACGGTCGCAGTCTTGGATTCTGAACGTCCCGCCGGTCACCGACAGATCTCGGGCAACCGCCTCCGCGTCACGCTCTTTCGCAAGAGCGAGCCGGACATCCCTAAGTCGTAGGTGGGAAATGTAGCGTGCGTAGAACGGAATTGGGGCGAGCTTGTGGCACCACGTCGGGTAGGGGTGAGGGGGATTGTCGGCAAGCAAGTGGGGTTGTTCGACAAACCGGCGGGGCCGGCCGTGAAGCCGTTTATCGCGCCGCCCGTGGATCTCAAGGTCGACGTTCTCGACAGTCACGCTTTCGAGGTGCCGATCGGGAAAGCCGCAAACCATGCCGCCTCCCATAGCCGAGCCGTGGATGCCGCGAAACACCAACCCACGGACACGACCGACGGGCGTGTCCTGCGTACGACGTCCCGACCACACAAAAATCGGGACACCCCCGGAGCCCGGATCGAGATCTACAACCATGTCGGAAAAGAGCACGTTTTCGATAAGACCGCCGTCACGCTGATAGGCCGCAAACGCGGCCCCCGCCTTAGCGACGGTGCACCCGGTGGCAACGATGTTTTTGAACACTCCGTGAGACTCCGTGCCGATCTTGATCGCACACTCATCCGAGACAAGGGTGCAGTTTGCAATCGTCACCGCCTCGCAGCGGCTATCCGGCCGGCCCGCACCGATTTTCAGCACTATCGCGTCGTCGCTGGTGCGGATGTTGCAGTCGGAGATTCGCACGTTGGTACAGGCGTCTACATCGATTCCATCGGCATTCGCCACGTGGTCGTCTTCGATGCCGTTTGAGATCGTGACACGACTGACCTTCACATCGTGGCAGCGGGAGAGGTGCAAGGTCCAAAACGCGCTTTTGCTAAGTGTCACACCATCGACACACACGTTGGTACAGTCTTCGAAATGCACCATTTTCGGCCGCGGCGTAAAGTATTCCGGCAGCCACTTATCACCCTCAAAGTCTTCAAGATCCTCGGGGACGGGCGGGGTCACCCACATAGCGGCCCGGGGGGAGTAACGGAGGAACGCTTGATGGTTTCCACGAATCGTCCCCTGCCCTGCAACGCAGATACGGTCGGCGTCGGCGGCATAAATGAGGGCGCCTTGGGGGAAATCGTCGGGATTCTCCGATGCAACAAGCTCCGCCCCCGCCGCCAGATACAGCGTCATGGTGGAGGGAATCACCACCGTACCGGTGACAAAAGTGCCGCGTGGTACAAAGACACCGGCGGCACCCGAGTCGCGGGCGGCGACAAAGGCCCGAGCAAAGGCCTCGGTTGCCGGACGACCAGTTTCGAGAAACGTCGACAGATTGACCATCGGTGTAGCGCTTGTCATCGGATTACTCCTCGTAGGTTTGGGACCACAGAACGCCCACAATATGGCCATTCGCGCATCACCTGCAAGCGGTTCCCCCATTGTTACCGCCATCGTTTCATGAGACTGTACCGGCGGAGGTACGGATGCTCAGAGGCGTTGTGTTTGGACTGGGGAATGCGGGCCGTCAGTTTGTCGGGTTCCTCAACGGGCGGCCGGAGGACACCGCCCGCATCGTGGCGGCGGTAGACCCATCGGATGCCGCGCGGCAGATCGCAAAAAGCGAGTGTGGTCTAGCGGCCTTCGAGTCGCCGGATGCGGCCCTGGAACTGCGGCCTGACTTTGTTGTGGTGGCAACAACCAACGCGGCGCATCGGGATCTGGTCGTGGCGGCGGCGGAGGCGGGGTGCCACGTGTTCTGTGAAAAACCCGTTGCCCTGGACTTGGAATCCGCGGACACCATGATCGACGCCGTAGCACGGGCCGGCGTGATTTCGGTGGTGAACTACGTCATGCGATTTATCGAGCCATACAGGCGCATAAAGGCGATGATCGACGAGGGGGAGCTCGGTCGCATCCTGTCCGTTTCCCATCAGAAGGTCCGGGGTTTTGGCCTTGCCGCCGGCGGAACGACACATCCCGCGGTTGCGGCGCCGGAGCTTTCGGGAGGCTGGACGGTGCACCACGCCTGCCACGATTTGGACTTTTTGTACTGGGCCCTCGGCCCCTTTGAATCAGCATACGGATTGACGGGTTCGAGCGTCGAGGCGCCCGCCGGTGGCCGGCACGAGGAGGTGGTGGAAGGTTTGCTCCGTACCCGGTCCGGATCAATTGCCTCGATCTTTGACTCGGTTGCAATCCTACGCTCGCACTTCACCCGTGTTGTGGGCACCAAGGGCAGCGTGCTCTTAACCGGCGAGCACAAAAACACCCTGTTTCTCCACCGACGGGAGGCGGGACCGGCGTCCCCCGAGGCCGTGGTACTCCCCGGTGTGGACACAAAACCCGCGGGTGGCGGCCTTTCCCATTTTGTGGAATGCCTTGTCAACGGTACGGAAAGCCCCCACGACATGGCCTCCGCGCGTCACTCCCTGGCGGCCGCCCTCGCGCTCCAGGAATCGGCCGCCACCGGCCAAGTCGTCCCCCTCAACGATCCGCGGCGGTCGGACGGCTGAGATTGCGCCGATAGTAGTGGGCCTGGGGACCCGGGTCCGGTGTACCGCCGGGGCGACCGCGGTACCGCCCGGGGCACACTCCGTGTCGGTGAGTGCATCGACCGTGCGCCACAGCTGCTTCATAATGACTTTAATGACCCCAAAAGAGCGCGTTCTCACGACCGTGGCCCATCACGAGCCGGACCGTCTACCCGTCGGCGAGTGGGGCATCGACCACGACCACGTCGAAAGGATTCTGGGCAAAAAGCACAGCTACTGGCGAAATCGGAAGGACGAGACAATCGCCCTTTGGGAGGGCCGACGCGACGAGCTTGTCGAGGGGATGAAGGAAGACTATGTGCGTCTTATCGAGAAACTCGACTACGACGTTATTCCCGTGTTTCTCGTACCGCCGAACGGCTACGCAGATCCCCACCCGCCGCGGAAAACCGGCGACGGCGTCTGGGAGGACGACCTTGGCCGTGTGTACAAGTACGCGGCAAGCAACGACTCCATCTCCTGTGTTACACCGCCGCCGGCCCGGGAGACGCTCTCCGATCTCGAACGGGAAGAAGTAGTCAAGCAGTATCGCCGCCCCTTTGACCCGAGTCGGTTCGAGCTCGTCGACCACATCACACACCGTTTTGGGAATAAACGGGCGATTGTGTTTCGCGGCGGCCTGGTCTTTGGGCAGTTGATGGGGCCCTTCGGAGGAGACGAGACCCACCAGCTTGTTCTGCCCATGACACACCCCGAGGAAATCAAACAGATGGCGCCGGCCGCCCTGGAGCAAAGTAAAAGGCTTATCGACGAGCTTTCGAGCCGCGGCGTGCTGATGGCCATGGAGGGCAAGGATTACTGCATGAACACGGGCCCCATCTTTACGCCGGGTTCGCTGCGCGACGTGTTTTTCCCGCACCAAAAGCAGGTCGTGGAGCAGATCAAGGCCGCCGGGATGATTCCCTTTTTCCATTGCTGCGGCCGGACCTGGGAGATCCTCGATGATTTCCTCGAAGCCGGTTGGCTCGGCTATCAATCCGTACAGAAGTCGGCGGGTATGGACTGGGCCAAGCTAAAGCAGGAATACGGAGACCGCCTGACCATCTGGGCCGGCGTCAGTTGCGAGACACTCATCGAGGGCAGTCGTGAGGATGTGACGAATGAGGTTCGTGAGGGAATCAACGTCCTCGCCCCCGGCGGCGGCTTTATCTTTGGTTCGACCAACTCGGTGCAGTACGGGGCCGACACGGACAACTACCTCCGCGCCCTCGAGATCGCGCGAGAGTTCAAGTACTAGACCCGCCGAGGTGCTCGGCTGTGGCGCGGTAGTTTTGGGGGCTTACCCCATAATACTTGCGGAACGCGCTTGAAAAGTGCTGACCGGAGCTGTAGCCCAACTCGAAGGCGATTGTCGTAACCGTCCACCGCGTCTCCGTGAGCAGCCGCGCCGCTTCCCGCATGCGGGCTTGTACCTGTAGAGTCTTGGGCCCGACACCATACTCCGCCGCCACGTAGCGAGAGAGCTGACGATAGCTCGGTCCAAACCCGGCCCAAGCTTCGCGGATGGTCATGCCGGTATGTGTGGAGTTCACCAACACCTCGTGAGCACGACGAGCCCAATAGCGCGCACGAGCCTCCTCCGGCTCACTCGACGGTGAGGGCTCGGACTCCCGGACGGCCAAAAGGACAAGGGCGCGGCCGAGATGAGTGCAGAGGGGCCGGGTCGTACCCCGGGGCAGTGACAGCTCCCGGTGGATACGGTCCGCGATGGTTGCAACAAAGGAGGAAGGGGCCGCGGCAAGAGAGTCGCCGAAAAAGGCGTGGTGTCGGGGGCTGCGCACCTCTGCGGAGATGCCGGAGTACCCGCGGGCGTCCGTCCAGAGACGGAACGCGCTTCCGACCCTTAACACAAGCATGCGTCCCGGGGCTACCTCGGTGTGAGTGCCCCGGGTTTCGAAATGGAGGCACCCGTCGAGGACCACGATGATGTAGAACTGCTCGTAGACCGGAATCGCGTTGGCGTAGCCCGGCGAGCGTGCCTTGAGGAGGACCTCTACGGGCACCTCTTCAAGCTCCGGCGCTTCCCGCTCCAACATTGGCCGGATTATAACATCATCACTCACCAATGTCTTTTTTTTATACGTTGCGCGACCGGAACGCGAACGTGTGCGGCGTGATCAAGCGCGATTGTTTACCGGTAAGATCGATACGTAAACAAGTTACGTAGGAGGTTCGTATGAGCTCGTATCCTTACCGGCACACCGACATAACGTGGATTCGTCCACAAATTGACCGCAGTATCCTCAAGGAGCTCACCCAAAAGAGCGATGCTTTGGGGCTTCTTCACTGCCTGGGTACCTTGCTGATCCTCGCCGCCTCCGGTGCAGTGTCCTACGCCCTTTTTCTCTCGCAACAGTGGCTTTTGCTGGCGGTCGCCCTGTACGTCCATGGCGGCCTCTTTGCCTTTCGTCCGCAGGTGCACGGACTGTCCCACAACACGGTGTTCAAAACCAAACTGCTCAACCGCGTTTTTGCGCGCGTCTTTGGGATCGTTCACTGGACCAGTAATCACGTGCGCTACTGGATGAGTCACCGCTATCATCATCGCTACACACTTCACAAAGCGAGCGAAGCTGAACGGGTTGTGCCCCGCGTTCAAACGCCCCAGGAGCTGCTCCTCAGTGCCCTCTTGGTTGTAGACGTCAGCGGATTTGTGGTGGCGGTATACGATCGGCTACTGACTCTGGTGGTCCCCTTCGAGCGCAATCCCCGCAAGTCCCCCTGGGAGCGATACGTCTACGCCCAGGCGACCGAGGGCGAGCGGAGGGACGCCTACTTCACCGACCTCTACCAGTTTCTCTTTCACGTGGCCTTCGGCATCGCCGCGGCGCTTCTCGGTCACTGGTTCTTGATTGTCATCGTAACTCTGCCCCATTGGTACGGTGCCCGTTGGTACCACCGCCTCGTTCACGACACCATGCATGTCGGTCGTGAGCCCGAGTCCAACGACTTCCGCAAGAGTTGCCGGACGGTCCGAGTAGACCCCATTACCTCCTTTTTGTACTGGCACATGGAGTGGCATACCGAGCACCACGCCTTCGCGGCCGTGCCCTGCTACAATCTGGGACGATTCCATCGCCGCACCCGCCGGCATTGGGAGAAACCCCAAGGACTCTTCGAGGCCTGGCGCGAGATCAACCGCGCGAGCAAGCGCATCCTGGCAGGGGCCGAGGGTTATTGATACGAGATAGGGTTATTGATGCGAGATGCCGGTACCTTCGTAGCATCGGGCAAGCGAGCTATAGACGCTAAGACGTACTCGGTTTTTCCGGCTCCGCAAGTCGGCCGGCGGGACATACGCAACGTGGGGGGCCCACGGCATGGAGACATCACGGCCACCGTTGAACGAAATGGTACAGGCCTCGTGAAACTCGACGGGGAAACGGGGTACAACGGCAACTGTCCGCGAGGCGTCCGTTGCACCCGGCGTGGCCGCGGCCGTGGCCCGGGCAAGCTCCGGAAGGTCCGCCTCGAACTCGTAGGCCACTCGACCGGCGTAGTAGGCCAAGCCGTTTCTCTCGTACTCCTCGAAGCCGCCTGTTGTTAGTGGTGCTTCGAGGTGGGACCTTCCATGGTCCACGAAAAACCTGCCGGCAAGGTAGAGGGGCGCCAATAGTCCGTCGTCGTGCCGTTCGACGTCTACAAAAAGCTCGATGGTGTTCGCTCCGGCGGAAAGATCGGACGTGATCTCCGCTCCCCTGCAGCCCCGCATGTGCCCGTCTACCGGGTAGAGGTCGGACGACCCGTGTGGCGGGCCGCCGTTCACCCGCAACTCAAAATCTCCGCCCACGCCGTCGGGCTCGACAAGCACCGTGACCGGTCCGGCCTGCGGATCGTGGTGGAACTCGTGCGCGTATCGAACCTGCATTCGTGGAACGTCGAGCGTCGGTCGGACTCCAAATCGGAACTGGTAATCAGGCTCGTACTGGGCGTGGGAGTCGGCCAATTGGTTTACAATCGGCTTGGGCTCGACGCTGCCGACTTCCCGCCACGTGTCGGAGCCGCTCTGCCTCAGCGCAAGGCGATACCAGCCCATGCGGTAGAGGTTAGGTTCAAGAGTCTCCACGCCCACCTGTGCAGGAACGGTCAACCGCAGCTCGTGGGAGGGCTCTTCGAGTTCCCGACCCACCGGATGGTCGCAGACGAGTACGGACTCAAATGGCCTTATTGTTCGCCGAGGATCCAGGCGTCGGCGGCCGAACGAAGGCTGAGGCCCCTCGGAATCCCCGTCACCCGGCACAATCTCGAACAGGGAAGGCGCTCCAAACCCCTCGAGCTGGGCCGTCTGCGTCCCGGTGTTGAGAAGCATCCATCGGCGCATCTTGCCGTCGCCGCGGCGTGTTATCCACACGCGCCGCGCGGCCCCGCCGAAAGCACCCCGCTCGCTAAAGTCGAGGGGAAAAGACGGCTCTACCAACTCAGTCAACTGCGCCTCCACCGTGGCCCGATCAACGGGCTCGTCAATTTCCAGGACGGCCCCACCGGCACGGCGCCAAGCATCGATGAGCGTCTGCAACCGGGGCGGCCTCGCTCGCATGGGCGGCACGACAAGGAGCTTCGGCGAATCCGCCTCCGCGACTCCGTCGGTGCGGCGTTCCAGGATATGTTCGTCCACGATTAGAAAGTCGCGATGCAGCTCCATAAGCAGATGCTGCACCTCTTGAAAGGCACCACGTTGCTTATCGGTCGGCAGTCCCGCGGACGGCTCGTACAGCCACACATCCACATCGGGAGCAAAGCCGTCCAAAAAGTCCACCGCCGCATCGACACGCCTGCTCAGCGCGCCGAACAAGGGCCAGTACGGCATCTGCTCAAAAAACGACGGCGGGGCGTCGTGCTTTGCGAGCCCCCCGGTGGAGTAGAAGAACCCGTGGGGGATGATCGTTTCAACGCCCAGGAGGACAAAGCTCTTTCCATCGAGCTCGGTCTCTAGGACCGGTCTAGGCTCGGCCGCAAGAAAGCGCTTGCGGTTGTACCGCGTGAGGCCGGTCTCATGGTACGTCGCTTCGGTTAGCTCCACTCCCAGGGCGTCGTCGAGCAAAATGGGGCGCTCCCAATCGATCGCACCCTCGCCCCTCGGAAACGCCGCGGCATGGAGCACTCTCCCCTTGGGAAGGACCACTCTCGTCGCACCTCCCGGAAGATCCTGCCGGACGTGGATTAGCCGCGTGGCAAGGAGCTACGGGTCTCCCATCACGCCGAGACCGCCCGAGGTGATGAAATGGTTGGGCCGGTTGAAATG
>CAZFLD010000017.1:33153-63686 GCA_964519835.1 uncultured Spirochaetales bacterium
CCGCCGCTCGCCCCGCTCGGGTATGGGTATTCGTCGTATATATGCATGACCATGCCGTGCCGCGCCGCCTCGTGGCGAGCAACCTCCACCAAGCCAAAAAAACGCTCGGAGAGGTAGGCCACTCCGAGCCCCTGTCGACAGTGCACGTGGAAACCGTGAATCCCTTGTGAGGCCATCTGCGCCACCTGGCGCCGAACCTCGGACTCGGTGATGGATACGTTCCAAAACCAAAACGGATGGAACCTGGTAAGACGACGGTTGCTCATGCTCCGCACTCGATCCTGGTGGGTTATGATATGGCCGGCCAGCGTCCCGCCGCCCGCCGGTGCTCCCTCGGCGAGAGACCGCCAGTCTGCTTGGCGCGGAAGACGCGGTCGAAGTACTGCGGCGATCCCAAGCCGCAGGCCGCCGCGATGTCTGAAATGCGCCGGCTGTCTCGTTGCAACATGGTCTCCGCCGCTTCAATCGACACGCGGTCCGGTTCGGTCGCAAACTGCTTCTGTCGCAGTTCCGCCGGCGAAGCTCGATGCACCGGGGTTCGAGATAGTGGACGTCGCGCACGAGCTTGCCGACTGCTTACAGATTTGCCGGCAAAACCGACTCTACTCTTTTTCTTTTCGACCTTCTATCCACTTCTGAAGAGAAGGCTGGCTCTCCTGGGACCGTCGTCCCGCCAATAGGTCCTCGACACTGAGGTCTTCGTCCAAGTCGGGCCAGTGGATCCCACTTCCACCACCCATAAGCCGGTAGTTACTCCGCTCCTCGGGCCTGCCGTGAAGAAGCCGGGGATACCAGCCCAGAGGCAAGGATATCGTCCTACCGTCTTCCAATTCTACGACAAGACTGTCATCGGTCGCGTGCACCTCCACGGCGTCCGCCACTTGGATTTCATTCGTTGAAGAACTCATTCCACTGCTCCACAATGCGGTTCCTGTTTGCTTCGACATGCTGCAACATGGTGTTGACTTCATGACTGGAAAAGCCCCGGCTTCGCTCAAGACGCACCGGCTCTACCCAAACTTTGGCGACGGCCCTGCCTTTCTCGACATGCACGTGGACCGGCTCACTTCGATCACTCGAGTAGAAGAACAGCCTGAACCCGTCTACCTTCAGCACCGTCGGCATCTCTTATTAGTATACAACGATGGTCTCGGTAGAAGTAGAGTCGATGGCAATTGCGGCAGTACCCGTGGAAGGAGATGACCCATTTGTTTTGCCCCGCTTGATCTGATCGGCCGCCCGATCGATCGAGCGGGAAGTCTACGAGGTTCCGCCATTGTATGCCGCCGCGTTCAGCCGGCCGCACCTTGTCCAACGAGAGAACCAGCTTTGGATGGTGGTCGTTCACGCGCTCGAGGTGACGTTTGCCTTTTAAGTCGAACCGGCTGCACCGGTATACCAAGAGCGCGCTTTGGAGGTACTGCAGGTAATTCTGAGGTAGCGAATGCCGGGAGAACCGCCGTAGCGGAGGAACAACTTCCAGGCCTGCGGCGCGTTCGGCGGATCCGCTCGGTCACCCAGGAATCTGAGGAACTCAGAAAAGGTCAGGGGGTAGATTGAAGCTTCGACGTAGCGACCGGTCAGCTGTGTCGCCAGGTCGGAAGGCAGCAGGCGAGCGCTCGACCCTCTGATGACCACGTCGGCAATGCCGTCGGCGAGGATAGATCCGATGGCCCGAGCGTTCCTTCTTGGTCGTCCGTTTCTTAACAAAGTCGTACAGCACCCGATAGTCGATAAGATGCTCAAACTCCAGGGGCCCCATGTTGATCGAGATTATCCGGTTAAGAGGGACGCCGCGCGCCAAGAGGGTATCCTGAAGGAGGCGCAAGTCGGTGCTCTTGCCGGGGCGCCCGGCGGACCGTTGCCGACAAAGGGTGTATCGGGGGTCATCATTCCACCCTGTGGCCAATTCCGTCGGATCGAAAACGATGGAGTGATCTTGTTTTTAACATCGATGCCAAAATGTCATCCACTTAGGCATTATGGTGCAAAGAGAGCTTAGAATGCCCGACCGCTCATTTTTCCTATTCGGGCCAAGGCAGACCGGCAAGAGCACGTGGTTGCGTTCCCTCGACCTGGGGACCTCGTGGACACTCAACCTTCTCCACAACGAGACCTACTATCGTTACCTCCGGGACCCCGCTCTGTTCCGGAGGGAGGCGGAGCAAAAGGTGCGATTAGGTATTGACTGGATCGTACTGGACGAGGTCCAGCGTATCCCCGAGCTCCTCGACGAGGTCCACGCGCTGATGGAAAGCTCCGCTACCAAGTTTGTCCTGTCCTGCTCGAGCTCGCGCAAACTCAAACGTGGCGGAGCAAATCTCCTCGGTGGGCGTGCTCTCTTGCGACGTCTTTGTCCCTTTACGGTCAGAGAGCTCGAGGGCGAGTCGGACGGGCACCGCTTTGATCTGGAACGCGCCCTGCGTCTGGGGACTCTCCCGCCCCTTTTGGGCCTCTCGGATGCAGATGCCGCGGACACGCTTCGGTCGTACGTGGAGGTTTACCTTCGAGAGGAGATTCAGGTTGAAGGCTTGGTCAGAAACCTCGGTGGCTTCACTCGGTTCCTGGATCTAAGCGCGGCGTATTGTGGAGAGATATTGAACTTTAACTCGCTTGCCAAACAGGCTGGTCTGCCTCATCGCACCGTCCAATCCTACTTCGAAGTGTTGGAAGACACGCTCATCGCGATTCGCTTGCCGGCGTGGCGAAAGAGTCCCACAAAGCGGCTGGTCGGTCATCCCAAGATCTATCTCTTTGACAACGGCGTGACAAACGCCCTCTGTCGGCGACTAACAAGCGAGCCGGAGCCCGCCCTCCGCGGTCGATTGTTCGAGCAGTTTATGATCCAGGAGACCAATCGCCGGCTCGACTATGCCGGCGGCGAGCGTCGGATCTACTACTGGCGCACCAACAACGGCGCGGAGGTCGACCTGATTATCGAGGAGGCCGGCCTGCCTATCCTGGCGGTGGAGTTCAAGAGCTTCTCCGCCATCGACGGCGGAGATCTTTCGGGCCTACGATCGTTCAGAGCCGACAACCCCGATACCAGGTGCGCCGTGGTCTGCACCGCGCCGGAACCCTGGCGCCTCGACTTCGCGGAGATCCTCCCGTGGCGAACCTACCTGCGGGAGCTGGAGCCGCCGCCGGAGTAGGTGCAGAACCTGCCCTTGTCCACCGTAGCGAGTGGGCACTGTAATACCTCGGCATGAGCTCCGATCAGAAAGGCCGGCAGGGGTACGGCGGGAGCATCACGGCCCGTTTGAACACGCCACTCTTGTCGGTAGGCGCGGTAGGCACGTGCCGCGAGCTCCGCAGCCGCCGCATGAAGGTCGATAATGGCCACTCCCCAGGCTCGAACTCGATTGCCGACTTCCTCAGGCACCCGGTCGCCGACACACAACTCCGCCAACGTCACCGTATTGATCGCGGCTCCCGAGTTCGCGACCGCCGCGGCTATGGTAACGCGGGCCCACGCCTGCATCTCGCCTGTCGAATCACTTGCATAAATGAGTACGTTTGTATCGAGCAAGACCACTACACTGCCCCCTACGGTTCCCGAGTCAAATCGCGAAGTTCCTCCCACGTAAGGCCGGATGTAAGCGGGGCGTTTTCGATTGCATACATGCATTCCTCTTTACTCATCGCTGCCGGGCCGGCCGGCATGCGGTCCGCGAGCTGCCGCGCCACGTAGAGTGAATTACCGGTACCGGTGAAGTAAAAGATGTCGGTCACGATAGAGCGATCGTAGCAGGATCGAGAGTCGTTGTCGATTTCTTTCTTGCCAAGGGACGCGGCCTATGCCGCCGGGGCGAGAGACTCGAGCCATCAAGTCGCGGTGAACCGCCACTCCGTCCGCTGCCGGTAGACCTGTCCAGGGCGAAGAATTGTGTCACAGATCTCAGGATGATTCGGCCCATCGGGGTACTCTTGGCACTCGAGGCAAAAACCGGCGTACGGACCGTAGCCACGGCCGGAACGCCCGGCGGGTTTTTCCGCAATGTATCGCCCGCCGAAAAACTGCAAACAGTACGCGCTGGTCGCCACCTGTAGCGCGATGCCGGACTCGGGCGAAAACGCGCGGGCGACCGTCTTGAGCGGCGCCGGCAGGCGGAATGCGGCGATCTGCTCGTCGCGTCGTCGCGCGGCATTGCCGCTCAGCCTGGCTGCGCCTCCGTCCGATCCGCCACGAGACACGACGTCGCTCGCCGTTGCGCCGCGATCCGCGCCGAGCACGGCCGACCCGCCGGGGGACCGGAGTAGATAGTTGTCGCCGTGCTGCTGCACGAGCCCGAGCACGATCTCGCCGATCGTTCGCTCGTGGCGCAGATCTGCTCCCGTACCGTCGACCGCGTCGACGACACCAAGATGTGTCATCGTTTTGTCAGTAGGGGTGTAGTAGTCCGCGCCAATCCACAGTAGGTGGTCTTTCACAGACGGGATCTCGTCGCCGCCGAGATTGAAGTAGCTGTGATTGGTCGGGCTAAACGGCGTGGCCTTGTCGGTAGTGGCCTTGTAGTCGATCCGGACCGTGTTTGAGTCGGCGAGGACCGAGAACACAACAGTTGCATCGAGGTTTCCTGGGTAGCCTTCTTCGCCGTCGGGGCTGAGGTAGCAAAATCCCAGGGATTGGCCCGGCGCGACCAGCTCGTCGGCCGACCAGAGCCGCTTGTCGAAGCCGATATTTCCGCCGTGCAGGTGATTCCCGCCGTCGGACCGGTCGCCTGCCTCGTTTGCGGCAAGCGTGTACCGTGAACCGTCGACTTCAAAGACAGCTGCCGGCAGTCGGCCGGCGATCCGCCCGATCGTCGCGCCAAAGTAGCCCGTCCCGGCCAGGTAGCCTTCGAGGGATCCGTAGCCCAAGACGACGTTTGTCGGTCCGCCGGTGCTGTCCGGCACAATGCAGTCGGTGATGGTAGCGCCGTAATCCATTATCGTGAGCGACAAACCGTTATTGTTGCCAAGTGTATGGCGATAGACTTCGCGCCGGTCGGGAAGCCGGCCGTAGAGTTCTCTGGTCATTGGTGTGAATTGTAGCATGGGGCGACGGCACCTGATTAACCGCGTGGCGGCAATCAGCAACCTAAAAAGCCCCTGACCGAGCCCGCGATGTATGCCGCCTGGATCCGTCCAATCTCCGGCGTAAAGTGAACGTGGTCCTTGTATATCACCTCGCCAATTTCTTTCTCAAGCTCAACGGTCAAGTCAAACAGATCGATGGTCGGTACGCCTGCTGCCGTCATCACTTCATCGGCAATATCGTTGTACGCAAGCACGTCGGCTCGAAAGCGATGGAAACTCGTGTTACGAGAGTTGTGAATCGCGTCGATGCAGGGGGTTGTTGAAACCCAGATAAGCTGCTCGCAGATCGAGCCGGACACGGTTACGATCTTCTCGAGGTTGGACCGGTAATCCTCAGGTGCAACCTGCCGCGTGCCCACTTGCGGGTTGGTCTTGATGTCGTGAAGCCCGCAATTGACGACAAGGACATCGACGTGGTCTATCTCACCGTGCGTCTGGTTGTTCGACAGGTACTCGAGCACCATCGCCGAGTCACCGCCGTTTGCCCCTTGCGGAACGTCGAGGTCCTTCAGGGCTTTATCAAGGCCGGACTTACGGCTGTAGGAAACCTCGGGACTCAGATAGGTCTCGAGCCAAGGTCCGTAGCGAACCGAAATACTGTCACCAATAAAAAACGCGCTACCCGTTGGCATACGGCCACGATAACAAAGGCGGCGTGGATGAGCACGGTCGGCGGTCGATTTGTGTATACATTGGCCATTCCACCTATGCGCCGGTTGCGTCCGATTTGCTACGACAGATGGCGCCGGCCCAGGCTTCGCACACCAGTGGGGCTCGCGCGGTGGCTCCACGTCGTTTACCACGGCGCCTACGAGTCGACAAACGTTCCCAGAGGCCGTTAGGACAAGCCGCGCATCGGACGTCCCCGCTTTACAAGCTGCAAGCCGAGACCAAAGGGATCGCGAAGCATGACCATGCTATCCTCGCCCGCGGTCTTGTAGGGGTCGTGAATCGATGCTCCCGCCGCGACGAGAGTCTCGGCGTCGGCCGCCGGGTTCTCGACCTCGAAGGCAACGTGCACGGCCAAGGGATCGGTGCGTGCAAAATCCAGTTGCTGGGCATTTGGATTGGAGTACACCTCCATCATCACCACGCCGTGGGTATCCGCGAGGAAAACCATCTTGCCGGGAACATCGCGAACGACCTTGAGCCCAATATTCGCGACGTACCAGTCTACAAACGCACCCTTGTCCGGAACGTTTACTGCTAAATGTTCAAACGCTGCGTTAATCATACCAGTATGTTGCTTGCTTTTGCCGCGGCTTTCCAGGGGACAAAGCCATTCGTGCAAACATAGATCACATCGGCCATCGAAGTACATCTGGAGACCGGACTACGATACAAACCATGGTAACGGTAAAAACACGCTTGGAAGGCGACTATGAGATCTGTCAGGTCGAGGAGTCGCCCGGCTATCACGAGGTAAAACGCGCCGCGCTGTCATTTGTAGAAAAGATGAAGCTTGGCGACGAGATCGGCGCGTACCAAAAGGAATCAGGAGGCGGTCTAAGCCTGTACGGCTCCTATCACGGTCTCCACGTCTTGGATCTCTTTGGCGAAGCACCGAGGGACAAAAAGACCAGAGAGACCTGGTCGCGCCGATTTCGGGACCTCCAAACACAGTGGGGGTTCTTCGCAGCGAATCCGGCTGTCGAAAACGAGCGAGCTCCCGAGGAGATGGATCCGGTGTGGCACTACACCCGCGGCAATCTCTGGTCGTTACGACTGCTCGATGTGCCGCCCGATCGCTCGCTGTCTTTCCTCGAGCCATTCTTTGACAAAGGGTACCTATACAACTATGTCAAGCGCTACGACTGGGCCAACTCCTGGGCGGCGGCAAACCAAATCTGTGCGGTCGCCACCGCGCTGCAGGCGCAGCGTGACTGGTTCGGCGAGTCCCAGGTAGACGACTTGCTTGAACGGGAGATGTATCCGGCGCTCGAGGAACTTCTCGATAGCAACACAGGGTACTGGGGCACGCAACTCGGAGCGGACATCTGGAACGGCCAATTCGGCACAATTCATGTTCTGCCGATCTACTTCACGCAAAACTGGCCCGTGCGATTCGTGGAACGTAGCGTCGACACGACGATAAAAACGCAGCTCGCCGACGGCTCGTTCTGGCCCGGTGGTTCGGACTGCCCCGATTTTGACGGCGCCTACATGCTCTTGAACCTGTCGCGCCTTACCGACTACCGCGCGGAGGAGTTACGATCGGCAGCCGAGCGCTACCTCGCTCACGCTCTTATGCACAAGGACCCAAGCGGCGGTTTTTTGCTGCACCGGCGTGACGGCAAGCCCTCCGACTGGAAGAGCCGGCCGCACTGGATATGGCCGGAGGGAGCAGCAGTGGCCTCCGTGGAGTACCGCGATGAGGATCCCACTCGTACACACATTATGCTCGGCAGTTGGTTCTACCCGCTTTCGATAGCTCTGGTTACGATGATCCTCGGCGACAGCGGCTACGAAGGACCGTACCGCATGCACCGTCTGTCCTTGCACCAAGCAAACGCTGTTACCGCCCCAGGCGTGGTAAACGCCTGATCAAACACCGTCTGATTCGGAGTAGAGAGATGAAGTCTCAAGCAGATACGATCACCCCACCCCTGCCCCAGCCGCCGATCGGCAGTGTTCGAGTTCGCGGCGCGCGTGAAATCGGTGGATCCCTCCTCGGCATCGGAGCCGAAACGATAGACCGTGACTTTGTGGACTTTTCAGAGATCAAAGACCACCTAGAGCCCCTCGGCGCAAAGACGGTCCGGTTGCAGGCCGGCTGGGCAAAGTGCGAGCCGCAACCGGGCCATTATGACTTTGCCTGGCTCGACGAGATTGTCGACGGAGTTATCGACGCCGGGATGGAGCCGTGGCTACAGACCTCCTACGGAAACCCGATCTACGAGGGCGGCGGCGGGTCGAGTCTGCACGGCGGATTACCCACGTCCGTTTTGTCCTTCGACGCGTGGGACCGGTGGGTAAGTGCACTTGCGCGCCGCTACGCCGGCCGAGTAACGCAGTGGGAAATCTGGAACGAGCCGGACCTTCTCAAAGACAACCCGGCTATTGAGTACGCGCGACTCTACATCCGCACCGCGCGCATTATTCGCGCGCAGATCCCCGCGGCAAAGCTTACGGGACAGCTTGCGGCACCCGGGAGAACCGAGTTTGCCCGCACGTTTCTTCAGTACCTTGATGATCAAAATGCTCTTGAACTGGTCGACGACATATCATTCCATGGCTACTTGGCAAATCCGGACGTTGTCTACGACGAGATCGAGGGGTACGGTCGCGGCGCCAGTGTGCCGCCTTTGATGCGCACAGTTCGCGAGTTTTCGACCACGATCACGATTCGCCAAGGCGAACAGGGCTGCCCGTCAACCGAAACCACGGGAGCCTTGAAAGAGCACAAGTGGACCGAGCTGATGCAGGCAAAATGGATGCTTCGACGCATGCTCACCGACATCGGCCACGCTGTTCCGACGAGTTATTTCCAGATTGCCGACATGAACTATCGGAACACCCACAAAAACCCGTGGTACGGCATGAACACAAAGGGGCTGATGCGTATGAATCCGGAGTTGAAGTTTGTGTATCGCAAGCCCTCGTACCGTGCGTTCCAGGCCCTGGCTTCGATTTTCGACTCTACCCTCGAGCCGATTACGGAGCTGAGGTGGCGGGCAACGGCCGATCAGCCGCTACGTGTCTACGGCTTTTCCCAAGAGCATTCAAGATACTCGGCGATAGTCTACTGGAGAACCGGCGACGCTCCCGCCGATCAGCACCAACTCGACGAGGTGGGCCTAGACCTGGATCCGGTTCGCATCGAGAATCCGGTGCTGGTCGATCTGCTCACCGGAACGGTTCACTCCCTATCGGATACAAGCGTCGCAGAAAATAGGCGCTCCGGAACCGCCGCGAGTTTCAGGCGGCTACCGCTCTACGACTCGCCGGTGGTCATCGCCGACGCGGCGTGTGTGCCGATCGAGTCGAACGTGGAACAAACATAGGCGGCGCGACAGAACCTCTAGTACGCGGCCTGGTAGATTGACAGGGCGTCGCGCTCGGAAAGCTCGCGAGGATTGTTTACTAATAGGCGTTGGTGCTGCATCACCTCGTTCGCAAGCATCGGCAGGTCGGACTCGGGAATCTCGACGTCTCGGAGTCGTGTCGGTAGGCCGCAGTTAATCGTCAGCTCTTGTAGCCGGGCCGGCAGAGACGAGGAAGCGGCGGGTACGTTTGGACTCACGACGGAGGCAAGCTCGGTGTAGAGCAC
Source organism: uncultured Spirochaetales bacterium (assembly GCA_964519835.1). Lineage (GTDB taxonomy): Bacteria > Spirochaetota > Spirochaetia > DSM-27196 > CAZFLD01 > CAZFLD01. The sequence goes on from CAZFLD010000017.1 coordinate 42,503, forward strand.
GCCCGCCTCCGGCATGTTGAACTCGAGGACGTGGGGGAGAACAAGCGCGTTTGTCAGGCCGTGCGCGATGTGGTAGTGGCCACCGAGCGGGTACGCAAGTGCGTGGACGGCGGCGACCGGCGCGTTGGCAAACGCCTGACCTGCCATCATCGCGCCGAGGAGCATCGCTGAGCGGGCCGGTATGTTTGTTCCGTTTTTGACCGCCTCCTCAACATTTGCCGCAAGCAGCTTAAGTGCCTCTTTGGCGAGCATGTCCGAGTAAGGGTTTTTCTTGCGCTTGCTGGTAAAGGCCTCGATTGCATGGACCATGGCATCAATGCCCGTGGTCGCGGTGGGAAACGGAGGCAGCCCCACGGTAAGCTCGGCGTCTAAGATCGCCACGTCGGGTAGCAGTTGCGGTGCAACGATACCTTGCTTCGTCGTTTCGCCCGTGGTGATAATTGCGATCGGCGTTACTTCAGATCCGGTTCCCGCGGTCGTGGGCACCTGGATCAACGGCAATCGAGAACCCCTGGCCTTCCCGACGCCGTAGATCTCACCGAGGCTTTCCCCGGACAGCAACACAAGCGATACTACTTTAGCGACGTCCATGGAGCTCCCGCCGCCGAAACCGAGAAGCCCGTCGACGCCGGCGCTCCTGCCGAGCTCGAGAGCCTCCAACACAACCGACTCGGGAGGATCGGCCTTGACGCCGCTAAAGACCGTCACCTTCACGGCAGATTCGCCAAGGCCGGCAAGGACCGGCTCCAGCAGGCCCATGTTCGAGATCGCCGCGTCGGTGACGACGAGTACATGCGTGATGCCGAGCGAGGAGGCGACGTTTCCGACCTTTGCTGCCGCCCCCGGCGCGCAGATAAGGTGCTTGGTTGTTGTGAACTCGAATTCCGTCATTCTTTCCTCCCCGCAATAGCCGGATCACACTCCGGCGCGACGCCGAGCTACAACACCGAGAAAAAACCCTCGACTATGAGCACGCCGGCCGTAGCGCCCGGGTCTTGCATGCCGACGGTCTTCTCCCGGAATACTGCCGCCTTACCGTGCTCGGACATCATCGCTTTTGAGGCCGCGAGCCCTTTTTGTGCCGCATCGATCGCTCGGCCGGCAGCGTCCGAAGCGTCGGCGTTCCGCTCGAGCTCCGCCGCGACCGGGCCAATGACGTCGATAATCGTCTTTTCTCCCGGTGCCGCTTTCCCGCGCTCCATAAGTCCGTCGACAAATGCACGGAAAAAGCCGGCAATATCGCTCGGCTCGAGGGCTCCTTTTCCGGCTACCGCCTTGCCACCACGCATAAAGCCCGTCGCCACAAGTGTTCCCATGGTTGAGGGCGCGGCCTTTGCCATTGCCATTCCGGCTCGTGCAAAGAGCTTGCCCACATCTTGCTCGTCGCTTTCGGTCACCGCTTCCACCGCCGCAGCAAAGGCCTTTTTCATGGTCAGCCCAAGGTCACCATCGCCCATTTTGCTATCGAGGTCGATAAGCTCGTCCTTGTTTGCGTCCATTCGTTCGCGGATTGCGGAAATCGCCGCCTTTGCCTTGCTCGTATCCATCAGCATCACACTCAGAAGGCTATCTGTTCGAAAAACGGCGTACGAGCGGAGGCCCGCAGCAAACGCTTGAGCTCGGCGTCGAGCTTAAAGAGCGAAATGGAGAGCCCCGACATTTCGAGGGATGTGGCGAACTCACCCACGTATACTTTAAAGACGCTTAGCCCCGCCGCCGAGCACAGCATAGCGACCTTCCGATACATAACGTAAAGCTCCTCCTTAGGCGTAGCTCCAAGTCCGTTGATCAGGACTGAGACCTCGTCACCGCCCGCAAAGGGCAGATCATGCAGCAGCTTTTCCACTACCTCTTCAGCCACCTCGTCGGCAGTGAGGAGGGGTCCCCGGCGAATCCCGGGCTCGCCGTGAATACCCATGCCTATCTCCATCTGTCCGTTCTCGATGGTAAAGGAGGGCTTTCCAACTTCGGGAACGATAACAGGACTGAGTGCGACTCCCATGGTCCGCACGTTGGCACCGGCCTTCTCCGCGACACGCTTGACGTCGACAAGCGTTGCGCCCTCCTCGGCAAGGGCACCGGCACACTTATAGACGTAGAAGATTCCGGCAACACCACGACGCTTGTGCACCTCATCAGCGGGCGCGCTCGCCACATCATCGGCGGCGATGTACGATTCAACGGTGATCTCTTCCATGGATGCCATTTCCGTTGCCATATCGAAGTTCATGATGTCGCCGGTGTAGTTGCCGTAGATGTAGAGCACGCCTTTTCCGCCGTCGATCGCCCGTGTTACTTCAAGCATCTGATCCGCGCTCGGACTCTGGAAAACCCCTCCGACGGCGCAACCGTCGAGCATGCCCTGCCCAACGTAGCCGAGGAACAAAGGCAGGTGGCCGGATCCGCCCCCTGTTGCAAGAGCAACCTTGTGTGTCTTTGGAGCGTCTGATCGAACGACGCACCGCAGATCGTCCGCAACGCTTCGCAGCTGATCCGGATGCGCCGATAGAATGCCGGCAAGCATCTCGTCGACAAACGATTGCGGGTCATTGATGAATTTTTTCATGGGGCCTCCGTCGGGGACAATATTTCGGCATGGGTTGCCGCCGGTGTACTAAGGTGCTCGACAAAAAACGAAAAGACCCGCTCGGTCAGCTTCCGCAGTTCTTCTTCGTAGCCGGGCCCCGTGGCATGGCCGACGGAGAGTGTGAACCGCTCACCGTTCTGCAGCGCGTTCGCCACCGCGAACTGGCCTTTGGGAGTAACCTTGGGGTCGTAGAGGGCGGGCGCGCACAAGGTCGGAATCGAAATCCGCGTGGCGGCGCTTGCCGCGTCGTAGTAGGCCAGGACTTCGCTCACCTCCGGGTGGGAAAGCGAGTATTCTCGCACTGCTTCGGCGCTTCCCTCGGAGGGAACCTCGAGGCGGATTGGGTGATGGCCAAATGTCGGGTGCTTAAGATACGCCGCCTCTACTCTCGGCTCCCACGGCAGCATAAGCGCGCCAAGCCCGCCGCAGAAGCTCCCGCCCACGTAGCCCAGCGGCAGTGTGTTGCCCGTGATCCGCGCGGCGGCAAACTCCGTGATAACCGAACAGGCAAGCCACAGGTCTGCGACGCAGCCGCGAAGCACGTAGCTGTCGCGATTGTCGATCCCGTGAAGTACGTGGTCGGCGGTCCGCCAGGGAATAGAGTCCGACGCCGACAGGTGAAAGCCACGGATGCAGGGGAAAAGCGTCGCAAAGCCGTGCTCGGCGTACTGCATCTCGAGCCAGCCTCGCCCTCCGTACCCGTGGCCGACCACAAGGGTGGCTTTGGGATCCTTGGGAATGGTCATCCATCCGCCGATCCGCGCCTCACCGTAGGATCGGTAGTAGATCTCGTAGACGTCGATCTGTGGGTCAGGGCTCCAGATCGTTCGGAAGGTCGGTCTCGGATCAAGCGCCATCGCCTCGTCGCGGGTCGATCGCCAAAACGCCTCGAAGTCACGCGGCACGTTGTCGGGTATGGTAACAGCGAGCAGCTCGGCTTCAGTGTAGCGCGAGCGATCAGTCGGGCCTGCCATAGACCCGCATGGTACACCGGGACCGCGCGGCTTCAAAGGCGCCGACCTGTATCGTGCAAAAAACGCGCGTATACAGCATCCTATCGGAAGCAAGGGGTCAGCTATGCTCGGCACCAAAAGGAGATGACGCCGTGAGTACACCTATCATCCTCGATACGGACATCGGATCGGACATAGACGACGTATTCGCCCTGGCGCTTGCGTTGAACCATCCCGGGATCAGGCTACTCGGTGTAACTACGGTAGGGCCGTTCCCACAGAGTCGCGCACGGCTTGCGGCAAAGCTCCTGCGCGTGGCGGGAAGAGAGAACGTGCCCGTGTACAGCGGACACGCACATGCCCTCCCCCAGGAATCACACGCCGTAGCCGCCCGTCGGTCTCGGCCGGACAGTCGCCGGTACACAAGCCTCGTTGAGACACATGACCCTGAAAACGGCCGCTTTTACGATGACGCCGTCAAATTCATGCTCGCCACGCTCGATCGCACGGAGGAACCGGTCACCCTCATAGGCGTCGGTGGTTGGACCAACGTCGCCGAGGTCATCCGCCGTGCATCTTCGGCACAGCTCGAGCGCATCGGTCTTATCGCAATGATGGGCGGCGACGTCCACAGTTCACGACGAGAGGCAAATGCGTGCTTTGATCCCGAGGCGACCCGCAGCGTCCTCGAGAGCGAACTACCGACATTTGTGGCCACATGGAGCCCCTCGCGAGAAGTTACCTACACCATGGCCGAGATTGAGGAGCTTGCATCCGGCGAGCAATCGCCCTTGGTGACGGAGCTGTATCGTGGTACCAAGATGTGGTTCAACCCAAGCGGCATCAAGCCGGGCCCCGTCTGTTACGACGTGGTTCCGGTCTTCTGGGCAGCAGGCGAGCGCGACGCGATCACCTGCATAAAGCTATCGTCGATACCCGTTGAAACCACCGGCACCTTCACCTCCGGGTTAACCGTGTGCGAGCCCTGGACGATCGAGCGCGCGGAACGAACCCGGGAAGTCTCCGGCGCTTTTAACACGGTGACGCACAAAGTCGACGCCGATGCGCTCAAGCGGAGCTTCAACAAGCTTGTGTTTGGCGGGACGCGGAACGGGTAAGAGTGCGCGTTGCCTACTGCGGCAACAGCATCGTGTAGGGACCGTCGGGAATAATCGCGATTCGCGCGGCGGGGTTTTCCTCGACGAGCCGGTCGAGCGTTACCTGAACGCGTGTCGCGACGGGTCGGTCCCCGAGAATCGGGTGAAGGCCGGTAGCTTCTTGCATATCCGGGCTCAGGCCGTCTGAAAAGAGATAGACCTGCTCGGGCGGCACTTTCTCAAACACGCGGCACTGCATCTGGAACTCCCACTGGTCCTTTTGCGTGCGCTCCGAATTTGCTGCAATATCCGCGAGAAAGCTCTTCCAACCTCGGCCGTAGTGGTTTAAAAGCGAGGTATACTCGGCGCTTCCCAACTGCTCGGAACAATCCGAAACGACAAGCAGAGTGCCGCCGGGCTTGATTGCCGGCAAGGCCATACACATGCCCTTTACCGTCTGGTAAAAGGTCTGATCCAACGGATATCCACCGCCGGAGGTAACAACGATGTCGTAGGCTTCGTCGACCGTGACGCCGCTGGTTCGGCGCACCTCCTCGCAGCCGGCCCGATGGGCCTGCACAAGGTCTCCGCAGTAGACATCCGCTATGCCGCCGGTGCTCGAGACGGAGACGTTGAACAGGAAATCGACGCCAACCACATTGGCCACTTGCACCGCAGTCTCGTGACAGGGATTCCCATCGAGGACACCCTCGCGGGCCATAGGGTCGGCCAGTGTGGTGTAGCCGTGAAATCGCTGAATCGTCGCGAGGTCTACCAAGGCCGGGCAGACACCCTTGCGCCCGCCCGAATAGCCGGCCATAAAGTGCGGTTCAATAAAGCCGGTTACGATTTTGAAGCCGGCCTCGGCGAAGCGCCTATTGATCGCGACGTAGGGGTTTGAGCCGACCTGTACCAATGTGCTCGGATCGTCCGCCCTGTGGTCGACGACCGTGTACGATTTTAGGACCGCAGGTCCAACAAGCTCGGACCTCTCGTCCTCCGTGCTGGGTCTGTGCATGCCGGTACCGATGACAATAACAACCTTCTTATCGGGCACGCCCGCTTCTGTAATGCATTCGAGAATAGCCGGCAAAAAGCGCTTGTTGGGCACCGCGCGTGTTATGTCGGAAATGGTTATGGCAACGGAGTTCGGTCGGCGGTCGGCAAGCAGCCGGCGGAGACTCGGTGATCCCATTGGATTTTCAAGGGCTTCACGCACCTCACCGGCCCCGCGCTCGCCGCTTGAATGATTGGCCTGCAAGATGGTGGCGTTGCGTGGGGGCGCTATCTCTATGCCCGTTTTTCCATACTTCAGCCACACGTTCTGCTGCTCCCCTACAAAATGCCTTTGCCGGCACATACGCCGGTGATCCACCGTGCCGCGATCTCCGACGGATGTCAACGCAAACCCTGAATTGTATAAAAATGACGCGGATGCGCCATCGGCCCGAGGCCGAACTCTGCGATAGGATTGCTGTGGTTGTTGTGGACGATTAAGGAGATTGCCGTATGAGAATTAGAACGCTCACCCCTGATGACAAGTACCACCGCGTGCACAGCTACTTCAAAGGGTCGCCTTATCACCCGGACGGCCGGAGAGTTCTCTACACACGCATCACGCGCTTGGAGGACACTGCACATATCTGCCTGCTCGACCGTGAAACGGGCGAAGAGAGGGTGATCGGAACGGCCGAGTCCGTGGCCTACCATCATGGCGCGGTAGCCTACTTCGCAAACGGCGGCAAGAGCGTGATCTACCAAAAGAGCTACGATTGGAATACCGTCGACAAGGAGCAGAGTCGGGTGGCCTGTGTCGACATCGAATCCGGAAATGTCGTCGAGTTTCCGGGCGAAGTAGGTGTCTATAACGGTGACGTAGATGACCGGTTTCTCGAGGTCGACGCCGACAGGCCGGCGGAAGACCAGGGAACAATGGGGATTTACACCCGGAACATCGACGGGTCAGACCGCAGGCTACTGGCTACGGTGTCGGACTTGTTGGCGCTACATCCCCACGGCGCAAGCATCCGCCAGTCACGGGTCTTGCTTCGCCTTGGCGGCGAAGTCGCGCCGGATAGAACCAAGGTCAGTCTCTATCTGGTAACCCGCTTTGGTGTTTTGATTCGCGACTACTATACCTGCAATATAGACGGCTCGGAACTGGCCTTCCATGGGCGAATTGGACTTCACGTGATGTGGCATCCCAACTCTCGGGAGATCGTCGGCTTCTTGAGCCCGTACCACTCTTCATACTTTGGCCAACTGCGAGGCTTTACGTCCGAGTGGAAATACGGCTACCTCGGTTGCTACGACACAAAGGCACGTGTCATGCGCGTGCTATCGGATTACCGATTGAGAGGCGGCCCGCACCTGGCGCCGTCACCCGACGGAACCAAGGTCGCGGTCGACGAAAACACAAAAGACGCCGCGACGATCCACGTGTACGATTTTGAAAGCGGTCGCATGGATGAAGTCGTCTCCGAACCGCGCAATCTCGAGGAGGTCAAGGCACAGATTCCAGACGATGGAGACACAAGTGTAAGCGCCTTCGCAACAAAACACGACGGTATCCAGTCACCGGCAGCATTAAAAGCCGGCCACCGATACAGGGTTCATGCTCACGCCGTTTTCTCACGCGACAGCCGTCGCATCGCATACAATTCTCCGGCCGGGACACGCGTTGCCGTCAGGGAAATCGAGCTGTGAAAGAGAGACCGTGGTGGCAGGACGCCGTCATCTACCACATATATCCCCGGAGCTTTCGAGACAGTACCGGCGACGGAGTGGGCGACCTTCCCGGCATCGTGGAAAAGCTCGATCACCTGGCGTGGCTTGGAGTCAATGCGCTGTGGATGGGGCCGGTTTTCCGGTCACCGCAAGTGGATAACGGCTACGACATCAGCGACTATCGCGACATTGATCCCCTTTTTGGCAGCTTGGCGGACCTTGACCACCTGGTGGCGGAGGCGCATCGTTTGGGGATCCGTGTCTTGCTCGACCTGGTCCTAAACCATTCCAGTACCGAGCATCCGTGGTTCCGGGCGTCACGGGATAACCCCCGGGGCGAATACTCCGACTTCTATCACTGGGCCGACCCCGCGCCAAACGGCGGCTTCCCCAACAACTGGCGGAGCTTTTTCTCCATTCCTGCGTGGACCTGGAGTGCTGAGCGCGGTCAGTACTACATAAACCTGTTTGCGGTGGAGCAGGCCGACTTGAACTGGACAAACCCCCGGGTTCGCCACGAGATGGCTGCTATCGCCAATTACTGGCTAGACCGAGATGTTGACGGCTTTCGTATGGACGTGATCAACCTCATCTCAAAAGCTCCGGGCTATCCGTCAATCCCACCCGGAGGCAATCCCCGTGGCTACTACATAGACGGTCCGGAGGCGCTGGGATGGATCCGGGAGTTCCGCTCCCGCCTCCGGGGCACTGACGACGTACTCCTAGTCGGGGAAACAATCGGGACCACGCCACCTACGTCTCGCCGCTGGACCGCCGCCGAGAGTCGTGCGTTACACATGGTGATCAGCTTTGAGCACGTAAACATAGATTACGGGCCCGGAGGTAGGTGGGACTACAGACCCTTTCGTTCGGCCGACCTCGCAGGCATCGTGGCCACACAGCAACAAGCGCTGGCAGGCTCCAGTTGGCCGTGCCTCTACTCCGGCAACCACGACCAACCACGCGCCGTATCTCGATTTGGTAACGATGGCGCGTTCCGCCGTGAGTCGGCCGTTGCCGTTGCGGCCCTCTTTCTGTTGCTCCGGGGGACCCCCATCATCTACCAGGGCGAAGAGATAGCAATGGCGAACTATCCGTTTACCGCACCCGACCAGTTCGAAGATGTGAAGAGCATCAACGCCATAGGCGAGTTAACGGCGGAGGGCGCGGAAGCGGGAGACGCCTTTGCGCGGGTAAAGGCACAGGCGCGAGACAATGCCCGAACTCCGATGCAATGGGACGCCACAGAAACCGCGGGCTTTACGTCGGACGGTGTGGCGCCCTGGTTCCCCGTCAACCCGGACTATCCGGAGTGGAACGTGGAGAGGCAGCGGGAACTCGCGGAACAGGGGGAGCCGTCGGTGCTTGGTGTGTATCGACAGCTTATTGCCCTTCGTCGGGACCACACGGTGTTCCGGACCGGCGCGTGCGAGGTGTTGGACCTGGGAGAGGACTCGCCTGCGATCGCCTTCCGTCGTTACGCAGCAGATGCGAGAGGCGGCGGAGCGATGCTGGTGGTAATCAACTTCTCCTCGGTAATCTCGCCCCTGCCCTCGCCGGCAAAGCTTGGGCTCGGTAGTCTCGATAAGCAGCCGGTGTTCGCAACTCATCCCAAAACCGACTCCGGCACCTTGCAGCCCTGGGAGGTTTCCGTGTTTCGAATGGCGGCTGGATACTAAACGACGGCCACGCCTTTGGGCCCGTTATCTTGGCCCTGTCCGAGGCCATAGATTACGGGCTCTCGGACACTCTACCTGGCGGCCGTTGAGGATACGCTACCGCCGTTGAGGGCCTGCGCCTTGTCGTTCATGGAGCCCATGCCGTCGTCTTGCCTGCTAGGAACTGGTCGGTCACCATCTAGGGTACCGTATATTGAGGACTCCGGTTTGACGGATCGTCCGGTGCATTGAGCACCGCCCCGGAGGGCGGCTCGAGGGCGTCCTTGCCCCGTGGCCTGCCCAGAAGCGGATCGTTGGTTTCACGCATCCATCGGTCGAGTCGGTCTCCCAAATCCCGGCGGATTTTCTCGAGGGTCGAATCATCGATCCTGTTTACCCGTTCAAAGGGATCCACGTCGAGGTCGTAGAGGGCCTGTGGCGGAAGAGGATCCCTTTCGTCCCACGCGTGTTCGAGAAAGTACTCCTTAGAGCCACCGTCCGCTACGTTTGGAAGAACATGCTTGCTTCGATTATCGTAGCGACGAATGAGCTTGTAGCGGTCCGTCCGCACTGCTCGGATCGGCTCGTGGGAGGAGTGGAAATTGAGCTCGGCAAAGACTTCCTCCCGCACCGAACCGGCGCTGCCGTCTATAAGCGGCCGTAGCGAGACACCTTCGAGCCACGGTGGATGGGGGATATCGAGCAAATCGCAGAGAGTGGGAAAGATGTCGACGTGGCTTGCGAGACCGTAGACGCGTCGATGTTCGACACCAGGTATGCGTACGAAGGCCATTACGCCGATGCCTAGGTCCTTTAACGTGCACTTCATCTCCGGGAACGCTATGCCGTGGTCGGTGGTGCAGAAAACAATCGTTGTGTCGGCCAGGCCTGCGCGATCGAGCGCGTCGAGCACCACGCCGATCTTTTTGTCCAGTATTCCGGCGCTTTTCCGATACCCGGCGAAATCCTCCCGGAGCTTCGGATCGTCGGGATATCCCGGTGCAACATGACCTCCGGTACGGTCGGTTTCGTCGGGATCCGGAAAGGGCCGATGCGTCTCGCGAAACCCGCATGAGAGAAAAAACGGCCCGGGCGGTTTTGCCAATAGCCAGTCCGCGGCAACGATCTCGGCCTGGTTTGCAAAACCCAGGTACTCATCGTAGCCGATACGCGCGGCCGACTCGGGGCCATGTGGAGACGCAACGTGCTGGATGCCGGAAAGTGCCGTGGTGTAGCCTTGGGCTGCCAGGTACCGTACCAAGTGCTGGTCGAAGTTTGGCATCGAAAAGCCGCGATGCGCGAGTCCGAGTTGGCCACACGAGTGCGGATACCGTCCGGTAAGAAGCGCCGCACGGCTCGGCGAGCAGGTTGGGTTCGCGCAATACATCCGCTCAAACATCACCGACTCCTCGGCGAGCCTGCTGAGGTGCGGAGTGGGCACGGGATAGCCGTACGGAGCGATAACACGCCCGGTATCATGCGAGTTGATGTAAACGATATTCATTGGCTCGGGCACGGATCCTCCGTCTATACCGCTTCCGGGGTCAACACGCCCGTGAGGTCGAGCTCTCCCGCAAAGTGACACGCAGAGCGATGCCCCTGCTCCACCTCGTGATCTGAGAGGACCGGCGCCTTGGCCCGACAGATGTCTTGAGCGTATTTGCATCGCGGGTGGAAGTAGCAACCGCTTGGGGGGTTAGATGCGTCGGCTACCTCGCCCGGGAGCCGAACACGATTGCCGCGGCCACGAAGTCTGGGATCGGGCTTGGGGACCGAGGCAAGCAATGCCTCCGTGTATGGATGGGCAGGCTTTCTGAACACCTGTTGTTTGGTGCCTACTTCCGCGAGCTTTCCCACGTACATTACCGCAACCCGGTCGCAGATATGCTCGACCACGGAAAGGTCGTGGGCGATAAAGATGTAGGTTAGGTTAAAGTCACTTTGAAGATCCTGAAGCAGGTTGATCGTTTGCGCCTGGATGGAAACGTCGAGGGCTGAAACCGCTTCGTCGGCAATAAGCAAGCGAGGGTCCGGCGCAAGAGCCCGAGCAATGCTCACCCGCTGACGCTCGCCACCGCTAAAGGCGTGCGGATATCGGTCTATGTACTCCGACCGTAGGCCGACACGCCTCAGGAGATCCAAAACGCGTTTTCGTATCTCGTTTTTACCCATCTGGTCGCTGACTTTTAGTACCTCGCCAACGATCTCCAGGACAGGCAGTCGAGGATTCAAGGAGGCAAACGGATCCTGAAACACCATGCGGATGTCCCGTCGATACGGTTTGAGTTGCTTTTGACCAAGCGCCACCAGGTCCACTACCTCACCGTTGTCCTTCCGATACTCAATGCTTCCGGCTGTAGGCTCGAGGACACGCATGATGGCTCGCCCGGTGGTGGTCTTCCCGCAGCCCGACTCCCCAACCAAGCCAAGAACCTCGCCGGGATAGACGTCGAAGCTAACGTCATCTACCGCCCGGACGGTGCCGACAACACGCCGGAAAAGCCCTTTGGTTATCGGGAAGTGGACCTTTAGGTTACGAACTTCAAGGAGAGGAGGACGATGTTCTTGGTTCATTCGCCCGCTCCTCTTTGCGCATCACGGCGAATTTGATCGAGGTCGCTGTACAAAAGACAGCTCACCGTATGATCCCCTTCAAGACTCTCCAGCGGAGGGACAATTTCGTCGCACACACCGGGCATGAATTCGTCGCACCGGTCGTGAAACGGACAGCCCTTCGGCCGCCGAAACGGCCCCGGCACCATTCCCCGGATAGCCGTCAGTCGATCGCGTTCTTCCAGTCCCAAGCGTGGAATCGAGCGCATTAGAGCTTTGGTGTATGGATGTTTTGGATTCTCAAAAAGTGAATACACGTCCGCCCGCTCTACGACCATGCCCAGGTACATCACCACAACCTCATCGGCAATCTCAGCAACGACACCCAGGTCATGGGTAATAAACACGACCGACAGCCCCATCTGCTCCTGGAGATCCATGATAAGGTCGATGATCGTCGCTTGGGTAGTCACATCAAGTGCCGTGGTCGGTTCGTCCGCAATAAGCAGCGTTGGGTCGCAGGAAAGCGCCATTGCGATCATAGCGCGTTGCCGCATACCACCGGAGAGCTCGAAGGTGTAGCTGTCAAAGCGCGTCTCCGCCTTTGGCATGTCCACCCGTCTTAGCATTTCGATGGCCCGCTCCATAGCCCCGTTTCTATCCAAGCCGAGGTGAAGCTGAATCATTTCCGTCATTTGTTTTCCGACTTTGTGGACCGGACTCAAGGACGCCATCGGCTCTTGAAAGATCATCGCGATCTCCCTGCCCCGGATGCGCCGAATCTCGCTTCCGTGCTGCGGAAGCCGCGCGATATCGGTAATGTCGCCTTCTCGGGTCCGCCACAGGATGCTTCCTTCCACGACCTCCCCAGGTTTGTCTACCAGGCGCATCACCGAACGTGCAGTTACGGATTTCCCGGATCCGGACTCGCCGACGACGGCGACAATCTTGCCGCGAGGCACGGCGAAGTCGGCTCCGTCAACCGCCCGGACGACGCCGTCATCGGTGAAAAAGTGAGTCTTTAGACCCTCGACCTCGAGAATATTTTCATCGTCCATCAACGGGCGACTCGGGCCGCCCATCATGGTCCTATCTCTTTTGGCTGTGGACACATTGTTCCTCACGTTTATCGATACGGGTCGGCGGCATCGCGCAAGCCATCCCCGAGAAAGTTAAAACCCAACACGGCAATCACAACAAAGAGCCCGGGAAGCAACAACCACGGCGCGGAGGCAACCGCACGAATGTTCTGGGCAGACTGCAGTAATACACCCCAACTCACAATCGGCGGCCGTAGACCCACGCCGAGAAAGCTCAACGATGTCTCAGCAATGATCATTCGTGGGACGGCCAGCGTGGTCACAGCGATTATATGACTCATAAATGAAGGGACCATATGCCGCATGATAATCCGGACGCTGCTACACCCGTCCAAGCGCGCCGCCGTTACAAAGTCTTCCGTCTTTAGAGAAAAGAACTTGCCGCGGACCACACGAGCGAGGCCGGTCCATCCTAAAATTGAGAGAATAACTGTAATCAAAAAGTACACCGCAATCGGGGACATCGACAGGGGTATGGCCGCGGCCAAGCCCATCCACAAAGGTATCTTTGGCATCGACTGAAGGAATTCCGTGGACCGCTGTATAAGCATGTCGACGGCCCCGCCGAAGTACCCTGAGAGGCCGCCTAGAAGGATGCCGAGAATAAGACTCAATGCGACTCCCACAAGGCCAATAGTCATGGATACACGAGCGCCGTAAATAACGCGCGACAGAACGTCACGACCAAGCCTGTCCGCGCCCAGGAGGAACATCGGTTGCTCCGAGTCAACCGGACCGATAAGGCGCAGTCGACTTGGAATCAAGCCCAGCCACTTGTACTCATCACCCTGGACAAACAGGCCAATCGGAATGACCTGCTCCGGATCGGGCACAAACTCCCGGGCGAACGACTCCGGATCTACGGTCACCGTGTATCCAAGCACATGGGGCTGGAATCTCGTCCCGTCATCCGTTTCGTGGAAAAAGCGAATCCGCTGTGGAGGAGCAAAGGGAAGATTGGAAAAGTACCGAGTCGTTTCGTACGGGGCGAGAAACTCGGCAAAAATCACGACTATGTACAGAAAGATCGTGATGACACCACCAATCATGGCAAGACGGTGCTTGCGGAACTTTCTCCACATAAGGGCAGCCTGACCGAGTGTGGCGGTTTGGTTGCCGGAATCCTGGACAGGTGCTTGCGATGCTTCGGGTAGTGCCTCGGCCACCTGCTGTTTGTTTGTCTCAGGTCGTTGATTCATGGTGTGAGTTCCTGCCCAACTATGACTTTGTGTAACGGATCCGCGGATCCAACATCGCCAGAGCGATGTCCGACATCAGCGTGCTAATGACGTTGAGAACACTCAACAGCAATATAAATGTTCCGGCCAGATACATATCCTGAGCGGTCAAGGCTCGTAGCAGCAACGAGCCACTGGTTGGAAGACTCAAGACCACCGACACGATTGTAGCGCCCGAAATGAGGTTTACGAGAATATTTGCCTGGGCACTGACAAAGAAGTTCATCGCGATCCGTACCGGATAACGCCAGATAACGGTCCGCTCGCGAAGGCCCTTTGATCGAGCCGTTGCAACGTATGGTTTTCGAAGCTCATCCAGGAGATTGGCGCGCATCTGTCGGATTAACGATGCCGTACCGGCGGTGCCCAATACAATCACCGGTATCCAAAGATGGGAAAGTAGGTCCAGGAGCTTGGGAATCGACCAGGCTGCGTCCACAAACTCCGGCGAGAACAGGCCGCCCACGGATTGCCCAAAGACCGAAAACGAGACCCACATAAAGATCAGGGCCAAAAGAAAGTTGGGTATTGCCAGGCCGAGAAAACCAATAGTGGTGGCGACATAGTCGCCCAAGGAGTATTGTTTGAGCGCCGAGAAGATGCCGATTGGTATGGCAACAATCCAGATAAAGATCGTCGTGGAAAAGGAAAGCACAAAGGTAAACGCTATTCGAGACCAGATGAGGTTTTCGACAGGCTGCTCGAACATAAAGGACTGGCCAAAATCGCCGCGGGTAACAATGCCGGTAACCCAGCGCCAATACTGGACGTGGACCGGCTGATCTAATCCGTAGCGCTCGATAATACGATTAATCTCGGCATGATCAACCTCCTCCCCCATCGCCTGACGTTGGCCGATCAGCACATCGGAATAATCGCCCGCCGGGAGCTGAATCACGATAAAGGCTACGATCGAAATCGCCACGACCGTGGGAATCATGTATAAGATGCGCCTGATGATGTAAGTCAGCATGTATTATTGTCCGCCCACAAAACACAGCACAAGATGAAGCGCCGTGCAACCCACTTCTTGGGCCACACGGCGCACAATTACTGCCTGCTATCGAGGTATAGGTTTACCGAAAGTACCACTGCTCCGGGTTGATCGGTGAGGGCGACGGATAACTGTAGCCCTGGATGACTGTCTCCGGGAGGTTTTGTAGCTCGTTGGAGGCCCAGTGGAACACAGTTGGCGACGTGGTGGTGCCGATCACCCGGAACTCGTCCGCGGCGATCTGCAGGACCTGCGCCATAAGCTCTTGCTGCCGTTCCGGTTGGTTGGACGTCCGCAAGACCTGCCGATAAAGCTCAATTTGTCGCCTCGCGGCTTCATCCGGCTCCTCTACAGGCGCGCTTTCGTCCACGAAGGTGAAAGCAGCCCACGCGCCCCAGGCAGGCGCCCAATAGGTCTCGCTACTGTAGGGGAGGAACGAGAGGGGGTTCATAAGTGCCCAGATTCCCTCTGTCGGCGACCCGGGCGTGACGTACATCTCGTATTGGGATGACGCGGTCCGTTGGTTAGCCAACGATGTCTCGAGAGGGCGAATCTCGAGTCCGATTCCAACTTCTTCCCAGTACTGCTCGATCAGCTCGAGCAAGTCGATTTGCTGGGTATCTTGATTTCTCAGGATCGCCTCGATAATGATGGGTTCGCCGTCGGGTCCAAGACGCATACCGTCGGCATCTCGCTCGGCATAGCCGGCCTCATCGAGGTACTGGTTTGCCAGCGCAACATCAAACTCGGTGTACTGAGAATACAACTGCTCGTTGTGGAGGGGATCGCCTTTCACCACGGAGTGTTGAGCCGGTTCTACGGTCCCACCAAAAAATAGGCTGGATATCTCCTCCCGATCAATGGCGTGAGAAAGCCCGATTCGGAAATCCTTGTTTCGGAAAATCTCCCGCTTAACGGGATCGTTTTGCACCGTCCAGTTCAGGTAGAGGCTGCCTGCTTGCCCAGCGCCGGTAGCGGGAATGGCTCGATAGTTGCCGTTTTCACGGTTGTCGAGAAGGACGGATCGGTTCTCCGTACCCATCAGGTGGCGGCTCGCGAAGTCAAAGTCGCCGTTCATAAGCCTAAGCGCGGCAACCTGGGGGTCTTCGAGGATGACATACTCCCACCCATCTACATACGGCAGCTGTCGACCGGCAGTATCAACTTTGAAGTAGTACGGGTTCCGTCTGGTTCGCACATACGTTTCTTCTCCGGCGTAGGCATTCTCCGGTAGCCAGGCGTGAAGGCGCGGCAGGTCGACATTCTTCCACTGGGGCTGCCAACCTACCTTGGAATCCCACAACTCTTTCCAGGTTTCAAAACCACCCTCTTCCATTGCTCGCCTTGTATTCTCCGGGTTGTAGTCCATGTGGAACTGCTCGAGATAGTGGCGCGGATAGTTTGTGATACGATAACCGGAGGGGTGAGCAATCCGATAGAGGAAAAACGGATGGGGATCCGCAAAGGTAAAGGTAACGGTGTACGGGTCGCTCGAGGAGATCACGACAGGCGTACTGTCTTCACCTGTGGTAAGCCATCCGGGAAAACCGTTATCGAGTTCCTCGTTGAGCATAACGTCCTCATACCAAAACATGATATCGGCGGCGGTGTATTCGTCACCATCCGACCATTTGAGGCCCTCTCGGAGGAAAAAGGTGTACTCGGTGGCGTCTTCGTTGATTTCCCATCCCTCCGCCACGTTGGGAACCCATCCTGTCCCTTCCCGGTTCCAATGGACCAGATGCTCAAACATGGAAGTCTTTTTGAGCCATACCTCATCCGATCCGCCACGAAGCCACGTGCTGACGGTTCCGCCGTATTGACCGAGCTCGTTTACCGGCTCGATGACAAGCGGGTTCTCGGGGAGCCGCTCTTCGAGTGGTGGTAGCTCTCCTGCCGCAACCATCTCCGCAAGCATCGGCGCCTCTCGGGCCTCCGCGTCGACCGGGTCGGGAGTGTCGTCCGGCGCCGGTTCTGCACCGCCACCGGCAAACGCCATGGCCGAAAACGCGAGTAGCAACGCGAGGGCCAAAAGATAAATTTTCCTTGTCATACGTACCTCCAGTTCCCCGGTTTGGGGATGATTTGACGGTAACAGCACCTTCGCCCACGCGCTATCTCGAATCCGCGCGATTTTTGCACATTCCGTATCGGATCGCCGACAACAAGGCCGCTGGGCGCCTGTCATGCGGTTTGCTCCCGGGCCCGGCTGTTTGGTACGGCTGCGCCTCACCATTGGCCAACCGACTCGGATTCGACACCGCGCAGCATCTCCATCGCCCGGATATCGTCCGTTGCGGCCGCGTGCCGCCGGAGGTAGTCCCGATGCGCTTGCAGGATCGGCGCGGACCCTCGGCCAAGTGATAGGTTGGTCGTCTCGCCCGGGTCTGCACGGGTATCAAAGAGGATCTCGCGATCCTCACCGTGATCGAGAAGCCAGTAGTTGTATTGATCACTCCGCACCATTCGGCCGTAGGTCTTTGGTGTCTCCTCCGGCATCTTTGGCGAACAAAAGTGCACCTGCCCGACAACACAGTCGCGGTGCCTCGCGTGCCCGGGCAAGGTTGCGTGGGGCAGAAGACTTCGTCCCGGGAGCGCCTCAGGAATCGGCAGGCCGGTCGCCTCGAGCAGCGTCGGCAGCAGATCCACCCCAACATGGACAAGCGCGTCCGAAGAGGTTGACAACCCAGCGGACGATTCCGCGTGTTCGGGGGCGGCCACGGCTGAAGGAAGCCAAGGAAGGCACATGTATAGGGGAACCCGCGTCGCTTCTTCATAAAAGAACGTTTTTTGCACCAGGCCATGGGCTCCGAGTAGCTCGCCGTGATCGCTTGTGTACATAACCATGGTGTCGTCGGCAAGGCCCGCGTCCGCCAGAGCAACGAGCACCGTGTCGATGAGCGCATCAACACGTTCGACCAAGCGGTAGTAGCCCCAGGCGAGCTCCCGGCACCTTCTGCGTGCCTGTTCAGAGTCGTTTTTTTGCTCCCCGTGAACCTGGTAGTAGGCCTCGCGGAGTTGACGGAGGATCTCCGGTTCGCTCAGTCCCGGCCCCATGTTCTCCGGCAGTGTCGGCAGACTATCCACCGGCGGCGCGGTGGGCAGCGGCCCTCCCGGCAAGGGGCGTCCGTCGGCGAGCTGACAGACATCGTGGGGGTCCGAGAAAGAGCAGACGGCAAAAAAGGGCTTGGCATGCCCACCCCTCAAGAAGCCGGCGGTCGCCTCCGCCACCTCCGTATCGTGGCCTTTGAGCTCCAGGACGCCGGTCGTGTTGAAGCCGTGCTGGGCCTTGGCGTCCTTTGCCATGTTGATGTGCCACTTGCCAAAATAGGCGGTCTCGAATCCCTGACTGCCGAAGTAGCTTCCGATTCCCAAAGTGTCTCCCGGCAAAAACGCTTCCGTCACCTGAGCGGCCGGTTTCCGGCTTCGTGGGTGGTAACGATTGCACTCGATCTGCGTCTGGTGGGGGTAGAGTCCGGTAAAAATCGAGTTTCGCGCCGGAACACAAACCGGGCTCGGACAGTACGCACGGTTGAAGACGAGGCTCTTGGCGGCAAGGGCGTCGAGGGCGGGCGTGTGGATGTGGGCGTGGCCCATCTTCCAACTCACCGCCCGCTCTTGGTGCTGGTCCGTCATAAGAAGAAGAATGTTTTTTGCTACAGGCATGTGAGCCTCGCCTCAATCCGCGCCGTGTAGACAAAAGACCTCGCGAACCGCCTCAACCGCAAGCTTCGGCCGCCGGTACTCGTCGAACAGACCCTTGTTGTTGAATGAACGAGGACGTTTGATCGCGTTTACGTCGTCGTAGGTCCTGCAGTCGCAGAACTGCCACAGCGCGACTCCCGCGTAGGCGGAGCGCGAAACGATCTCCTTACAGACTATCGCCAGATGGTCCCGCTGATACTCCTCGGACCAACGGCTCCGATGCGGGTCACGCCAGCCGTACATTGCGCCGGCGCCGATTTCCGATACCACGACGGGCTTCCGGCTTACTCCGGTCTCCGCGAGATGCGAGGTAATCCTGTCGAGCCGTTCGGCGATCGTTTCGAGCGGCCTCGGGCCGTCGCCGTTGTACCACGCCGGGTATTGATTAACGCTTATTATGTCCGCCTTCTCAAAGAGACGGTCGTCAAAGGGGAACATAGAAGCGTAGGTCACCGGACGCGACGGATCGAGGGCCTTTGCCAGGCCGATAAGCTCGCTGTACAAGGGGACGGCAAACTCCTCGTTACTGCCGCCCTCGTTCAAAAAGCCCCAAGCGACAACGGAAGGATGATTGTAGCTGTGCGCGATCATCCGGCGCATTTGGAGCAGTTGGCCGTCGCGGAACGCGTCGTTCTCGAAGAAGCGCCGCTCCCGCTGGCCCCAGCCGAGAGTCTCCTCGAAGACCAAGATGCCTTTCTCGTCGCAGAGCTCTAGAAATCGCTGGTCTTGCGGATAGTGCACTCCGCGAACGAAGTTGCAGCCGAGATCTCGTATGAGCTCGAGATCCTGGACAAGCTGCTGCAACGGAAGCGCCGGGCCAAACTGCGGATGCGCATCGTGGCGGCAAACGCCAAGGAGCTTGACCGCTTGGCCGTTGACCAGGATTTGCCCGTCGTTGGCTTGAATAACCCGTAAACCAAAGCGATCCTCGATGCTGTCACCGCCGACTTGTAGGCGCACTCGGTGCAGTTGCGGGTCCTGGGGCGACCACGGCCGAGCGGCGGGAACACAAGCCTCGGCGACGTACGCGCCGTCCATGCGTTTAAACGTCGTTTCTGAACTCGGTCCGTCGTCGAAGGAAATCACTCCCCCCACAGTCTCGCCGGTGGCGCGGCTGAGGTAGATGGCGATACGAACCTTGCCGCTTTGCACATCAAGCGGGGTGACCTCGACTCGGCCAATGTACTGATCCGGCACCTCGTGGACCTCGACGGAGCGATACAATCCGCCGTAGGCGTAAAAGTCGAAAAAAGGCTCGAACAGAGGCACTCGATCCGGATCAAATCGATTGTCCACAAGGACGGAGAGCGTACGCACGGCGGACTCCGCGGCCGGAACTTCCACCGCGAATGGACTGTACGGGTACGACCCCTCATAAAGCGGCTCTCCGTCCACGTAGACCCGTGTCCAGAGCCCCACCCCGCCAAAGCGGAGTAGCGCCTTTGCCCCGGGTGTAACCGCGAAGCTCCGGCGATAGATCGCCGTTCCACGAAACCCCGCGTACCGCGGCATCGTGTCGAAACAGCCGGGAACGGCTGCCCGCTCTTCTAGGCGATCGGGGCGATCGGGGGTGATTTCATCGAACGGTCGCGCCAAGTCGACGTCGGCTCCGAGAAATGCAAAGTCCCACAGGCCATCGAGGGCTACCGTCCGGCGGCCGGGAAAACGCGGAAACTGGGTCATGGAAACCTCCGGGGCGATGGGCCGGCTAAACTCGGTCCAAGCTCTCAAACTCGATATCGCGGATCACGACGCGGCTTTCCCGCGTGAGAAGAAAGTGTACGACTTCCGCCACGTCGGCCGTTGTGAGAAACGTCTCCCGAGGGACCTGGCGGTCTCCCCAAAAAGGGCTGTCCACGGCGCCGGGACAGACGTTGGTCACGCGGACCTTGAGATCCTTTGCGTTGATCTGCGTTGCCTGCGAAAGCATTGTGACGGCGGCCTTGGAGGCGCAGTACAGGGGCGCGTTGCCGTTGGCACGTTTCGAGGCTACGCTCGAGAAGTTTATGATCTGGCCGCCGTTGTTTGAATCTACCAGGTTTAAAAAGTGCCGTGTCGCGTAAAATGTCCCGGCGACGTTGACGTCCATCATCGCCTGAAACTTTTCCGCGGGAAGATCCTGGACCTTCATCGGAATGCTCAGGCCGGCAAGATTAATAAGTACGTCGAGTTTTCCCAACTCAGACTTGGCCTGCGACAGAAACTCGGCTACGGCGTTTTCGTCCGTTGCATCAACCACCCGCCCAAAGACGGCTCGCCCCCGGCTCTTTTCAGCCTGCACCTGCATCTCGAGTGCGTCTTTTCTTGTCGACGTGAGTGCAAGCGACACGCTCTCGTCTTTTATCTCTTCTAGTATGGCCGCACCAATTCCGCTCGTTGATCCGATTAGTACGAGTACTTCACCGCTTAGTTTTTTCATGGGTCTACCTCCAGGACCTGGATTTGCAGTACGTAGCCTATGCTCCAAGGCTGCGAGGTACCATCAATTATCCTGCGGATTTTTGTCTGATTGAGTCGTGGTCCGCGGGCGGCGGCCGATGGCCACGAGAACCTGCTCGTACTGCCGGGTCAG
>CAZFLD010000018.1:0-62870 GCA_964519835.1 uncultured Spirochaetales bacterium
CGTGGACAGCACTTCGACTCGAGCAAAACAATCGGACGGTTTATCGTCGTTTGCGCGCTGCTTGTGGCATCATCAACCGTTGGTGCGTTTGCGTTTCTTGGAGGGCAAATGGAGACCCCGGAACTGGTCATCGATAGCGAGTGGAAGGACGGCGACGGGACAACGCTCCTCGTCGTAATGGAAATCCCGGCCCGGCACCATGCCTACCTGCCCGAATCTGAGCTCGGCCTACCGATCATCCTTGCCGCCGAGCGGCCCCGGGGCTATCCAAGCGACGTGGCCGAGTGGCCCAAGGAGGGAATCGGCTACACGATAGGCGCGATTCGGTTCCCCGAGGGGGTTGAATACGAGGACGATATCGTGCTTCGCGGCACCGTCACGTACGAAGTGGAGATCGATGTGAACAACTTGACCAACGAGTCGGTCCTCTACGTCTCGTATCAGTTGTGCGACGACGAGACCCTCGTTTGCTACCCACCAGAGCTCGCGGAGGTAGTGCTCGGACGTTAAACCGAGGCAACGAAGCACGCGGTGGGGCGGCTACTCTATGCCCTTTTGCGTCCTTTTGCGCTCGTAGTAGTTGATAAACTCCTCCGGCAGGATAATGGCGTCCTTGCTCTTCGAAGCCGTGCTTGCAAAGGGCGTTCGATTTGCCTTGATAAGCCTGTAGACATGACGCTCGACATCTTTTTTTGCTATCCCGGCATTCCTGTTGATCCAGTCATTCATCTCAGGGACGGCCACCTTGTACCCCTTGTTGAAGAGGCGCTCCCCGGCCTGGAGCGCAAAGTCGACCATTGCAGAGTAGCAGCGCTCCCGTTGGTCCAACCCGACGAGCTCGCTTATCTGTTTGTTTGAGTTGCGGATGTGCTCCGAGAGTTTCCGGATGACTTTGAGAGAAAAGCTGCCGTTGGAGAGGATCAGCTTGTCGAAATTGCTTCTATCCACCACGAACAGCCGTGACTCGGAGACAGCGCGAGCCGTGGCGGACCGTGGACGCTCGTCTATAAGCGCCATCTCGCCGAAAAAGTCGTTCGGCTCATCGATGACCTTGAGAAGGGTCTCGCCCTGCTCGGTCTTTTTCTTGAGCTCGACGGCGCCGGAGACCAAGATGTACATCTCCTGCCCCTGTTCTTTCTCGGAAAAGATGATTTCGCCCTTGGCGTAGGTTCGAACCGTTTTCATAATTCCCTCAATTATATCAAAAGCACGGGCGATGAAGTATAATACCCATATGATCGAACTACGAACTCTGCCCTTGGAGGCGGTGGACCGATGTATTGAGAACGGCGAGTTTGACGAGGACATCACGGGGGCGGCGAAGCGCGTTGCGGTTGTGATGACTCAGGGGTGGTGCCCGCAGTGGACCGCCATGAAGCACTATCTCGAACGCATCGCTCGTGAAGCCGGCCACAATTCGGGCCAGAATCCAATCCGGAAATCGGGCGACGCGCCGGAAGGCGATTCCGAC
Source organism: uncultured Spirochaetales bacterium (assembly GCA_964519835.1). Taxonomy (GTDB): domain Bacteria; phylum Spirochaetota; class Spirochaetia; order DSM-27196; family CAZFLD01; genus CAZFLD01. The sequence continues at coordinate 1,472 of CAZFLD010000018.1, forward strand.
GACGGCGCCACTCCGCTTGTGGTCTATACGCTGGTGTACGATCAAATCGCAGCCTTTCACAGTTTTCGGACCACAAAAGAAAACGTCTTTCAGAATGATCTTGTGCCCTACGTTCGGTATTACAAAGACGGAGCGCTACGCGATACGTCGAATTTCGTCGGCCGCGAAGAGTTTCTTCACCGCGCCAAAAAGTAGACCCACGCGTCGTGCTCCGGCAGGTACGCCGGTGCCGTGGGGCTCGCGGCGAGCACGGTGGTCTTGGATAGCTCGGCGGACAAAATCGACCCTACCACGGCAGCGTCCCGCATCGGCGATGCGTAGAGCGGAAACGACTCTTCAACGCCGTCCGGAGCGGCCTCCATCTCGGCAAGCGGCTCGAGGGCGGTGGTGGTATAGCCCCATCTGCCGTCGGTGAGACCAACGAGGTAGTACTCGCCAACCGAGCCCACCACACGGACCAGTTCACCTGCCGTCAGGCGACCGATAACCGGCGCTGCCGGAAGCTCGTTCGGGTGCATCGACGTCGGGTGGAGGCGTCGCCCCCGAGCATCTACCTGGGCCGGCGACCGTCTCGTGCCGTTTTCCGAGCGCGGCCTGCGAAAGACAGCTCCGTCCTCGGCGGCGCGGGCCCAATTCGCGAGGTCGGACGCCGCCCGGGCCGGTGCCACGGGACTGCTCGTCTCCACAAAGTAGTACCAAGCATCCACCGGGCGGCCCCAGCTCCGGTCGTAGATCCCGATGTGGAGGTGGGGCGCGGTTGTCACGGCGTTTCCCGTGTTTCCGACCGTGCCGATAACGTCTCCCGGTAGAACACGGTCTCCCTCCTCCACACTCTGTTCGGTCAGATGGGCGTAGTAGACAAATATCCCTTGTTCCTCATCCACCAGGCTTACGACGTTTCCACCGAGCTCCCGCACACCCACCGAGATAACCTCTCCCTTAGCCACCGCGACCAGTTGAGAGCCTCGCGGCGCAAAAATGTCGAGGCCGTGGTGAACTCGCAGGCCACCGTCCCGCGGCAGTCCAAAGTAGCTCCAAATCTCCTCCTCACCGGCAGCCGGAAGCGGCCAGGTAAGCGAGGGACCTACGTCGAGGGAAAGCTCCATCTCTCCGCCGGAGAATACCGGCGGCTGAACAACAAGGATGTAGGAGCCGGTGCTCCGAACGGCGTGATCTAGGACCGCACCGTCGGCACCGGTTGTCACCGAGCGGGATACAAGCTGCAACCGCCCCCGAAGCTCGGGTCGGGAGGATGCCTCGAGGTAGATGTCGACGTACACCGCAAACTCGGCGTCGATCCGCAGCTTGAGCCGCTGCCCTTGGTAGGCGGGGATTGCAACCGCGAACCCCTCAGGCATATCGGGGTCCAAGCGGATCGTGGCGGCAAAGGGCGGCAATACGGTCACCGACCGCGCTACGGCGGCTTCACGGGCGGCGGCCCATGCGTCGCCCAGGGAGGTGTCTCTCATTTGCGCGAGCGCCTGTGCGTGTGCCGCGCTTGTGGGAGCCGCCCACGCACGCACCGCAGGAGCCGGTCGGCTGCAGGCGCCGGTCAAGATGACGGCGGCGGCAACCAAGACCACAACCGCGGTCGAGGAAGACACCCCGCTCGGCCGTCGCGAAACCACCACGGCTAGATCACCTTTTTTTGGAGGACCGTGGTTCCCTCGCCGTTTCGCAGCGCAAATGCCAAGCCCGGCGTGGCGGCGAAGACCACCGTAGCGGTCGTGGTGAAGTCGGCGGGACCGTCGAGGTGAACACCTACAGCGGATAGGACGGTCCAGGCGCCGTCGACACTTGCCTCGGCCGAGGCCGCAAGACCGATCCCCGCCGTGTACCGGGACGCACTCGTGGAGTCCGGTGGGGGCATCGGCAGATGGCCGAGTTTGGCACTGATGTAGTGGTTGGTCCTGTAGTAGCGATCACCGATCTCCGTGACCGCAGTGGTATCGGCGGTGGTTTCGACATTCACGGCACGGCCTTCGGCGGCGGAGATGATGTTGTAGCTAACGCCGCCGCTTCGCGGGGCATGTTTGGCCGCCCGCCGGCAGGCATCGTCGATGGTCGGCGCCTCCATAACACATCGACCCACGAGGATTCGCGGCATGCCTATCGTGCCGGTGGGATCGGGAAGGCTATTGCAACTGATTGCCAAGCCATGGCTGTTGCACGCAAAGCTGATGCCCGGAACCATACCGGCGTGACAGTGGGCGATCATCCACTCACCGCCGCCCAGCTCGTAGGTCACGAGGTAGGCGTCGCGACCGATATCCGGATCGTGATCCTCGTTGTGGCCCAAGACGTAGGAGGACCGCCTTTTGTCGCGGCGAAGAACAATCGTAGAGCAGGACTCTCGATACGGCAGGTGCATAAAATTCAGTGCGAGAAGCGTCCGAACGGTAACCTCCGCTCCCTCGGCCACACCACGAACCTCGGCCAGGTAGTCCGGAAATTCCGCCTCGGCCCGTGCCGTCACGGAATCCAGCACTCCCGGCTCCTTGTGGTCCAAATCAATTCGCCGCTTGACAAGCTTGCTTGACGCAACGGCCCGTGTGATGCGCTCGCCAAAGGCTCGGCCGACGACCAAGCCACTGTCGTATCCTGGAGGCCCCACACGGAGATCGGGGAAGTCCAACATGGCCGAGAGTCTACCGGCGGCCCCGCTCCGCGTAAAGATCTTGGAACGTCCGAAGATGAGGTCATAAAAATCCAATCAGACCACACAATTGTTCAATACCTTCAATCGAGTCGCGAGTACGGTGTGTTCAACACCCTCACCAAGGAGACTCCTTAGATGACCGGAAAGGAACTCGTACTTGCTACCTATCACCATAAAAACACGGATACACTGCCCTGGGTTCCGTTTGCCGGCGTACACGCGGGCAAACTCAAGGGCTATAACGCAAAAGAAATTTGCTCGGACGGCGAAAAACTCCTGGAATCGATCCTCGAAGTAAACAAGATATACCACCCCGACGGCCAGCCCGTGATGTTCGACCTTCAACTCGAGGCCGAGGTTCTCGGCTGTGACCTCGTCTGGTCGGAAACAGGTCCGCCTACCGTGGCATCACACCCCCTGGAGAACGAAAAATCCATCCCGACTGAGAGTGACGTGACCGCAAAGGGACGATTCCCCATGGTCCTCGACGTAACCAAGCGGTTTGTGGAAGCGGTAGAGGGAAACACGGCGGTCTTTGGTCTTCTGTGCGGCCCCTTCACCCTTGCCTCGCACCTTCGCGGAACAAACATCTTTATGGACATGTTCGACGACGAGGACTACGTGCACAAACTTCTCGACTTCACGACGAAGGTCGCCGAGAAGGTGGCGGAAGCCTACAGCAAGGCCGGTGTAGATATCATCGCTTCGGTCGACCCGTTGGTCTCTCAGATCTCCCCGGACCACTTTACCCAGTTCTTGAGTGCGCCCTACACACGGCTGTTTGACTCGATACAAAACCTGGGAAACCTGTCGTCATTTTTCGTCTGCGGCGATGCAACAAAAAATATCGAAGTGATGTGCAAGACCGGGCCCGACGGCATCTCCATCGACGAAAACATCAACATGGTAAGCGCCAAGGCGATCACCGATCGCTACAACGTGACCATAGGCGGCAACATCCCACTCACCACCGTCATGCTCTTTGGCAATCAACAGGACAACATGAAGACCGTGGTGGAGTTGATCGACTCCGTGGACTCCCACAACCTCGTGATTTCACCGGGCTGTGACATGCCCTACGACTGCCCAATCGAAAGCTCCATCGCAATCGAGCAAGCCGTCCACCAGACCGACTCAACGAGGGAGCTGATCAAGAACTACGAAAGCGCGACCTTCGACATCGAGATCGACCTTCCGGAGTACGACTCGTTGCAGCGGCCCCTTGTCGAGGTATTTACCATCGACAGCGAAACCTGCGCCGCGTGCACCTACATGTTCCAGTCCGCCGTGGACGCGAAGAAGAAGTACGGTGAGGGAATCGACATTGTCGAGTACAAGATCACCAAAAAGGAAAACATCGCGCGCATCCAAAAGATGGGCGTGAAGCAGCTGCCGAGCATCTACGTAAACGGCGAGCTGGCCTTCGAGTCGATTATCCCGAGCCGCGATGAGTTGAATAGGGTCATCGAGAAGGTGATGGCGTAGACTGCCTCCCTTCTGGACCGAGCCCCGCCCCGATGTTCTAGGCTCGCGGGGCTCGATTCACATCGGGGCGGGGCTCGTCCCACGGGAGGCAGCCTGCAACCCGTGCTTCAGCGGCGGGCGCCCCTGCCTGCTCCCTCGATCTCGCACGGCGAGGCTCGCGCCTCAATTGGGGCTCGTCCATCGCGGCCATGGTCCGGCGACGGCGGGTTGAGAACCCGGCGTCAGTCGGCGTACAGTTTGTCTCCGATGTCTCAGAAAACCACCGGTATAACAACCGGCGCCAAGACAAATACTAACGGGAAGCGTCAGGAAGAGGTTTTTCGGTGGGCCGAGTTGTACGCCAAGGGCACCGGTGTCGCGACGCGGGTTATTGACCACAACGGCGCCGTGTTGTTCCAAGCGGACGTCGGCAGGTCCGTGGACTTCTGCAAGTTGGCGGCAGGCAAAGGCGGTGAAGACTGCGCCAAGACGTGGCTGTACGGGACCTATCAGGCCGAGCGATTTGGCGGCCGGTACATCTTTTTTTGCAGGCACTCCCTCCTTTACTGGACCACGCCGGTCTTATTGGGCCAAGGTGTCCGCGGGGCGATGGTGGCCGGACCGGTACTCGGCGTCCGCGACGTGGGGTTCTTTGAGAGCGAGGTAGCTCCGGCTTCGGCAAACGTGTCGGCAGCCCGGGAACGGTTTGTCGCGGTCCCATACATCGAGCCGGGGAGGGTCACCGCGCTCTCCGAGCTCCTCTTCGCAACGGCAAGCACCGCGGACCTTGCTATCGGCAGGAACTACTCCACAGAAAAAGAGCTCATCGATCAGCAGAGTAGAATTGCCGAGTACATCCACGACATCAAGTCCCGCGCGGGCGCACGAGTCGAAGAACGCCCCTACCCAATCGAGAAAGAACGCGAGCTTATTCGCCGTGTGGCTGCCGCCGATCAAGAGGGTGCCGCGCGCCTATTGAACGAAATTCTTGGGGCCGTGTTTTTCAGCGCCTCCTACGACTTCGAGGCCGTAAAGGCACGGACACTGGAGCTGATGGTCCTGTTGTCGCGAGCGGCGGTCGAGGGCGGGGCCGCAACCGACGAAATCTTCGGCATCAACCACGAACACCTGCGGGAGATCGACGGAATATACACGCTCGACGCGCTGTCGCACTGGCTTGCGCGAATCCTCCGCCGCTTCACCGACTGTGTGTTTGCTTTAAAAGACGTCAAACACGTCGATGCCATGCAAAAGTCCCTCCGCTACATCCGCACGCACTATCAGGAAAAGCTCAGCTTGGACACAGTTGCGGCAACCGTGGGCCTTAGCCCCTCGTATTTTTCCCGGATCTTCAAAGAGGAAATGGGCGTGCCGTTTACCCGCTACCTCAACGGCGTTCGTGTCGACCGGGGCAAAGAGCTGTTAAACGCCACAAACTTGGAGCTATCGGATGTGGCGGCGCTGGTGGGGTTTGAGGATCAAAGCTACTTCAATCGCGTCTTTAAGCGATTGACGGGAACAAGTCCCGGTCGTTATCGCGAGTCGCGAGGAAGAAGCGGCGGCGGAGCGGCGTAAACCGGGCGGGGCAGCGCAAATCAGGGTGCGACTTGAGCGAACTCGAGTATGTACCGACAATGGGGAAGATAAAGACGCGATGAAGCGACTTGGAGCCTAACCCAATGCGAAAAATGCTGGTCATAAGCTCAGATGAGGAACTCAACGACCGCATCGAGCGTATATGCGACAAGTTCAACAACTACTTCACGCCCGTTTTCTTTGATGAAATCGAGCCGGCTATGGAGTTTATGCGGTACGAGCTGCCGGAAGTCAACGTTCTCCACCACTCGGATGAGACGGTCGATGCCGGCGCCGTTATGGAAACAATCAAGGCGGACCCGTGGCTCCATTACGGCGGCATCATCGGCGTTCACGCATACAAAGACGCTGAAAAGGCGGCCCAGCAGACCCACGGCTCCAACATCATCAGCTTGATTCCGCGCGGCCGTTTTGTAAGCGGCTTTTTCCGGGTTCTGAAGATTCTGATCCTCAACCGGCAGATCCTCTTTCAACGGGAGTTGCAGAACTACCTCATGACCTCCATTTCCGGCTCTGTGGTCATGGACAACGATCCGTTCAACATCGGCGCATACGCGGGGCTTTTGCCGAACTATCTGTACAACAGCAACTACATAAACGAAGAGCAACGCGACAGGCTCCACGTGGCCGTCTTCGAACTACTCATGAACGCGGTAGAGCATGGCAATTGTGACATCAGGTATGAGGAAAAAACGACATGGCTCGCGGAACACGGAGACATCCTCGATCTGATAAGACAGAAAAACGAAGATCCTGATGTCCGCCGGAAACGGGTCTACATCAGCTACCGAATCACCCGAGACCGGTCCTACTTCACAATACGTGATGAGGGCGAAGGCTTCGATTGGAAGGCGCGGATCCAGGCGCAAAACGAGAGCGTCAATCTCGGACCCCACGGGCGCGGCATCCAGATGTCGACCATCTACGCGGAGAATCTGGGATACAACGACAAGGGTAACGAGGTCTCATTTGAGGTAGGACATCAGCAAAATGAGACCAACATCGTACCCCGCATCTTCGCCGACCAGCAGGAAGTCGTGTTCGAGGACCAGGAAGTCATCATTGAAGAGGGTGACGAGTCGAACTACCTCTTTTACATCGTTTCCGGCCAATTAGGCGTCTACGCCAACGGACGCTTTATCAGCACGCTCACGCCGAACGACATCTTTCTCGGTGAGATGTCGTTTTTGCTAAACAACCGGCGCAGCGCAACAGTCGTGTCGATGGGCCGAAGCGTGCTCATTCGGATCACAAAAAACAGCTTTATCAATCTAATCAAACAGAATCCACACTACGGCATCTTCCTGGCGCGCCTTATCGCCCAACGACTGTCTCGCCTAAACCAGAAGGTGGTGGAGTTCCAGGGCGGAAAGGCTGAGGACCCCCTCGAGAACGAAACCACCTCAGCCGTCTAGCTCGAGGAGACACGGGGGCTTCGCTACGGATCAGCAACATCGATCGGATTGGCGTTTGTGTGCAGGTCGAACCGTGCAATCACGTCGCTGAACGTCTCTATCACTTCATTATGATTCAAGCCCACTTCGCCCAGGCTTCGCTTTGCCCGGGGAACAAATCGCCGTGCACTCTCCACTTCGGCATGGACCAGCTCCAGGAACCGCGAAGATAACTCGAGCCCAAATTGCCCGTAGATTCGCCGTACAAGGCCCTCCAGATCCGCAAGGACCTCGTCGAACCGCGCAAAGTAGCGGCGGTTGGGAGGGAGAGTGCTGAGAAACTCCACCGGATACTCGTACCAGTGGCGGCACATCGACACTACCTCCCGGACATAGGGGAATCGCTTGATAGGGCTTCCAAAGTAGTCGATGCAGTAGGCAAACCAGTTGATCTCCGATGGAAGCATTTCCACCGGATGACGAGCCATGTACACAAATCGGGCGTCGGGAAAGCGTTCGACAAGCGTTGCGACCATCGGCGAAAACGCGGGGTTCTTGGACAAAAACACCTGACGCGGAGCGTTGGGACGACGCAACCGATGGTAGTGGAGGTGCCGCTTTACCATGGACTCGTAAAACGCGACTACACGACGCTTGGTAGCACGGTCCGCGTCGTGATCAAACCGGGGGTATGGGAGCTCAATAAGACTGCGCGGAAAAAAGAACCAAACAAACAGCCCTTCCCAGATGTAGAGGAGTAGACCGACGTCCTCCTCAGGCTCTCGGAGTCCAACACGGTGAAAATCGATGTTATCCAACACCCGTTCCTGCACTCGGTTCACCGCCTTTTGTATCGGGCTCCCGATCAGCTGTTCGGCGATCAGAACTCCGCGAAAAAACTTGCGTTGTGAAACGGTGGGGGCCAGATAGATCTCCCACGTTTCCATCGCGCTGAAGTTGAGCACATCGCGGGCCAGCAGCCTCTGGAGGAGCGTCGTACCGCTGCGGAAGTTGCCGATGATAAAGGTCGGTGATTCGACGGGCTCTCGCCGGTAACCGGGGAAAAACACATCGTCCAAAAGCATAAAAAGGCGAAGGGCAAAAAACTCGTAGGCATAGATGACGACAAATGCCACAAGCGACTTGATGCGCTTTGCGGTCAGCCGTTGATGCCCTTTTTCCCGGGTAAAGAGCGCACCAAGAAGATTTTTGCAGAAAAGACGGTAGTTAAAACGCACTGCGCAGTCACAATAGGAGTATGGCGGCCGCGACGCAACTATCGCGCGGCCACGTTTAGCTCCTGCGCCTTTACTCCGCCGCCACGTGCAGGGCCAGGAAGGCGAGCGTTCGCTCCCATGCCTGCCCGGCCGCACCTCTGCCGTCCAAGTTGTCGGCGTTTAAGAACGCGTGCCCTACTCCCTCGTAGATTACCACGTCGTTTTGAATGCCCAGACTGTTGAGCGCCGCCTCGTATGCCTCTACCTCCTCCACCGGGATCTGCGCGTCCTCGTCGCCGAAGATACCAAGTACGGGTGCCGCGGGGGCGATGGGCGTGAGATCCGCTTCGTTCGAGGTTTGCCCGCCGTAGTAGACCACCAAGGCGGCCAGGTCCTCGGCACGTGTTTGTGCCAGCCAAAGCGTCAGGTCGCCACCAAAGCAGAAGCCGAGGGCCCCGACTCGGAGCGTATCGACCGGTGCCGCCAAGTCCATTTCCTGCGCGGCCCCGTCGGGGTCACGTATGTAATCCAGTGACACTTCCAGGCGTGATCGCGCGTCCTCGTGATCAACCGTGAGGCGAAGCCACAGGGCTCCGGGAACCGTAGTGGCGGTACGACCGCCGTAGGCATCGGGAGCAACAACAAGGTACCCCTCCGCCGCCAACTCGTCGGCGATCTCGGTAATCTCGTGGTTTAGGCCCCACCACTCGTGGTGGAGAATAATCGCCGGTACGGTAGGACCAACGACGTTCCGCGGTGGAGCCACATAGGCGGGCACTGCGAGCCCATCGGCCGCGATGGTCACGTTTGCTACGTCTGAAGGCGACTCGCCGCCAAACGCGTCGACCAAAGCGATGGTCACGATAACGGCCACAAAGACAAATACAGCCAAAAGAAGCACCATAAAGGCGCGAAGTAGCTTTTTCATGAATCTCCCATAAACCACACTGCACCACACTGCAGGTGACGGGTAGAAGGTAACAACAAAGCGGCCCCGCGTAACTGCGGGGCCGTTTTGAGGGCGGCTCGGCCGTGGCGCGGGCCGGTCGCGCTATGGGCCGCCACCCGCGATCGACTAGTCCAAGTGCGTTGGTGCCTCGTCGGCGTCAGGCATCACAACATCCTGGTAGAACTCGTCGTCTGCGACGTCCGATGCGGGCACCATATCGGCCGGCAGAACCTCGATGTCGAATGCGAAATCATTGTCGTCGAGATTAGCAAACCAATCCGGAGCTGTATCCGGATACTCCGCGGTGCCGGTAAAAAACCCGTCCTCTTCCGTTGCCGTCCCGTCGAAGTACCCGGGATTCACAAGGCCCGAGACAAAGTCGAAGATGCCGAGGATCTCTTCGATGATCGCGTTTGGGCTGCTGATGTTCTCCTGGATGTACTCCAGGGCGGCAACGACCTCAGCCACGGTACTCGAGGTGGTAAGGTCACCTCCGGTGTAAGACAGCAAGTTCAAAGCGTCGTTGATCTCGGTCAGATACTCCCCCAACACCCAATACCGCATCGCTTCTTCATAGCCTTTGCCAATGGCGTCGTCGGTGAACATTGCCGTGGTGGGATTGGCGACACCGTCTCCGTCGTAGCCGGCCTGAACCAGGGCGAGATCGACCTTCCCATAGCTTTCGTCGCCGGAATCGCCGCTCGTGGTCTCGACGACGGCGCGGTAGACATAGTTGGCCTGGTAGTCGCCGTCGTCGGCGTAGGTTTCGCCCGTGACGGCTTCCATGTATCCGTCTGAGAACTCGGTGTCGGTCGTGTCGTCGGTGGTGCGCTCAACCGGGACTAAATCCACATCGATATACCAAATGTTCGCCGCCATGTTAAAGACCTCGCCGGTCTCGGAGGCGTTGGCGGTCATCCAGATACGACTTGGCTTGTTGGGATCCGTAGAATCCGTAACGTTTCCTTCAACGTTAACGGCTCGCGCCGTCACGACCATGCCGAGGTCGGCGTCGGAGTTATCGAACTCGATGGAAAACTCGATCGGGTCGTTGGTGTCGTTTTCCGGGTCGGCAGTACCGTAGACGGTGCCGGAGACGGTTTCGGCGGCCGTGTCAAAGTCCACTACGGCATGGAGGGTTTTCGCCCAATCGTCCGAGGCCTCGTCGGGACGGTCCCACCTACGGACTGTGTAGGTGTCCGTTGAATCGGTGGATTCGAGCCCCACGTGCACGGTGAAAAGACCGTCGTCCGACGTACCGGAAATCTCGCCGTCTGCCTCGAGAGTCGCCATGCGCGTTTCGACGGAGAGGATCACTTCGTCGATCCACGTCAGCGCCCCGTCCGCATATCCGAGAATCGTCTCCGCAAGCGGGTTGTATATGTCGCGAATCGGGTTATACACGCCTTTTACCTTGTCAAACAGCGTCTCGTCGCCGGTTGCCTGGCGGGCCGCTACCCACGAGGCAGTCGCGCCGGTGCCGGCGCTAATCGCGGCGGGAATCTCAACCACCACGGCGGAAAGGGAAAACGGTTGTTCGAACTGGGAAGGGTTTCCGTTGCCGTTTCCGCCCGTAGGGGGGTCGCAAGCAACGATAACAATCCCTAAACCAATTGCCAAAATCAGAGTTATAATTCGTTTCATGTCTACTCCTTTTTACTATAATAGCGTGTTTTGGAGATTTTTCTGTTAGAAAAACGTGATCTCGACCAAAACACAGACCAGGATTCGCTACACAGATTTCACCCGCTTGTTCAAGAGTGGTTTCTGACCCGGTATGGACGTCCGACGGCAATTCAGGCCGCCGCGTGGCCGACGATAGCGGCGGGAGGCCACTGTTTGGTCATTGCGCCAACGGGCAGCGGCAAAACTCTCACCGCCTTTCTCTCGGCGCTCGACCGCCTTATCCGCAACCCCGACGACAGGGGAACAGTACGCGTCCTGTATGTCTCGCCACTCAAGGCCTTAAACAACGATATAGAGCGAAACCTCATTTCGCCTCTGACCGAGCTTGCGCGCACCTTTGATGGTGCCGGCAACCCGTTCCCGGAGATTCGCGTTGCGGTTCGAAGCGGCGACACGCCCGAGTCCGAGCGACGTCGGATTCTCAAACGGCCCCCGGAAGTGTTTATCACAACCCCGGAAAGCCTCAACCTGATCCTCAGCTCCCCGAAGGGCCGCTTTATTCTCTCCACGGTCTCGACGGTTATCCTCGATGAGATCCACGCCGTGGTCTCCGAAAAGCGCGGTACGCACCTTATCACCGCAGTGGAGAGAACCGCACGGATGGCCGGCGAATTTCAGCGAATAGCCATATCGGCCACCGTACGGCCGGCGGACAAGGTGGCGGCGTTTGTGGCGGGCCCGCACCGCCATATCGACATCGTCACCACGGAGGAGAAAAAAGCCTACAGCCTATCCGTGCTAAATCCTCCGACAACGATCGAAGACGAGGGGACACGACGCAACGGCGCGCGCTTCGAGGCGATCGGCCACGACATGTACGAGCGGATCAGTCACAACCGCTCCACGCTGATTTTCGTGACCACACGCGCCCATGCGGAAAAAGTCAGCACACTCCTCAACACCATCGCCGCGGACAGGAGTGAAGCCCCACCGGCCTACGCTCACCACGGCTCATTGAGCCGCGAGATTCGGACCATCGTTGAGCGCCGTATGAAGGAAGGTTTGCTTCCGGCGATTGTCGCCACCAACAGCCTAGAGCTCGGCATCGATATCGGGCCCTTGGACGAGGTTTTTCTCGTCAAGACCCCGGCGACGGTGGCCACCACGTTGCAGCGTATCGGCCGCGCCGGCCATCAGGTTGGACAAACGAGTCGGGCCTGCTTCTACCCCCTCGCCGGCAGAGATCTCCTCGACGCAGCGGTGATGGTGGAGGCGGTCAAAGCCCAGGAGATCGAGGATCACCTGCCGATGAGAGGGCCTCTCGATGTCCTTGCCCAGGTTATCGTCTCGATGTGCTCGATCGCGCCGTGGAGCGTCAACGATCTCTTTGGGTTTTTCCGCGGGACGGCGCCCTACAATGACCTCGCGCGCGGCTCGTTTGACACGGTGCTCGAGATGCTCGCGGGCCGCTATCAGGACAGCCGGATCAGCGAGCTCAAGCCCCGGATCCGATGGGACCGAATCGAGGGCACGGTTGAAGCGATGCCCGGCGTCTCCGCAGTGTTGTATAGCTCCGGCGGCACCATACCCGACCGCGGCTACTACGGTCTGCGCACCGCCGGCGACGGTGCTCGCGTGGGCGAGCTCGACGAGGAGTTCGTTTGGGAGCGGCGGGTTGGCGACGTATTTGCCTTTGGAAACAAGCGCTGGGAGATCACCGCCATCAACGACAAGGATGTCGAGGTCGCTCCCACGGCCCGGCTCCCAAATGCGACCGCCTTCTGGCGCGGCGAGGCGCCCAACCGCTCGTTTACCTTTGGCCGTCGCCTCCTCGCCTTCCTCGACCGGTGGGGTGAGCGGACCGATGATCCCGCGCTCGAATCGTACCTGCGCGCAGACCTCGGTTTAGATGCCGACGCGTGTGGGGCGCTGCGGGATCTGCTCGACCGGCAGCGGGCGGTTACAGGCGTAGGGCTGCCGGGTCGCCGTCGTCTGGTCATGGAGGCCTTTTCAGAGCCGGCCGACCCAAGCTCCGGCACACTAATCATGATCCATACGCTTTGGGGAGGTCGGATCAACCACCCCCTGAGCCTTGTGCTCTCCGCGGCGTGGGAAGAGGAAACGGGCGCTCGCCTCGACATGCTTGCGGACAACGACGCGATCTTGATCATGCTGCCGGCGGGGGAAGAGACGGCGCCGGAAGCGTTGGCCCGCGCCCTTTGTAAATTGCCGACCGATCGGATTGTGCCGCTCTTGCGGTCTCGGTTGGAGTCGTCGGGTTTTTTTGGGGGCCGGTTCCGGGAAAACGCGGGCCGAGCGCTCCTGTTGCCCAAAAAGGGTTTTTCCAGCCGGACGCCTCTGTGGCTTAACCGGGTTCGAGCCAAACGAATCCTCGAGCGTGTGTCCACGTACTCGGACTTTCCGATCCTCACCGAAACATGGCGGCAGTGTCTGCAGGACGAATTCGACATCGAGACACTGGTGTCCTTGGTAGGTGAACTCAACGACGGAGAGATCGACATCTCCGTGTGCGCCACAAGCGCGCCGTCGCCCTTCGCCTCGACCTTGTTTGGCCTTATTTGGCAACGAACCAACGCTCTTATGTACAAGAGCGACTTGCCCAACCCGACCGGTAAAAGCGCGCTCGCGAACGCCATAATCGAACAACTCGTCGACCAGTCCCAACTCCGGCCGGCCATTCCCGTGCGCCTGGTGCAGGAGCTCGAGAGCCGACTCAAACGAACCGCCGCCGGGTACGCCCCGGAATCCGAGCGGGAGCTTCGCGACTGGCTCGAGGAGCGGGTCTTTATCCCGGCCGAGGAATTTAGCCGACATCTGAGAGGCGCCGCCTACAACATCGACCACGGAAACTACGTCGTTCTCACCCGATCCGCCGTCGACTCGCCACCCCCGCGATCGGAGCCGGAGGCCGGAGCTCCGGTGGCGGTGGCCTCCGTCGAGGGAGCGGCACGGTTTTACTGCGCGGGATTCCCGTTTTCGTTCGCCGCGCTTGGCTTCCGGGCCGCCGACCCGCCGGACCCGAGCGAAGGGACCGCCGGCGAGGTCTCTCGCGCGGGCGCCGCAGCCGGCGTAGGCGGGTCCGTCCCGACAACAGCGCCGGGGGTGTTCGCGGCCGGCCCGCTACCCGACACACGCATGGAGGCGATTCGACGGCTTGCCGGCGGCATCGGCTTCGAACGGTCGGCTATTGCTCGGGCGGAGCTCGTACGCTCCTTTGTCCGATTTGCGGCGTGCGCTGCCGTGCGCGAGGTCGAGTCGTTTTTCATCGGCGGGCGACAACCTGCCGATGAAACAAGGTTGGCCGCCGAGCCACGGGCCCTTACCGCAGGACCGATCGACCGCGCCGACCTGGACCGCGTTCTCGAAGAGCTCCGTCGTTCGGGGGACCTTATCGTCGACAGAATTTCCGAGGGAGCCAAAGGTCCGGAGGTCATAGAGCGCGAGAATCTCGAGCGCCTCCTGCGCATGTTGCGACGCGAGCGCAGGACGGACGGCGCGGCGACACAAACCCATCCTCCGGAGGACTTTACGCGCCTTGTCGCAACACTTCATGGTATCCTTCCCGCCAAAGGCGCAGGGGGCGGCGACGGTGAGATAGACGCGACGGAGGTGCTGGACAGACTAAGCCTCTACCCGGCGCCCGCGGCGGTGTGGGAGGCGGACCTGCTGACGCCGCGATTGTCGGCTGCGCCGGGCCTCGCAGACACAACAGATCCCCTCCACCGTTCCGCGGCACCCGCCGGCCCCGGCGCCGCCGAAGCGGCGCTCGACGCACTCCTCGCTTCCGGTGAGTTTGTGTGGAGAGGTTGCGGCGCCGGCCGTTTGACGTTTATGCGAGAGGAAGACCTCGAGCTTCCTGCGGCCCGGCCCCCCGCTTGGGCCGCCGGCCTATCCCAAGGCCACGCTACCGAGGAGGAGCAAGGCTCGGCAGATATCTTTCCGCTGAACCACGGGAGTTTCCGATTCGACGAGCTCGCGGCTTTGTTTTCCGGAGCGCCGGAGGAGCTGGAGAAACAGCTTTGGCGGGAAGTTTGGCGCGGGACCGTAACAAACGACGGCTTTGAGGCAGTCAGGAGTGCGGTCAAGCTGGGCAACGGCAGACGCCACACATCTGCTCGACGGACGACTCCCACACGACGGTATACGCCTGCCCGCCGGCCCATCCTTACCCGACGAGCGGCGACCGGCCCACCGGGCCGGTGGCGGCGACTCGTCTGCACCGGAGGTCAAGGCGATGTGGTGGAGATAGCCGAGGCGGAAAAAGAGCAAGCCCGCATTCTTCTGTCACGCTACGGCGTTGTGAACCGGCAGATTTGCTCGAGAGAGCTGCCGGGTATGCGTTGGGGACGGATCTTTGGGGCCCTCAGGTTGCTCGAGCTCGGTGGCGAGGCGCTGGGCGGCGTCTTTTTCGAGGGACTGGCGCTTCCCCAATTCGCTTCCATCGAGGCCCTCGGCGTCTTGGAACATCTGAGCGATGCCTTTTTTTGGATTCACTCGATGGATCCGTCGTCTTTGAGCGGATTGGGTTTGAGCGGATTGGGTCTCGCCGAAGCGAATATGCGGATTCCTACTCGCGCGCCCGGCACACATCTTGTATACTTCGGACGGAGGTTCTTGGCGTCCGGCAAACGTAACGGACGGTCCGTCGAGTTCGCCGAGCCCGCGGATGCCGAGGTCTTTCGAGAATCAACCGTGATCGAGGGTCTAAACGCCTTTTTTTCGTGGCTGCTCCTGCGACCGGGAATAGCCGCGAGGCGACTTGTCCTCGAATCGGTGAATGGTAGGCCTACACGGGAGTCGGGGTACGATGGTATCCTGACGGAGATTGGCTTTCGCCGGGATTACAAAGGGTACATCCTGGAGGGCAGATAAATCGCCAATCTTAAGCCGGATTTAGGCCAAACTTCGGTATGGGGGATAAGAGACAAAAACACGCTCATACGTAACTAACATTTGCGTGTTCTTGTTTCTAATGATAGTTTCGTTACTGTGAACAACTCTCTTAGGAGGACACCATGAGGAAAGTTCTACTGGTGATTGTCGGGTTGCTATTCTCGGCATCTTTCGCTTCGGCTCTCGGCGTTCGCGAGTATGTACGCGAATACGAGCGGCAGCTACAGCTGGCTGAGCAGCGGATTCAGGAGCAGCAGGAAATGAGGGATGAGCCTCTTCCTGAAGTAGCGGAACCCGCGGATGAAGAGCCGGACGACGAAGAGCCTGCCGACACCGAGCCCGCGGATACCGAGCCCGCGGATACCGAGCCCGCGGATACCGAGCCCGCGGATACCGAGCCTGCAGACACCGAGCCGGACGAGCCGGAGCCCGTGGATACGCAGGAGCCGGACCAAGAGATGGCTGAAGCGTTTACTCCTCCTACCTACAACGATCGTGACATCAACCAGTACCGTGTTGTTCTTCCCACGGTGCAGGCACGTCTCCTCGGTCGCTACGAGACGGGACGGTTCGATGAGAGCGCCGCGGAGATCGTAGTGTACGATCCCGTCACCCAAATCATCGGATCCATCAACGCGGACAACGGATCCCTCGACGCGATCGACGTTACCGATCCAACAAACCCGCGCCTTTTCGCCCGCGTAACTGCGGCTATGGGTGGTCTCAGCGGCACGCCGAACAGCATTGCCGTTCACGCCGAAACGGGTCGTGTGGCCGTTGTCCTGGAGGCGGAGACCAAGACGGATCCGGGCATGGTTGTTATCGGCGATCGTGCCGGAATTCTCGGCTACATCAACAACGGGACGCTTCCTGAGGTAGCGGTTATCCACACCGGCGCACTTCCCGACATGGTTACCTTTAGCCCGAACGGTCGCTACGTGCTCGTGGCGAACGAAGGTGAGCCCAGCGATGACTACCGTGTCGATCCCGAAGGCTCGGTCACCATCGTTGATCTCCAGGGCGGCATGCCCTACGACGTGAGCACGGCAACCTTCTCGGAAGACCTTGTTATCGGCGAAGACATAACGGGTCCCGTCCGCATCAACGGACCGGGAGCGAGCTTCGCCCAGGACCTGGAGCCCGAGTACATCGCCGTGGATTCAACAAGCACCTATGCCTTTGTTTCTCTGCAGGAGAACAACGCCGGAGCGCTTATCCACATCCCGACCGGTCAGACCATCGCGATCGCGAGCCTGGGCACCAAGGATCACTCCGTTGAAGGCAACGGTCTTGATCCGTCGGACCGCGACGGCTACGCGTACATCCGGACCTTCGAGAACCTGGTAGGCATGTATCAGCCCGACGGCATCGATATCTTTACGGTCAACGGTGTCGACTACCTGATCACCGCCAACGAGGGTGACGGCCGCGAGTACGACAACTTTGCCGACGAGGATCGCCTGGGCGACCTGAGCCTCGACCGTGGAAGTTTTACCCGCTCCCAGATCGAACAGTACATGATGGATGAGGAGCTTGGTCGGCTTACGGTTTCTACCACAGACGGTGACACCGACGGCGACGGCGACATAGACATCATCCACGCCTTTGGCGGCCGCTCCGTTACCATCTGGAACACACGGACCGGCGAGCAGGTTTGGGACTCCGGCGACGCCTTTGAGGTCATCACCGCAGCACTTGCGCCGCAGTTCTTTAACGTCTCGAACGACAGCCTCGAGTTTGACAGTCGAAGCGACGCCAAGGGTCCGGAGCCCGAGGGGGTTGAGATTGGATACTGGGGTGATCGTGTCTTGGCCTTTGTCGGTCTCGAGCGACAGAGCGCCGTCGCTATCTTCGACGTCACCAACCCCCATAACCCAATCTACCAAACGGTTATTTCGACGCGGAATTACGCGGCGGCCACGGACGATGAGGGTGACTACCTTGACTCAAAGACCGCCGGCGACCTCGGTCCTGAGGGACTGCTCTACGTCGCACCTGCCGACAGTCCCACGGGTAACGCCCTTCTCATCGTCGGCTACGAGGTGAGCGGCACTGTCGTCATCTACGAGCTTATTTCGACGATGGGTATGTAATCGTATCTAGTCACGCCGGCCTCGCTGCCTTTGCTGAGGTCGACGGCCGTCTGCGTCTGAGACTCTTAGACGTGGACGGTCTTTTTTTGTACTCTAGAGTGATGTTGAAGAGTGATGTTGGCCGATCTTGAAGACGGCTCGGCGGCCGTGGTACAAGACGGCCGACCACTAACTGCGTAAGCAAAAGGAGAATCTATGGGAAAGCTCAAGCTCAAACCCGGCGTTGTTACCGGGCAAGCCCTAAACGAATTGTTTGAGTACTGCAAGGAAAACGAGTGCGCTCTGCCGGCGGTCAACGTCGTCGGATCCAACACCATCAACGCGGCCCTCGAGTCGGCACGACAGGCCTCTTCGGTGGTCATCATCCAGTTTTCCAACGGTGGCGGTGTGTTCAACGCCGGTAAATTTCTGGATAACACCGATCAACGAGCGGCGATTGTCGGTTCCGTCGCCGGCGCCCATCACGTCAGGATGCTTGCTAAGGAGTACGGCGTACCGGTGGTTCTCCACACGGACCACTGCGCAAAAAAGCTCCTGCCGTGGGTCACCGGACTCATCGAAAAAGGCGAGGAGTTCCACAAGGAGAACGGCGAGCCGCTTTTTAGCTCACACATGCTCGACCTTTCGGAGGAAACACTCGAAGAAAACATGAGCATCTGCAAAGAGTTTCTTGCGCGGATGAACAGGATCGACATGACCCTGGAAATCGAGCTCGGCGTGACCGGTGGTGAAGAAGACGGTGTGGACAACGCGGACATCGATTCATCGCGATTGTATACACAGCCGGAGGACGTCCTATACGCGTATGACCAGCTGAATGGTGTTGGCGACTTTACCGTTGCGGCCGCCTTTGGAAACACCCACGGCGTGTACAAGCCGGGTAACGTCAAGCTTCGACCAATCATCCTAAAGAACTCCCAAGAGAAGGTGCGCACCGACCGGAATCTCTCCCATCCGGAGCCTCTGAACCTGGTGTTTCACGGCGGATCGGGCTCGACTCAGGAAGAGATTCGCGAGGCAATCGGCTACGGTGTTGTCAAAATGAACATCGACACGGATACCCAGTGGGCGTTTACACAGCCGATCAAACAGTACATGGACGAGAACGACGCCTACCTGCACGGCCAGATCGGCAACCCCGAAGGGCCCGACAAGCCGAACAAGAAAAAAATCGATCCTCGCGCTTGGCTCCACCAGGGTGAGAAGGGCTTTGTAGCTCGTATGATACAAGCGTTCGAGAACCTAAACTCCAAGGACAAATTCGATGTAGGGGCATAGCCTCTCAGCATGGACCGCCCCCGTGCTAGACCAGTGAAACCGCACCACGGGGCGTCCACTCGAACGCCCACAGGTGCATGTCCGGAACGTGCCTTCCCGGCTTGGCCTCGGCCGGCCGGGGATGGTTCTCGGCCAACTGCGCCAGACACGTCCGGGCGGCCTGTTTGCTCGGACACACGAGAAAAAAGGCGCCGCCGCTGCCCGCGCCGCTAACCTTCCCCGCCAGCGCGCCATGTTCCTTGCCAACGCGAATGGCCTGATCAACCTCAGGATTGGACAGGCCGAGAAACGCAAGTCTATCCTGGGCCGCGTCCGTCAGGCGGGCGAGGTTCCCGTACCGTTCCTGGAATTCCGACTCACTTACCTCCGGCATGCCCGTGCGGCCCGGCTTTGCAGTGGGTCGGAGCGTTGATGCGGCTTCCTCCGCTATCGCGCCAAGCTCGGAAAGAGCGCCGATAACCGTCGACTCGCGGGATCTGACCTTCTCGTGAATGTGAGCAACAAGCTCCTTGGTTCCGGCGCTTCTTGGGACTGCACCGGTCACAAAGTAGATCGGAATAGACTCGAACTCCTCCGAATCGGGTAGCACTCCCGGGAGGCCAGTTTCCCCGTCGCCGATGCTACCGTCGCCGCGGAATACTCGCATACCGGCGGACAGGGAAAGACCCGTGTCAATGCCCGACGGCGTGCCGTGAAACGCCTTCTCCAACTCGTTGGCCAGCTCCCAGATCTCCCGGTGCGAGGTACCCAGGTTCTGATACGGCGCCGAGGTGAAGATCTTGGCAAATGCAACACACACGGCGGCGCTCGAGCCGAACCCCGTGGCGACGGGCACGCTGGAGGTAACGGTAACCTTCCCCGGCCGCCGAGCGGTACTCACAATTGCGGATTCGGCCCGGCGCAACACCGACTCAATCGCGCCTCGGTATACCTCTTCCACCTGAGACAGGTCCCATGAATCGGCCGGAAGTGATAGGTGAACGTGAGTCTCCATGGGCAGAGGCAGGCCAACCGCCGGCAACCCGTATACACAGGCGTGCTCACCAAAGAGGATTAGTTTCCCGCGGCCAAATGCAGTTAGTTCCAATAGATCCCTTTGTACGACGGTTCCACACGTTCCACCGATCGGATGGAATCGAACGATCCTTCTCTTGTCGGGTTCCCCAAGGCTATCCCGATTTCGCCACCGGCTCCAAGGGCCTTAAACGCATCAACGTCCTCTACACTGCCGCCACCGTCCGGGCTGAGAACCGCCGGGACGCCGATGTCGTCTCCCAATTCCGCCCCTATCCGCCCCGCGTTTGTGAGGGCTGCGGCGAACTGTTGCCGTGTGGAGTGCAGGGACCGCGCCAACTCGAGCACCGCCTCGTTCGAGGCGGAGAGAAAAGCGGTCGCGTTCCGAGGGTGGGCATCTCTCCAACGCCGGTAACGTTCCACGGCGCCCCGAGTGGATACTGCCGCCGAGCCGAACACAAGACGTGCATCCCAGAGAGGCGCATCGCCGATACAAAACACACGCGGCCGCCTGCCTCCGACAAACTCAATCACGCCGCCGTACACGGACGTTGCCACGTCATAGCCACTACCGTGGCCGCCTTGAGCCTCACGGTGCACGCAAACCGCCGTCCGCATAAGCGCATCGAGGCGGCCACGGTAGCTCCGCCCGACGAGCTCGCCCACGGCCGCCGTCACCGCCACCGCCAGCGCCGCGCTCGACCCGAGGCCCGCCTTCCGGCCGTCCGGGCGGTACAGCGCCCGCGAGTCGACCTCGATCAGGCCGGCAGGCGGACAGGTCGTTGCGGCGCATCGACGGTACGCCGGGCCTTCCGCCGTGTGCTCCCGGCCAACCGCCGCAGCCACCATCCGATACGGAAAGGCGTCAGGACCACACGCCGGCGCGGAAAAGGCAAAGCCAAACACACCGGTGCCGGTGATGCCTCGAAAATGGAGGCCTTTGAGGCCGGGCGGTGTGGATACACGAACCAACACACGCGGCTCTACGGCCACGGCGAGCCCGAGCCCGGCCTCCTCCAAGACCGCGTACTCACCGGCAAGAAGCAGATTCCCCGGAACGCTAAATGTCGTCATGTGCAAAGCTCACAGCTCCCCCGACAACGCTCTCGGTAATCTCTGCGGTCGGCACCCGCTCCTTTAGTGAGGAGACTACCACACCCAAATCGCGGGCCTCGCAGACGAGCTTTACCTGGGGCCCCGCGTCCATCGTTTCGAACACACCCACGCCGCCGGAGCGCATTTCCTCGGCGACACGGAGCACCTCAACGGTTTTCGGCAGCCAGTAAAAGACCGGAGGGACGGAGGTAAACATCGTAGAAAACATGGCCAGGTAACTTCGCCGCATAGTCAAGCCGAGTCGTTCGAGGTCGCGTGAGGCAAGCGCCGCGGTTGCCTCCTCCACAAGTGACTCGTTGACGTCGATCCAATCTGAAAAAAAGGGGGAGGTTTGCGCCGCGCGTATCATTGCGTCCCGGGATGAAATGGGCTTTTTCGCGGAACCGACCGCGGCAACCACCACTCGGAACTCGGGCCAATGGTCCGGGTCGAAGGCCTGCTCGGCGTTTTTGGCGCCGGCGCGAAAAAGCGTAAACCCGCCGAACACCGCCCGCGCAGCCGAGCCGGAACCAACCCGCGCGAGCCGCGAGACAAACTCCTGGTCGGCGCTGTGGTCCACAAGCGCCGTGGCGGCGGCGGCTAAGGCAGCAAACCCCGAGGAAGAGCTCGCGAGGCCCGCCGCGGTGGGGAAGTTGTTTGTGGACCGAGCAGCAACCCGCGGTAGATCGGGCATGGCCTCTCGGGCCGCCTCGAAGAACCGCCGCAGACCGGTGGATTTGTCACGCTCACCGTCCACAAAGAGAGAATCCTCGCGCTCATCCGGTGACTCCGTTACCTCGGTTGTGGTAACAAGCGCATCTAGCGCTACGGCCACACTCGTGGTGGCGGGGATGTTTATGCCGGAGTTGCGCTTGCCCCAGTACTTGATAAGGGCCAGACTCGGGGAGGCCTGAGAAACCACCCGTCTCACCGCTGATCCGCTCCTCTGCGTAGCTCGGCGAGCGCCTGGTTCGCCGAGTCGGCACTGTAGCGGCCCGAAGCCTGGATTCGTTTGACCACCTCCGGGATTTCTTTGCCGCGGGCGCCGGCCGCGAAAGCCAGTCTCCGCCCGTGGAGCTTCATGTGCCCGCTTTGAATGCCCGGACCAACCAAGGCATTCAGCGCGGCGAGGTTCTGGGCAAGACCGAGGGCGGCAGCGTATCGGCCGAGACGCTTTGCGCCGGGGTTGCCCATGATCGCCAGGTTTGCCTTTGAGGCGGGCGTTGCACCCACGGCGCCGCCGAGGCTTCCCAAAGGCACGGGCAACTCGATACGACCGACGAGCGCACCGCCCTCCTCGCGGCTAAACGTCGTAAGAGGCTGATAGCGGCCGTTTTTGACCGCGTAGACGTGGCACGCCGCCTCGATCCCCCGCGTATCGTTGCCCGTGGCCGCCGCAAGGGCGGATACGCCGTTCATAATACCCTTGTTATGGGTCACCGCCCGCGCGGGATCGTAGAACGCGATTTCCCACGCTCGCACGATCCGGGACACAATGTCGCCGCCCGCGAGGCCCGGGATACTCAGCGCGTCTTCCGGCAACACACAGTTTGCGGTCGCCACGCGCCTCGACCCATCGTTCGAAAGAATTGCCAAAAGCGGTTTTGTGTCGAGGCGGTCTTCGAGGAGTCGCGCGGCACGCTCGGCCACGCTATTTGCGAGGTTCGCTCCCATCGCGTCGCAGACATCAATCAAGATCTCCAGGCGAACCACGCCGGCTTCGGAAAAGCGAGTTACGCCGAATCCACGAAACCCGCCACCTCGCCGCGCCATCGGTGCAAGGATGCCTTGGAACGCGTCCACGATCTCGGCCTCGGCGGCACGGACATGGTCCTCGAGCGTAGGACGCCCCGTGTTGTCCAGATAGACATGTGCGGCGATAAGCGGCTCGGCACCGGTGGTACCAAACCCGCCGTTTCGTGCCACGATCCGTGCCATATAGCCGGCGGCGGCAACAACACTCGGTTCTTCTGTAGCAAGTGGCAGGTTTACCAAAGCGCCGTCGATGAGAAATCCCTCCGCTATGCCGAGGGGGAGGTCCATAAAGCCGACGGCATTCTCCACGAGAACCTCCGCGAGCTCGGACTCGGCGCTGATGCCCCCCGCGACACCTCCGGCGACCCGGGCAACGGCCGCCCGACGCTCCTCGACGGTCATCTTCCGGAACCGCGGAGGGAGTTTGGGCGGGTCGGTAGGTGCACTCACGATTGGCCGGCCACCGCGGAGCGAAACGACCGGAGACGTCGTTGAAAGTCCGGCTCAAACCACAGGGGAACACGACGAAGAGTCGGGATATCCCGGGCGCCGGTTAGCACCATAACCGTGGTCAAGACCTTCCGGATCTGCTCGATCTTTTCCACAACCCCATCTACGCCGCCGTCCGCAACGGCACGCACAAACGGTAGCGCCAGCCCTGCAAGCTGGGCACCAAGGGCCACTGCTTTCGCCACGTCCATACCGGTGCGAATGCCGCCGGAGGCGATAATACTCCGGCGGTCTCTGCCCAGGCTTGCCAGGAGCAGGCCGGTGGGGGTCCCCCACTCTCGGAATTGCCGCTCCACGTCGTCGGGGCCGTCCGCGCGGCGGCTCGCCTCGACGGTGATCCAGTTTGTGCCACCCGAACCCGCAACGTTGACGTACGACACGCCGGCGTCAAAAAGGGACTGCACTTCGGCCGGCCCGATTCCAAAGCCGGTCTCCTTGACAATAACCGGCACCGGAGACACCTCGCAAAAACGACGAATGCCGTCGAGGATGCCGGTGAAGTCCCGGTCTCCCTCGGGCTGGAACAGCTCTTGACCGGGATTCAGGTGGACGGCAACACCGTCCACCTCGAGCTCCCGCAGGAGCTCCGAAAGCTTGAAATGAGAGAGCTGAGTGAGCTGCACGGCGCCGATGTTGCCCAAAACCGGCACATCGGGCGCCAAGCGCTTGAGCCGAAAGTCGTCCATCACCTCGGGCTTGCGAAACAAAATACGGATCGAGCCCATGCCGACCGGCACGCCCATTCGCTGGGCCGCCTCCGCAAGGTCCTTGTTGACGCGGTAGCTTTGATTGGAGCCCCCGGTCATCGACGAAATCAAGACCGGCATGCTGATCGGGCGGCCCAAAAATGTGGTGGTGGTATCGATCTCGGCGTAGTTTATCTCGGGGAGCGCGCGGTGGCAAAAAAAGACCTCTTCGAGCCCCGTCGAGCCGGCTTCGACCTGGTATCTCTCGGCATCTATACAGATCTCGAGGTGGCGCCTCTTCCGGTCCCCGATATTACTTCCAGGCGTACTCACGGTAACCGTCGTCCCGGATGGCCTCCAGGTAAAACGAACCTTGAGGGATGTTGCCGTTTTTGAGGATTGCGTTATACGCGTCTCGTTCGAGGGGAGAGGTCAGCCACTCGAGATACTCGGCAAAATCGGCAGACCGCTCGTTGCGCCACACGGCGTCCAAGTCCCAGCCGCCGATCACCTCCGGGGCATCCTGCGCAACCGTTCCACCAAGGACGGTCATGGTATTGCCGGACCCGTAGGAGGCGATAAACACGTTTTTGCCACAAATGTCGTTGCCAAGCGTTTTGTATCGTTCGTCGAGCAAAAAAGCCAGGGCCAAGTATGCCGACCCCGAGTAGATATTCCCAATGCGCTTCGCCGCCATAAGAGATTGCGAAAAACCACGGGCGTCGAGGAACTCCTCCGCAGACGCGCCGGTCAAACCCAGGTACTTATTCACCAGTTTTTGTAGGGCCATCATCGCCATGTGGTGAAACGGCACATGGAAGGCAAACATGTCGGTGCTCTTCAGAACCTCTTCGGGGCTCTGGTTGCGTCGAGAACAATGGTCGAGAAATGCCGCCTCCAAGGCCTCGTTATAGCACTGCACCGAGTAGCTGCCCTTTACCTTTGCCGTAGTCGAACCCAACGGCCGGAAAAAGTCGTCCACATCGCGAGAAAAATAGCCCTGGGTAGCGAGGTCGAGCTCCAACAGGCGCGGGTTGGATGACACAAGCATGGAAATCGCTCCCGCACCTTGAGTAACCTCTGCCGTAGATGGCGCATCGTAGCGGGCGATGTCCGAGCAGACGACTATGCCGCTTTCGTCCTCCCGTCCCGAAGCCGAAAGAAGTGCGGAAACACTCAGAAGCGCTATCGTACCGCCGGCGCAGGCGTGTTGGACTTGAAAGGTGGAAATGGATTCCGGAATCGGCGCACCTGACCGTTGCAGCATGCCTTCAACAAAGGCCGCCACGGGTTTGGAATGGTCTACCGCCGTTTCCGTGCCGACGGCCAGATACCTAACCCTACTCAAATCCTCATTAGGGTTTTGATCGACCAGGCGATAGGAAGCCTGTGCAGCCAAGGTTGTGTTGTCTTGCCAGGATTCAGGGAACCGGAACGATTCCTGTCCCGTGACGGATACGGCACGACGAAGGCGTCGCTCCAAATCGGGGCGTTGTTTTACTCGCTCAGCTACCAGCCGGTCGAGCTCGATTTTGAGGGGAGGGATATACATCGCAATATCGCTCAAACCCACCTGTCTAGTCATCATGCTTTATCCTGCCTTTTCGAATTATCACTTCAAGCGTGCTCGGCTCCTTCCCTCGCCGGCCCTCGGCCGGTACAATATAATGTTCTATATATTTGCAAGGCAACGAGACCCCGAACAAAGCCCAAACAGAGCAAACGCGATATGACAACCCCCAACACGCACAATACATCAACGGCCAGGGCTGCTTCGGGCCGGTGGTCGAAGGTAGCGATGCTGCTTTCCGGCGGCGTGGATAGCTCAGTTGCCCTCGCCAGGCTCAAAGAGGCGGGTGCGCCGGGCCTCAGGGCCTACTACCTAAAGATATGGCTCGAAGACGATCTTTCCCACCTGGGCGATTGCCCCTGGGAGGAGGACCTCGACTACGCCCGGCGCGTTTGCGACCTTCTCAATGTCCCGCTTACTGTTGTACCACTTCAAATCCAATACTACGAGAGGGTCGTGAGGTACGCAATCGAAGAGCTCCGCCTTGGCCGGACCCCTAGTCCCGACATCTTTTGCAACCGACGGATCAAATTCGGCGCGTTTTTGGACTACCTAAACGACGATTCCACGATGGTGGCGAGTGGTCACTACGCCGGCATCGAGATGGCCGGCGAAACCGCCCTTCTGACACGGGCGCCGGATCGGGTGAAGGATCAAACCTACTTCCTATCACAGGTGCCCACGGCACGGCTGCGGAGAATGGCGTTTCCGTTGGAGAACCTCACCAAGGCGCAGGTAAGACAACTGGCGGGCCACTATGGCCTTCCCACCAAGGATCGGAAGGACAGTCAAGGCATTTGCTTTCTGGGAAGGATTCGATATCCCGACTTTGTGCGTCACTACTTGGGTGAGGAGCCGGGCCCGATTATCGACGCCGAAACCGGCACGGAGGTCGGCAGGCATCGAGGCTACTGGTTTTTCACGGTCGGACAACGGCAAGGGCTTGGGCTCGGAGACGGTCCGTGGTACGTGACTGGAAAGGACACAACAACCAACGCGGTGTTTGTGTCCCACGATCCGCTTGCCACAGCGCAGGCCCGCGATGTGTTTGTCGTCGGGGACGAGCATTGGATCGGTGACGGCCGCGCGCGGTTGGAGGCGCCCGACGCCGCCGGCGCCGATCCGGCACCCGGCCGCCTCACGGTCAAACTTCGCCACGGCCCGGAGGACGAGGCGTGCGTCGCGCAACGGCGTGCGGACGGGCTCTTGGAGGTCCACCTCGATCGCCCGGACCGCGGTGTCGCCGACGGGCAGTTCGCGGTCTTCTACCGCGGGCGCTACTGCCTCGGAGGCGGTACGATCGAGGCCGGAGTACGCCGGTGAAGGTCTTGCTGGTCGAGGACGACACGACCATCGCCGAGTTTGTGGCAAAGGGTCTCAAGCAGTCCGGCTACGTGGTGCAGTCGGCTGAGCGCGCTGAGGACGCCCTCCGATTTGCCTTACAACAGGGCTTTGATGCGATGATCGTCGACATCATGCTCCCGGGCATGGACGGGCTGACCTTTATCGAGCGCCTCCGGGCGAACGGAGATACCACTCCCATCATCATTTTGAGCGCAAAGCGCACGGTGGACGATCGTGTTAAGGGCATACAGCGTGGCAGCGACGACTATCTGACCAAGCCGTTTTCCTTTCAAGAGCTACTGGTCCGCCTCGAGGCGTTGATTCGGCGGTCGCAGATGGCTATGCCGTCATCCCAAATCCGCGTGGCCGATTTGAGCATCGACATCCCCGGACGGATCGTGAAGCGGGGTGAAACGGCAATCGACCTCCAGCCTCGCGAGTACGCGCTATTGGAGTACCTCGCGCGCCACACCGATCAGGTTTTGTCGAAGACGATGATCATGGAACATGTGTGGAACTACGACTTTGATCCACAGACAAATGTGGTCGATGTACTGGTCTCGCGCCTACGGAGCAAGGTAGACAAAGACTTCGAGCCGAAGCTAATCCACACCGTTCGTGGCGTCGGATACGTGCTCCGCACCCCGTAGGCGGCACCGCGGAAACGCTCGGCGCGGGCGCGACAGGCTACGGCGGCTTGGTTGCCGTACGTGGAGCGGTGTGCGGGCTCGGCGCGGGCGCGTTGACGCCTCAGATCAGCCGCCGCATACTGGGTCTCTATGTACAAGATTGTCTTTTTTGTGCCCCGGGAGCATGCGGAAGGGGTAAAAGAAGCGATGTTTGCCGCGGGAGCCGGCAGATTCGAGAACTACGATAGATGTTCCTGGGAGTGCGAGGGCACGGGGCAGTTTCGACCCAGCGATCAAGCGAGTCCGTTTATCGGCAGGAGGCAGGTGTTGGAGCGGCTCTCCGAGCTCAGGGTCGAGATGATCTGTGAGGACAAGTGTGTCCGCCCCGCCGTCGAAGCCCTGATCGAAGCACACCCCTACGAGGAGCCGGCGTACGAGGCCTACCGGGTGTTTGCGCTCGCGGACCTTCCGGCCGTAGACGCCGGAGAAGAGCCGCCCAATTACGGGGCGGAGAACTCCCAACAGTGGGCCGACGGTGGTGCGGCCGAGAACAACGGCGGCAAATGAACAAAAGAAACGGCCCCGGGGTTAAAGGAGTCGGTTCCCATCTCCGCCATTTGGCCAGGCGGACCGATCTGCGCCTTGCCATGGGCTTCTCGTTGGTGTTTGCGCTCTCGGCAGCAATCCTGTACACGGTCACCTTTCTTACGCTGCTGGGAGCCCTCAATCAGGCTCAGGCCCGTCAACTCGAAGCGCGTCTCTTGGGCCTGTATGCACAATACAGCACCGGGGGGGTACGGCGCCTTGTAGACGAGATCAACAGTCGGGTCCTTCTCGATGAGGACCCGTTTTTTGTGCGCATCGCCGACAACAAAAACGACACCGAGTTTGTTGTATACCCGCCGATGTGGGAGGACTTTTCCATATCGGAACGACTGGAAGGGATGTCGCCGAATCGCGGGGAGCTTGTCACGCTCCGGTCGCCGGAGAAGGACTATGTGCTGGAAGTGGCAACGATCCGGCTCTCCGACCAGTACCTGCTCCAGGTTGGCGTAGGGACCGAGAGTCGAGATAGCCTTTTGACCTTGGTGCGCAACTACTTTGTCCTGATTCTCGGAGCGCTTGTCCTGGTCAGCTTTGGTGCCGGGATCTTTCTTGCCGGTCGCGCCCTGAGCCCGATTACCCGCCTCCACCGCACGGTGCGGGCGATTGTGGAGACGGGAGATCTAAGCGGCCGCATTCCAAACCGGGGCGGCAACGACGATCTCGACCAGCTCGTGGTCCTGGTCAACCGCATGCTCGTGAACATCCAGCGCCTGGTGGGCGGCATGGAGACAACGCTGGATACGGTTGCTCACGATCTGCGGACTCCGATGACCCGTCTGCGCGGTGTTGCGGAGCTCGCGCTGCGAAACCCGGCGGCGAAGGAAGACGATTACCGCGACGCCCTAGAGACCTGTGTGGAGGAGTCACAGCGTATTCTGACACTGCTCAATACGCTGATGGATATCTCCGAAGTTCAGTCGGGTATGCTCAACCTGGCGGTGGAATCAATCGACTTGGACGCATTACTCGCCGACGTATGTGAGCTCTTTAGCTTCCCCGCTGAGGACAAGGGAGTAGGCATCCGGTTTGAGCCGGGTGCCGACGGCGCCCGCGTGCAAGGCGATCCGGTTCGGCTCCGACAGGCTTTTGGAAACCTGGTGGACAACGCGGTGAAGTTTTCTCCAAACGGCTCCGAAGTATTCGTGCGCTCGAGGATCGACGAGGAGGTGGTTGTCGAGATCACGGACAGCGGCCCAGGCCTTTCCGGCGACGAGCTGTCGCGTGTTTGGGAGCGCCTGTTTCGTGGCTCAGCCTCCGTGCTGTCTCCTGAGTCCGGCGGCCTCGGACTCGGCCTTTCGTTGGTAAAGGCGGTTATCCATGCTCACGGCGGGCGCGTGCTCTTGGAGAATCGGCCCGCCGGGGGTGCCAAGGCCGTTGTTTCCCTCGAGCGAGCATAGGTCTGCGCGTGGGCGCACCATGACAAAAGTGTAATGCTGGTGAAATGATCCGGTAAGGTTACCACGCTACTCTTAGGATTGATGAACGAGAGAGCTCGGGCACATAGATACAGCGCCCTCTTTGTAGTAGCGATTCTCTTGGCACCGATGCCCGCGTGGTCGCAGGATGTTTCGGATATCGATGAAAGCTATCGAATCGTGCGGGCGTATCAAGACGTGCACCGGGCGGTTGCTCAGGAGGTCCTTCCGGTAACCGTACAGGTCAACGTTGTGGACGTGGTCAGCCGGCCGAACGGGAGTTTTCCCGCGCCTTTTGAGTTTTTCGGAATGCCTAATCCAGGTAATGAGTTCGAGCGGTCGGGCCTTGGCTCAGGCGTGGTCGTTCGACATCAAGACGGCGGCGTGTACGTTTTAACCAACGCCCACGTAGTAGGGTCGGCGGACCGCATAAGCGTCACCCTGTACGACGGCAGAGAGTTCGAGGCGGAGCTTGTCGGCAGTGACGACAACCGCGACCTGGCTCTTTTGCGCTTTGAGACGAACGAACACGTGCCGGTGGCGGTGTTAGGCGATTCATCGGAATTGCAGGTTGGCGATTTTGTGATGGCCTTTGGAAATCCCCTCGGTTTCCAGTCCACGGTTACCGCCGGCATTGTTAGCGCCGTCGGACGACGGGCCGTGGAACGTTCCGCGGTTGCGCGCTACACGGACTACGTCCAAACCGATGCGGCTATAAATCGTGGGAACTCCGGCGGCCCCCTTGTAAACATGGACGGCGAGGTCGTGGGCATCAACACATGGATTGCCTCTCAAACCGGTGGAAGCATAGGAATCGGCTTTGCCATCCCGATCAATAACGCCCGCAGCGCCATCGACGATTTTATCGAGCGTGGCGAGATCACATACGGCTGGCTTGGGATTTCCACCGGCAATCTGCTTTTTGATCTGGAAAGCGGTCGACAGCTCGATAGCCCGCGCGGCGCATTTGTTTACGGCGTCTTCGAACGCTCGCCGGCAGCCCACGCGGGACTGCGTCCTGGAGATCTTATCGTGCGCGTTGGTTCGGAGCCGATCGAAGATAGCGATGAATTGATCACGATTATCGCCGTGTTGGAGGCAGGCGTAGAGCCGGAGTTCGGAGTTGTTCGAAACGGCCGATCCATCACGATTGACGTGGAAATTGGCGCACGACCGGCTGATGACGCGCGTAGAAACTCCGCGCTTTGGCCGGGCTTTTCGGCTGCAATGCTCTCGGATATGGTCCGGCGCGAGCTTCGTCTGCCGGACGACGCGGGACGTATTGTGATACGTGTCACTTCCGGAGGTCCGGCCGCCCGCGCGGGCCTTCGAGACGGCGACATCATCAACGCAGTCGACCGACGGGAAATATCGTCTGTCGCGCAGCTTTATGAGTTGATAAACGGAGCGAACGGCACGTTGCTGTTTTCCGTGTATAGAAACCGCCGAGAGATAACAATCAGCATGGAGGTTGAAGCCCTCCGCTAACCAACGTAGTGTCCTCCGCCGCCGTTCCGGGCGTGGCTATACCTCTTCGCCACCCGTATGGGTGATCGTCCGGACGGCGGTTTTTTTTGCTCTGCCCTTGTACTGGACACCGCCGGATGATACAGATAAACACAATGAATCCGTTGAGCATCGCCCCGATGATGGACAGGACCGATCGCCATTTCCGCTACTTTTTTCGCCGCCTTTCCCGGCGCGTATTGCTATACACCGAAATGCTAACCCCCGAAGCTCTGGTCCACGGCGACAGGGAGCACCTCCTCGGGTTTCACCCCGACGAACACCCCATATCGCTCCAGATTGGCTCGGATGATCCCGATCTCACCTACCGTGCGGTTCAGATTGGCGATGAATGGCGCTATGACGAGTTCAACCTCAATGTGGGCTGCCCCAGCGACCGCGTGCAATACCGCAACTTCGGCGCCTGCCTTATGGCGGACCCGGGACGCGTAAGGGCCGTGGGACAGGCGATGTGTGGGGCCACCACAAAACCTTCCACTATTAAGTGCAGGATCGGCATAGACGGCCGGGAGAGCTATGAGGAGCTCCGCGAGTTTGTGGATACGGTCGCGGAGGGAGGGCCGACACGCTTTACGATCCATGCGAGGATCGCGATACTCGAAGGTCTGAGCCCCAAGGATAATCGAACCGTTCCGCCGCTTCGCTACGAGGACGTGTATCGCCTCAAACGGGAGCGCCCGGATCTCGAGATCGAGATCAACGGTGGCTTTACGACTCTTCCCGCCTTCAAAGACGCCCTTCGCCATGTAGACGCCGTTATGGTCGGCCGCGCCGCCTACGATACACCGGCGATTTTTGGCGCAGCGGACGCGGAGCTCTACGGCGAGGAACCCCGGCGGGTCACCCGCAGAATGGTGGTAGAGCAGATGATTCCATACGTCGAGGCGCACCTTGCCCAAGGGAGGCATCCCAAAGAGGTGCTGCGCCACATGTTGGGGCTGTTTTCATATTGCCCGGGAGCCCGGCGATACCGCCGGAGTCTAGGTGAAAGCATGCCGGATCCCGCCGACGGCATCCGTGCTTTGGCTTCCTGCCCGGACTACCTTCCTCGCGAGGTCTTGGACGAGGAGCTCTCTGCGCGTGTTTCAGCCTCGATATCCGCCTGAGCGCGGCGGACAAGACAAACCGCCGCCCAAATCATCACAACGCCGGCGATAAGCGTGGGCCAGAACCCCACCCCTATTTCCACATGGAAGTATACTGCGGCAACCACCGCACCTCCGCCGAGTGTTGCCACGAGGCGCAGCAGGCGGCGGCTCAAGGACGCCTCGCTGCCGGAACCCACGCCTTGGTACCACAAAAGGTCAAAAATCGCGAGGTGGATAAGCACGACTCCCAGAATCAAATAGAATATCCTGTCGGCATAGATAGAAACCAGAGGAAGGATCATTGCGGGATGCGCCGCCCACCGGAACTTTGTACCAATGATCCACCATGTGCAGGCGGCCACGGCAATAACGGCCACGGCAACCTGCTCGGTGATCAGGGCCGCGATAAACGCCAGGGCGCCGGCCGCAAGCTTGAGGACAACAAGAAACGACTCCAGACTCATCGTGCGCGCCCCGCTGCGGCAAAGGACCTTGTCTCTCGGTACAGCACATCGGCTAGTGAGTCGCTGGGTCGCCAATCCACCACCAAAACGCCCTCGCGTCGCAGACTCCGGACAACCGCTCTGCGCTGCGCCCGCTCGAACCGGAGGGCCCAACGGACGTTCTGGTCCTCGCTGTTTTCTAGGTCGCCCTCCAGGGCCTCGGCCTCCACACCGTCCGGCGAAACAACAAGCACGCCATAACCGTGGCGCCTGAGAAGCGCAATATAGCCGACATCCTCCTTCAAAATCGGACTAATAAGAGCTAACTGGATGTAGCCGGGGAATAGCCGTCTTGGTAGGCCGCCGAAGTCCGAGAACACTTGATTGTCACCGATTCGAGCCTTGGCCAACGCCCGACTAATTCTTTCGTAGTGACGTTTGCCAAAACCCGGCGGTGTCCAGTCCAGCGCCCCACCGTAGACAAGAAGCGAGATACGATTGCCCTCCCCGGAGAAATGCTGGGCAAGGGTGGCGGTCGCATGGACGGCGGCGTGAAAGGTCTTGGAGAGCGCGTAGGCCCTGCTTCGGGCATCGAGGATAAGAGCGATATCGGCGACACGCTCCTGCTCGAAATCGTTGATGTAGAGCTCCTCCCAGCGGCGGCCGGTTGCGCGCCAATTGACGTGGCGCATGCGATCACCGGGCATGTACCTCCTGATGTCGAAGAACTCGAGACCGGTTCCGCCAACACGCGCGGGGTGGGCACCGCTGTTCAAGAGTGTGCTTCTCGGCATAAAGGCAATCTGCCGTAGGCTCTGGGGCCGCGGAACCCCAAACACCTCAGAGCTAACCCGGTAGTCCTTGGTCTTCTCGATCAGACCAAGGCCGCCGCGGTAGGTCAGCGACACCGCACGGTGGACAAAGTAGCCGCGAGGAACACGGACCGCATAGGAAAACTCGAGGCTCTCGCCCTGTGGTAGATTCGAAAATGTGTCCTGGCTCTTTCGCACCACCTCGAGACCAAACGGAACGATGTCTCTGACCGTGACGTCACGGAGACTCGGACCCGCATTCTCGACACGCACGCGCACCCATGTGGTGTCGCCCTCTTCGAGGCGCCGGGTTTCCACAAAACGCGTAACGGTGAGGCGTCCGGGCTCTACAAGCAGAAGCCCATCTATAAAAATCATCGCGAGGAAGGGAACCGCGAGGGCAACAAACGAGTGATTGAGCGTCAGGAGCCCGGCGGACAGCAAGAGCAGTGCCGGGATTGCCACCGCCGCGATTCGGCGCATCAAGCCCCTTCCAGCACGGGCACCGGAAGCCCCCGCACAATGGACTCGACGATGTCGGCGCCGGCGTTGTTCTGCATCCAAAGATCCGGCTGTAGGACCAAACGGTGATTCAGGACCGGTTCCGCAAAGGTCTTGACATCGTCGGGAAGCACGAAGGTTCGGTCGTCCATCGCGGCCCAGGCGCGGGTGAGTTTAAGTAAGGCAAGACCGGCCCGGGGACTCGCTCCCAGATGCACGCCGGCGTGCTCGCGGCTCTTTCTCACGAGCCGAACGATGTACCGCTCGAGATCATCGTGGATAAAAACCGACTCGATCTCCCTTCCGACATCGGCCAGCTCATCCGCCGACATCACGGGGCTAAGCTCCACGTCGTCCTGCTTGCGGGTACGTCTGCGCCTGAGAATCTCCTGTTCGGCTTCCTCGTCGGGATAGCCTATATCGAGCCGAACCAGGAATCGGTCGAGCTGCGCCTCGGGCAGCGGGAAGGTGCCCTCGTACTCAATGGGGTTCTGCGTAGCCAACACCAAAAACGGCTCAGGCAGAGGAAGACTGTGTCCCTCGATCGTGACCTGGCGCTCCTGCATCGCCTCTAGCAGGGCGCTTTGCGTGCGCGGTGAGGCGCGGTTGATTTCATCGGCCAGAACGATGTTGGCAAAAATGGGCCCCGGCCGGAGCTCGAACTGTCCGGAGCTCCTGTTGAGCATGTATCCGCCGGTGATATCGCCGGGAAGCAGATCCGGCGTAAACTGGATGCGGCGAAAACTCAACCCAAGCGCTGAGGCAAGGCTGCGAGCCAACAGCGTTTTCCCCAGGCCGGGCACGTCTTCCAGAAGCACGTGTCCGCCTACAAGCATGTTGGCAAGGACCATACGCACGGTACTCACCTTACCCACGACGGCCTTACACACCTCGAGGGTCACACGGGCCGCCAGCTGATGGGTCTTCATCGAATGTCCTCCTCTATTGATCGCAGCGTCCCGTCTAAATACTCGCGAAAACCCTTTTCGTCAAACTCCTCCACATCGTCCGCCGCCGCGCTCGAGGCCCGGCCGATAAGCAACGCGGCAACGTCATCCAGGTCGCGCTTCAAGCGCATCCTATAGTAGCGGCCCTTGTTTACTCTCTTTAGCATCTCCGTTCGGGCGGCGATGGTTCCTTCGGCGATAGTCGTCGTGGAAGAGGACTTTTTCTTGCGGCGTATTAATCTGACCGATGTGGACACGGCAAACACGGCGGAAATAACGGTCATCGGTAGCCAAAAAACACCCTGAGGAACTGAGTTGACATGGAAGCGAACGCGTTCGACCGCGACTGCAATCGGGACGATGACGTACCGACCAATCGGCTCGCGAAGGAGGTACGCCGCAATTGCCGCCCCGAGGACCGCGGCGGCGATGTACCAAAAGTACTTCTTCACGCCGCATCCACCGCGTCTGCGATACACCGCAGGGCGGCCTGCGCACGGCGTCGGTCCTCGTCGCCGGGCTCGACCCCGCCGTAGCGTACCATTTCGAAAATCCGCACCAGCGTGTCGACCTCTTCCTCCGGCCCACCTTCATGGACAACAACAATCTCGAACTCTCGCGGTGTCATCGCGCGCTTTCTGGGCACGCCTCGCCGCTCAAGAATGATTCGCTCCAGGTCGTAGAAGCACTGAATCACCACCTCGGAGAAACGCCTGCCGGCTTCGAGGGCTTCCTCGGCGTCCCGCAGGCTGTCCGCAAGCTTGGCGCCGGATCGCTTAGCTCGCCGCCGTCTGATGTAGAGCACAAGCAAAGCCACCACGCCGGCGCCTCCAAGGATGATGCCGGCACCGATGGCTACCGTAATCTCCGTGCTCGGCTCCACGTCGGGCTCGACAAACTCTCGCACGTCTTCGTTACCAGGTGCCGTGGACGAGAACTGGTCCGAGGTGAACCCTTCCTCCATGTCCGGCTCGAAGTTTCGGTCGATATTTGTGGTCAGCAACGAGACGGCAAACAGAAAGAAAACGGTTATCAAGAAAAGAATAACAAGATTCCGCCTCTGTTCCGGGAAAAAAAGCCCCACAACAACGACGAGAATGGCGACGATAAACAAGAGCTGGATAATCGTCTCCAGGGCCCCTGAGTCGTCGCCCGCCTCCGGCGGCGGCGGTGTGGTCGGCTCGGCGAGATTGACCCTCTGTTCACCGGCGACTTGGTAGCCTTCGGAGAGGGAAAATCGAGGAAGCCCGGCCGCTACCACAAAACCGGCAACGACAAACAGGATCGCCGGAACGATTCGGTTCCGCATGTCCATTACGCGACTGATGCTATCACAGGCGGTCGGAGAGGGCTACGCTGCACCCTCTCCCTCCCGGCCGACCTCCCGTCGCCGACTATCGCGGCCGGTCGGTCGAACATAGTAGAGGCTCAACTCGGCAAAAAAGAGCAAGAATCCAATCAAGACCACGATACCGGAGAGGTCGCGGTACCGCATGCCGGACAGACCCTCGAGGGTTGTGACATCGGCAGGCGATCCGAGGATCGAGCCACCGGTGATTCCCGCGATGTCTCGCAAGAGCGGTCCGTTTACCGGACCCGGTCGGAGCTCCCCGGGGTAGGCGTTAACGATGCCAAAGCGTGAGAGCACCCCGCGTTCCGGAGTACCGATGGTGGCGACGGAAGTGCCGAGAGGAGGAGGTAGGAGTTGTGCCCGGTAGCGCCCCGGCGACTCGAGGACGAGCTCGTGCCGGGAGGTGAATCCGTCCGGACCAACCACGCGCAGCTCGAGGTTTGGATCAACGAGGTACGATCCGGACGCATCGACGATGTCCGCCTCCACCAAGAGCTCGTTGGGCTCGCGGACGGTGGTGATGTCGACGGCTACCGCTGTGCTTCGTCCGCCGCCCTCACCCCCGTGGGCGAACAAGACCGAGGCGGACGACAGCGCACGAAGCAGACCAACCATCAGCGTGGGAGTCTGGTCCCACCTCAACCAGGCGTCGGACCACAGCCCCGCGAAGTCGGAGGTGAAGGCCGCCGATCGACCGAGTCCGTAGCGCCGTACGCTGAGGATAGGATTACCGCCGGGACCGGCAAAAACGATGTCCGCATTCGGTTTTGCATAGGTAAGCACAAAGCCGTCGAGCGGCGGGATAATCGTAGTGTCAACGGCCTGCATAAATGGCGGCCGTGCTTCGAGACTTGGCACAAAACGCTCCTCGACCACCAGATCCTGGGTAACAAGGGTCGTCTCGGAGGTGAAGATACGGGGCACGGTGCTTACGTCCCGCGTGACGTAGCTTCTGCCGCCGCCTCGGTGCGCGATAGAGCGCATAAGCTCACGATCGGCGTTTGACCCGATTGAAACCGTCGAAACGGTTATGCCTGAGTCGAGCATCTCGCCCACCAAGGAATCAAACTCCGCGTCACTCGTGAGGCCGTCGGACAAGACGATCACGTGCTTAGCTGCGGCCGGCGTCTCGTTGAGATTTCGAAAGGCCTCCTCCATCGCGTCATAGAGGATTGTGCCCCCTCCCGTCTCGAGACCCGAGAGACTCTCGGAAATAGCCTCGACTTCCCCCGCGGCAATAAGCGGCACCGTCCACTCGTAGTCGGCATCAAAGGCGAGCACGCCGACACGGTACACGGGATTTATGATTTCGACGGTGGTAAGCACGGCTTCTTTTACCAAATCGAGTTTGGACACGCCTGAGCTGTTTTGCGCCCCCATGCTCCCCGATCGGTCGATGACAAAAAGCATCGCAAGGCTCGGGACCTTGAGCGACGCCGTAACATCCATGTCTACGGGGAGGAGGTCTTCGATGGGGGTTGCCGAATAACCGCCTGCACCAAAACTCGATGTGCCGCCGAGCATCAAAAAGCCACCGCCCATGTCCCGCACAAAGCTCTCGATCGCGTCCATGCGGTCCAGGGAGACTCGGTAGGCCGGTACGTCGTCAAAAACGATTGTGTCGTAGGCGGCGAGCCCGGATCGGTCGGCGGGGATATCGGAGGGCGAAGTGACAACAACGCGTACGCCGGCCGCATCCAACAACCCGGACAGAGCCGACGGCCGCTGTGAAACCAGCAGAATAGACTGGGGACCGGCCACCTCCATGGTAGCTCCGCCGTAGTTGTTGCCCGCCACCTGATCGCCGGCCACAGTTGCGCTTACTTCCACTTCGTAGAACCCCGGTCGCATGCCCGGAAGGCGAAAGCTATGGGTGGACGTGCCTGCCGGCAGTTCAACACGGCGGGTGGCGACGGATTCCCCGTCGATAGAAAGAAACAGCTCACCTTGGGTGCGGTAGCTTCCCTCCAAGACCACGTCCACGGTAAACGCGGCGTCTTCGGGCAAGGAGGACGGCATGGCCACGTTGGACACAAGCACGTCCTGACGGCGCCCGTCGTCATCCACAGGCAGCACATGGACGGGCATGTCGGCCCGTGCGAGCATCTGAGCGGCGATACGAGCATCACCAACGTTTTCCCGGCCGTCCGTCACAAGAACAACTACCGAGCTTCCTACGCCCGAGGAGAGGCTCAGTGCGGAGAGGAGTCCGGCCTCCAGGTTGGTGGCCCCTACGTTCACCCGACGCGGCGGCACCACGTCGGCGTAGAGGTCAGGGTTCCTGCCCGCCACAACGGCATCCCCGCCAAACAAAACAAGCGCACCGTCGTGGTTGGGTAGTTGCCGCGCCATCTCCGCCGCGAGCGTCCGCGCCCGTGCACCGGGTGCCGTCGACATCCCTGCCGACACGTCCGCGAGGAAGATCACCTGCCGCCGAACCTCCGTGTCCGGTACCTGGAGTCCCACGGCCCCGGCTATGACAAGGACAAGTGCGACGGCGCGGAGGACCGACTCACGGTTCACCGCATTGCCCGCGCGTCGCGCGAGCCACTCGGCTACCATGACCGCGGCAACAAGAATCGGCAGAACACAGAAGTATGCGGAGCCCGTGTTCTCCCCGCTCCGGACCACCACGGAGTCGTCTGCGCCGGCGGCGGCCCCTGCCGGATCGGCGGCAACCGCGGAGCTCGCGCCGGCGGCGGAAGCCGCGCCAACCGACACCGTCTCTCGAGTCGAGGTAAGGCTTACGGCAAAGACCGTGTTGTTGCTGCCGCCTTCGACCACGTAGAAGCCGGGCTCCGACGTGTTTGTGATGGTTCCGCCCGCAGGCCCCAAGGTCACACGCTCTGTAGATCCGTCCGGCCCGCGAACTACAAGGTCGGTTCCCGGAATGTCACGGACCGGAATCGATGCACCGGGTTGCGCGACCCTATCGGGTTCGGCCAGGTTAAAGCCACTCAAGTATCTCACGGCGTTTGACAAAAACAGCGGGAAGTCGGCGGTGTCGATCCAGCTTGCGCTCGACGGGAAAAACGGCAGAATTACGGCACGCATCCGATCGTTTTCTCCGGCGACAATCGCAGGAGTCCCGCCGGCGCGAGCCACTACGCGGACACGACCATCGACGACCGGAATCCCCATTTCCTGCACCCGAAATCCGCCGGAGGACAGACCGCGCGTGAGCGGATCTTCCACCACACCGACGTCACGCCCCACGGCCTGAATCGAACGAATCTCGTCGACCATACCCGCGACGGCGGCGCCGAAAACCAGGTAGGAACCCGACGATCCCTCAGGTATCGGAATCCCGACGGAGACGACCAGGTCGAAGGCCTCAGGTCGCGGCTGCGCCCCGTCCACCGGAACCTGCACCTCCACCCCATCCATCGCGAAGAGGGCCGACCGCAGATAGGGATCGTCGCCGAGGAGCAAGACCCGTAACTGGTCTTGCCGGCTTAACACGGTGTAGGCCGTGTTATCGGCCACCACCGCGTCATTTCCACTCAACTCGGCCCAGGCACGGTTGGGCAAGGCCCCCTCGAGGATCAGATCGACAAGCTCAACGCCGCCGGCCGGTACGAACAAGGCCTCTTGAAACCGTACCTCGCCGTCCAAGTACACGGTAAGCTCACCGTTGTAGTCGCCACCGGCCGCCCGAACCTCGGTAACGGCCCGATAGCTGCCCGGCACATCGTAGCGCTCGCGGAAACGGAACGTTGTGATACCCGCGTTTGCCTGGTTCGATTCTAACAACACAAGCTTATTGCCCGGGGCAAGCGTACGGAGTGGCTCTTGGTCGGAGTAGATCAGGATTCGGCCCTCAGGACCTGCCAGGCCGGAGGCAAGCCGGACGGCCGCATCTATGTCGCCGACCTCGTTGGTGGGTTCAAGGCCCTCGAGGGCATCGTGTGCAGCCGCCGGCGGTTCGCCGAACGGTACAAGCAAGCGCGGCAGCCGTCCCGCGGCCACCACCGCAAGCTCGGACGGCGATAAGCGGCGCACCTCCTCCGCTACAAGCCGCGCGGCAAACGCCAGACGCGACTCGCCCGCGTCGGGTGCAATCGGCGCGTCGCCCTGTGCGGCGCCCGCGGCCATGCCGGCGGAGACATCCACCACTACCACCAGGCGGCCACCTCCTCCGGCAATGCCCGATCCCAAGATCGGCTGCGATAGAAAGAGCGCCACCAGCACCACGGCGAGTATCTGCAACCACATCTCCAAGTTGCTCAACAGTCGTTTGATACGAAGTGACGATGTTGAATTCGATTGGACGCGCTTGAGAATCAGCAAGGAAGGAAACACCAGCGTTTGTCGGCGTCGTGTTACGAGATGGAACAGAACAATAACGGGAGCAAAGGCGAGGAGTCCCATAAAGCCGGGCGCAAGAAACGTCATCGGATGAACACGCCTCCTCGAAGGTAGTCCAGGACAATCCTCTCGAAGGGCACCGCGGTCGACGCCAACACATACTCGATGCCGTGAGATGCACAAAAACCCCGAATCTCGCGAAAATAGTGATCGAGATAGACTCGATACTCCTCCCGCTCCTCCCGGCCGAGATTGAATTCCAAGGACTCGCCTGTCTCGGCATCGACCATTCGGAGCGGTCCGGTCTGGGGGAGTGAGATTTCGTCTTCCGAGAGGACATGAATGACCAGCACATCCCATCCTCTGGACGAGAGGGCGAGAATACCGTCGGTGTAGCCCTTGGGATCCATAAGATCCGAGATCAAAACAGCCACTCCCGCCTCGCGCCGGAGCCGGGCAAATGCCTCGAGCGATGCGTTTGTGTTCGTCTCGCCGTCGGCGTCGACCGAGTTCAGATAGTCGAACAGACGAAAAAAGTGGTCGATTCGCCGGCGCGGAGGCAGTACCGGTTTGAGATTCTCCGCAAAGGCCGCCATGCCGACCCGGTTGAGGCTGGTAAGCGCCAGATATCCCAGAGCAAGGGCGAGATGGGCGCCGTACTCCAGTTTGGTACTGTCCGAGCCCGGCTTACCCCGGGTCCGAGCTTCGCCGGCGTAATACATGGAGCCGCTCACGTCCAGGAGGAGCTGCATGCTCAAGTCCTCTTCGGCGCGATACTGCTTGACGTAGACCCGGCCCAGCCGGCCGTACACGTTCCAGTCGATGCTCCGGAAGTCGTCGCCCGGCTCATAGGCACGGTAGTCCGAAAACTCCACGCTCGAGCCGCGTCGATGCGTTGGTGTGTCACCCGCATAGCGCCCCGGCCGAATACGACGGGCAACAACGGCGAGGCGCTCGAGTCTATCCATAAGCTCCGGTGTTAGTAAAACGGCAACCATGGATCAGTCGCTTTTTGTCTTCTCGACGACTTCCTCGAGGATGCTGTCGGCGGCAACGCCCTCGGCCTCGCCGTGGAAGCTCAAGATAATCCGATGGCGAAGCGACGGCAGCGCCGCGCGCTTGACGTCCTCCACGGATGCATTGGGCCGACCGTCCAAAACGGCAAAGGCCTTTGCAGCGAGGATCATGCTCTGGGCGGCCCGCGGTCCGGCGCCGAAGCGAACGTATCGGCGAACGGTATCCAGTTCGCTCCGGTTCGGATGCGTAGCCGTCGAGAGGCGCACGGCATAGCGAAGCACCGACTCCGGCGCCGGCACTTGAGGCACCAGATCTTGAAAACCGGCAATCTCCGACGCATCCAGCACCTTTTGTATCTCGCCGGTGGGCGGAGCCGTTGTCATTCTGACGATCTCGAATAGCGCCTCATCCTCCGGGAAGTCCACCGAAAGCTTGAAAAAGAATCGGTCCATCTGAGCCTCGGGGAGTGGATAGGTTCCCTCCATCTCAATGGGGTTTTGGGTCGCCAAAACGATAAAGGGCGGTTCGAGCCGATACTGCTCGCCGCCGATGGTTACCTGTTGCTCCTGCATTGCCTCCAGGAGTGCGGACTGCGTCTTGGGCGTCGCGCGGTTGATCTCGTCGGCAAGGAAGAACTGCGTGAAGATCGGTCCCTTCTGGAATCGAACGGCCTGCCTGCCCTGTACATCTTCTACAAGCACGTTTGTCCCAAGGATGTCCGCCGGCATCAGGTCCGGGGTGAATTGCACTCGGTGAACGGAAAGGTCGAGTGCCTTGCCGAGGCTCGTGGCCATAAGCGTTTTGCCCATGCCGGGAACACCCTCGAGCAAGACATGACCCCGGCACAGGAGTGCCACAAAAATGTCGCGAAGTAGGGCATCGCGCCCCGAGACGCGCTTTGCCACTTCGACTTCGACGCGATCCGCTGCCTCGGCCAGTTTTCTGATGCTTGTTTCAACCATCCGACTTCTCCCTACTCGTTTGATCCAGGCGCATTTGATTCGGGCGCGCCGGCACCGTCGTTGCCGCCGGGCGCCCCATCCCGCGCGACGCGCAGAAAATAGTCGCGCACGTAACTTCGTAGCGCCGCTGGGACCGCCTCCAAATCAACGGGCGTCTCCCGGGCCGGACCCACAACCCCCACCGGAGGCTCCTCGGCGCGGCGAGTAGAGCCCTCGTCCGGCGGCTCGCGAAGCAGCAGATCCAGGATCGGTCCGTCTTGTGTTTCGCCTTCCAGCTCGGAAAAGGGCGCGCGCTCCTCGGGCATAGTCAATCGCTCGAAGTCGTCTTCCATACCGTCCTCGGCGGGAGTAGTCCCCCCCAGTGAGCCGTTCTCGTCTCCGGACTCACCCAGCGATTCGTCGCGCGCCTCTTCGGGCCTTCTCTCTCTCCCGTTGCCGCGGCCGGTGGTTTCGTCGCCGGCCTCTCCCGCCTCGCCTTCCTCGAGCTCGAGGTCGCCAATGCCACCGGTGACGTTTTCCATACTCTCCCGGAGGGCATCCTCCGCCTCGGCGAGCGCCTCCCGCCTCTCGCCCTCCGGGTCACTAGCCGATGGAGGTGTTTGTCCCTCGCGTTCAGTCTCCGTGCCGTCGAGGAAGTCTTCGGCGGTGTTTATCACGTCGCTGTTGTCAAGCTCATCCGCTTCTTCCTGCACGCCGTCGGCGGCCTCTCGGCCACTCGGGCTTACCATCACCTCGCGGTCCCCCTCTTCCTCCGACGTCCTGAGCGCCTGGGGTTTGGTATCCCCGGAGTCTTCCGGAAACTCCTCGGTCGGCGTCTCAGCGCCGACGGGAGCACGTTCGAGACCACCGATCTGCTCCTGAATCCGCTCGAGCAGGTAACGCCCCCTTTCCTCAATGCCCTGCCCATCGTTTACCTCGCCGCCGAGCTCCTCGAGCTCCGACGCCAGATCTCGCTCCAACTCGTCGCCCGCCGCCGCGGCGAGTCGACGCGCCGCCTCGATAAGACGCGTCCCCGGGTCGTCCACCATCTGCTCGGCTTCCGGCGGTTGCGCGACACTTCCAAAGCCTACTGCCGCGCCAAGTGCAACGGCGGATATCAAGACACGCGGCCACCGAACGGCCCGCCGAAGCGGATACACACATGCCGCCCGTACCCTGCCGATTGCGTCGCCTGCGCGGCCGGCAAGCATGTCGGAGAACGCCGAGGTGCCGGATCGTGTTTCCCAAGCCGTTTCCAGGAGATTGCGCAAGCCGTAGCTCGAATCCGCATCACGGAGGAGCCGGGCAGGGCCGGGTCGGGTCAGCCGCAACATCAGTTGATAAACCGCGGCGGCAACCAGGCCCCCACCGGCACCGAGGCCGACAACCAGGGCCGGCGCCATGCTTATCAAAACG
Source organism: uncultured Spirochaetales bacterium (assembly GCA_964519835.1). GTDB lineage: Bacteria > Spirochaetota > Spirochaetia > DSM-27196 > CAZFLD01 > CAZFLD01. The sequence goes on from CAZFLD010000018.1 coordinate 45,637, forward strand.
ACGCCCACAAGCGTAAACAGGCCGAGTGCCCCCGATACAAACGCCGCCGTGATCAAGTACGACCACAAGGCGGATACGGTCTTCTGAAGGTGCCACGCCCGTCCGAGGGCGCGGAGCAGCAAGTTGAAGCGCATGGGTACCTGGGTCATGATCCCGCGCCGTCACCACGGCGTCGTTCGCCGCCGGCTTTGTGTCCATGACCGCGCCCAAAACCTGGACGCCCCGCAAGTCGCCGTTGATATTGGAGCACCAGAAACCCAAGTCGCAACGACGAAAACACAAGCCCTACGGTAATGATCGCCACGATGGGACCCGCGCTCACGCGTGACTCCAAGAGGTAGAACACCGGGCTCGCAGCGTGGCGCCCCAGGACAAACCACAGGGCCAAAGCCGGGAACACAAGCAAATACGGCGCAAAGGCCCTTTGCTCCCAGAGGGCAACGGCCAGAAGCGCGAGCTCACGTGAGAGGTACGCCGTGGAAACGACCAGAACCATTCCGGTTAGGGCCCCGACCGCATCGCCCCCCGACTGCCACGCCGCGGCGGCAAAGACCGGAAATGCAACGGCACCAATAAGCACAAGGCTTGCCGTGTGGAAGGCCTCGCCTCCCAACCATACACGCGAGGGTCGGTATTTCAGTTGCCAAATCCATTCCGAGGGAAGGCGATTGTTTCTTCGAAGCCCCGGCGGAAGCAGCGCGGCGATAAGCACGACGGACAGGAGGACCAAAAAGGAGGTCACCTCATAGGTGACCGGTCGCGCGATCTCGCCAAAAAGGACGACGTAGTCTCCCCATGGGATCGAGGCAAAAAAGCCTGCGAGACAGAGAGCAAACAACACAATCACCACCACCACAAAGCGGCGACTCGAAACGTAGGCGCGCCTCTCCTCACGGAATACCGCACGGAGTTGACCGCTCACCTCACTCAACGAGCTCCTCCTCCAGTACCGAGTACAGCAAGACCGCCGTGTGGGCTCTGGAATACCCGGGATCGAGTTCGAGGTCCACCAGAGGCTCATCCAGGAAACCGGTCAACACCAGAGATTGGTGTAAGTCCGCAAGGACGTTGCGTCGTAGAATCTGTTCGATGGTTTCGTGCCGTACCACGCCGGACTCCTCGTCCGACTCCAGTCCCGTGGCGGGGCCGGCCGCCGTGAGCGACTCGTCCGGCGGCAAGTCGCCAAGCACGACCTCCGAGCCCGCCCGGTGGAGCCGAAGGTCCCGAATGGTACGAGCTTCATCGTTGCGGATCCGCACTATGGAGCCGTCACGGCCCTCGAATCGTACGCTCAAGACAAACCGTTTGACACTCCGGAGCGACACAAGGCTATCATTCCAACGGCGTTGGGAGCGAATCTCCACACGGCCAAACGCGGGCGCCGGCGACCAAACAAAACTGTCCTCGCCGGCGGGTGGAACAAAGTAGGCGTCTTTGTAGGCGACGGACGTCCGGGAGGGTCGTCGGGAAAAAACGAGCACCCGCGAGTCCACGGCCGCAAGTCGGGCTGTCGAGTAGGCCCGTACCGTTTCTAAGTGAACAAGATCCGGCAGCGTGTCCTGGGCCATGATGCCTATGATTGTACCCCCCGCCAGCACGGCCGCTATCGGGGCAACAACACGAAATCGACGCAAGATCAACACTGTAACAACAATTACAAACAAAGCGACGAGGAGCAGGACCGGTAGGATTGGCGATGTAGCGTCGATGCTCTGTGCCACCCGCGTCAACAGCGGGGTTGTTCGCAACCCCAACGAGGACGTTGCCTCAGGGACGGGATCGGCGTTTGCCGGCACAAGCAACGCAGGATTCGAGACAGCCCGGAGGTTGCCGTATAGGATCGAGCCTCGCCCGAAGTATCTCGAGAAGACGCCGGGCTCAACGGCGGTAAAGCCCGTGGGTGGTTCACCGCGCCCCGACGGCGCCATGTTTACCAAAAAAAGCTCTTCACCCACACGGTCCACGCTCCGCAGTGGCACGCCGCCGCGGAGCGCACCGGCGCCCGCCCCCTGTTCCACGGCATCCGGCGCCGCCAGAAAGACCACTCCGCCGGCCGACACCCATTCCCGTACCGCCACAAGCGCCGCCTCGTCGAATAGCCGGAGGTCCGCATCCCCCACAACTACCATTAGAACACCGTCGTAGGCATGCCACTCGATCGGGGCGGTTTCCGGACGCAGGTAGGCCAACGAGATGCTTGGGTCGGCCAGGAGATGGTCAAAGCTCTGCGAACCGGTCATGGCAACAACAAGCCGACGACCCGTAGAGAGACCCACGGCTTCGTCTTCCAGCCGCGCGACCCGTCCGTCGTCCAGCTCGAGCTCCACTCGATACCGAGTGAGCACTTCGGACATGGACATCGTAAAGCGATACCGGCCGGTTGCCGCGGCCGGCACCACAACGTCGCGCGCAATGGTCTGCTCCCAAGGATTCGCGGAGAAGAATCCGCCCTTTTTTGCGACCAGATAGAGAGTGCCCCGAGCGGAGGGGCCGGGATTGTCGACGGTGACGACTACGGGAGCCCAGGTATTTGGGGAGAATAGGCCGTAGAAACCGACCTCGACGGATAACTCAATCGCACCGGCTGTGCACGTTGCAAATGCAAAAAGCACCAATACGAGAAGCGTTCGCCGTCTGTACAGTGTTAACCACTCCCGCATACTTTGCCGTCTTTCTAATCGACTTCGCTCTACGGTAGCACATGGGCGAAAAACGACGATTGTGAAACTAGATAATTATCTAGTTTTCTCGTCCTTTACGTCCTTGAGCCTGCGCTACGGGCTAACGAGAGACGATCGTAGGGGGCTCTCCACCCTCCGGCACAAAGATCATCGCTGCCGAGTTCATGCAGTACCGCAGTCCCGTCGGTTCCGGACCGTCGGTAAACACGTGACCGAGGTGAGACCCGCTCTTCGAGTCCACAACTCCCACACGAACCATGCCGAAGGACCGATCGATGTGATAGCGGACAGCATCGGGGCTTATTGGCTGCCAATAACTCGGCCATCCGGTCCGGGAGTCGTATTTGTGCTCGGAACTAAAAAGGGGCTCGCCGGTGGCCGCCGAATAATAGGTGCCCTCTTCGTAAAACCCGTCGTATTCGCCGGTAAACGCACGCTCGGTGCCGTGCTCCCGAAGCACGTAGTACTGCATCGGGGTAAGTAGGTTCCGCCATTCTTCCTCAGTGCGTGCAATCTCAAAATCATGGGTGTCGTCTATAAAAAACCGGGATTCTAGGTAGTCGTACTCTTCATAACGAGCGGGCACTTCGTCTGCAGAGCCCTGAGCGAAGACAATCCCTACGCCGACCGCGGCGGTGAGGAGCAGGGGGAACGCCACTCGCGTCGCAATGCTTTTGTTTTGCTTCATAACAAAATAAAGTTAGTCAGGTTAACAACGGAATTCAAGCAAACTGAAGGAAAGGCGCTATTCTGCAAGGGATTCTCGCACCATCTCTTGAATACCACCAATGAGGTAATCCGCAAGACTGTCTATGTCCTCAACCTCTTCCCGAGGAAAGCGGAATGCGACCGCCCCCTGGTGGCCGCCGCCGTTTTTGATGGCGAATTTGTCGACAACGGTACGAAGATCGAGCTTTTTAAAGCTCTGCGAGCGGCGAAGGCGAAACTGAACCAGATCGCTGCGCTCGGGATCGTCGATGTAGCCGACCATGCCAAGATACCCGGTCTGTTCCGAAAGGGCATCCGCAGCCGCCCGCGATACGGAGGCGATGGTGTCCCAGTCGTAGCGAGCCGCGAGATCGTTTATTTTATCTTCGTCTAAAACAATGGTGCCGATATACTCATTGATATCGCGCTTGAGCATCATCTCGCCGTAACACTGCGCCTCGGCGGTCGAAAGCTGTTGCAGGTCGCGGAATACCTCATCCATGGTGAAGAAGTTTGTCGGTGTGACGGTCATGTCCAGCAGTAGCTCGTTGTAGAACTTGCTAAAGCCGTCATACAGTCTCCGCTCGCGACGGGACTTTAGGTACTTTCCCAGTTTGGTGTCGCCAATAATGCCGGTGAGGATGGCGAGCACTATGTTCCGAGAAAAAAGGTCCTCTACGTTGTAGCGGGCGAGTAGGTCCGGGTGGTTACGAAGTTTGATGGCCAAAATGCCCACCAGCTCTCCGGTTGATGTTGCTTCGTCCACGAGGCAGTAGCCGTCGTGGCCGGAGTAGTTGCTGTCGGCGTGGAGGTGGTGGTCCAGCTCGATTCGAAGCACGGACTTCCGCGGGAAAAAATCTTCGACGGCAGACTGTGGAGAGATCATACTCGTCTTTGCGGTGTCACAGATCACCAGCGTGTCGACGTGTTCGTAGTCGTTGCAGCATTCTCGATCGATACGAATCGAGTTGAACTTGCAGATTTCCAACAGATAGTTGTATTGCTCGCTGATTGGTTCAGGAAGCAGAATACGGGCTTCCTTGGAGAACTTTGTCAGGAGCAGCGCAAAGGCCACCATCGATGCGATGCAGTCCTCATCCGGCCCCTTATGGCCTAAGAGTACAAAGCTCTCGCCCTTATCGATAGCCCGGATAATGTTCTCGATGACGCGATTCTTCGCGGGAAGTGACGGGAATGCTTGCTTTCGGGAGCCCGTATCATCCATCGGACGCCTCCTTGGTGTCGCCAAACAGGACGGCTCGATCGCGCCCTTGCTCTTTGGCTTGATACAGCGCGGTGTCGGCGCGCTCCAACAAGTCCTTTAAGTCACGGGCATCGGCCGGAAAAGAGGCAACTCCCTGGCTGGTCGTTACATTTTTGATCTTGCCGCTCATATTTTTTAATATATCCACCTGCCGCATTTCTTCACAGACACGCTTCGCGAGACCAAGGGCCGTCCGACCATCGGTGTTGGGGAGGAGGAAGGTAAACTCGTCGCCGCCGTAGCGGCACAATATGTCTGTTTCCCGGTAAACGCGCTGAAACACGGGCACCGACGCGAGGATCACCTTGTCACCGATCTCGTGTCCATATGCGTCATTGATGGTCCCAAAGTGGTCCAGGTCGACCATGACGACCGAAAGCGGCTTACGCTCGGCACGCGCCTGGGCAAGCTGGTCCGCCAACGTGTCGTCCAAAAAGCGGCGATTGTACAGGCCCGTGAACTCGTCCGTAATGGCTCGGCGCCGCGCGCCCTCTCCCCATTGGACCAGGCCGGACAAAAACGCGCCGGTTTGTTCAAGGCGGCCCGTGGTTATGTCGAGCATACGTCTCATGATCTCGATGGCGATGGCAGGACTGTCGGTAATAAACGAGCGGAAGTCCTCTCCGCGCAGAGACAAAAGCACACTGTCTTCGGCCACCGAGCACGTGGCCGAACGTGGAGAGTTGTCAAAGATCGACATTTCGCCGAAAAACTCTCCCGAGGAGAACCCGGCTATCTCCACCGTCTTATCGTCGGCGGTTGCCACGGAGATGGAAACGCGCCCCTCTTTGACGATAAAAAGCTCGTCCCCCGCGTCTCCCTGGTTAAAAAGAACGTGTCCTTCCGGAAAGCGACGTTCGTTCAGGCGCTTTGCCACAACCGCGCGCGCCTCGTCCTCGAGCGAAGAGAATATCCTTACGTTCCTCAGAAACTGGGCAATTGCACTCACGATCTCCCCTATCGGACCTTGATGCGGTCTCCACCCTCGTCGCGAGCCGCGAACAAGGTTGTGTGGGCCAACTCTACGGCGTTGGACGGCGTCATGTCTTTGGTTTGGTTTGTGACGGCGCCGACGCAGTATGTCACCTTCGGAGCTGTAGCCCCCGCGACTTTTCCATAGTCAATACTGGACAGAAGGTCGTAGAAGTACCGCGCGGCATCTTCGACGGTTTTGGGATCGGCATTGGGAACGATTACCGCCATCTCGTTGCTCATGTATCTTCCGAGCATGGCTCCCTCCGGCAGATTGGCCCGAAGCGTGTGGGCGTAGAGCTCGATGGCCTGGTCTCCGATTTCATGCCCAAACGTGTCGTTTATCGCTTTGAAGTTATCGGGCTTAACCATAAGAAGCACAAAGCCATCGTCACCACCTATCCGTTTTGGAACCTCCTCATCGAGGAAGTTGCGATTGTAGGCCCCGGTGAGCTTGTCCATGTAAACCTGCGTGCGAAGTTGATTGACCCAGGGGCTGTTCTCCGAAATTAGCTTGTTTGTGTTGCGAATACGGTCTGCGATTAGCACCAAGAGCTTGTTCAGCACCGGCGCGAATACACCGGGGTGCTGATGCAGTATGGGAGGAAGCTTGGCGCCCTGTTTGGGAAACATAAGAATTTCCGTAGGCTCCGTGGTCAGCACGGATGCATCCCGGGGCTTTTCCCGCAACAGATCCAACTCGCCGAAGCTTTCACCGGCAACAAACTTGGCGATGTCGCTACGCTTGCCGGCGCCTGAGTCGGCTTGCACAACAACCGTCCCTGATCGGATTACACAGAGCTCATCCCCAATCGTGCCGGCGCCAAAAACCATTGTATCGGCGTCGAAGTGGTAAAAGTCACTGTAGTCCGCGACAATAGCAAGCTCTTCGTCGCGAAGTGTTGAGAAAATATCTGTTGAGCGGAGGAGATCCGATTTTTCGGAACCAACCGCGTGTTTTTCAACCACGGACAACCTCTTGGCCGGTTAGTGTACCATGGGCCTTTGTCACATGTCCGCCCCATACGATTATTACCATACCAGCATTATTCAGCCAGGATTATTTGGGAGGAGGGACGATGGAACCACGACTTGAAAGCCTCATTGAGGCGGTGCAAAGCACGGTGCCGGTGCGCAGACGCGCAGTGGCGGAGATACTCGATGGTCGCGATCCACAGGAGACGGAGGACGCCCTCCAATCGGTGCGCGACGAGATTCTCGCGCTCCCCCGGGACGACTCAGGCCGGGTTGTTGTGAGCCTGTACGCGGGCGTCACAACGGGCGTGGACGTGGGTTACGAGTTGGGTGAGCTGGAAAAGGACCTTGCCTATCTCCGCGGAGGCCGGACGGCCCTTGTGGACGTCATGGTTGAATACGCAGGTGGCGTATTCGCTCTTGAAGTGGAAACGGTGGCCGAGTTTTTGCGCTCGTACCACACGCGGATATTTGTGACCGACCGCGATGGGACCATCAACAACTACTGTGCACGGTACGCTACGTCCGTACAGTCCATTTACAACGCCGTCTTTGTGAGTAGGTTTGCCGACCGGCTTGTTTCCGGTCGCTCCGTCGTTTTGACCTCCGCGCCGCTGACCTCCGGCGGCTTGGCGGACGTTAGCACGGCGCCGGACCGGGCACTTGTCCTGGCCGGCAGCAAGGGCCGCGAGTATCGGGATGACGGCGGATCAGTCATTCGCTTCGAGATCGACGCCAAGCAGCAGGAGAAGCTCGACGCCCTCAACAGCCGACTGGAGCAGCTCCTCCACAGACCCGAGTACCGGAGATACGCGTACATCGGCTCCGGCCTGCAGTTGAAGTACGGCCAAAGCACCATTGCACGGCAGGACTACCAAGGCTCCGTGCCTCCCGAACGGTCCAAGGCGCTGTTGGCCAAGGTCTTTAGCATTCTGCAGGACATCGACCCCGGCGACCGGTACTTCCGAGTCGAGGATACCGGCAAGGACATCGAGATCAGCCTGACGCTGCCCCGGGATACCAACTCGCGACGGTTGTCAGAGTTCGATAAGGGACAAGGGCTGCGATTTCTGGATAAAAGCCTCGAGTTGGACGTGGCGGCCGGCGGTGTGCTCGTCTGCGGCGACACTCATTCGGACGTTTCTATGGTCCGCTACGTTGCCGACCACACCAACGATTTCCGAACGGTCTTTGTGTCGGCGGGAAATGAGCTACAAGAGCGGGTAAGGCAGGTCGCACCGGAGGCTCTCTTTGTGTCCTCCCCGGATGTCTTGGTCTGTGCGATGCAGAGGAGTGTTGAGCAATGATCAGCAATCCGGCACAAGTCCGCGCCGGGTGAAGCAGCCGCGAAAAAAACTGCCCCCGTGGCGCGGCGGGGAGAGTCCGGCCATGTAGGGGGCAGAAGAAAAAAGGAGGACAACGCTCTGAAAAGCTCCGGTGTAGCCAACGCTTTTCAGCTAGAATATAACAAGGACTAAAAACATTGTAAACCCCAAAATCTCGAAAAGTCAGAAGATGGTGTACCGCTCCGGCGGCAAGGCAGAGTTTACCGCCGGCAGCGGCGATGCTAAGCTCGGTCTGTGGCCAAAGCTCGTCGCCGCGAAGAGCGGTTTATAGAGCGCCTGGCAGGCGCCGCCAAGAAAGAGTCGCCGCTACGCCTGGTTCTGCAGCTGGCGTGGACCGCGGGTCCTGTGACATACCTGGCTCTTCAGGGAGGGTACCTCCTCGGCTACCAACAGCCCGCACCGATAAACCTGCTCCTGTACTTTGCAGCGTACACGGTTATCACCGGTTTTATCGCGGCGGTTTCCCGCATTATCTACAAGGCAACTCGGGGACACGCGGTGGAAAAAGCCCGGAACGACCTACTCGCCGCCCTCGACGTCATGCCGGATCTTATCGTCCGAACCCGCAACCTGGGCCTGGCATACTACGGCACCGACGGCCGCCGTATACTCGCCGCCGGCTACATCTTGGAGAACCCCGACGCCTCCCCGGAGGGAGTGCGGATTGCCGTCGCCGATCTCACCGATGACCCGGTGCTCGCGGACATCGCGGCCCGGATCGAGCTGTTTCGCAAGGCCGGGTTGATCGGCCGGGCAACGGACCTGATCGAAGGCCTTGCACAAAGCGCTCGCAGCCAAGCGGAGCGCCTTATGCCCGTGGCCCCCGTGACCGCGTCACTACTGGAAACCCGTCTGAAGGGGATCGTCCCGGTCAAACGAAAGGGACGAGAACGCAGCGAGGGCTTCCTGCCGCGCGCGCTCAGCGCCGTCGAGTCGGGCGAACTGGCGGTGCTTTCGCTTCGCGACGTAGAAGAGATTGTGACGCTCGCAATCGAGATAATCGCCGGCCGAACATTTGACCTGATTCGCGTGCACTACCACGGCGACCGACGATTCGCCGAAGTCTCCGAGGAGCTCCAACAGGCACGCCGTGCCTATCGCCGTGCCTTCCGCACACTAACCGGCCGTATCAGGGTAATGGCCGAGACTCTCTATGCCACCAAGGCGGTGAAGTCGATTGCCGCGGCCTCCCCGCGACTAAAAGATGTGGCTCTCCTCTGGCGGGACGTACAGGCCGGCCTCAAGGAGGTTGCCGCCACCCTCGAAAAACGCATGGAGAGAGCGCGCCGGCACCGGGATGTGCGCGACCTGAGCAGGCGATTTCTCCGCGCACGCACCCTCTATCGCGCGGTGGTTCGGGCCGTGGAGCACTCGGATCGCGCTCTCAAGCGACTGGACGGCGTCCGCAATCGGTATGTTGGCGTGCGATCGAAGCTCGCTCGCGGGCAGGACCTCCGCGTGTTCACGCGGATTCCACCTTCGGGCGTCGTGGCCGTCCGATTGGAAACCGAGACGCTTGTGGTGTCCGAGGAGTCGCGCTTGAAGATCGCAGCGCGGATACGGGAGTTGTCCGAAACGACGGAGATCGTAGACCGCAACCTCGGCCCGGACGTGGATTTCGCCGCGGCGGAAGAAGCGGTCAAGGGCTTCGCCGTGGAAATTGTCGCGACGCTGGATGAGTTTCTGCCGTTGCACCGGCTTCCGGTGCAGGTAGCCATCGAGGCGAGTCGGGCGGCATTTGTAGGATCGCTGGAGGCCGGCCTCACCGCGCAGACCAAGGCGGGATGGCTTGCCGCACTGGTCGCATCCGTGGAGCCGGACTGGGAGCCGACGCTTATTCGCCTTTTGAAGGCGTTGGTCGACGATCACGGGCTTAGTATCGATCCTGAGAGTGCCGCGGAGCTGGCCGAATACTTCGATACCTCCGTGGAGCAACTCGCGACAATACGGCCGACCGGTCAGGCTAAAGACGTGGAGCGAGGGCGGCGCATCGAGGCGCCACCCTGGCCGCGAGAGTACGAGGAGCTGGCCGCCAAGGTGGAGAAGTCACTCAGAAAGAGCTAGAAGGACCTGTGAATCAGACCGGTGAACCGCCACGAGGTTCCAGATCTTTCGGCTTTCAAGCGCCTCGCCCAGATACAGGCGCGTGTCTTTGTTCCGGAACAAGCCACCGACGGTGTACCCGGATTCTTCTAGGAAGGATAAGATCCTCGAACGGTCGTAGCCCGCGTTTGATGTGTTGTCCACCGAATACTCCACAACAATCCACGGTCGATGCTGCTTCAACGTTTTCGCCGCCCCGGTCAACACGGCCAACTCCGCTCCCTCCACATCGATCTTCACACCTCGTGGTGGGTCCAAGCCGTCCTTCACCACCACGTCGTCGAGACTGCGAACGGGTACACGAATCTCGCCGGTCTTTTTGATGCGGTAGTGGTCGAGCTCGAAATCGGTGCGGGGATAGAGCGTGTTAAAGGAGTCGTCGGAATACCGGTGCAGCACGAGCTCACCGGAACCGTCCCCGAGGGCGCACTCGACCACCATCGCATCGGGAAAGGCCGTGGGATTGAGCAGCGCCCGCAACCGCCGGCACGTTGCCGGATCTGCCTCGAAAAGATAGGCAACGCTGTACATTCCCGCAAATGCCCGGGAGAATACGCCGTCGTTTGCGCCTATGTCGTAGAACGGACCCATGCCGAGCTCGAACAGGCGCGAAAACCAGTGCCGTAGGTTTGTGTTGATGTCGCCGTAGTCGCGGATTGTTTTTTTTTCACCGGGATTGTTCATGGCTTTTCATTTTGCCGATATTTCGATAGGTTTTGGAGCCCGTTAGAGATGAGCGAGAAAAAAAACGCATTAGTCATCGTCGAATCGCCCACCAAGGCAAAAACCATCAAGCGATTCCTTCCGCCGGGATACCAGGTGGAAGCGAGTATCGGTCATATTCGCGACCTCCCGCAGACGGCGTCGGACATCCCTAAGAGCTACAAGGACAAGGATTGGGCTCGGCTGGGTATAGATGTCGAGAACGGGTTTGCGCCGCTCTACATCACACCCAAGGACAAAAAAAAGATCGTTCGCGACTTAAAGTCCAAGGTCAAAGAGGTGGACGAGCTTATTCTCGCCACTGACGAGGACCGCGAGGGTGAGAGCATTTCTTGGCACCTAGTACAGCTGCTTTCTCCGAAGGTGCCCGTTCGGCGCATGGTCTTTCATGAGATCACACGATCGGCCATCGAGGAATCGATGCGGCACTACCGTGAGATCGACATGAATCTGGTAATCGCCCAGGAAACACGACGCATTCTCGACCGGCTATTCGGATACACTCTCTCACCGCTTATCTGGAAGAAAATCGCCTACGGATTGTCCGCGGGTCGAGTGCAATCTCCCGGCCTCCGACTTATCGTCGAGCGCGAACGGGAACGCATTCTCTTCAAAAGATCCTCCTATTGGGACCTGTTGGCCTCTCTAGCTACCGAGGCTGCTCGTTCCGGCAAAGACGACGGCAAATCCTTTGACGCGCGGCTCGAGAGCGTAGACGGCCGGCGCGTCGCAACGGGAAAGGACTTCGACGGCACCACGGGTGACCTCCTGGAGGGCAAGGACGTCGTCGCCCTGACCGAGAATGCGGCTCGTGAGCTATCCAAAAAGGTCCGTTCCGAAACGTTTTGTGTCGCGGAATTGACCGAAAAGGAGAGCACCACACGGCCGGCGGCGCCTTTTGTTACTTCTAGTCTGCAACAGGAGGGAAACCGCAAACTCAACCTCTCTGCCCGAGAGACCATGCGCATGGCACAGTCGCTTTATGAGCGCGGTCTTATCACGTACATGCGCACGGACAGCCCCGCCCTCTCGAAAGAGGCAATTGCAGGTGCTCGACGGAGCGTGGAGAAGCTGTACGGCAAAGAGTTTTTGTCCCAAGAGGCCAGGCAGTACTCGGCAAAATCGCGAGGCGCTCAAGAGGCCCACGAGGCGATTAGGCCGGCGGGTCTTTCTTTTTTGCATCCCGACGAAACCGACCTGTCCGGGAAAGAGAAATCCCTGTACACGCTGATTTGGAAGCGCACCTTGGCGTCGCAGATGGCAGAGGCAAAAAAACTTTCCGTGACGGCGAAAATCGACGCGGGTTCGGCAAGGTTCACGGCCACCGGGGTGCGCATTCTATTTCCGGGATTCCTGCGTGTGTACGTAGAAGGCAAGGACGATCCGGAAGCGGCACTCGACGACAAGGAGGTGTTTTTGCCTAAGCTCGCCGCAGGAGACGAGCTGGAGCTACGGAATCTGGAGACCCAGGGGCACGAGACAAAACCGCCTGCCCGCTACACCGAGGCCTCGTTGGTCCAGCGTCTCGAGCGCGAGGGTATTGGTCGGCCGTCGACCTACGCGTCGATTATCTCAACGCTTTTCGAGAGACGGTACATCCGGCGAATCGGGTCGGCACTTGCCCCGACTTTTACCGGGTTTGCCGTTATCCAGCTCCTAGAAAATCACTTCGATGAGTTGATCGACTACGGCTTTACCTCCGACATGGAGGCGGCCCTCGACGACATCGCGATGGGCGAAAAGCAGCGCACACAATACCTCGATGAGTTCTACCACGGCGCCGACGGACTCGCCGCCAAGGTGGCGGAGCGCGAGGGCAAGATCAAGCCGGACGAAAGCCGCGCTGTTCGGCTGCCCCAGCTGAAAAAAGTGCACGCAATCCGAATTGGAAAGTACGGTCCCTATGTCGTGCACCACGAACGGGAAAACGGCGAAGAGCTGGAAATCCATGCCTCGATCCCGGAGGAGCTCGCCCCGGCCGACATTCGCGAAGAAGACATCCTCGAGCTCATCGACGTACAAAAGCGCGGTCCGGAGCCTCTCGGCCACGATCCGGAGACGGGTCTCCCGGTATTCTGTTTGACCGGTCGCTACGGTCCCTACGTACAACTCGGCGAGAAGACGGAGGAGAATCCCAAGCCCAAGCGCGCATCCTTGCCCAAAAATGCATCTCCAAAAGAGACCACGCTGGAGGATGCACTGAAATATCTCAGCTTGCCGCGCACACTGGGCGTCCATCCCGAGACAGGCAAAGAGATTGCGGCCAACCTCGGTCGGTTTGGTCCCTTTGTGGTTCACGACGGGGACTTCCGGTCGCTCAAAAAAGACGACGATGTGTATACGATCGAGCTTCCTCGGGCTCTCGAGATCCTCGCCCAGGAGAAAAAGGGCCGCGGTCGAGGATCAAAGCTGATCAAGGACCTGGGCAAACATCCCGCCGAGGAGAAAAAAATCCTCGTCTACGACGGCCGCTACGGTCCCTACATTAAATTCGGAACCAAAAACATTCGGTTGCCGGATGAGAAAAAGGATCCCGAGGCGGCGAGTGCCCTCACCTTGGACGAAGCGGTGGAGATCGTGGACAACGTGAGGAAGTCATCGTGAGTGGAAAGGCCGACGAGGCGTTAGGCCAAGCGTTGCGCGCGGCCTTAGACGCCAAAACAAAGGCCTACGCGCCCTACTCCCGGTTTCACGTCGGCGCCGCCCTCAAAGCAAGCGATGAGATAATTCCGGGCTGTAATGTTGAAAACGCTTCCTACGGCGCCGCCATTTGCGCAGAGCGGACGGCGATCGTGTCGGCGGTTGCCCACGGTCACACCGGCTTCGACTACATCGTGGTAGCGACCGACGACGACCCGCCGGCTGTGCCATGTGCACTCTGCTTACAGGTTATGGCGGAGTTTTGCTCCCCGGACTTTGTAATCCATTTGGCAAACGCCGGCGGCATCCGGCGCAGTGTTCTCCTCAGGGACCTGCTGCCTGAGCCGTTTGTCCTGAAGACATCCGCCGGCACCGCGGAATAGCATGGAACACTACGACGTCGTAGTAGTTGGAGCATCCGCCGGTGGCTTTTCCGCCGCCGTAGCCGCTGCCGAGTCGGATTCCCGGCTCTCCGTGCTGTTGATCGGTGACGAGGACCGGCTCCCCTACAAGCGAACGAAGGTCTCCAAAAACATCGCCCAAGGATTCTCGAGGGACGATTTTGCACTGGCGCACAATCTGTTTACGGAATCCAACGCCCCGATAAGCTATCGTAGACAAACACGAGCAATCGCCGTCGACCGGGATTCCGGAACAGTCGTCCTCGAAGCAGTCGACGATGGCGAGAGAACGGCGGAGGTGGGTTACCGACGGCTGGTGCTCGCCACAGGTTCGCGACCGCGGGACACGTGGATGCCTAAGGGGCCGGGCCACCCACAGACACCTCCGCACGGCATCGCCCTGCCCGGTGCCCACTTTGCCTACACCGCGGCGCAGGTGGAGCGGCTCCGGGCGGCCGCTTTGGGCGCCGAGTCCGCCTTGGTGCTCGGCTTGGGCGTTTTGGGTGTGGAAGTCGCGGAACAACTCGCCCTTATGGGAATCGACGTGGAGCTTGCCGGACGCAGTACCGGAGTAATGACCCGTGAGCTCGACCACTACGCGTCAGGGCGGTTGCGCGGTCTCCTCGAATCGAAGGGCATAACCGTTACCACACAAGCCGCACCGGTACGTGTGGCGGCCGCAGGTCCGAGCGACGGGCCGGCCGAGCAGGCGGTGACCCGCGGGTCAGGAGGCGGTCGTTCGGCCCTTGCTTTCTCCGAACGTATGGGCCCGTTTGTTGTGGATTTCGCCGAGGGTACCTCCCGGCGCTACGATCTCTTGGTTGCCACCCTTGGAATCGATCGTAACATTGAGCTTGCGGCGGAAGCGGGACTCGAGACCGCGGTAGGAACACGTGTGGAGCCCAGTCTTGCTACCTCAGACCCCACGGTGTTTGCCTGCGGTGATTGCTTGGAGTTTCGCGACGGCGGCATGAATCACCTCTGGCGGCACGGGGAGCAACAAGGCAAAATGGCGGGGAAAAACGTTGTGGCATCCCTCGCCGGCAATCAGCTGACCTCCTACCCTCGCCTTCCCTTTCGTCTCAAGTGTTCCGTATTTGACGACTATTATTACTCGATCAACAGTCCTTCGCCGATGGAGTTTGCAAACGGTGATCTCGCGTTTGTGGTTTTTTCTCCCGCCGCGGACGAACGGTATCCGGCTCGAAAGGAGGACGCCTACCTAAAGGCCTTCCACAGGTCCGGCATCGTCACCGGCATCATCATGGCAGGCGATTCAGACAACCAAAAAGCCTACACTCGGGCCGTACACGAACGGTATACAGTAGAACGTCTGGCCGACGAGTTCCTCCTGCGTTAGGATGCACCATGCCCTGTGTTGAATCTCGACCTCCCCGAAATCTGCGTCGCGCGCGAGCATTCCTCGATTTTCGTCGCGGCATCCGGTTCGCCTACGTCATATCCGCGGTTTCGCTGGCCGGCATGCTCGGCGCGCTCTTCTCCATCCTGCTTGGAGCCGGCGTTGACCCCGGTGCGGTCACCTCGGCCGCTCTGCTGCTGGCGACCGGCCTGGGTATCCTCCTGGGGGCGGAAGCGATATACCGGCGAAGACGAAACGCCTTTGTGAAGGGCGCGATCTGCCCGGGCGAGGTCAAAGTGCTGTTTCGGCGTCGGCGCATCTACAAGTCGCGACGAGAGATCTATGCCCGAGTCGAGTTTTCCGACCAGGACGGCAAGTTGTTTGCCACCGCCGCGGCGGCGGAGGGGACGGGTGGCTCCATTTCGACCGGTGGCTCCATTTCGACCGGAGGCGGTACGCCGGCGGGAGGCACCGCGGACACCGCGAGCGGGGCTTCACAAAACTCAGCCGGGAGCGGCCGCGGAAGCTCTTTGCGGAGCGGCAATCTTGCTGACGGCGACCCAGTGTTGGTGGCCTGGGACCCCGAATCCAGGACGGCATTCCCCTTGGTGTCCGAGCAGGGACGAGTCGATATCTGCGAAGAGTCGTGAAAACGGTTCGGACTGACTAGATAAAAATAGACTAGATAAAAATACACCAAAAGAGAGCTCCGGCACTTGAACCGGAGCCTGCGCAGTGGTACATTCTCGCGTGGGTTAGCGCTACCCCGTTTCGCGTCGCTTCCAGAGGTTTTCTTACCTCCTTTCCTCTGGAAGCTTTTTTTATTCTCAGGCCACAATCTGCATATGTCAATGCTTTTTTTTCGCGACGCTTTCGGCCACAACGGGGCCGAGTCGGTACCCCATGGGCGACAGCCGTACCGTGTACCAACCGACACCCATCTGCAGCCGGCGCGACTCCGGGGCGCCGGCGGTGTACGACTGCGGGAAGCTATGCAGCCCCACGCCCCTGTGTGGTCGTCGTCTATGAGGTGTCTGCCTTTTTTTGTGCCTTTTCTTGCGGCTTTTCCTGTGCCTTTTCTTGCGGCGGTGACATTACTCCTACTCCCGGCGGCGTATGCCCCGGCCCAAGAGCCCCAGAGGCCCTTGGAAACTCACAATACCGCGAAGCCGCATGAGCTCGATTCCGTACCGGGCATGCCCGGGAGTGCACGGGTACACGCCTTTACGGCACTTGGAATAGGCGTCTGGCTGGAGCCGGACGGTTTTTGGCGGCTATCCGGCATACCGGGCCTGTACAACGTAGAGATCGCGGGGCACAAACAACCGGCGGAGATTCCCCGCCGCCTTTTGCCGACCGCCGAGGTCTACGAGGTTGTCGACGGCGATACGGTGCGCGTTCGGTTTGATGGGCCATTGCCTCCCGGTATCGATGCGGAAGAGACGGTGCGGCTTCTCGCGGCGGATACGCCTGAGTTGGATGCCCACGTAGCAGCCGGCGCCTATGGGAGGGCGGCGGCACAGGATGCCAAGGAGTTTCTTTGCGATTTGGTCGCGGGCCGAACCGTGTCCCTGGCGTTCGAAGATAACTATCGCGACCAATTCGGCCGCTTGCTGGCCTACGTCTTCCTCGAATCAGGGCTGTTGGTCAATGCGGAGCTTGTTCGGACCGGACATGCCCAGGTGTATCGCCACATCCCGACCCATTTTCACGACTACTTTCTGGAACTGGAGGCTCGAAGCAGGCCAACCACGGGTTTACCAATTGTGATTGGACAAATCTTCAACCGCGGCATCGCGGAGTTTGTGGAGCTCCTCAACGTAGGTGGTCGTTTTGTCGACCTCAGTGGGTACGTCCTCGAAGACAGGGCCGGCAACCGGCTCGTGCTCCCGAGGGGCACCGGGCTGGCACCGAATCAGAGCTTGCGTGTGTACAGCGGCTCGCCCCCCGATGCCGACACCGACCTATACTTGAGCGAAGAGCCAATCTGGAACAACTCAGGCGACACGGTCTTTCTCAAATCGCCGATCGGGGCAATCGTACAAGAGTATGCCTACTAAG
>CAZFLD010000019.1:0-62137 GCA_964519835.1 uncultured Spirochaetales bacterium
AGGGGCGCGTACTCCCGCAGGAACGGTCCGGCGTCGACCGCGACGACGGTGGCGGGTCCAAACCTCTCAAACAGATTCTCCGCTTCATCATCGCTCAGGAGAGCGTCGATGACGACAATGTCGCCCGGCTCGGGGGCGAACTCGGTGGAAACCGTCTTGGGTAGGGGAAGGCCAACGAGGTCACAGATCTCCCCTAGGCGTTGTGCCTCACTCCTTGAGGCTACAAATACGGAGGTTTTGGTGAAGTTTCGCAGGAGCCTCACGGCGTGGCCGATTCCCCGGCCGTACCGCAACTCCGGGGCTAGGACGACAGCCGTAGGGCCATCTCCTCGTGGGCGTAGCGCGCTCTCGCGTCCGCCCTGAGCCACTCGACGAGGGTGCGAATCGCGATCGGTCGGTCTCGATAGAGATCCCGGTAAATACGCGTGACCAGGTCGAAGTCTTCCAATGTGTCGAGAGTGACTCGAGCATGCGCCAGCTCGAGCTCCTCGGGAACGGCAATCCTGTTTACGGAGAACAGCGAGGGATTGTTGTAGATATAAGGCGCGACGTGCTCGCGGTCGTATGGGTCCTCGGCCAGCTCGTCGGCTTTGATCAGAGCGGCTGCGTCAATTACCTCGACACCGGTACCAAGAGGTGACCCAATGTAGCCGGTGTAGTCCCAGCCGGCGGACTGGTTGACGGCAGCCTGGGCCAGCTCCGAGGACACCAAGGGATTGTCGCCGGTGGCGCGCACAACAAGGTCGACACCAAAGTGGCGCACGGCATCGGCATAGCGCTTGAGGACATCGTCTCTGTCGCCGACAAATAGCTCAAATTGACAGGCCTCGGCGCGGCGCAAAAGCTCGCGCGTGCTCGGCAAATCGGTTAAAAGCGCGTGCACATCCGCCGAAATCGGCAAAAGAGCATGCATCGCCTGCTCCACGACGGTTTTGCCGCCGAGGGGCAAGAGGGCCTTTCGGGGTAGACGTGTCGAATCGAGACGTGCCTGTAAAAACACTCCAATAGTCATTCAGACCTCCCAGAGCTCCGCAATTCCGGAGGCATCCATCTGAAAATCATATCGGTGTGTTTCGACCCATTGTTGAATGTTCCGAAAGGTCTTTATTCCCGACCATAATCCACCATCGGTGTTTAGCAGAAATGTTGCAAGTCGCCGCCAACTCAAGCGTGCGCGGTCGTTTGTACGACGGACGGCCAAGTTTTTTAAAAAGAAGCGGCGGTATCCGTCCCGCGGAGTCGTGTCCTCGGGTTCCGGTTCCAACCTGTAATCTACGACAAAACCACGGTCAAGAGAAATCCGTTGTCCCCACAAGAAGCAGCGCAGACCAAAGTCGAGGCGTTGCCAGTATTCGGAGCCGATCTCTGTATCGAAGCCACCCAGTTGCAAAAAACAGGGCCTGTCGTAGATGCCGACGTAGTCAAACGGGTACAGGCTTGGATTTCCGTCGACGTCGGGCGGCGTTAGGATAATTCTGAGGCGTCGTTTTATGTGCGCCGGCGCACTAAGCGTCGGCATGACTTCGCGCCTTTCGGACCTGGCGTAGGGCACGGTTACGGCGTCCAGGCCGATATTCGTGGCGCCCGAAGTGATGCCGGTCGGCAGTTTTGTGACGTCAACGTCGCTCCAGACCACAAGGACGTTGCGTGATCGAGCCTCGTTGACGGCGATGTTTATGGCGGTACCCGGTGAGGTTTCCCCTTCCCCGCCGTCGCCAACCAACAAAAACCGCAGATGCTGGTGTGTTGCCGCCAGGGACTCCACGTCCAACGGACGCCTGCCCCGCTCAACCGAAATCACCTCGGAGGCGCCAAGCGCCTCGAGGCGCGCCAGTAGTTGTTCCCGGCCTGCGGCGGGTCTTCCTCGATGCAAAACCACTACGGAGAGAGCGCCCTGCTCGGCACCGCTGCCGACGACGGTATAGGAAGCACTAGAAGTTATACGTGTAGTACTCATCACAGTCGATGCAGAGTCCGGTGTAGGCATTACGAGTGTGCTCGAGGAAACATGCCTCACCGGCCCGCCAAATCGCTTCAATTCCGTCGTCGAAAAAGTTCCCCAAGACCCGCTCGCCCTGTATGTCTTCTTTGCAGAGCGGCACCGTACCGTCCAGCCGAATAACAAGATCCCGCTGATTGTGCACGCACGGCAAACGAGTGAGCGGGCTGAGATCCGTTGTCTTTTGTTCCGGCAGCTTTTTGGAGATGTGGTCGTACTTCTGGATGATCACGTTGGGTGTTTTTTCCTTCCATGCCTTCCAAAACTCGGGATACGACCGCTCATAATCCCGGAGCCGGACTGCTTGCACATACGCGGAGGAAGGATAGGCTTCGAGAAGGGTCTCGGCAAAATGCACAGCCTCGTGAAAGCCGTCGCCACGAATCCTCCGATAGTGTTCCGGATCAAGCGCGTCCAACGAGACGATCCAGGTCGTTGAGCCGAGATCTGCCGAGGCAAGTGTGTTGATCGCCTCGTTCGACCAGCCGACCCCGGAGGTTTCGACAAGCAGGCTCAAATCCTTTGTCCCGTCCACGAGGCGCACGATGTCGACGATATCGTGGTGCAGGCCCGGCTCGCCCCAGAGTGATACGGAGAGCGTGGAAGAAGGCGCGAACTCGGCCAGTGCCGTCGCAATCTGCTCGAATTTCTGAACGGGCATCGAGTCACGTTGGGAGAGGATATCACCACCGTAACGCGGAAATGGGCAGTAGCTACACGCCTGTGGGCAGCCGTTGATAATCTCCACCTGGACATATGCGGGGAGCGTCCTACGCAATTCGGGTTTTGTTTCCACAAGATCGGCAAGCGCGTCGGCGCCGATCGGCGCGTGTGCCGCAAAACGACTGCACAAAAGGGTGTCACGTTTGGTTTTTGTGGTAAACGAGAGGCGCAGGAGGGCCTGGTCTTTGGGTGCGATTTCGGTCTCGATGTCAAATCGGTTTATATCTATCTCTATGATGGAGAAGAGGCTGTTACGCTTTCTCGGCTCATCGGGAGCCTTGAGAATTGTGAGCATGGTCTCGAGCGCCCGCCTGGACAGCACCTGGGGCGTGGTCCCGCCCGGACGTCCCTCGGAGAAGGTGTATTCGGCATGATACCGCCGGTGGTCGGCAATAAGCTTTTCGGTGAGATCGGGGTCCAAGAACGGTTCGTCGGCAAAGGCGTAGATAAGGATGTCGTCTTCCGTTGTTACGCGCGCCAAGCTCGACAGCAGGGCGTGCACCGTCCAACGGTCCTCGCCCACTTGATAAACGTCTTCCGGAAGCGGCAGATCGGTCTCTTGCCCACACAGGTAGACGATGGTGCCTGCTTCGCGCGCGGCCACACACTTGGCATAGGCAAGGCTCCGCTCAAATGCCGATCCGCCGGGCATTGCTTCAAAAGCATAATCGTTGACGTCCACGGCGTCCATTACAACAACACGACTCATCGCGTTGAGTTTATCAAAGGAAGCAATTAAGCTCCATTGAAATGGAAGCCGGCCTGAGCCGAACGTACACGGTCACCGAGATCACACTCCGCATCAAAACCATCCTCGAAAACGAGTTCCCTATCGCTTCGGTCCAAGGCGAGCTGTCAAATGTACGACCGTCATCTTCCGGGCACCTCTACTTTGTGCTAAAGGACCAAGAGGCCGTTATCTCGGCGGTCATGTTTCGAAACCGATTCTCTCGTCTTAGGTTCGAGCCGGCCGACGGCATGCTCGTCAAGCTTGTCGGAAACCTTTCGGTGTACGGCAAACGGGGTACCTACCAGATCATCTGCGAGTCCATGGAGCCGGCCGGTGTCGGCGACATTCTTGCAATGCTCGAGGAGCGAAAGCGTCGCCTTGCCGCCGAGGGTCTTTTTGATCCCGACAAAAAAAAGCCGATTCCAATGTTTCCCAAACGAGTTGCCGTGGTCACCTCGCCCACGGGGGCCGCGTTGCGGGATATTCTCAACGTGCTCGCGCGACGGAGTGCCGGAGTCGGGGTGGTCGTGGTACCGGCGCCGGTCCAAGGTGACGGCGCGGCGGACAAGATCGCGGCACAAATCCGGCGCGCGGACCACTACGGACTCGGCGAAGTGGTGATCGTCGGCCGGGGGGGTGGCAGCCTGGAGGACCTCCTGCCGTTTTCCGAAGAGGTTGTCGTCCGGGCTATTGCGGATTGCAACCTGCCGGTGATCTCGGCGGTGGGGCACGAAATCGACACGCCGCTGTCCGACTTGGCGGCGGACTACCGCGCGCCGACGCCGTCGGCCGCCGCCGAAGTTGTTACCGCCCGACGCGAAGACCTTCTTACCACGGTCGGCGCCCAACGGGAACGTATCGTCGCGGCGTTTGTCGGAAGGGTGGAGAGAGCGCGGTTGTTGGTAGACCGCTTCTCCGCCGAGGCTCTTGAGAGGGCCTGGCGTGTGTTTGTGCAGCCCAAATACCTCGCCCTGGACGACGCTAAAGAACGGTTGTTGCGCGCGATGGGAACCAAGACCCTGGCTCTACGGCACCGCCTGGGTCTGGCCCGCCGGACGGTGGAGGCGTGTTCGCCGTTTGACGTCTTGCACCGAGGTTACGCCTTGGTGTACGACACCGACGGCGAAATCGTGCGGGACGCTTCTCGGCTTCAGACCGGCGAACGTATCAAGGCTCGATTTGCCAAGGGCTCGGTGGCGGCGGAGATTGTTGATATCACAGAGGATCAAGGAGCGTAACCGATGGCAAAGGCCCGTTTCGAGGACAGACTCGCGCGTTTGGAAGAGATAAGTGAGCGAATCCAAGAACAGGAGGTTCCGATCGAAGAGGCCGGCCGTCTGTTCGAGGAGGGCATCAAGCTGGCGCGGGGTCTCGAGAAGGAGTTGGCGCAGGTCGAGCGGCGTGTCGAGATCCTCTCGAACGAGCCGGAACCCGAGGAGCCCAAGGACTCACCGGACCTCGAGCTATTCGACGACGTGTGAGGCCGGCAACTCGATAAGATCGCCTACGCTAACCCCCCAGGTGTCGAACATGCCCTGATTCACCTCCAAGGCGTAGCGCGCCGAACGGGATGACCGAACGGCAATCTCGGAAAGTGGGGTGAGGTCGTGTATTTCGAGAATCCGCCCATCGGAGGCGATGTAGGCGATTGAAAGCGGAATGGTGGTGTTTTTCATCCAAAACGACATCTCTTGGTCGGAGGGAAAGACAAAAAGCATACCATGGTCGTCGGGCATTGATTCCCGCTCCATAAGGCCCTTTTGCCTCTCATCCCGTTCGTCGGCTATCTCCACCGTCAGATTTATGCCGCCAACGCTAATCTGCTCGGTGGGCAATCCTTGCGCGGCGCAGCTCGCAAGCCCCGCCAGTCCGACTACACATACAATGGCAACCGAGCTGTTAAAGCCTTTCAAGGAACCTCTCCCGTGTGATTTGTCTGACGGACTCGGACGCCTCTCCCCCATCTACGATAGCTTGGAAGGTCTCCCGGTCAATGTATTTTATGGTCAGGGGCTTTTCAAGAGAAAAAAGCGTCACTTCGTTCTCCCAGAACGCGCCGTCGGGCGAAAGCGAATTGGGTTCTCCGTAACGGTTTACCAGGCTTCGATACACCGAGAAGTAATCGAATTCGTTTGGACTCAGCTCAACTCGAATAATGTACAGGGCATCTTCGTAAAACTGCAGCACGATCTGATCCACAAAGCGAAACCCGTCGGACTGGATCATCGGCTGCTCGGTGATAGGGACCAACGTAACGTCGGGGTCGCCTCGATAGTCGATTGAGGAGTCGGCGCGCAAAGCGTTTTTTGCCTCCTCGAGTGTTAGTCCAAGTCCAATGTCTCCGTAGCTGCGCGGCACCTGTTGCCCAAACAGCACGACCGGCGTCGCAAAAAGTGTTGTGCTTAGGACAAACAGAACGACCCACACGTTTGGCTTTCTTCTCATACCACCATTTTCGGCGCAAATTCTGGCATACTTGTACGTATGAAAGCGAGCGCCTTTTTGTCGATCCTCTCTTTTGTGTTGATCGTCCTGGTTGCTTCTTGCACGACTTCCTCCGGGGACGCGTTTTCGGAAGTGGTCCGGGCGGAGGCGCCGGTCACGGACGACTCACCGGCCGACGACGAAGAAGAATCGGCAGCCGAGGAGAGTGCCGAGAATCCCGGATTAACGGTGTTTTCTAGACCACGCGGCGCGGCGGTCTACGTCGACGGCACATACGAGGGCACAACCCCGGTCGAGCTTGACGACATCGAACCGGGTGTATACCTGATCAGCATTCGCGCTCCCGGCTACGAGGATTACGACCGGCCCTTTGAGGTTGCCGAGGGCACACGGCACGAGCTCAGCGTCCGCCTTACGCCGCGTACGGGTTTTTTGTTTGTGGACCTTCCGCCGGATGCATATGACTCGACATACGTCTACGTAGACGGACAACAAGTGGAGGACGACGTTGTCGAAGTTTTGATTGGAGACCGGAGCGTCCGTGTTGAACGCTTTGGGTTCGAGACGGTGGAAGAGGAGTTGGAGATCGACGAAGATCTTGTGACACGGTTTTCTCCCGAGCTCGTGCCCGCTGAGTTTGAGTTTAGAAGCATTTCCGGTTCACGTCCGGCTTTTCACCCGCAGAACGTCGGTGTTGCGGGCCGCGTGGAGTTTCGATTTGCCGTATCGGCGCCCGGGCAAGGCCGTATCGCGATTCTCGATGGCGACGGTTCGATTGTTGTGGAACGTGAATACGCTGAGTTCACCAAGATTTATTACACATACGGGTGGGACGGACGCGACGAGGCCGGCGAGGTAGTCGAAGACGGAGAGTACACGGCCCGCGTAGAAGGCTTCGGCGCCGATGGGTTTACCAAAGCGATGGTGGAGACCGTCGTGCGTGTCGACTCGAGCTACCGGTTGCGCGCCCGATCGACGTGGTCCGGGTTTCCGGGTCTGTTATACACACCGCTTCCCGACTCGCTGCCTGGATCCGCATTTAATGTGGGAACGCTGTTTGTAGCGCACGTGGAAGATGTGGACGGCATCACGACGGTTCGCGTGCCTTTGGTAGCCTCGGTGCGCCTCGGGCTTGGAGAGGGATTTCAACTCGCAATGTCGGGAACCGCCGTCATCAATACCATGACGGAAAGGTCCGCAACGTTTGTCACCATAGCCGCCTCTTGGCAGTATCTTGGCGCGGGCCAGGCCGAGCCGGTGGTGGAGGCGGCGATAGGCCTCAAGGCCACCGCTCTCTCGCCGCTTTCCACCGACAGCCTTACAAACTTCGACGGCATAGGCGTGAGTCTACCCGTAGCGGTGCGGCTGGGTCCCCTCGGAATAGCAATCGCGCCGGAGCTCCTCCTTTCGCCGGAACAAATCAGCTACACGGCCGGGGCGGGAAGCCCGGTGATGCAGTCGCCGTCGTTATGGGGGTACGGCCGAGCGGGCCTATTCCTCGATTTGCCGGGTTTTTTGCTGGGTGTGTCGGCCGCCGTGCGCACCACACCCGTTGAACAGGGGTTTGTGCCGACTTTTCCAGTACTGTTGGGAGCCGAAGCGCACTATCTGGCCGGAGACGGCACAACGGTACTGTCGTTGCCTGTCACCGCCGAGGTGTTTGGGGACGGTGATTTTTTTGTGTCGGTGGGGCTTGGATTCGGCGCGTTGTTCTAACCGAGCTGGTGAGAATCTCGGTGGAGGCCGGTCGGGCGAGTCAGTTCAGGTTCAGATAGACGATTACGAGGACGATAAACGCCACCACAAGCGTTACCGCGGCGATGGGGAAAAACGCCGTGTTTGACCTTTTTTTGGGCTTATGGAGGCCAAACTCATTGGTGATATCCACGAGATCCGCGGGATCCCGGAGATCTTTGCCGTTGTAGCCGCAGCGCGGACATCCACGGACAAACTCCTCTCCCCCGGCGGTGTACGAGCACTGGGGACACTTCACCGCGGTAAACCACCGGCCACAATGTGGGCACACGCGGGCGTTAGCCTTGACTTCGTTTTTGCAGTTTTCGCAGTAGAAGCGGTTATCCCTATTCATAGGCGGAATGTCTACCTCCGGAGCCACGTCTGGAGCCACATCTGGCGCCGCGACGCAGGCTCACACAGCTCCGGCCGGAGCCGGGCCTACTCCGCGACAACGGCTCCCAGCTCCAACGTACCAACCTCAAATTCCTCGACGATGCCGGAAAGATACAGCGCCGCCGCAATATCAAAACTCGTCTCCGAGTCGGCAAAGAGGAGCGCTTGGTTGGGGAGGCGACTTCGACCGATGCGCGCTTCCAGAAAAAAACGATCGTACGCGTAGTCGCCGACGATGTGTGGTTCGTCTACGCCCGCCTCCCAAAGGTACACAAAACCGGACGGCCCGGTCACGTGGATTTCCAGAGTGTATCGGTTTGGACCGGTTGCAATACGACTCGGGTGGGCGTAGAGGTAGTACGATGTGCCTCGGATGATGTCGCTGCCTGTCTCGAACATCAGGTAGAGATGTGTTTGCGACCGAACGGCCCGCACGCTCGCCACATCGGTGCCGCCGCGTCCCCAAAAAAGCGCGTCGTCGATCTCGTATTCGGCCTGGGCAGTGTTGTCCGCACGAACAAAGCGGTCCGGTCGTGATCCGCGGCGCCTGGTGACGACGTCTCCAATACGAGTCCAATCCACAAGCCTGCCGTCGATGCGCACGGGCTCCGGAGTGAGAGCCATGTCCCACGGGTACACAACGGCGGTCTCGCCGTCCGTTGTGATTGCCGCGGATCGGTCGACGGTGTACACCTCTTCTCGTTCCGAGGCGGGGACCATCATGGCAAGGATCGGGTATCCGATGTCACCGGGCGAAGCGAAGAACCCCAGGATTATCGTGGAGGCTCCGTCCGCAATTATCACTTCCGGCGCCGCTCCCCGTGGCGGAATGTAGCTGAGCTTGAGCGCGTTCTGTTTGATAAGCGCCTGGGCCAATAGCGGGTTAGACCTAATAGTGTCGAAAAAGTCCTCGCTGATCGGGGCGGTAACGTAGTAAAAGATCGCGTCCTCGCGGTTGGACAGCACAACAGAGTTGGCAGAAAGCGGCGGCACGATTGCTGCGGCCGCAAGCAGCACAAGTAAAAGCTTTTTTGGATGCATTGCTCCCCCCCTACTTCTTTCGAATGCCCAAAATGGTCAGATCGTCGTCCTGTACGTCTTCCGCAATATGACTATACACCACATACTCACTTTCGGGATTGTCCACGGCCTTGGTGTGAAAATAGCGATTGTACTCCCTCAACGAATCGCGCAGGAACTCGTCGATCCGGCGGTCTACCGTTACGCGGTGGTCCGGGCCGGCTTTTGGCGGGGTGTGTATACGCCACATCTTTTCAACGGATACCAAGGCAAGAACCACGTCCTCCGCTGTTCCGTCGAGGCCCGAGAAATCGAAGTGCAAAGTGCCGTCGTCCGAGTCCGTGGCGTCAAAATTTAAGTGCTTGTATAGAGCATAGTTGCTTTGTGTCTTTGCGGCGTTTACAACGTCGCGAATACGGGACGTTGTAAGGTCTTCCCGATGCTCTCCTTCCTTGATGTGATCGGCAAAGCCCCCGGAGGAGATATCCTGCGCGGTGACATAGAAGGGCGCGTAGTCCGGGCTCCGGAGGATGCGGTGGGACTCCTCGATGCCGTCGGTGTATAGAAGCAGAATGTCACCGACCTCCAACACCAGTTGCTCCTGAGGAAACCCGGAGGGAATAAGGTCGGCAGGAAACACGCCTGAGGCCGGGGTTTTTGTGAGCTCCGTCTCCAGGAATCGCCGCTCGGTTTTAGCATACCGCCTTATGAGGTTGTCGCCTGCATTGCAAACATCAAAACGACCCGTTCGGACGTTTAGAATGGCCACGGTGAGGGCTGCAAACATGCCCCGGAATCCCCGGGCTTCCACCAGATCGTTGATACGAACAACAAGTCGCGTCAGGTTAAAGCCGCTTCGCCGACCGTCCCAGTCCTTGAAATGGCTCAGAAAGATCGTCGCAACCTCTACCATAATCAGAGCCGCCGAGACGCCGTGTCCCGCTACGTCGCACTTGATTATCGCGTAGTGCTCGTTATCGAGCTTCTCGAAATCGAAGTAGTCGCCGGAGACCTCGCTTGCACCCTCGTAATATCCGAAAAACTCGACGTGCTCGGATTCTTCTTTGCCGGTAGTAAGCTTTCGTCCGTCCGGCGCCTGGTTCAGCGGGATAAATTTCTTCTGAACGTCTTTACCAACCATCAGTTCCTTGGTGCGGGCGGCCGCTTCCACCAGGCCTCGTGTCATCTGGTTGATCACGTCCGCCAAGACGTTAAGCTCATCTCGCGTTCGCACTGCGATCACATGGTGCTCGAGCTCTTCTTTGTCTTCGGTGTCTCGAATAGTCTCAACCCCGGTCACCAGACGGTTGATCGGGATGACGGTGATTGATGCAAGCACCAGTGCACCGACCGCTCCGCCCAATGCGGCAATCAAGGCCGTGAGAACGGTGTTCTGGATGATCAATCCGGTTGCGGAATCGATTTCGGCCAGAATTTCGTCGGTAGAGACGGCGAGGCGGACCATGCCGTAGTAAAAAATCCGGGAGCCGACGTCTGCATTTGGCCCCACCGGTTCGGTGAGCAAGACGGGCTGGTAGAAGATGTACTCGACCGGCTCGTCGGGGAGGTCGACCGGGTCGTAGGCCGGGAGGCTTCCCCGATACTCGGCCGCTGTGCCGGCGATTGTCCTGTCGATCCGTTGCTGCAATTGTTGCCCGAGGTCCTGGTCGGCCTGGGACACCTCCCTGCCTTCGAGTAACGCGGTTCGGAATCCCTGGAATACCTGTGCCGCTTCCTCAAACAACGGCGCGAGCTCATCTCGGAGGCGTGCGTTCACCTCGGCACGGATTTCTTCTACACGAGCAGTGAGGCCGTCGTTTAGCTCCGACGTTCCGGGCTGGTACACCGGTGTTGAGATCTTGTCGGATGGATTGTCCGGGTCTGCGTTCCGGATTTCCGGGTCGCTGGTTGCCCAAGCGTAGCGAAATGAAGGGCCTGTGAGCGGGTTTGGACCGGTGACCGTCACATAGTTCGCGTCGATTACCTGTGCCTGATCCGGCACATCGATGACACCGGTGAGAAATTGGTTGTTTGCATTCTCGATCGCCTCGAGGTAGGTGAGCGTTTCGACTGAGCCGTCGGGATTCTCTTGCGTCGTAGGCAGACCTTCGACCGTGTTGCGGACAATCGTGGTCATGCTGTCGAGAAGAACGGTCGTTCGGTCTTCGAGACCTTCCGCCAAAATACGCTCTTGGTTTTGAAGGGCGGCGGTGCCTAGAAAGAAGGCGACCAACACCACCACGGCGATAACCAGACTCACGATAAACAGCGTAAACTTGAGCCTGAGGCCGATTCCTCGCTTTTGCATCTCTTCTATCCTCTGTCGGCGAACTTCGCCGGGTAGTGAATCGCCGGTGATCAGCGCACGCGCCTCCACCCGAAGCATCCGTGATTCCGCCAAAACCGCGCGGATTCTAAAAGCCGAAAAGACCATAAGAAAGCCACAAACCGCAACAATCCCCAAGGCCAGGATGGTGCCCGCCGAAACGCTAAAAAAGCGCGGTGTGTCCACTCGGTAGCTGGGATCATAGACAACGGTGTGGTCGCCGAACTTAATGGTGCCGGGATTGACCATCGAGATCTCCGGCGCGTATTCGTAACGGCCACGCTCCTCGTGAAAGACCACAAGCCGGTAGGTTCCGGTCTCCGGCTCCTCCACCACCGGTCCCTCGATTAGGCGGTTGCCACGCACCAAAAAGTCGTCGTCGGTTACCGAGAACTCATAGTCCCAGGGCTCCTGTCCGTCTTGGTCCAAGACGATTGTCTCTATGAGGCCGTTGTCCGTGAATCCACGGCCCACGATGCCCAGTCGCAGTCGGCCGAGGAGGTCGACCTCCGCCGACACCAAAGTGATCAGCGTAAAGGGAATAAACTTGTTTAGGCGAACAAACAGAGTCGTCGGTTCACCGACGTTACCCACGGTGTCTATGGGAGCGACGGAGAGGGCGTAGGTACCGTTTTCGATGTTGTCACGGCTGATGTTGCGGTCTTCTGAGAGTATCGTGGGATTGAGAGCCGGGACTTCGTAAGCCTCGGGATCAGGATCCTGCGGCAGCGGTGCAACAAACTCAAAGGAAAATGTGTAGCCTGCCACATCGGGGGCCGTTGGTTCATCCCACCGTAGGTCGAAGGTATTGGAAACAAGATATCCATCTTCGTCCGCCGGGGGCCGCGGGAAGGTCACCGGCGGCGGCGGTGTTCGGTCGCGCACAAAAGTGATGGATGACGGTTCCGACCAGTTGCCCGCGCGGTCGAGGGCGCGGACCCGGAGATACCACTCGCCGTCGGCATCCGCCTCGAGCTCGAGGGCGCGCTCGGTCGACCGAAGCTCCTGTTCCCGAGGCACCGGGGCGGTTGGGTTTTGTGACCAGGTATAGGAGTATGCCGTGATCCCCGAAGGGTCCTCCGGCGGCGCCCACACGACCGCGGCCTCGGCGCCCCGCGTGCGCACGCCCTCGGTAAAATTCGACGCCAAGAGCTGAGGCGGCATGGCCCGTTGATCAGGCTCCCGGTACGCGATACCCGAAGTATCAACGCGATTGTTTTGCCACATCAAGTGCAATCGGCCTTTGTGCTCGGTTGTGCTCAGACGAATCGAGTCTCCGTCCATCACCCCGATATCCTGGGGAACAAAAAAACCTCCCTGCCGTCTCGCGGCCTGGAGGATGCTCGATCCGCTTCGCGCGAGGGTCCAGTGGAGGTAGAGATCGCCGTCGAACAGGAACGCGCCGGGCTGCGTCGCGGTCTCGCCGCCGGAGGTTACTTCAACGGCGTTGCCTTCAATTGTACCGTCGGCGCCGAGGTCGGCAAAAAACACCTGATCGGCAAACTGGCGAAACTTCCTGCGCCAGACAAGGATCAACCTATCGCCCGTACTCATGGCAAAGGGCGCTTGGTTGTTGTACTCGAGGTAGTCGTCGGTATCAGTCAAGTCAAAAAAGTCGGTTACCAGTCGCGCTTCGGACCAGGTTGTTCCGCCGTCGTCGCTGACTTTGGCGTAGATCTGATAATTCGGGCTCAGGTCGAGGTTGAGCGTCTGGAAAAAGACATATTCGCGCCCGTTGTAAGAGGAGTGTACCGGGTTGAAGCTGGTACCAAGGGTAACGTCCTCTTCCAAGTTAAAAAGTGCCGTCCAGTCCGTTCCGTTTTCGCTGGTTGTGTACCGGATGGTTTGCACGCCGTCCACGGACTGGGTAACAAAAAGGATGTAGCCGCCGTCCTCCCGAGCATAGAGCAACGGGTTTACCGTTGCGGTTTCGGTGGCGATGGAAGCTACGTCTTGCAGATCCCGTTCGCCGGGTGCTGCGCGGAAGAACCGAATCGAGTTGGAATCCTCGATAAGGGCAACCGTGATCGCTCCGTCGGCCCCCTGCCGCATGGAGTAGACGCGTGGCCGTAGGCTGCGGCTGTAACGGACCGGTCCGGCCAGATGACCAAGATCAACCCACTCCCTGCCCTCGCTCGAGGCCAGTACGGACAAAAAGATGTCCCCGCCCACGCCGGAGTCGTTGGGGACATAGCGCTGAAAGACGTTTACCAAGTACCCGCCGGTGGAGACAAGCTGTGGAAAGCCCGCAGCCTCCTCTACCAAAAGGCGCGGGTCCTCAAAAAACTCATCTTGCGCGGAAAGCGAAACAACACCGGCGACGGTCGCTAACCATACCAGCGCCGCCAGGCGTGTTCGAGACCTCACAATCATACGCCAAGCCGGCTCAGAAGTCGGTTTCTCAAGTTCCGCAGGGCTTGATCTCCTCGGTACAACTCGTTCTCCCACAGATCCTGCACGATCTGATAGGCTTGCACGGGAAGCCCCTGGTTAAAAAGGTCAAAGGCTCTATTGAGGCTTTGCTGATCCGAAACACTCAAAGGCGCTGTCTGCGGCGTCAGCTGGTCCAGTCGAGCCGTTGTCTGGGTAATCAGCTCGTTCGCCGTGCGGTTTCCCGGTTCGATTTGCAGAACTTGGTTCAAAAGATTTGTCGCTTGCCGCAGTTGCGCCTCCGTTCCGCCCGCCGCCAGGTTCCGCGCCTGATTGATAAGCTCTGCAGTGCGGTCGACCTCTTCCTCCGTTCGTGGTAGCTCGATAAGGCCATACTCGATTTTGATCTCCCGAATCTGCCCTTCGAGGCCGGGGTAGTCGGGGTCGATCTGCAGGAGCGCCTCGAGCTCGGTGAGTACTTCGACGTAATTTTCGTCCGAGAGATCTTCGATGGCGCTCTCATACCGCCTCTCGAAGAGGTCTTGGAAGTTGTCACGGTCCAGGACCTGAGCGATCTCGAGGCCCAAGAGCTTTGCGTCCCAGTTCGACGGCTTTACGGCAACAACGTTTTGCACCGCATCTCCCGCCTCCTCGATGTACCGCCTGCCTTCGGTTAGCTTGCCTTCGTTCATCAGCTCCTGTCCCTGCTCGAAGCTCAGACGGGCGTCGTTCAAAAAGCCGACAAGATTCTCGTAGAGAGGATCCGTGGGAATCAACTCCCGCTCGGAGTCCAACTGGAGCTGGGCGAGCAACTGACGCCGCAATACCACCAGGCTCGCGAGCTCCGTGTCCGGAAACTGGGTGACCCATAGCTCTTCGGCGTTGGCGATGATGTCAAACGCCCGAGCATACTCCTCATCGTCGTAGAGCTCCGCCGCCTGTGTTACGTTCTGGAGGACCTCCGTTCGAACAATCTCCCGGTTGGCATCGCGAATCAGGTTGAAGATCGCAATTTGGGCTCCGTTTACCTCTTCTTCGAAATCGGGGTCGTAGGCCAGGCTGAGCGATTCCACCGCCGCGCCCGTTGCCTCGTCAAAGCGGTCCTGCGCCTGCGAGACCGTCTCTCGCTCGGCCTGACGAATGAGGTTTTCCGCCTCAGCGAGGAGGCGCCCGTAGTCGTCGCGGAGCTCTTCGGCCAATCGGATGTTGCCCTCCGCTTCGTTTATGAGCGTCGCTACGCGATTGTCCAACTGTTCCGTTGCCCCCAGGAGATCCTGACCGTCCGAGACGACGTTCCTGATTGCGGGACTCTCATCGATGTAGGCGACACGACCGTCGTAGTCGGCGATAAACGCCCCGAGGTCCCGGATGAGGCCCGGCAACTCGTCATCCACCTCTTCGAGCACCTCAAGCGCACGCCCGGGGTAGCGTGCCGGGTTGTCCCGGCCCGCTACCTCTACTCCGTCGAGAAGGTTCTGTCCTCGATCGGTCTCTTCAACCTGGCCGGCGTATCGCCGCTCGAGGGGAACAAGATCGATCTCGCCGAGCGTGGCGACCACGAGCCCGTGAACCGCCTGGATCCGGTCCTCCACTGTGCGTGCTTCGGCAAGTTGGGTGTTGACCGGGGCCGACAACCCAAGGCCGTCGGCGAGGTCTTCATATTGCTCGAAAAAGCCGTCCAGCTGGGTTAGGCTTTCCTCGATTTCCGGGTTTAGCGGCTCGAGGATGTTTCGCGCCCGGTTCATGGCGGCGTTTGTTGGTCCGGAATCGCTTTCCAGGCCCTCGTTCACCTGTTCGGAAGCTCGAGCAAGCTCCGTTTCGTGGTTCCTTCGCCGGTTTACTATGCGCTCCAGGTCGATTGCGGCCAATAAACCGTAGACCGAGCCCTCGACCTGGTTGAGCCGAGCACGCAACTCCGAAGCCCGCGCTACCTGATCGAGGATGCCGGATCCGTCGGGCCGGGTTGCTGCATCGCCGCGCAACTCGTCGACAAAGGTGTTGATGCCGCCTCTGATCGCGGCAACGCTTTCCGAGACGGTCTCGGCCGCTGATTTGGTCTGTGCGAAAAACGCCTCGGGAACCAGGTCGTCGCCTTGAAATTCGTCGGCGATGTCCTCGTCAATCTCCCTGTTCCGGTCCTCGATAGCCACGACGCGTCGGCGTAGGTCTTCGGCACGGGCGAAGGCCGCTGCCGCGCCGATGTTGCTTTCGAGATCGTCGAGCCTGGCTATGTAGTTGTCCGCTCGCGCAAGCTGTTCCTCGACCGGCGTCGGGTCGCCGAGGTCCTCGGCAATGCCCAAAAACGCCGACTCAAACTCTTCGACGTCACTTACAAGCTCCGGCACCCTCCTGTCGAGTTGGGCGAGAGCATCCAGGCGTGCGTCGACGAGTGTCGCAGCAACCGGTCCCTCGGCCGCCGCCGCCGCCAGCTCGGCT
This sequence comes from uncultured Spirochaetales bacterium, assembly GCA_964519835.1. Lineage (GTDB taxonomy): Bacteria > Spirochaetota > Spirochaetia > DSM-27196 > CAZFLD01 > CAZFLD01. The sequence continues at coordinate 16,180 of CAZFLD010000019.1, forward strand.
TGTTCGGCGGCAAACTCCTGTTCTGCGTCGCCTATCTCGACGGCCAACCGCTCGGCGGCGACCTGGGCGAGACCACCCGCGGCGAGTTGCTCCAACTCGGTCGCACGCCGCAAGAATCCGCCGGCCCGTGCCAACTGCCGATTGAGCAACGTAGGTGTTGCACCGGCGCCTACAAGGTCGTCGCGCCGCGTCTGAAATCGATTGGTGAACTCCGCAACCCGACCACGTATAGCCGGTACCTCCGCTTGAACGTCCTCGAAGACCGCCTCCGTACGCGAGAAAACGGCGTTGCCGGGCGACCCTGCGGCAACAGCCGCGTCCAATTCATCTTGGGCGTCATCCACGTTTTCTTCAGCCGCGCGGATGTCGATTGCGATTCGCTCGGAGGAGATTTGGGCCAAGCCGCCGGCAGCGAGGCGATCAAGGGCGGCGGCACGCTCCAAGAACTCCGTTGCCCGGGCCAACTGCGCATCTACCGGGGCTCTTACCTCGGTCGTGTCTGCCGGCTCGTTGCGCCGTGTTGCAAAACGGTCTCTGAACTGCGTCACGCTGGTGCGAATCTCCGGTACAAGCTCGGCAATCTGTTCGAACTCGCCCTCCGTCCGCGACAGCACCGTGCTCGAGGGTGATCCGGATGCAACCGTGGCTTCTAGGTCGTTCTGGGCATCCTCGCGGTCCTTTTCCGCGTCGACGATGGTGCGTCGAATTCTTTCGGCCTCCACCTCCGCGAGAGTGCCCACAAGGCGGCCCTGCGTCAGCTCCAGTGAATCCGCAATGTCCGAGGCGCGGCTTCTGGTCTCGTTGATACGATTGTTGTACTCGAGCCGGGCGCTCTCGGCGGCGTACTCAGTTTCGAAGTCCTGAAGGTCCTCAACAACCCGTGGAAGCTCCTCGAGAGCGTTAGAGGCGAGGGATTCCGCCGTGTTGAGTCTGCTTGCAGAGGGCGGTGATTCGTTTTGTGGGTCAAAAGATACAAAGTCCGAGGACCTTTCCAAGTCGTCGAGAATCTCTTGATTGCGCCGCACAAGGGGCGCCAGGTCGATTTGCGCAATAACGCCGACCGCGCGCCCCTGAAGCTCTTCGATGGTGACCTGGAGGACCTCAGCCTCTTCGCGAGCCTCCACGACCGTCTCGTTTGTGCGCACGGCGTCGATTTCGGACTCATAGCGCTCGATGAAGAGCTCGAGGTCGTCATAGAGCACAGGCACGGCCAAATCGACCGACACCAACTCGCGGCGCGAGGTGGTTGCCTCGGTGGTGGAAGGCCCCGCCGTTGTATCAAGGCCCCGGGCAACCCGACTCTCGGCAGTCTCTACCTCGCCGGCGAGATCCTCCGCGCGGTCTTGTAGGTCCGTGACTTGAAGACGTGCGGTTCGAACGGATATTTCCACCTCGCGAGAGAAAAACCGCCCCTCATCCACTTCTATGGCCGTCTCGAGCTCGGCAATTATTGGCGACAGCTGGGCCGCGTCATCGGTAACAAGCTCCGATAGCGATGCCAACTCGGTGTCGTAGTCAGACTCCAGATTTTCCCGCACCTCACGAATCTCCTGGACCGCCGTTCGAGCCGCCAACAGCTCGGTCTCGGAAGCTTCTTCGGTGGCCGGCAGGGTTTCAAACGCGTCACGCACCTCGCCGACCCGGTCTATGTAAGGCGTCAGACGGCCGGCGGTGCGCAGTCGAAACACCAGCTCGGCGAGGCGACCGGGAACCGCCGCCATTACTTCGGCTATTGGTCCATCGCCGGCCAAGTCTACCCCCTCCTCGAGCGCAGCGGATTCCGCGGCGAGGTTGCCGTATTGCTCGAGGCCCCCGAGTGACAAGACCGCCTCCTCGTAGTTGCCCTGCTCGAAGGCGGCCTCGGCGCTTTCGTAGAATCCGGCGCCCGCATCAGCCACGGCCGGCACGATCGGAGTAAGCGCCTCGGTTCCGGCAAGCCGCACGACCGGCAGGATGCCGCCGGCGCCACCTCCCTCGACAAAACTCACAACGAATTCGATATGCCAGTCGCGGTCGAAGGCGCCGGCGCTCGCCGCCTCGACAAGTGCATTGACCTCCTTGAGATCCGCGAGGGCGGATTCAATGGTCCGTTCGATCTCGAGGAGCGCCAGGTACTCTTGTTTGAGGTCGAGAAAGGCGGAGTAGGAGGCCTGGGCATTTCCTTCGCGCAGGAAGGCCAAGGTCTCTAATGAGTTCTGTGCAAGTGGATTTAGTAGTGCGCCGGCCGACTGGGCGGCCTGGGCAATTGCCTCCCGAAGCGACTCGGCGTTTGTCCCGATCCCACTGATGTCGTAGTAGTCCGCTTCGCGGAGGTTTGTTAAAAGCAGATCAAAGCCGTCGAGGTAGCGGTTGATTGCCGCCTGATACCGTTCCTGCCGGATAAACTCTCGGGTGTCTTCAACAATTCTCCTTGCCTCGTTGCGGGCGGCGGTCAACTGGATTGCAAACCGGGTCTCGGCCAAAACGCCGGAGGATCCACGGCTGGGAAAGGGATCGATTTCCTCGAGCTGCTCGAGGAGCTCGAGGGCGCGTGCGGTATCCTCAGGATTCTCCTCGATTGTGTCGAGAAGTTCTTCGAGGACCCCCGCAAAGGCGTCACGGACCTGGTTGATATCCTCGAAGACGTTTACGGCCGCGTCGAAGTATTCGGGGTTATCCCTGAGTGCTACAGTCAAGAGACCAATGGCATCGTCGTAGCGCTGTTCGGAGACCAGGGTGCGCGCCTCCTCGATAGGGTCTTCGGGCGTACCGCCCGCGTAGGCCACAACCGCGGCGGCGACAAGGAGCGAGAAAAAAGAGGTGATTCTGAGAATGGATAGTCGAAACATCGACGGCGGTGGAAGCCGCACGTTCCCTCCCCACATAATCTTATACTACTATCGGCCGGTTTCCACGCACCCTTGCGTGACCGCGCCGAGTCATGTAGATAACGGCCGCCATGGGTAGTATACTAAAGAGAAAATGCGCCGCCTTTTCGCGATCGTAACTTTCTTATTTATAGTAACTTACCTGCCGGGACAAGACTTGGCCGACCTCTACCGAGAGTTGTACGGCCAGGCGGTTGGCGAAAACACCGGTCTTACGGCTTTTCCGGCCCTTCTGATACCCTTTGGCGGCGAGTACGAAGCTATGGCTACCGCCTACACCGCCGTTGGTCGTGATGTCTCGTTTTTTGAAGCAAATCCCGCGGCCTCGGCCTCCCTCGACCGCACGGAGCTGGCATTTCACCATAAAAACCTCATTCACGAGCTTAACCTGGACGGCCTTGTGTACACGATGCGACGCGAGGACCTGGGAGTGGGCCTCGCGGCGAAGTACGTCCACATACCGTTTACCGAGTATGATACCCTGGGTTCTCAACTCGGTTCCGAGCGGTTTTCGGAAACCGTCGTGGCGGCAAACATCTCTTACAACATAGCCCGGAGTTTTTTCTTCCACGGCGTCTCTTTGGGGACCAACATCAAAGTGGCTTTTCGGGACCAGTACACGGACACCCAGAATGCGTTTGGATTTATGGCGGATGTCGGTCTCCTTACTCGTTTTGATTTCCTAAAGCCGTATTACTCCCGCTCGGAGAACTTCGCCGTCGGTGTTGCCGCTCGCAATCTCGGCCCTCCCTCCCTTCTCCAGGCGTCGACCTTCGACGACCCCGCTAGTCTCGGCGAGCCTCTCCCCTCGAGCATACGCGTCGGCATCGCGTACTCGCCGCTTCGGCCACTTCTGATCTCCGGTGACGTCTCGATTCCATTCCGATTCGACGACACGCCGGTGCCGGACGTCTCGTTTGCAGTAGGAGTTGCCCTCAGCATTGCCGATTTTGTCGGCATACAGACCGGATTCCAGCTAAAGGGCGGCAATCCCCGTATCTCCCTCGGCGCCGGTGTCAAGTTCGAGGAAATAGCGGTTCAATTCAACTACAACCTGGACATGACAACACAGTACGACCGGCCGGACAACTTCAGCATTCAAGCCCGGTTGGACTTTGGCGACTTCGGCCGTGCCGAGCTGCGGGACCGTGTCGATGCACTGTATCTCGAAGGCCTCGAAGCGTACGCTCAAGGCGCGCTCCAGGAATCAATATCCGCCTTCGAACGGGCGCTGGAGTTGGATAGTGACTTTGTTCCCGCGCAGAACACTGTCGAGCGAGTGAGGCGGGAGCTCGAGCTCAACGAACGCCTAGAGAGGCTCAATGAGCAGGACATATTCGGGGCCGAAGCAGACGACCCAGAAGAACCGGAAGAACCTATCGAGTAGCCGCGTCCCGCCGCACGTCTTTTTTGAGCTGCAAATACAAACCAAACAACGGTAGGTCGATCTTTTTTTGCTCCGCCCAACGCTGGAGCGTCTTTTCCGTGCCCGCCTCTCCCTTGAGAATGCGTTTCTCGAGACGGCGAACGTCACGCTTGTCAAACCGTCGGCCCAAGTAAGAAACAAGTCGCTCGCCACGAGCCTTGTGTTCCTCCGGAATCAATCTGTCGTCGGATCGCGTGATTTTGGCGGCCAGCTCGTCCGGACCCGCGTTTTCCGCGGTGGCCAGGTACTCTTCAATGCGCTTGATAAAGGCGCTTTCGTTGAAGACGATCGCATCGACACGATTCCGCAGGCTAATCCGCTTCTTGAGGGCCATTTCCGACCGCAAATCGCGGCGACCGAGAAGAATGTAAGTGAGGATGGCGGCGCCCGTTGAGATGGCGATCTCGTCCAAGATCGGAATAGGATCCCGCACTACAAAGCTGAGGACCAGGTAGGTCACCAAAAACGCCCCGGCCGACATCAGAAACCGAGGAATAAAGCGGGCATCCGCTACCCAGTCGCGAACTTCCTTTTCCACCATTCGGTAGAGCTCGTTGCGAAAGAGTGTTAGCGACTCGATCCGAGGTTCACTTCCGTAAAGACCGTCCATGTGCTCTTTTTCCATGACCTTAAAAAGCTTCGTCTCGCTGTCGAACGGGTGAAGAAAGAGTGGTGTGCCGTTGGAACGGCTCACATGGAAGATTTCAATTGATTGCTTTTCGCTCATATAACCACCAAAAAGTAGCGCGCGCCACAAATCCTAGTCAAGAATTAGACGGACGGTATCCGTCGATCATTTCGGCAATGCGGTCACGGGAGAACAGACGGGCGTAATCGCCGGCCTTCATGCCCATCACATCGACAGCGTCCGGAGGGCACCCCGCATCCAACAGGAGCTCACATGCGTCCGCCTGCCCCTCGCCGGTTGCCACGATAAGGGCCGTCTGGCCGTGATCGTTGGTGACCGTCAGGTCCGCACGGGCGGCAATAAGCAGCTCGAGAATCTTGGTTGTTCCACGAGCCGCCGCCTCAAACAGCGCAGTGCCGGCCCCGGGGTTCTCGGCGTCCGGCTCGGCTCCGTTTTTTAGCAGGAACTGCGCCAGACCAAATTGGCGCCGCCGGACTGCGAGCGTGAGGGCCGTCATGCCTGCCGCGTCGCGGGTATCTGGAGAGAAGCCTATGGTCAGGTAGTGTTTGACGGCGTCTTCGTCGCCGCGCAAAACCGCCTCGCAAAAATCGTCGTCCGTTAAGCCGAGCCCCCGGCCGGTGAGCTCCGCCTGTGCTCCCTCTATGGCGATCTCGTGTGTGTGCAGCTCCCGCTCCAACAATAGCGCGTTGCGCAATTGCGCCGGGGTATAGGAACTCTCGAATCTACTCAAGTAGCCGGGAACGACGATGTCCTCCCGGCTCAGGAAGAGGTGGCCGGGTCTATCCTTTCCCAGGCAAAATCCCGCCACGCACGGAAGCCAGCCGGACCGGAGTGCCGCCGGCGACACCAGAAAAACAAAGTGTGTTATCGCCCCAAGGTTGAACTGCAGCTCGGAGCCGTCGAGCGACGGCCAGGTGGAACCAAAGACATATGCTACCGGCTCCGACCCTATCTCGTTTGGGATCGCAAGGAGGCTTTTGACCAGTACCCTATCGTCGGGGGCGGCGAAGATACCGACTTTCATCACGTTAGTTTTACCAGTTAGCGTGTCTTTGTTCTATCAAGGGGTTCTATCAAGGGGTTCTATCAAGGGGTTCTATCAAGGTCCGACCAAAGGCGGACGACCGGGTCTGAGTCCGGTCCTTTTTGCGGCCCTTTTTCTGGCCGTTTTTATCTGGTGGAGCGCCCGAACTTGTGACTATACTCGATGCATGAGAATCCCCCCCTCGTCTACAGCAATCATCGAAGGTCTTCAGGCCAAGACGCTTCCCGGAGGGAAGCGCGCCGCCTTACTCGTTCACGGCTTTGGGGGTACCCCTCGGCACATGCATTACCTCGCCGGACGACTTCACTCCGCCGGCATGACCGTGCGCGTGATGCGATTGCCGGGGCACGGAACCGATGGGGGAGATTTCAACGCGTCGGGCCGCCGTGAGTGGTTTCGGGCGGTTCTGGACGAGTATTTGGAGCTCAAAGCAGCATATGAGTCCGTTTGTGTTGTGGGTCTGTCCATGGGCGGGGTCTTGTCACTGCTTCTTGCCTCCGCCCTTCCGGTGGAACGGATCGCCCTGGCGGCGCCGGCCATATTGCTGAAGCCCAAGGCCATTTCGCTGGCGCCCTTGGTGCGGCTCTTTGCCGTGCGAAGCAAGCGCCGGGACCCCACCGAGGAGCTCGCGGACGAGGTCGCCCGGTCTGTTTACGAGGAGTACTGGGCGCGACTTTGGTACCACCCTTTAGGTGAGCTGCACAAGCTTCGCCGCTATACTATTCGGCGCTTGCCTCGCGTCTTGTGTCCCATCCTTACAATCGTTTCAGAATCCGACAAAACGGTGCCGGTGTCCGCCGCTACGTTTATCGAAAACCGGGTATCGTCCACGGTAAAGAACCATGTTGTGCTGGACAGGAGCGAACACGTGATGGTAAACGGCTCACAAAAAGAAGAAGTGGCGGACCTTATCATCGACTGGCTGTCGCCGTCGTAAGCCGCCTCGGTCTTGGGTGACGTAAGTCCGCCTTAGTTGATGTACGGCGCGGCGTGGCAGTGTTTTGCCTTTTTTCCGCTTCCACAGTAACACGTCTCCTCCGGGTCCAATGCTGCCGGATCAAACAGGCCGCCGCCTGCTCCCGGCGGTCGAGGCACGGTAGATGCCAGCGACTCGAGGTCGTGCAAGGCACGCCCGTAGTATCGCTTCCAGCCCGAGCAGAGCTCGCTTGTCGGATTTCTGTGCTTGACACAGTCTCCGGAGCAGAGGTGAAGGTAGGAGCAAGACGAGCATGCGGCCGGCCACCGCGCCTTTGCCGCGGCAAACTTCCGTCGCATCGGGGAGTTACCAAGCGTTTCCCAGGAATCCGTCGCGACGTTGCCTAGCCGCAGATCGCTTTGTACGTAGAAGTCGCAAGGAAAGACATCGCCGTTGTACTCGACAACAAAATAGGCATTACAAGCCCCTCCCATCGTGCATGAGGTCACGGCGCCGTTGACCAAGAGTTGAAGTATGGAGTCTACGTGGCGAATGGAAACGCGTCTCTGATCGCCGTTCATCCACTCGTCGTGTACCTCTGTCAAAAACTCGCCCCAGCCCTCCCCGTCAATGGAAAACTCCGCAGGGGCACCGTCTGGATCCTTCTCCAGGCATGGAATGTATTGATGGTAGTAAAAACCATGGTCTACCAAGTATCGGTAGACCTCCCTGCCGTGACTTACGTTGGCGGCGGACACCAATACCAGGATATTAAAGTCTACGTTTGCCGCCTGGAGTTTCTCGATGCCTTTAAGGACACGCCCGTGAGTTCCCTTGCCGGCTGCGTCTTTCCTGTACCGGTCATGGAGCTCCGCCGGACCGTCGAGGCTCACGCCCAAGAGAAAACTGTAGTCGTGAAAGAGACCGGCCATTTCGTCCGAGATTGCGATCCCGTTTGTCTGAAGACCATTTGCTACTCGTGTCCCGGGACCCCCGTAAGCCTTCTGTCGGTCTACAACAAAGCGAAAAAAGTCGGTGCCCATTAGAGTTGGTTCGCCGCCCTGCCAGCCAAAGCTGTACACCGGTTGCTTAGTGGACATATAGCCGCGAATTAGCGTTTCCGCCGTCTCCTGTGTCATTCGGTGCCGGGTCGCCTGGTCGAAGATCCGGCAGGTGTCGTAGTAGAAACAGTAGTCGCATCGAATATTGCAGTCCGAGGAGCTGGGTTTTACGAGCAATGAGAACGGGCGACTCACGCGCCGCACGGTCTCGGTCCCGCGCGCGCTTGGCCGGGAGCTACGAGATCGAAGGGGTTTAGCCATATGCGTCCAAGTATAGTGCCCCCGATCGCGGATTGAAAAGTCGCGATTCATCCATATAATGCTTGCGTACGGGAACGACTTTCCCTGGAGGCGCCGACTTACATGTTTGGATTTTTGATCAAGAAATGGTTCTTTGACCTTTGGGACAACTTCCTCACGATTATTCTGATGAATCTCGGTTTTGTCGTGGTGCTCACCGTCCCATTTGTGGCTGCGCCGGCATTTGCATCTGTCAACCAGGTCATATCGATCATCGTGCTCGGCATTGGTGTTGTCATTTTCTACGTCTATGCCTCGGCAGTAGCGTTTATGACACGCGATATTGCGCAGTACCAGCAGCCCGGCTTCAAGGACTTCTGGAGATACCTCAAGGAGGCGTGGGTTTCCGGCTTGGTCTTGGGCATTATCGTGGCATTCCATATCACGGTCGTGTTTTTTGCCTTGCCGGTCTACGGCGGAATGGGCGGCCTGTTGGGCCTCGCCGCCCTCGCCTTCCTTTTCTGGGCAAGTGTCGTTTGGGTTCTATCGAGCCAGTTCTTTTTTCCCATCCGTGCGCAGCTCGACACAAAACTACCAAAGGTCTTCAAAAAGTGTTTTATTGTGTTTTTTGATAACACGTTTTTCTCGATCCTGGCGGGTATCGCCACGTTGGCGATCTTGATCCTCTCCGTGTTTACGGCTCTGTTGATCCCGGGATTCGGCGGTGTCTTTTTGTTTGGTCAGGTCGCGCTCAAGCTCCGCCTCTACAAGTACGACTATCTCGAGGAACATCCGGACGCCAACCGCCGCAAGATCCCCTGGGACGCGCTCCTAGTGGACGACAAAGAGCGAGTCGGCAAACGCACACTGCGCGGCATGATCTTCCCCTGGAAGGAATAGGAACCGGTCGACGGCGGAGGTGGGTTACGCTCCGTCGTGGGATCAGTCGGCGAGCTTTGGCCGGATACGCCCAAGGTTGGCAAAGTATACGGCGCCGATCGCCTGGCCGAACTGAGCCACCGTGTAGTCCGGGTCGGCGTCTAAAGCCCGCATAAGCGGCGTGTAGGCCATGCCGCTGTCGGCTGCAACCAGTCTCAACGTCGGTGATCGATGCCCGGCACCCTCTTGAATAAGCTCAAAACACCGAGGAACCTTCACAAACCGACCAAAGAGGAAGCGGTCGGTGAGGCCGGTCTCGAGCAGATGCTCGGTTTCCTCGTAGACGACCGACATGTACTCACCGATTGTGCGGAACACCTGTGCCACCGCCTTGTTGGTTTCGGCCAAGCCCATAAGATAGGATAGATATGCCTTTCGTTGATCGACGGGCGACTCGGGCACACCACGAAGAGCCGCGGACGCCTTGCCCGTGGACGCACCGGGTGTTGTATCGGGGGGTGTATCAGGCATTGTATAGGCGGGTGCAGCGCCGGTGGATGCTGATTCGGCGGGAACCTGGGATTCAACAACATAGCCCTTCGCAATAATGTCGTCTCTAAGCTTTGTTATGTGTTCCCAGATAAGCTCGTCGGCAAGGCGAAAGGCGCCTGCCTGACTTGCAAGTTTTTGTGGCGTACCGGGGATCCCCGTATTGGTGTTAGCCAGGCTCCGGAGGTCCTCGGCCGGAAGACGCGCGGCCCGATCACTGCCTATGTCCAGCACAAGATTGTAAGCCTCGAGCGGTATTTCCGGGATAGACCCGTTTGCAAGGGCCAGGCCGGTGCCCAAGTCGGTGCCCAACGTGTGGGCGAACACCCCGTTTTCGCCAAGCTCCGGTGTGGGTGAGGCGGCAAGCTCGACGGCGGCTGTAAAGGCGGCCATGGGTCCGTCGTTGGTGTTCATGACTACCCCGCCCGGCCTGCAAAGCTCCTTTAGTCGAAGGTTGAGCGTCGATAACTTGGCAAACTGCTCTTCAAAGTCCCGAATGGTGTTTGACCGCATGCCGCGTGTCTTAGGTACCTCGCCGCCAACGATGCGGTTTTGAACCACAACGTCGGGAAAACAGAGGCCGATCGCGTCGAAATATTCGAGTTTGCCACCGAGCCCATCTTCCACAGCCTGTACCGCCGCTTTTATGGTCCCGAGGTCGGCGTGCGGGCGAAAGGCCGCATCCAACTGCGCCACGACTGCTCTTTCCGCCTGTGGAGCGACCGAATCCGGCTCTTGATTCGCGGCGCCCACGCCCGCGACCGCCGCGCGGGCCCGCAGCAGCCGGGCTATGAGTGCGACGGGATCTATGATCTCCTCGACGTTTTGATAGGCCGCGGGATTCCAGTCGTATTCCTTGAGGGCGATCAGGCGGCCGTCCACAACAAGTGCGGCTTTGATGTCGGTGCCGCCGACGTCGAGGCCACACATCATCGTGCCCTCGAGTCCCTCGGTTACCCGGTGATAGATATCCTCCGGCTCCGCACGAAACTGCACCGATACGACATCAGTCGGGAGCTCGTTTATGGGACGAACCTCGATTGTAAATCGACGCGTCAGAGAATCCCGCTCCGGGTGGAGCGTATCGTTCATACGATCCAAGACGTTTACAATTCGCCCGTAGCCGGTCCGCTCTGCCCGGGGTCTGTCGATTTGAAAGTCTTCGATTACTTGGTTCACCAGAGCAACCACCGCCGGGTCGGTCAGATCGCGATAGATCGTAAGAGCGTACCCACCGAGAGTTGTTAGATGATTATAGATTTCCGCGCGTATGTAGCGGGCCAAAAAATCGCGTTCACTATTGGTAAGCGAGCTTACCCGTGGAAGTGGAATCGAAAATTGCTTCTGCGCGATGCCGTCGGGAAGCACAAGAAGAGCGTCGATGCGACCACTCGGGCGGTTACCAAGGCTGTTGCGAACGTCGGGAAGAAAAACCGGCTTGCCTTCTTGGGCGGCGGATACAAATTGTGAAAGCATGACCGATTTTTGTTCGATCGGCTAGGTCGCGTCAATAGCAGGTATACGGCCGGCGTCGTACCAGCGCCTGGACAGGTACACCAGGGGAGTGTCCGCGGCGGCAACAACAACCTTGATAACATAGGTCGTAAGGATAATCTCGAGCACCACGGGGAACGGGAACACCCCAACAAACGCCGCGATCGAGAACACCACGCTGTCCATGAGCTGGCTCACGGCGGTGCTGGCGTTGTTTCGGAGCCAAATGGTTCGCGTACCGGGAAAGCGGCGCTTCCAGAAGTCGTATGCCCACACGTCGTGTAGCTGGGAGACAAGAAACGCAAGCAAACTAGCGCCGGCGACACGGGGGAAAAACGCAAAGATGGCAAAAAGCGGTTCTTGAATCTGATCCGTTGACGAAGGCTCGAATGCCAGGGCTAGATTCATGATTGCCGTCGTGGCAATAAGAGCAAAAAAGCCAAAGGCGACGGCCCGGCGAGCCGCTCGTTTGCCGTAGACTTCCGAAAGGATATCCGTGGCCAGGAAGCTCGTCGCGTAGACGATGTTTCCGAGCGTCGCCTCGAAACCAAACACCGTGACGGTCTTGAGTACCTGTATGTTTGCGAGAATGACCGCGATTGGTATCCACACGTACAGACCGGTACGGCCGAAGACACGAAAAAGCACAAGGATGCATACAAAGTTGACGAGCAGCATCCCAAACCACAAGAGAGTGTTCATAAGCTAGTGTTTGATATACGGCTGCCCCGACGCCTCGGGTCCCTTGGCCTTACCGACAAGTCCGGCCAGGACTACCACCGCTAGAACGTAGGGCAACATCTGCACAAATTGACCGGGGATGGGAATTTGTGTTTCAAACATGACCCGAAAGGTGTCCGCGTAGCCGAATAACAACGCAGCCAGCACCGCGCCGATCGGATTCCATCGTCCGAAAATCATTGCCGCCAACGCGATAAAGCCACGGCCGCCGGTCATACCGGTAAACCACTGCGCGGGGTAGAGCGTGGCCGCCGCGATGCCGCAAAAAGCACCGGAAAGCAGGACGCCCGCGTAGCGCATAACGTAGACACGCACGCCCAAGGTATCGGCAGCTTCCGGGTTTTCACCTACGGACCGGAGCCTGAGTCCAAAGACCGTCTTGTAGAGGACGTACCACGCGATGACCGCGATTGGAATCAGCATCCATGCATAGACGTTGATGCCGAGGATACTCGGGTACAGGTTGCTGTTGAACGGCGTTTGGGTCTCTTGGCCAAACAACTGTTGAGAGAAAAATCTTGAGATACCAAGCGCCAGGATGTTAATTGCTACGCCGCTGACAATCTGGTTTACACGAAAGGTGATGGTAACAACAGCGTGAATCGCGGCAACGCCTATGCCGGCGAGGATCGCAAAGATAAGCCCCACAAAAAGGCTCTCGAATGCCAACGCCGCGGCAACTATCACAAACGTCGTAACGATCAGGATGCCCTCGAGTGCGATGTTGATAACGCCGCTGCGTTCGGAGAAGACGCCGCCCAAAGCGGCGAACGCTATTGGTGCCGAAACCTCGATACCCTGAAGCAAAAAGTCGCCGAGCATCTAGTTTGCCTCCTTCTTGCGTAGGGCCGAGATATACCGTTTAGCCAACTCGTTTGTCACGACGATAAGAATAATCATCATGCCCGTGATCACATACACAACCGAGTTCGGCACCGAGGTGTATAGCTGTAAGGCGTAGCCCGCGTTCTTCAGGAACGCAAAGAGGAGTGCCGCGATCGCGACACCTCCAGGATTATTTCGTCCAATCAACGCTATCGCGATTCCGTCAAACCCAACGCCCGAGGCTATCTCAAACGTGTAGAAGTGCCGGATGGCAAAGATTTCCTGAAGTCCGATAAGCCCGGCCAAGGCACCGCTTGTCAAAAAGGCGCCGACCTGAACACGCTTCACCCGAATGCCGGCGTACGCGGAGGCATCCATGCTGGTTCCCACCGCCCGGACCTCAAAGCCCTGCCGTGTCTTGTATACGACAAGCCACACCAGAATGCCCATAATCAGTGCAACAATAAGGCTGTAGTCTAAGTAGACGCGGTCGTCGATGTTCCAGCCCAGACCCTGAAAGAAGGAATTGATCCGGAGAAAGTGGGCGGATTCCTGTAGCGGCGCCGTTTGTGGCTCCAGGCTGGTACCCGGAGCGAAACCCGACAGCGGTCTATTGACGAGATAGTTCACGAGGAAGATCGCGATGCTGTTGAACATGATGGTGGTGATAACCTCATGCACACCGCGCGTGGCTTTTAAGAGGGCCGGGATACCGGCCCACAGAGCCCCTCCGATCATGCCTGCTATGACCACTACGGGTATGTGCAAGAACGGCGGGAGCCTGAGATATATGCCTGCCAAGGCCCCGACCAAGCCCCCAACAAAGTACTGGCCCTCTACCCCGATATTAAAAACGGAGGCTTGGAAGGCAAACGCAACGGCGATGCCGGCCAAAAAAAGAGGAATTGCCTGCGAAAGTATCCGTGCTACCCGGGTAGCGGTCGAGAATCCAAAGCGAAATATCGCCCCGACTGCATCAAAGGGATTCTCACCCACGAGTGTTACGATTACCAGCAATAGAATCATGGCCAAGAGGAAGCCGACCACCGGCGCACCGGCTTCCATCAGTCTAAATCGGTTAACCCGCAGGCGCATCGCTTTCTCCCAGCATGTAGTATCCCACCTTTTCCTTGGTTGCTTGCTGCCGGTCGAGAATCACCGATAGGCGGCCTTTGTAGAGCACGCCGATGCGGTCCGACAGGGCCATTATCTCATCGAGGTCCGCCGACACCAGCAAGACTGCCTTGCGGGCGAGTTTCGCAGCCACCAGCTGTTTGTAGATAAACTCGGTTGCGCCGATGTCAACGCCACGGGTCGGCTGGCTTGCCACAAGCACAATGGGATCGCCGCTCATCTCCCGAGCAATAATGACTTTCTGTTGATTGCCGCCTGAAAGCGTTTCCGCCGGCGTTGTCTCCGACGGCGTTCGGATGTCATAGTCCGCGATAGCCGTCTTGGCGAACTCACGAATCTCCGTGCGGCGTATAAACTGAAGTCGGCTGCAAAACGGCGCACGATGGTGCCGTCCGAGTGTGAGGTTTTGCGCGACCGAGAACGGAAGCAGAAGACCCTGTCGCCTTCGGTCCTCGGGAATATGGGCCAGTCCGGCGTCACGACGCCGCCTTACGTCGAAGTTGGTAATGTCCTGGCCCGCCAAAAAAACCGCCCCACTTTCGAGTTTGGTTTTCTCGGTAATCGCACGGATTAGCTCGGTCTGGCCGTTTCCTTCAACACCCGCAACGCCGAAGATCTCGCCGGCCTTTAGTTCCAACGAAAATGAATCGAGGCGCACGGTGTTGTTCTCGTCTTTGTATGTGACGTTTTGCACCCGCAGGGCGGGCTCGCCGCCTTCAGTCGCCGGATTCTCAACCCGTAAGAGAACGGGCTTGCCAACCATGGATTCGGCGAGGGATTGCTTTGTTGCGGAGTCTTTTGGGATAGTCTCGACCACCTTTCCGCGGCGAATAACGGTGATCCGGTCCGCAATCGAAAGGACTTCGTCGAGTTTGTGACTGATAAAGACAATGCCCTTGCCTTGGCTTGTAAGCTCGCGGAAGGTCCTAAAGAGCTCGACGACCTCTTGAGGGGTAAGGACCGCAGTGGGTTCGTCGAACACCAGAATATCGGCGCCGCGGTAGAGGATCTTGAGGATCTCGACGCGCTGCTGAAGACCGACGGGAACTGTTTCTATGCGGGCATCAAGGTCAACGGCAATGCCGTTGTTCTTCATAAGAGTCTCGATTTTCTTCCGGGGAGACTCGTGGTCGATCCAGAAACCGCGGAGGCTTCTGGGGACTCGTGAATCCCGTCCCTCCTCGCCCAGGATGATGTTCTCGAGGACCGTAAACGTCGGTACCAGCATAAAATGCTGGTGTACCATCCCGATGCCGCGGCCGATGGCGTGCTTCGGACCCTGAATGACAGTTGGCTTATTTTTGACTGATATCGATCCGCCGTCCGGTGCGTGGAGCCCGTAGAGGATCTTCATCAGCGTTGTTTTGCCGGCGCCGTTTTCCCCTACTAGGGCATGAACTTCGCCGGCCTCGAGCTCGAAGGAGACCTTGTCGTTGGCGACGACACCTGGAAATAGCTTGGTGATTTCCTGCATCCGTAGGAGCGCCACGTTGCCTCCTTATTACTTGGGTGATTGGGCATACTACGAGGGCCGCGTAAGCGGCCCTCCAACATGCGTTTTACGTTCGAAAGACTAAAAGGTTTCCTGCATCCAGGCTTCGATTTGATCGTCATGGTCTGGGACGGTGATTTCGCCGTCAATGACCATTTCCCGGAGCTCGTTTACGTCGGGAAGATACGGCTCGATGAGCTCTTCGTTGAACTCGTTTATTGCAACGCCGACACCGTTATCGTCGAGACCAAAGGTGACATACCCGCCTTCGATCTCGTTGTCGTCGATGAAGTCGGAACCGGTGAGAAAGACCGACTGGTCAACACGCTTGAGCATCGAGGTCAGAATGTGGTCGGCGATGGCCCGCTCCTGTGCTGATTCGGCGTTGGCAAAGATCAGACCCTGGTCGGAGTCGACACCGATGGCCCATCGGTCCATGTCGGAAGCGGCCTTAAACAAGCCGTTACCGGAAGCGCCGGCCGCGTGGTAGATAATGCCCGCGCCACGGTTATACATGTTTACCGCGATATCCTCGGCAGTTTGGGGATTGTTAAATGCGCTGGGATCCTGGCCGACGTACTGGCCCATCAGGCGTCCCTCTGCTCGAAAATCCTCGTTGGCATACATGGCGCCCGCGAAGAATCCAGCGTGAAACTTGTGGATAAGCGGAATATCCATACCGCCTATAAAGCCGAGAGCGGCCGTGGGAGCAACGTCTGCGAGGGCGTAACCGGCAAGGGCGCCCACAAGAAAAGACCCCTCGTGCTCGGCGAAGGCAACACAGGTGATGTTGCTGTCGGTACCGAGGTCCGGGATATACCCGTCGATCAGCACAAAGTGCGTGTCGGGGAAGTCCGCCGCGACCTTGCCTAGGCTGTCGGTAAACGCAAAGCCCACGCCGTACAGAAGATCATAGCCGTCCTCCGCCAAAACGCGCAGCAGCTGCTCGCGGTCCTGCCCGCCGGACTGCGGTTCGAGATACTTTAGCTCGACGTTATCACCGAAATCGACGTCGTCCGGATCGTCCGCTATAAAGCCGTCATACTCCTCGGCCAAGAGAACCATTCCGTTGTACGCGCTGTCGTTGAACGACTTGTCGCCGCGACCGCCAACGTCAAAGACAAGACCGACCTTCATGCCGGTGTCCTCTTCCGCGCCGCCGCCTGCGAACGCAAAGCCGCCGATCAATAGCGCCATTACTGCAAAGCACAAAACTCGCTTCATTAGAAGCCTCCTTACCCGTAGGTACGTTTCAAAGTCTGACAATCACGTTAGTGTCCGCGTGGGCCGGTGTCAAGCTAATCTCGACTCCGGGACCGTAGGAAAATCTATACATCAATGGTACGGCCGTTGTCCGCAATACGACGCTTTACGTACTCGCGATCAAGACCGATGTCGTCGATAAGCGTTCGGACCTGCTCCGCGGAAACCAGGTTTTCTTCGCTGAAAAGATAGATTAACGCGCGCTCGGCAAGGCACGGCACGAGCAGCGCATTTATGCTCGTGGCCGCGGCCGCGTCACTCTTCCAAGCTTGGTCCGCGATGTGGCGGTAGAGCGTCGACCGCTCCAGGTCGCCCGTCAAAGCCCCGAGTTCCGTCCGCAGGGGTGTAAGATCACCGGCCGACGCGGCAACGCCCATCGGTTTTAGGTAGAGGTAGGTGTACTCCTTTCCCGGCAGATAGTGGTGATCGTCGCAACGAGTGCAGTAGTTGGGCTCGCGGGGATCGGCCGTTTTTGTGCCCCCACCGATGATAATCAGCGGATCAAAAAACAGCGCAGGACACTCCCTCCCATCCACCGTGTAGTATCGGTACGTGTAGAAGCTGTCACGAAGGCAGTCGGGGTGTTCACAGTAGGCAGTCAACGGGAAGACGTCCGTCGCGATCTCCAGAAGCAGCTTCGCCGTCGGATTAAAAATCTCCTTTCGGAAGTTGAGAATAAGCGTTGGGAAGACAAACACAAGACCCCGTTCGGCGGATCGACGACGGATGACATAGGCAATTCGTTCGTCGTAGAAAGAGGCTTCGTCGACGATCCAGGTGCCCACGTCGGGGTGGTCGTCAAGGACGGCTTCGAGCTCGTAGGAGTCGCGGATCGCCGCGATGTTCTCGCCGCAGCGCTCGTAGCCGCCCCGGTACGCAAGCGCGTCCTGCGGATAGTCGGGAAACCGATCGCGGTCGAGGCTCGAGCGGATAAAAAACACTCGGCGTCGATCCGCGCCTGCCGTGCTTGTGATCGCCGCCGTCGCGGAGGACTTCCCGAGAGCTACGATGGAGTCCCGCCAAACTCGCGATGAGTACTCGGTTTTTCCGGACCCCATAGGACCGATAACAAGAATGCGGCGCGCGGGTCGTGAGAAGTCGAAGTGATTAAAGGCGTGGTGCGCGTTAATGGTCGGGAAGCCCAGGCTCTTGAGCAGATTCGCCGTGTCGGCGGCAAGCTGATCCATCGCGTTGAATTACCACGACCCGCCCACTTTCGCAAGTCCCGGGCCGGCGGGCCCGTATGTGTCCCAGATGTGTCCCAATTGTGCCGAGCTCGGCACCCGGGCCGGACCGCGAACGGGGTGGCCGACAAAAGAGCGTTTTGCGACTCGGCACGGTCCTTGTGTATAATAAGAAAGTACAGCATCCGACGAGGGGAACACAATGGCACGACACATTCTTGTATCAAACAGACTATCGACATCAGTTTCACACGGTTCCGACGGCTTTGTGTTCACGCCCAGCGTGGGCGGCTTGGCCACGGGCCTGAGCTCTTTGCACGAGTCTTCCGACAGCCTGTGGGTCGGCTGGTCCGGTTTGGCGGAGGAAGACACGGACGAGGCCGGGGCCGAGTACGTTCGTCGCACGCTTAGAGACAAGTACAAGAGTGTCGCCGTTCCCCTAGACAACGAAGACCTCGATCTTTTTTACTACGGTTTTTGCAACAACATTATCTGGCCGCTGTTCCACTACTTTCCAACCTACGTTGAGTACGATCCGCGCCTCTGGGAACGGTATAGGTCGGTAAACGAAAAGTATTTCGAGTATCTAAAGCCCCATATCGGCGAAGAAGACGTCATCTGGGTCCATGACTACCACCTTATGCTCCTTCCAAACCTGATCCGCGAACACTTTCCCCGAACGAGCATAGGCTACTTTCTGCACATCCCCTTCCCTTCCTACGAGATATTCCGTCTACTACCGTGGCGGGACCACCTTCTGCGCGGACTGTTGGGGTCCGACCTCGTCGGTTTTCATACCTTCGACTATGCACGGCACTTTTTGAGCAGCACGCGTCGGGTTCTTGGCCTGGACCACGATTTAGGGCAAATAAAGCGACGCAATCACATAACGAAAGTCGATGTTTTTCCCATGGGCATCGACTACGAGAAGTACTCCGGCGCCTCGAAGATGCCGGAGGTGCAGAGTCAACTCGAGGCTGTGTCGAAAGAGCTCGGGGAGAAAAAGGCAATCCTCTCGGTAGATCGACTCGACTACTCGAAGGGCATCGTGCAGCGCTTAAGAGCATACAAGGCATTCCTAGAAGAAAACGGTGACTACCGGGGCAAGGTATCGCTTGTGATGATTGTGGCGCCGTCGCGCACGGAGGTCCGGCAATATCAGGATCTCAAACGCGAAGTCGAAGAGTTGGTAAGCCAGATAAACGGCACCTACGGCACAATCGGCTGGACGCCGATCCAGTACTTTTTCCGAAGCTTCGGATTTGTTGAGCTAACCGCAATGTATCTCAAATCCGACGTTCTCTTGGTCACCGCCCTTCGCGACGGCATGAATCTCATCGCTAAGGAATACGTTGCCGCGAAGGTCAACGCACCGGGTGTCGTGGTCTTGAGCGAGACCGCCGGCGCCGCTCGCGAGCTCTCGGAGGCGCTTATCGTCAATCCCACGGACACGGCGGACGTCGCCCGACAGATCAGACGGGCGCTGGAAATGCCGGTCGAGCAACAGATTGCCAACAACCAACGGATGCACGAACGGCTCAAGCGGTACGACGTACACTACTGGGCACGGGACTTTCTTGAAAAACTCCACGGCGTGAGTGAGCTGCAACGGTCCTATCTGGCAAAAAAACTCAAAGGTGAGCGCCTCGAGCGGCTTATCGACACCTACCGGTCGAGCTCGTCCAGGCTTATTGTCCTCGGCTTTGACGGCACGCTGATCGCTTCAGAAAACGAAGATCAAAAGGTGGAGATCGGAAAGGAAATCTACGACGTCCTCGACGATTTGACGGCAAAACCTCACGCGGCCACGGAGGTTGTTGTTATTAGCCGACGGAGCAGGGGCGATCTCGAGGAGGCCCTCGGGCATTTAGAGGTGAGCTTGGTTGCGGACAACGGTGCGTGGTTCCGGGAGGAAGACAAAACCTGGGAGCGCGCGGACTCCCTGGCGGGAGACTGGAAAGATTTGGTCCGACCAATCATCGAGGTGTACGTAGATCGAACGCCCGGCTCACTCCTTCAGGAACGCGACTACGCACTCCTCTGGAATTTCAACCGCTGCGAGCCGGAGCTGGCTCGTGTTCGCCTATCGGAGTTGCGTGACGCCGTTATGAGCATGACCGCCAACCACGATCTCAGCGTACGGGAGGGTAATCGAGTTCTCGAAATCCGAAACTCGACCGTTAACAAGGGACGCGCGGCGGCGTACTTTGCTGCAAAGCGTGAGTGGGATTTTGTCCTGGCCATCGGTGACGATTGGACGGACGAAGACATTTTTGTCTCGCTCCCGGAAGGCGCGCACACGGTCAAAGTCGGAGTTGAGATGTCCAACGCGGGCCTGTTCTTGGAGTCCGTGGCGGGTGTGCAGGATGTAGTGCGGCGCCTGGCAAAAACAAATCGCCGCTAACCAGACGCGGCGGTTACCGGGTTTCGAAGCACACCGATTCCCTCGATCTCGACCTCAACAACGTCGCCGTCCGCGATCGGGCCGACTCCTGCCGGAGTTCCGGTGAGAATCAGATCGCCGGCTTCGAGCGTGAAATTCTTGGAGATGTAGGACACGATAGTTGCGATGGGAAAGATCATGTGACGGGTGTTGGACGACTGGACGGTTTTCCCGTTTAACCTGCAGGCGATGTCGAGGCTTTGCGGATCGGCCAGGTCCTTGGCAGGCACTAAGATCGGCCCCACCGGGCAGAACGTGTCAAAGCTCTTTCCGCGAAACCATCCGGAACGGTCGCCGCTTTGGATGTCTCGACGGCTTACGTCGTTGGAGCAGGTGTAGCCTTCGATGTACTCCCACACGGCCTCTTCGGTGACCGCCTTGCAAGCCTTGCCGATCACAAGGGCCAGCTCCGCTTCGTAGTCCGTTCGTGCGCCGTTTGTTCTCGGGGCTGCGGGAATGTCCGGTAGTACTATCGGGTCTCCGCTCGCGACCAGGCTGGACGGAAGTTTTGGGAAAAGCACCGGTTCATCGGGAATTTGGTCGCTCAAACCGCTCCCGTGTAACAAACCGCTTTCCGCGATGTGGTCGCGGTAGTTGAGTCCCAGGCAAATAATCTTCGAAGGCTTTAGAATGAGGGATTTGTCGCTCCCGGCGACGGGAAGCGTGATCATCGTTTTTCCTCCGATGGGGTTGAGGTGATCTGTGTGCTGTCTACGGCCGGGTCAAAGGGATGAAACAGGCGGTAGAACTCCCCGGGGACCAAAAAGCCGATTCGGCTTGGCAGGACGCGGACGACAACTTCGTACGCCCCGGAAGGACCTTGTCCGGCTTCAAAAAGCTCCCCGTCGACGTGGTACAAGAACGGAACCGCCCGGGCTATTCGGCAGCTTTGAATCTCGAATCGCTCGATTAGGCCCTTTCCGGCTCGGACGTGGCGCCGGTTGATGCGGTGGTGTTTTCCGGTCCAAATCCACGGAACGTTTTTGATCACATCCATGCGGGTGGCGAAGTTGTAGACATAGAGATCGATGTTGCCGTCGTTGCACACTACGTCCGGACAGATCTTAAACATACGACCGTAGTACGGTCGTGTGCCCACCTCGATCATGACAGGCCGTACCGTACGGCGCATGTCCTCAAAACTGAATTCCGCGTTTACCCGGGGTCCGCGAAATGCGTATTTACCCCTCTCGAGGAACAACGTGTACTCGTCGAGGTTGGAAAACTCGGTGGCAAAAAACGTGGCGAAAGCGGCGCGGACATACCGCACCATTCCCGGCGGAACCCTACCGGTGTTTTTATCACGCTTTGCCTCGCGGCGTTCGAGGACCGATGCGTCGAAGCCCAGGCCGGCGAGCTGACCGTATCTCAGGACACCGCCGCTTTCCACTTCCAGGAGGTCGACGTGGACAACGTAGTTCTGCTCGGCCGCCTCGGCATACACCTCGAGCTGGTGCTTGAGGTTCCTCGGCACGCCGTACGAGTCCTGCGTCCCGTTTCCAGAGCCGCCGCGAAGGAAGCCGATGGACTTGGTGCCGACGCCGGCCCCTAACGATTTGGTCGCGGCCATTACGGCGTTTACCGCGTCGTGGGCCGTTCCGTCGCCGCCCCAAATAAGAATGTGGGCCTCAACTCCATCCACAGCTCGGCTTACCGTCTGAATAAAGTGTTCCTTGCTTGTGCTCTCAACGACGTTCTGCGCGCCCACCAATGCCAATGCGCGTCGGAGAAGACGCGCCTGCCGGGGAAATCGGCTTGGGTTTATGACGACCGCCATGTTTTGAAACGCGCGGCCTATGGAAGGTTTGAGTCTAAGTCTTGCTATCGGGCACCACCCTGAGTGATTCTACGAAATCGAGCGAGGCTTGATCCAGGCCCACCCGTCTTTGCTATGGCCCGCACCACATAAGGCGGTTTTTGCGGATTAGGGCATACCATCGCCATAGTGTGTAGAATACACGCCGTCTATGCACGGTGTCCAAATCATCTTTGAGTCGGAAGACATAGTGGCCGTCTCGAAGCACACGCCACTCCCCTCTGTCCCGCCAAAACCCCCGCAGGGACCGGCGGACAACACTCGGGGAACAACTACGTCGGTGTCCAAAAGAGACACACCAACCTCGGTGTTGGGTCTGCTGCAAGAGGAGCTTGGTACGGACCTCTTTGCCGTCCATAGGATCGATCAGCGGGTGAGCGGCCTTATCGTCTTTGCGCGTTCAGAAAAGGCCGCCGCCGAATGGTCGAAGCTCTTTGCCGGATCGGAGGTGGCGCGGCAGTACTGGGCGATCTGCGAAGCCGCGCCCGGGGCGCAAAGCGGACGCCTCGAGCATCGCTTGTTGCGCGACGGGCGAGCCAGGAAGGCGCGTGTTGTGGCAACCGGTGGTCGCTATTGCGCCCTCGAGTATTCGGTTGTCGGTCACAGCAAGTCGTTTGCGCTCCTTGGCGTCACCACCTTTATGGGTCGATTCCACCAAGTTCGCGCTCAACTGGCGGCGGCGGGTGCGGTGATTCGTGGCGACATAAAATACGGTGCTCGGCGATCGACAAAAACCGGCATGATCGGATTGCACACGCGGGCACTGCATTTTTCGGCATTGGCGCGGAGTTCCGGGGGGCGGCCGCCGACACTCTCCGCGCCGGCCCCTTCCGACCCCTTGTGGGACTTGTTTACCGATTCGGACAAAACACCTTGACGCTCAGCGTCTTAAAGCCGAGTTCGTTGTAGAACGCCAACGCCTCGTCGTTAAACGCGTACACCGCGAGCTCGACGTGGGCATGCCCGGCGTCGGCCGACCACCGCCGTACGGCCTCCACCAAGCGAGTTCCGATTCGCGCTCGGCGCCATTCGGGGTGCACTACAACGGCATCGATCAAAGCGTATCTCTGCTGAACAAAAATCGAAAGATGCGGTGGGCGAAATTCGTAGGCATAGGCAAATCCCACAACGTTGTCCCCGCCGGCAGCGCAAAAAGCCACACCGAGCGGATTTGCGAGAGCGTCGTGTATGTAGCCCGGGTCGCGGACAGCCTGAGTGTAGATCTCACTTTGTTGCTGACTGTGCAGGGAGTCGAGGTACCGGTACAAGTCCTGGATCGCCTTTATATCAAGCCGGTCTGCGGGCCGGATGTGAACGGTGCTATGCTTCGGCTTGTGCAAGCTCATCGATCAGCCGATGGATCCGGTCGGTGGCATCGAACAGGGCGCTAATCGAGTCTCCGTAGTTCAGTCGGCTCATCGCGTCCGCTAACGTTGCCGAGATGTCTACCTCACAAAACCAGTCCCTCGAGCCGGTGTCGGGATTGATGTAGGTTGAGTTCGTGGCGTACACACGCTGAAATCTCCCCTCTGCGAAATACTCGTCGAAACGTCCGAGGCCCTCGGTAAAAAGACCAAAGGTGACGGCCGCATACACATTGGCGGCACCGTGCTCACTAAGGTAGTCCAGGATGTCGAACAACGATTGCCCTGAGGAAATCATGTCGTCGAGTATCAAGACGTTTTTACCTTCAACGGAGGGGCCCAAGTACTCGTGCGCAATAATCTGGTTCTTCCCTCCCTTGACCGCAGCCTCGTCCCGCCGCTTGTAAAAAAGCCCTGCTGTGGCTCCCAATACATCGGCGTAGTAGATCGCCTTGTCCATGGCTCCGGTGTCCGGGCTGATGGTCACGAGGTCCCGGTCGAAAAAGCCGTCCTCGTTTGCAACAATCGTGCTAACAATGTCGTAGGTGGGGTGAAGGCTCTCGAACCCCGATAGCGGCACCGCGTTTTGGACGCGCGGATCGTGAGCGTCGATGGTAAGTGTGTTGGAGACCCCCAGCCGTTCGAGCTCCTGTAACGATACCGCACAATCAAGCGATTCCCGACCCTTGCGCTTGTGTTGTCGCCCCGCATACAAAAGCGGCATAACGACGGACACGCGAAGCGCCTTGCCCGCGATGGCGGAGATCATGCGTTTGATGTTTTGAAAATGGTCGTCGGGGCCCATATACGAGGGCCGTCCAAACATTTCGTACGTGCCACTGTAGTTTCCTACGTCCGCCAAAATGTAGAGGTCACGGTCGCGAATGGATTCGCCGAGTACCGCTTTGGCGTCGCCGCTTTGAAATCGGATAATCTCCGACTCCACCAAATAGCTTTCGAACGCGTCGGGCCGGGACGACAAAAGCGCGTTGTCTATGCTTTCGGCGATCGACTTTGTCCCGGGCAGAGCAATGACGCCCAATGTTCCGAAGGGCTGCTGATTCATTTATGACCGTAAGTCTACCAGATGCCGTGCCGGCTGTCTCGGAGTTCACTTTTTGTGCGGGCGATACTACTTTTGGATGATGATACAGACAGACCTCGACGGGAAAAAAATCCTTGTGGTCGGTGCCTCCGGTGGAATGGGCGCGTCCATCGTTGATCGGTGTGTGTCCGATGGCGCCGACGTGCTGGTTTGGGGGCGAAACGCCCCAACAAATGCACAGGCAGCATTCGAAGAGTTGGACGTTACCAAG
This sequence comes from uncultured Spirochaetales bacterium, assembly GCA_964519835.1. GTDB lineage: Bacteria > Spirochaetota > Spirochaetia > DSM-27196 > CAZFLD01 > CAZFLD01. The sequence continues at coordinate 40,884 of CAZFLD010000019.1, forward strand.
GAGACCGACGCTTGGTCGGTCAGCCCGCCGGAGTCACTCGACGGCCTAGTCTACTGCCCTGGGACGATAACACTTGGGGCCTTCCCTCGCCTAAGCGACGAGCAGTTTATCGGTGACTATGCGGTCAACGTGTTGGGCGCGGCCCGTGTTATCCGCACATGTATCCGTGCCCTTGCAAAGGGTTCGGGTTCGGTTGTGCTGTTTTCCACCGTCGCCGCCCAAGTGGGTCTGTCGTTTCACGCCTCCATCGCAGCGGCCAAATCCGGTGTCGAGGGCCTGGCGCGCAGCCTTGCGGCCGAATACGCCGCGAAGGGCGTTCGGTTCAACGTCATTGCACCCTCGATCACCGACACTCCGCTTGCCTCCGACCTGCTCTCGAATGAGAAGCGCCGGTCGGCGGCCGAAGAACGACACCCGATCAAGGGCATCGGTTCGCCCGAACAGGTTTCCGCGGCGGCCGCGTTTTTCCTGTCCGATGCCGCGGCGTGGACGACCGGCACGGTTTTGTCCATGGACGGCGGCATGGCTCGCCTTCGGCCGTAATGTCGTACCCGGCCGGATGTGCTGCGCCGATGGCTGCGCCGATGGCTGCGCCGATGGCTGCGCTTGACAATTGGGCCTGCAAACCGCATCCTTAGCCCACTCTGCGACCGTCGTATAATGGCTATTACCCGAGCCTTCCAAGCTCGTGATGTGGGTTCGATTCCCATCGGTCGCTCTTTCGCGATTCGCAGGATAGGCCACGCTTTTGTGCCATTTAGTTTGACAACCACATAATACACGGTATAGCTTTCCGTGATCATGCTGGTTGTCATCGCAGGAGCCGGTGCTGTCGGGGTGGGCATTGCGGGACAGCTCATCCAGGAGCACAAAGACGTCGTCCTGATAGAGCCAAATCCCGAAACCGCACAACGCGCCGCGGATCGTCTCGATTGTATGGTCATTCGCGGCGAGGGCAACAGTGCCGAGATACTACGGCGGGCGGGCGTTGAGCGCGCCGACTTTTTTATAGCCGTTACCGACTCGGACGAGGTCAACCTGATCGCGTGCGGCCTTGTTTCCGGTCAGTTTCCGGGACCTGCCACAATTGCCCGTGTCAGAAACCTCCGCTACTCCGGCACCAAAGTCTCGGAAAAGTCTTTTCTCGGTATCGATTACGTTGTCAATCCGGAGATCGAGGCTGCCCGCGGCATCATCAACACGGTTGAGCGGGGCGCGGTAAGCGACGTGATGCTGTTTCAGAACAGTCGTCTTCAAATCCGACCGGTTCCCGTGGGTCCGGATTCATTTCTTCGAAACAAAACAATCGAGGTTGTGGCCAAAGCCCTGGACGTAAGCTTCCTTGTTGCCCTCCTTGCTCGCCGCGAGGAGTACGTAATACCATCCGGTGATACGGAGATCAAGGAAGGCGACACGCTGTATGTGGCGGCGACCGAGGACAGCCACGATCGCTTTTTTAAACGTATCGGGAATCCCCGGCGTGACATTAGGCGCATCGTGATTGTCGGTGGTGGTCAGATAACCGAACACCTGATGGAACGGCTTTTGGATGGTCGCGGACGGGATAGGCGCGGCGTCATGCGTTTGTTCGGCGGGATAGGCGCTCGGCGCAAGCGCAGTATTCGTGTTGTGGAAAAAAACCCCGAGCGATGTGACGCCTTAGCGCAGCGCTTTCCCGACGCGCTTATCATCAAAGCCGACATCTCCGACGAGGGCATCTTCGAGGAGGAACACTTAAGTGCCTCGGACTTGATTGTTGCGGCGACGGACAATCAGGAGCTCAACATCGTCACCGCCATCTACGCCAAGACATTTGGAATACCCAGGGCCGTGGTGCTTGTGCAAGGCGGAAACTACGTGCGTATCGCCTCGCACTTGGGTATCGATGCGCCGGTCAGCACAAAATCGGCTATGGTAAGCTCCATCCTGAAGTACATACGTCGAGGAAACGTCAAAAGCATTCACAGCATCTCAGACGGTAAGGTCGAGGTGCTCGAGTTCGATGTCGACGAGTCCAGTTCGGCGGTTGGGCGGCCAATCAGAGACATTCGGTTGCCGCGTGAGAGTCTTGTTGTTTCGGCGTCACGCCGGGGCAAAAACGAAGTCCCGATGGGTGACTACGTCGTGGAGGCGGGCGACCAGATTATCGTGATTGCGCAGAAGGGCGCGATTGCGCGCGTTGAACAGATCTTTACGGCTCGGTCATGAGTGCTCGAATCGTAATCAGGACGGTCTCGGCGCTCCTGGCTCTTGTGTCACTGTTTATGCTCTCCGGAGTCATTGTGGCTCTCGCCTACGCCGAGACGGAGCTCATCGACGATTTTGTGCTACCTGCGGGGGCCGGAATCGTCGTGGGCGCATTGGGTGTCTTTGCGCTTGGGCGGCGAGCCGCCTATCTCTCCAACCGTGCGGGCTTTGTGGTGGTCGTGTTGAGTTGGGCCGTCGCCTCGTTTATCGGCGCCATGCCCGCCTATCTGTCCGGTGCCATCCCGAGCTACACCGACGCATTCTTCGAAACGATGAGTGGGTTTACGACAACCGGTGCGTCGATCCTGACCGACATCGAATCTCTTCCCAAAGCGATTCTTTTTTGGAGGAGCCTCACGCACTGGCTTGGAGGCATGGGAATCATCGTGTTGACCGTAGCGGTCCTGCCGCTTCTGGGCATCGGCGGCCTTCAGTTGATGAAGGCGGAGGCGCCTGGTCCAAGCGTCGACAAGGTTACTCCAAAAGTCACGGCCACCGCCAAAATCCTGTGGTTGATTTACGTCTTCCTCACGGCGTTGCAGACGCTTCTCCTGGTGATCGGCGGAATGGATGTGTTCGACGCGCTGACCCACACCTTTGGGACCCTGGCTACCGGCGGTTTCTCGCCGCGGAACGCCAGCGTCGGCGCATACAGCTCGCCGTTTATCCACGTGGTGATTACGGTGTTTATGGTCATGGCGGGCGTCAACTTCGTGATGTACCACCGGCTTGTGACCGGTCGCTTGGGCAGCATTCTCCGTGACACCGAGTTACGCGTGTACCTCGGGGTCTTTGTCGCCGCCTCGGTCGTGGTAACGGTGGCGCTCCACTCCAACGGGACCTATGAAACGGTATCCGACAGCGCCCGCCACGGCACGTTTCAGGTCGCCTCGATTCTCACCACTACGGGGTACGCAACCGCCGACTTTGCTACGTGGCCGGCGGTGGCCCGGGCTCTCCTGTTTCTGCTGATGTTCGTGGGAGGGTGCGCGGGCTCTACCGGCGGCGGCATCAAGGTTGTGCGGATAGTCACCATGGTCAAGCACGCGTTTTCAGAGCTTCGAACCTTTTTGCACCCCAGGTCCGTGTTTCGCATTCGTATTAACGGCTCGGCGATTCCTCAGTCGGTAATCAATTCCGTGGCGGGCTTTGTGTTTTTGTACGTCGCGTTGTTGCTCACGACCACGTTAGTCGTGGCTTTTTCAGGCGTGGACCTGCTCACGGCCTTTACCACGGCGCTTGTGACGCTCGGGAATATCGGGCCCGGCTTTGGCATGGTTGGACCAACGGAGAACTACGCCTTCTACCCGGACGGAGTGACCTGGTTTTTGAGCGTGATAATGATGACGGGGAGACTCGAGGTCTATACCGTGATGGTGCTTTTTTCGCGCAGGTTTTGGCGACGGTAACTATTGCCTCGGCGCTTATCTTATTGACCGCCCTGCCCGCCGCCTTCCTGCTCGTCGCCCTCGTTGGAAAGCCCCAAGAAGCTGTTGATGGTTTCCCGAGCCTTGTCCCTGACCGTCAGGGTATAGTTGCCGGTTGTAACGTCCAGGAGTGCTGCGACAACCTCGGGGTCTTCCATGGCGTCACCGGCAAGCTGCTCCAAAGCGTCGATCGCGAACCAGGTCAGGAAGTTATCCGGCGTTGCGCTGAGGGTGTTTCGGTTGAGTGTGTTGACGATCGTGCGGCTGACGCGGTTATTCGGGTTCATGCCGATCTGACCCAGCGAGTAAATAACCTCGGCACTAACAATGGCTTCGCTTTCAACCGGCAGCATCCGCACCAGAGTTTCCATGGCGTCTTCGCCGCCGAACCTGCCGAGAAGATTGGCGGCTTCCCGTCGAACGAGGGGATAGTCGTTGACAATACGTCCGCCCTGGCGCTGCTGTCGAAATGTTCCTTCGGACGCCAGAGATTCGATGATTAGCCGAACGCCGTCGTTGTCCGAGGAAATCCCCCCTGTCTCGAGGAGAGAACGGATATTCTCGATCGCCAGGAGTTTTACAGCGCGATCCTGGGAGAGAGCCTGACTTCGGATAGTTTGAATCTGAATATCCTGCATAAGATAGAGCTCGTCTATCGTTGCAGGAGCGGACCGCCCGTCCGAGTCGCCGTTGCTTTGACCAAAGGCAAAGCCTGACAGGGCAACCATAAGCAGCACAACAAATATCCGTCGAGCCCGTTGCATCATCTTATCTCCTTGCATCCAACTCCCCAAAGATACCTTAGTCGATTCCTATTTTCCAGCGTTCGTCCACCTTCTCAAGTCGATAGAGAATGGCCGGTCGCCCGCCGACGTTCATAATTGCGTGCACGGTATTATCATCGAGAAACTCCAGATCATCAAGTCGCGCGTTTGCTCGACTTGGTACAACGACCCACCTGAAGTAGTCTTGCAGGCTGTCGAGGGTGATGTTGTTTCGCTGCAGTATTGGGCTCTCCGAGATTGTTGCGAGGTTTTCGGGGCGTGACATGCGCTCTCTGTATTCCTCAGTCAAATAGGACTGCCAGCGATCGAAGTCGCGGTTTTGAATAATGCGGTTCAGCTCTCCGATCACTTCTTCAACTTCCTGAAAGGTGCGTTCGTAGGTTTCCTCGGTGACCTCAAACGGTTCGTCGGGTTCCCCGTTGCCGTTGGACCCCTCGTCTTCCGGCGGGTCGGTAGTGTCGATCTCCTGATCGTTGGTGCCGTCGGGCTGCTCCTGGTCGGGTTGCGCCTGCGGCGGCGGATCGGTCTCTGTTGGGTCAGTTTCGGGCGGATCGGTCTCGGGCGGTTCCGGGACTTCCGGTTCCGTGTCCGGCGGTTCGGGTATCTCGCCGTCATCACCGTCTTCTTCAGTTGGATCCATGGACGGCTGCGAATCCTCGGCATCCGGCGGGTCGGTTTCGGGCGGGTCGGTTTCCGAGGGGCTTTGGTCGTCAGGCTCCGTCGTGTCCGGCGACTCTACCGGTTCCGGTTCGGGTGATTCATCCTCCACCGCCGGCTCCCCGACCTGTCCGACAGGTTCAGACGGCTCGTCAGAAGGCCCGGGTTCGGTATCCGGCTGGGTTGTTTCACAGCCGAAAACCAAAAAGAGCGCCGGAACAAGGATCCACGCGCCAACAAGACGTCGGGCGGGGATGTGTACTTTTTTCATTATGTGCATAGTAGTCAACGACGGTTTGTCTTGTAAAGTGACAAGTTCTTGATGTTTCGCTTATAATACGACGAACCACAGATGTCGACACCGGATGACGTTCGGAAACTCCTAAAGGCCTACGCAAAACGTACCGGGAATCCACGAGTCCACTACCAACACTTTGCACAATTCGCGTCAAAGTACGCCGCGAAATACTCCGACGAACACCCACACCTGGCGGATTTGGTGCATGGGAACGACGGAACACTGGACCAGCGAGTCAACGAGCTCAAGGACGGTGGGGTTGTGTTTGTAACGGGAGACGATTCGGCAATCCGGTCCGTGTTGGTCCAGGACTACTTCGTCGATGTGGTCGAAGAGGAGTTTGATAAGCTCAAAGATCGGCCTGAGCTCCCCTTCCCCGATAACTCGAGCCTTCCGACCAGTATTCCTACCGACGCAATCGTTCCCGTCGACGTGCAGAGCGACTTTGTCAACTGGATCACAAAGACCAACACGGGACCACCCCGCGTGTTGCGCCTCCAGTTTCCGGAAGGTGTACGGCCGGTCCTCGTGCCCACGACTCGCCTCGAGCGCGGCCTTCCCGTGCAGTGTGTGCAGAAGCTGCGGAACTATTTGCGTAGTGAACAAAACACCGCCTACATCCAACAGAAGCTGATGCCTGCCTGCCGCGGACGGGAGGTTACCCTCAAGGACTTCCTGAAGGACATACTCACGCGGCCGGATACGGTCATAGAGACGGTTTTCGACCCGACGGAGTTTTCCTTCCTCGTTTGGACTCAGCTCTGTACCGTGGTGATCAAGGACTACGCGGAAAAAAACGAGAAACTCAACGAAGAGCACGGCTTCTGCCAGGCCGCGTATCTCCTTGGGTATTATAACGTCTACTACAAGGGGCGTGTTCAGCGAAGCAAAGAGGCGGAAGCCGCCCGAAACAGCGTAGACAAGCAGATGCGACGTGCACCGTATGCGTTTACAATTTCTCAGATTCAGGCGTTTACCGATCAGCGTGGCGTGCCCCTCACAAAGCGGGTGCAGCCGTCTTTTATTAGCGAGCACATCGAGTTAAAGCTCAGACGCGATGAGGATAGTCTGCCCGAGCTTGTGCGTTTTCGTGGGGCGGACAACGGCGAGTACTACATCTGCCGGGAGTACGTCGTGGAGACGATTCTGAACCGTATCTACGACCTTGCCGCAGAGCTGCGCGAGCATTACGTGTCCGAGTTCGCCGATATGCTAAAAAACGACCAGGAACCGCCGGTTCTGAAAGACGACACGGCGTTCCGCAAAGACGTCCGCGACGAAACTGCCCGGAGAGACCCGATTTTTGCCGGCCTGTGGAAGTTTGACTTGGTTTTTCTCGCCGCGGCCGACTCCTCCCCCAACAGGCTGCCGCCGGAGGTATCCAAGCTCTTTCATCCCAAGGAGAAGCGCCTCAGGGATCTGGAGGACGTATTGGGCCTGGATCGAAAGGACCTTCTGGGCGACGCGCGGCTATTGCTCCCGTTTTGGCAGGTGGTTCCCATCGTGCGCGGCATCGTGCGGTTTTTTCGGAGGCTTTTCCTGGGCAAGTCCGACGACAAACGGACAAAAATCACTCGAGATCGGGCTCGCTCGGGGCCGGCGGGCAACGGAGAGTCCGGTACCGCGGGAGCCGCAGCGGGGGGAGGTCGGTCGGCGGCCGGCACAACTACAAAGCTCTCCGGCTCCTCCGTGGGCGCCGCAACCGGCGGTGGTGGTTCGGGCACGGTGTCGGCGGCAAAACTCCAGAAAGCGGTCAAGGAGCTGTTGACCGAGTTTGTGCCTGAGGGCAAGACACTCGACGGAACGCTTCAGGAGCTTGCCGAAAGGTGGAATCCCCTCCTCGACCCGACGGCCAAGGAAAACCTGGTGGAAGACGTCAACAGCCTTGCCCGCGATTTCTTACGACGTATGAAGGCGGGCTTTCGAGTCAAACCGCCTACAGCCGATCGCATTCGCACAATGGCTGCGAAGCTTTCCGAGAACGACGCGTTCAAACAGATAAAACGGCGCGACGCGTTCTGCCGGTATTTGGAACTCTACATGCTTAAGCGTCTGGGCATGGAGCGATAGAGACTCGCGCCTGCGTACAGGCGTACGCTCGGGACGAAATAGGGCACCGGCGCTTAGGTAAGCACCTCGCCCATCGTGAGCTCGCCCATAAACGACAGCGCATCCACACAAGCCACAAACACCTTCATACACATCACTGCGTCATCGAGTGCCCGGTGAGCTTGGTTCGGCGGGATTGCGAGAAAGCCTACGAGGTTTTGTAGGCTGTAGCTCTTCTGACGTGGAAAGGCCTTTTGCGCCAGAATCTGCGTGTCGATGATGGTGTTGGCAACACCGCCACCGACTCCCGCACCCTTCCCCTCGGTAGTAAGCGCGGCACGGAGGAAGGCCAAATCGAAGGGCGCGTTGTGGGCCACCAACACGGCATTGCCGAGAAAATCGACAAACTGAGGCAGCACCTCGGAGACGGACGGGGCCGATGCCACCATGTCCGTATCGATGCCGCTTATGCGCGCCGCGTCTTCCGTAATCGGGATTCCCGGGTTCGATAGTTGCTGAAAAGTATCGACGACGGCGCCGTTTCTAAACTTCACCGCCCCGAACTCAACGATCTTGTCTTGAGCGGGATAGAGGCCTGTTGTCTCAAAGTCAAACGCCACAAATGTGACGTCCGCTACCGAGGTGTCGAGGGTCATGGAAATGGTCGTATCACAGGCCGGCCGCTTGCTTCAAGCAGGTGACGTTGCGCGTGCGGTTTACATCACCTCTGATTTCCGGCTAGGCTCCTTTTGTGGACGTGCATGGCGAGCTCGAGGCCGCCGGATTAACACTCGACGACGTGCGATGGCACCTATCGCTCGAGACCACAAAGCGACTGCTCACCTATGTCGAAGAACCGGAGGAGCTTGCGAAGCTTATCTGGTCCTCATCCCTGGAGTCCGATCTCTACGAGATGGAGGACAAGGCGATAGCCCGGCTCCAGGAGGACATAGATAGAGGCCTCTCCGACGACACCGACCTTCACGAATTTGTGGAAAGTGTCCGCGCCTCCCGCCACAGGCGACAGCGTTAGGCCGATGCCCCCTCGATCAGCGCCTGGATTTCGGCCTCTATCGCATCGACCTTGCGGCCGGCCGTCGTGCGGTCCGCCCCGGCCGCCGGACAGGAGATATAGAACTTGATCTTGGGCTCCGTCCCCGACGGCCGTGCGTTAACCACGCTTCCGTCCTCGAGCTCGAACTGGAGAACGTCCGATCTCGGCAGCTCCTCCTTGCCGGACAGAAAGTCCCGCATTCTCTTGACGTTGATTCCGCCCAGCGCCTGCGGGGGATTTTTCCGAAGCTTGTCCATCATTCCCGCCATCACCGCGAGGCCTTTCAGGCCCTTGAAGTAGCGGGAGATCAGCCTGTCCTCCCAGTACCCATGGTCGTCGTATAGCTCATCGAGCCGCTCGAGCACGGACTTGCCGTTGGTAACGTGAAAAAGCGCCATTTCCGCCGTCAGCGCCGCGGCCGACACGGCGTCTTTGTCGCGCACCTCGGCTCCGACCATAAATCCGTAGCTCTCTTCGCACCCGAACACAAAGGTGGGTCCGTCGGGCCGGGACTCGAATTCGCGAATCTTGCCGGCAATCCACTTAAACCCGGTAAGCGTTTGATAACACTCGGCCCCGTGGGTCGTGGCGATAATAGCCTGGAGAGGGGTGGTGACGATTGTGTTGATAAACGCCGGTCGCTTTGGGAGCTTGCCCACGGCCTTACGCGACGAAAAGATGTAGTCCGCCAGCAGGCAGCCAAGCTGATTGCCGGAGACGAGCGTGTACTCGCCCGAGGCATCGGGGACCGCAATCCCAATCCGATCAGCATCCGGGTCCGTGCCGAGGACGATGTCCGCCTCTTTCTCCTTCCCCAGCTTTAGTGCAAGCTCCATGGCCGACGCCTCTTCCGGGTTCGGAAACGTGACCGTGGGAAAGTCTCCATCCGGTTCGCGCTGCTCGGGCACCGTCAACACCTCGATGCCGAGCTTTGTGAGCGCGGGTTCGACCATAACCGAACCGGTGCCGTGAAGCGGCGTGTAGACAATGTTTAACTCCCCACCTTTCTCCCGGATCAACTCCGGCCGGATCATCACGCGGCCCACCATGTCAAAAAAGGCATCATCAATTTCGGTACCGAGCTCAACGATAAGTCCCTTGGCCACGGCCTCATCACGTTCCATCATGGCCGCCGAGCCCTCGAGGTTTGAGACTTCCTCGACAATGCCCTTGTCATGGGGTGGTACGATCTGAGCGCCGTCGTTCCAGTAGACCTTGTACCCGTTGTATTCCGCGGGATTGTGGCTGGCGGTGACGACGATGCCGATTGTCGCGCCTAGGTGACGCACGGCGAACGAAAGCTCCGGAGTGGGTCGCAACTCTTTGAATAGGTAGGTTTTGATTCCGGCGGCCGCGAGCACACAGGCCGCGTCGTTGGCAAACTCCTTGGAGAAACGACGGGAGTCGAAGGCAATGGCCGCGGACGGCTCGTCGAAGCCCTGCTTGTTGACGTAGTTGGCAAGGCCCTGTGTGGTCCGGCGGATAACATAGCTGTTCATACGATTGTAGCCGCCGCCGATCACACCTCTCATGCCGCCGGTACCAAAGGCGAGGCGTGTGTAAAACCGATCTTCGAGGTCCTTTGCCGCCTGTGGAGAGTCGGAGGCAAGAAGCTCCTCGACCTCCTGTTTGAACGACAGGTTTGTCTCTTCGGAGACGTAAGCCTCGGCCTGATTCCTCACTTCGTTTGCTTGCATTCCATGCTCCTTTTGCGCATCTACCTGCCCTCTATCTGCTCGCTCATTTGTTCTCTCACTGTTGCGGCCTACCCAAGGCGTGGCGGCGTTTTGTGGCGGAACTCACGTCGTCCACAAAAATGGCCGATTGCTTTTGGCCCGCTGATATAGGTCAAAGGGATCGTTCAGATAGAGCATCGCGCCGGCATCTGCAAGCGTCTCCCTATCTCGGTAGCCCCAACCGGCGGCCCAGACAGCCACGCCCGCCGCTCGTCCCGCTTCCATGTCGGTTTCGCCGTCACCAATAAGGACAGCGTGGCCAACCGGAATGCCCGCACGCCGAGCGATATCAAGAACCGCGTCCGGTGACGGCTTTCGCGCGACGCCCAACTGTGCGCCGCGCACATCGACAAACGGCACCTCCGCGAGCGTCCGCCGAACAACGGTCCTCACAAGCTCATCCGGCTTGTTGGAGAGCACCGCCAACGCCACTCCCCGCGCCGCCAGTGCATGCAGGGACTCCCGTATGCACGGATAGACCCGCGTGAAGAGTACCGGCGTGTCGCGGTACCGTTCCACGATTCGATCCGCGAGCGCATCGACAAGCCGGTCCGACCGCTTGGCCTCGGGCAGCGCGAGCTCCGCCAGTCTGCGAATGCCCCAGCCGATACGGTGCACGTATCCTGCCGCCGCGTGCGTGGGAAAACCCAGGTCCGTGAGGGCGGCGTTTGCCGCATGCGCGATATCGTATAGGGTGTCCACAAGTGTGCCGTCGAGATCAAACATGGCCAGGGAGCGAGACATCGAGAACAGACTATGAAGCACGGTAAGCGTGGTCAAGGGAGCAAACCGGAAACGGCACGCCGAGGTCCGGAAGCCTTTGAGTCGAGCTACGAACACTACTTCGGTGACCGTTGGCCGGACCTTCGCGCCGCGCTCCTGGCACCTGCCGCCTCCATTCCGCTGCACACAGCTTCGGATCGGCCATATTACCTCGATGAGGCCTCCTACCAGGTCGCCCTCGCCTTGGCATCGGTACCGGGGGAGCGCATCCTGGACATGTGTGCCGCGCCCGGCGGGAAGACCCTGGTCCTGGCACTCTGCTCCGTCGGCTGGAGTCGCTTGGTAGCCAATGAGCGATCCTCGGCCCGCCGAGCGCGGTTGCATCGTGTATTGGACGAGCACCTTTCTGATTCGGTGCGTGGACGTGTCGAGGTGACGGCTCACGATGCGACACGGTGGGGTCTGTACGAGCGGGACGTATACGACAAGGTGCTCGTGGATGTCCCCTGCTCCTCCGAGCGGCACGTTATCAACGACGACGCGGCCTTGGCGGACTGGAGCATAAGCCGGTCACGGCGCCTTGCTTCCGCCGCGGTGGGCTTTCTGGCCGCCGCGGTGGACGCCGCCGGCCGGGGGGGGGTGATTTGCTACTGCACCTGCGCGCTCACGTCTGCCGAGAACGACGACGTTGTGGCAAAGGTCTTGAGGCGGAGAAACGGCATCCGGCCCATGACCGGCCGCCGCGGGACCTCAACCCGCATTCCGCGCGCGGACCGTTCGGCGGAGGCCGAGTCAACGCCGCCGCCCGGCGCTTCGTTGGTTGGCTCGCCGAGCCCCGTGTTTGCCGTTTTGGCCGGCGGCGAGCAGACCGAATACGGCGCCCTGATGCTGCCCGATAGCAAAAAAGGCGCCGGACCTCTCTATTCGGCCTTCATCAAAAAGGCATGAGTCTGTAGGATACCAATCTCCATGCACATCCTGTCAGGACTCAACCCCCCGCAAGAAAAGGCCGTTAGTACCATACACGGCCCGCTCCTTATACTCGCCGGTGCAGGCTCAGGGAAGACGCGGGTAATCACACATCGAATTGCATTTATGCTGAGCCAAGGAATCCCTCAGTCCGCGATCCTGGCTCTTACGTTTACCAACAAGGCCGCTCGCGAAATGGGCCATCGTGTACGTGGGTTGTTGGGCTACAAGCCAAAACACTTGGTTGTGTCCACGTTTCATGCCTTTGGGGTGCGGCTGCTCCGCGACCACATCTCGTCTCTCGGCTATCGATCAAACTTTAGTATCTATGACGCAGCGGACCAGGCCGCGCTGATCAAGTCCATCGCGCGTGAGCAAAAGTTCCACCTCGAGCCTGCCGAGCCGCAGAAGCTTGTGCACCTGTTCTCGGACCTCAAGACCGGTCTAAAGCCCTGGGATCCCTTTGCCGAACGGTATCGGAGCCTGTTCGAGGACTACGACAGCCACATGCAGGTCTACAACGCCGTCGACTTCAACGACTTGATTCTCCTGCCGTTGCGGTTGCTTTCTGAAAACGATTTGGTGCGCCATGCTGTGCAGGACCGGTATCGCTACCTTCTCGTGGACGAGTTTCAGGACACGAGCCGGATTCAATACGAACTGCTCCATGCGATTGGGAGCAAACACAAAAACGTCTGTGTTGTGGGAGACGACGACCAGTCGATCTATTCCTGGCGCGGAGCGAACTACGAAAACATCGAGCGCTTCGAGCGGGACTACCCCGGCGTGGTGGAGATCAAGCTCGAGCAGAACTACCGATCGACATCCACGATCCTCGGCGCCGCCAATCGGCTTATTGCCAACAACAAAAACCGCAAAGGCAAAGAGCTGTGGACGGGTGTGGCGGGGGGACATCAGATTCAACTGTGCTACCCGGAGAACGAACAGAGCGAGGCCGACTTTATCGCCGACACGCTCCGCACCCACGCCGTTCGCGATCGTGTCCCGTACGGGGAGATCGGCATTCTCGTGCGGGCGAATCACTTAACGCGCCCGATCGAAGAGGAGCTCTTGCGTCGCAACATTCCCTATGTCGTTACCGGCGGCACGAGCTTTTTCGCCCGCGCCGAGGTGAAGGATCTTCTCGCCTACCTGCGAGTAATCGCCAATCACGACGACGATGTGTCTTTTCTTCGATGCTCCAACACCCCGCGCCGTGGGATCGGCAAGCGGACGATCGAGGTGATTTCGGCATTTGCGCGGGAGCGCGACATTTCGCTTTGTTCAGCCGCCTCTCTGTTGGTAAACGGCGAGCCGGGGACTCTGGGTGCGCCCGCATTGGCCGACCTCTCGTCGTTTCTCGAGCTTGTGGAGAAGTATCGCAGTCCGTTTTTGGGCAAGGGTTCCATTGCCGATGCCTTGCGGGACCTTGTCGGTGAGGTCGATTACTACACACACCTCTTTTCGGACAATCACCACAACGACAAGGTGGCGCGGTTTAAGTTCCGAAATGCGGAGATACTCGTTGAGTCACTTCGTGACTTTGAGAACGATCCGGACAGCTTTGACACCAGTCTTTTTGCCTATCTCAATCGAATTAGTCTTCAAGGTAAAGATGAGCCCGAAGAAACGGACAACGGCAAAGTCAATTTGATGACGATGCACGCCGCAAAGGGTCTCGAGTTCGAGCTGGTATTTGTCGCCGGGGTAGAAGACAACATCGTGCCGCATGCTCGGGCGATTGAAGAGAATCCCGCGAACATCGAGGAGGAGCGGCGACTCTTCTACGTCGCGATCACGCGTGCGAAGAGACGCCTCTACTTGACAAGCTGTCGGACACGCAAAAGTATGCAGTCGGTGGTGGATTGCGAGCCCTCGCGCTTTCTCGAGGAGATCCCGGCGGAGCTCATCGACCAGGCTACTACCGATGCGCTTACGGAGCCCGATGATGCCGCGAAGATCTTCGGGGCCTTCTTCGAGAAAGCAGCAAGCGAGGAGTAGGAGCATCGAGCCTACACTGTGGCTGCCGCGATAGAATTAAACGTCGCGTGCCACGCGACCTAAAGGAGAGAACATGGCAAAGGTAACTACTAAGGCAGGGGTCTGTGGTTTTGACGCTACCATCGAGGCAACCGTCGTCGCCGAGACGGACGAGGGGATAACCGTAGGCTTCTCGGTAAAGTCGAGCTGTCCCCACATAACAAAGGCCGCTGCTGAGATGGAAGACATAAACGCCTACGAGGAGATCTTCAAAAAACCTGCTGACACCAGCATATACAAGACGCTGGCCAAACACCTGCCTCACACCGCCTGCCCGATCTACTCGTCCTTTTTTAAAGCGGCGGAGGTCGCGGCGGGATTGGCGCTGCCCACCGACGTGACGATAAAAATCGAAAAGTAGCGGGGTCGGCGGTCCGCGCGCGATTAGCGCAGCTCGCGGATCTCGGCCACCGCGTTATCGTCCCACTCATCGCCCTTGTAGTAGTCGAGAATTTCTAATGCGATGTAGAGAAGCCGGCCGACGCCCTCGAGTGCGGTTTGGACGCCAGGCTCCGCACCGTGAATCGTCGCGTACCGTCCCGCCATTTCGGTCAGGCGATCGCCGACGCTTAGCGAGTAGCCGGGTACCGATAGGGGCTGGAAATCAAATAGGTCGGCAAGCTCCACTTCTCCCCTGCCCGCCACCCGAAATGACGTGACACGTACGTCGCGCTCGGCCGGAATCACGACCCCCGGCTCGAGGATCGTAAGCCTCACCCGCTTGGGTCTGCTGTTAAGCAAGAAGTACTGCTCGCTTCCGCCGTACCCGCCAAAGATCTCGAGCCGTGCTCCGTCGCGATACGGGAACACCATCACTTCCTGCGCGCCGTACCACGGCGCGTGTTCAAACCAGGCGGATGCCACGTCCCCGTCCGTGGCGGAGAATGCGCTATAGGTACAGCTGTGGGCGGAAAGGGCCGCGCGATAGGCGGCCTCGGTCGCAAAATCCTCCGGCTCAGGCGGTTTGGGACTGTTTCGAGGCGGGGGGTAGAGGGTTGTGGAAAACTCGGTCCGGTCCCACCCGAGGGCCCAGAGGCCCGTTTCAAAGACGCCGCCGACCGCGACTTCGTCCAGACGGTACCAGTCCTTGTTGGGGCTGCGTTGGGTGCAGATCGGTCTTGGCCCGGTCTGGGCGCCCGCGACGGCCGCGGGGATAGAAAGCACGACCGCAAATAAGCATATCAGCAAGCCGCCACCTTCGCCTTTGAGGTTTACCACGTCAAAAACATAGCCGCGTGACGGCCGAGTGGGAAGGAGGATCGGCCCTCCGGTGGCTACACGGATGCGACACGTAGCTATCCGGATGTTACGAGCAGATCCAAGTAGGCCTGTAAGTCTCTTATGATCTCAACATCTGGTCCGGCTTCACGGAGTAATCGGCGCGTCTGGTGTTCCGTCGGGACCCAGATCACCTGTTCCGCGATCGCGCGCTCAGTTTTGAAGATCTGGAGAAATCGATGCAGACTCAGGATCATGTACACACGATGAGGGAACGGCGAATCAGGCTGGATGTAGCCGTCGGGATCCCACACAAAACAGCCCACTCGGGGCTCAAACGGCAATCCCGACAACTTCAGCCGCCGCGCGGATTCGAGTACCTGTACGTCCGTCGGGATAGGTGTGTTTGCACTGCTTGACTTCTCGGCCACGTTGCCTCCGGTTCCCTTTGTACCACGTTTCCCATGGCCGGCGCACGCACCGGGCCGACGGGGTTCCACGCGCGTCGCGCTCGGTGGTCCAAAAGCCGGAGGTATCTATGCGGGGGGGGTGGTGGTGGAGTACAAGACGGTCACCAACGGCAGGTCCACGGCCTTTGGCAGATCGCGTTACGCCTGTGCTCGGGTAGGTTCTCGAAGATGAGCTCGAGCACCAGGCGAAACGGAGGAGTTGCTCCCCGACTCGGGTAGGTTCTCGGGGGTCGCGTTGAAATCTGCCGTACCGTCCCGGACGGCGGACACCCAAAAACGCGCCTCCAGAGGGGGCACGTCAACCGAGGCCGCCGGCGCCGCATCTTACTCTTAACGCGACGCCCGCGACGCGCACGTTGACCACACATAAACCGCCTCGTACACTATCGGTTCAACGTGAGCCATGGACGGCGGCCGTAGAAGCCGGCCGACTCCGTATCGCCGGAGTGGTGGAATTGGTAGACACAGGGGACTTAAAATCCCCTGACCCGTAAGGGTCGTGCGGGTTCAAGTCCCGCCTTCGGCAATGTAAAATATTTCTGGAGAAAGACTTATTGATTATCGGCCGGTGCGCTGAGATCGGCAAGTCGCCTCCAAAACCTCCAACTGTAGCATGGTGTAGCATTTTGGTCGGACTTGTGCTACGCTTGATTTGGAGGGTAGACGTCGTGCGACACACCGAACTCCTCTTTAGTCTGTATCCCCGGGCGCGCAAGAAGGGAAAATCCATGATCTATGTTCGTTTCCGCGGACCCGACGGCGAGTGGCTTCCGGGGCGATCTTCGGGGCAGACCAGTCGAGATGCGGCGAAGCGCTGGGCCATGAAGGAGATCATGGACGGCAACGTCGTCGTTCGTGAGAACGTTAAGTTCAGCGAGTACGCCGACGGTTTCTTTGACTGGGAAGGAACCTATGTGAAACGTGCGCGGACCGGGCAGCGGAAGAGCAGTCGCAAACTCGGGCTGACCAACATGGGGCACACCCACGCGGACAAGATGAATGCATTCCTGAAGAATCACCTCATCCCGTACTTCGGGGACAAGCGCCTTTCGAGCTTCACCTCCGAGGACATTGAGCAGTGGATCGACTACATGCTCGAGACGCCGAGGTGCGATCTACCGGCCTACAAGGACAAGGGTGCCAAATATTCAGGAGACGATCGTCCCAAAGACGAACGCCCTTTGAGCCCACGGTCAATCAACCATATGCTTATCTGTCTTCGACACGTATTCGGTCAGGCGAAGCGGGAGGGCCTGGTCGCGAGCAATCCGTGCCTCGAAGTAGGATTCACTATCGAGGACGGCCCGGAGCGCGGGGTACTCACGCCGGATGAGACGCTCAAGTTGATCGAGGGTCCGGAGAACTGGCCGAATCCTCGCGACTATCTCATCGCCAAGGTGTCCGCCCTCACCGGCATGCGGCAGATGGAAGTGGTCGCACTCAGGCGGAGGCACATCATCAAAGATACGAAGGTCGAGGAGTCGTGGGAGATGGGGTACGGCCTTAAGGAACCGAAGAGCCGTGCCGGCAAGCGTCCGCTCCCGATTGCGCCATTACTTCGTGAAGAGCTTCTGGAGTTCATGAAGAGCTCGCCCTTCAAGCGGGAGGATGACTTCATCTTCTATTCCGGCGATCGGAGTAAGCCGTATACGAACAATCGGGGTATTCTCGACTCGTTCTACGACGCTCTCGAGGCGATCGAGATCTCCGAGGCCGAGCGGAAGAAACGGCGTCTCGTATTTCACAGCCTTCGGCACTACGCGAACACGTACATGCGGCTGGCCGGTATTCCCGATTTCTTGATCCAGGCGTACATCGGGCATTCGAGTACCGCGATGACGGATCACTACACGCACATCCGCGACGAGGATTTCCAGCCGATCATCGATGCGCAGGAGCGGTTGCTGGCGAATAGGAAGGCAGTGTGACGCCGCAGGAAGCGACGAGAGATAGCTAACTCGACGAAAGCTTCTTCTCGAAATCGGCGAGGACCTTCGGCGGAATATGGCGCGGATTGTTCTCATGGATCCGTCTGCCGATTTCAGTAGCGCTCTTGTGATCAATTCCTCCAGATCGAACGAGCTCAAGCAGTAGCTCCAGTCCCCACATGATCGGTACGCCCTGCTCTGAACACGCTTTCCGTAGGTTCCTGTCGTTCGTGACGCATGTCATGTCGCGTCGCTTGGCCGTCAGAAGGCAGATGTTGTCCTGGAAGGATGTGCTACCCATCATCAGCGTGGCCTCGAAGGCATCTTCGATTTCCGGTTCGACAAGTGAGATCCCGAGATCAGCCATGTGCTGTAACGAGGTCAGCTGAACCACTTCTTCATACACAGTACTGACGACGTGTACGGGGTCTACGCTGCCGGCGATGATTCCGAACAGAGCGGGCTCCGCCTTGATGTAATCAATCAGAACGCATGCGTCGAGAATGAGCAGCGGGATTGGGTCACGACCAGTCTCGGTCAATCAATCGACTCCCACTCTTCAAGCCGGTCCATCATCTCATCGACTGAAAGACCGAGGATTTCTGCGGCGCGCGAGACCGATATCTTGTCTCCCTCGACAGCTTCGCGGGTCAATCGGCTTAGTCGATCTCCAACGAAGTCGATCGAGCTCATGCCGAATGGTTCCGCTCCTTCGGAGAACGGTTCTTCCTTGAATGGCAGGTTCCGTCTGTATCGCTGTTCATAGATCGCTTTGAATCGCTTCCAGATTGACTTGTCTACTGCGTCCTTCTCAATGAGGCGGAAGAGCACGGTCTTGTAGCTAACGCGGAAGATGCGTTTCACCTTCATAACTCTATCCGGGAACGGAAGTCCGGAGGTCTCTTCCCACTCTCGATCGCAGCCTTCCTTTGGCATGAGAAAGTGACTCGCGAATAGGTCGGCTTCCTTTTCCTCCTTTTTGTCTTCACTCTCGTCGTCGGCGTCGAAACTTCCGAGATGCATGATCAGGTGACCGAGCTCATGCGCAGCACTGAAGATCTGACGCTCGGCACTAATCCTGCCCCAGGTGTTTACGACGATTGCAGGACCACCGTCGTCCGGACCAACCGATAGCCCGAAGAAGGTGTCTGAAGAGAACGGGTATTGGTTGAGCTTCACTCCGGCATGTTCGAGCAAGCCGCATATGTCGTGGATCGGTTCATCGGGATCGAGCTCGAACGCTACACGTGCACGAGCCGCAAGGGAGACCGGGTTGCGTCTCTCGGGTTTTGACGCATTGATTGATTCGAGCACGTAGGATGGCCGGTCTCCAAGTATCTCCTCCAGGCCCGAGTAGTCATCGAGCCAACGAGCTACATTGCTGAGGATCTGCTCACGGGTGGCTATGTGCTTCTTTGATCGAAACCTGACCCGTTTTAAGGTGCTCGCCGGGCGGAAAAACTCCTGGAAACGTACGTCCAAGGCCTGACTCAGTTGCATGAGGGTGTTGGCGCGGGGAGTACTGCGCTGGCCTTCTATGTTCTTGATTGCGGGCAAAGACACGCCGGATACATCGGATAGAGCTTGCTGGCTCATTTTCCTTGCCCCCCGCAAACGCTTGAGGTTTGCGGCGAGAGTCGCGGTGTCCATGGATTTACTCCTTGATACCAAAATATACCACTAGACACGTTTGTGTGCAAGGGTATATTTTAGAGGTACGGCATGGATTCTCGGCCGTGCAGAAGCTCACCTCAGCAACCAAGTACTAATCAATGTAGTACCATTGAGCACCTTGCCGAGCGAAGCTTGTTCATAGACGACGGAGGAGAGTTTCTAGATCCAAATATCTCCATTACAATGAATCGAGCTTGCGAATAACTATCACCTATTGTACACTACCGATAGCTACGTACAGATGCCGGTGGCCCCGGTGTCGGGAGACGCCCCGTGAACCAACCAGGCGAAGTCCTGACGATCGATGAACTCGCTGCCTATCTGAAGATTCCGAAGTCCACGCTGTATAAGCTTGTGAGGGAGGGACAGATACCGAGCCAGAAGGTAGGTCGGCATTGGCGGTTCCGGAAAGAGACGATTGATCGGTGGTTGGATCAGGCTGATAAGGAGAAGTAGCGGTGGCAGTCGTACGGGTCCCAGTTACAAGCGACGTGCTCAACTGGGCAGCGGAACGATCCGGGATCGGAAGTGAAAGACTCTATCGTCTGTTCCCGAACTGGGACGAGTGGATCGATGGCGTGAAGCATCCCACCGTCAAGCAGGTAGAGGGAGTGGCCGGCCCGGGCTACGCACACTCCGGTCGGTTTCTTCTATCTCCCGGAGCCTGTGACGACAGACATACCTATCCCCGACTTCCGACGGATGGCCGGCGAGGAACGCTATGAAAACAAAATCCGGTTGGACGTAGTATAAACCGCTGGCCAGCAACACGTCACCAACCCCGCATAATTGACACTTGATCAACTGAGGTACTCTTGAACCGCGTTTTTTGGCCGAAAATGCCTCGAAACCGATAGCCTTTGGGAAATTTGTGTGATAAGGTTTCAAGATTAGAGCAATGTCTGCATTGAGTATAGAAACTTAATCAAGGGGTGCTCCCATGCCACATCACCCGGATTCCAGTGAAGAGACGGTCCTGGCCTTCTTTCGTGAGAAGAAGATTCTCACGATTGATCAGCTCTCGCAGCTTCTACGCTGTTCTCCCGTTACCGCTCGACGACGGCTGAAACAATGGCGCGCGCTCACGAGCTACAATCGTAACAACCGCTACTATGCGCTTCCCTCAGTCCCTGTCTTTGACAAGAAGGGGTTGTGGCACTACCGGGGTGCTTCCTTTTCGAAGCACGGTAGCTGCAAACAGACGGTAGTTCATCTCGTACGGTTATCTGAAAAGGGGCTGTCGAATACCGAGCTGGCGGAAGTTCTCGGCGAGAATCCGAATTCGCTATTGGCGCACTTCAAGGAAATCCCGGGCATAACAAAGGAACGACACGGCAGAGATATCGTGTACTTCTCCTGTGATGAACAGGTATACACACGCCAACGGCGTAACAGATACCCTCCTGAGCCTTCCGCCGATGCGCTGCCCTCCGACGCACAGGCGATACTCATTCTTGTCGAGCTGATCCATCATCCGCGGCTGAGTGTGGATGAGCTTGTGCAGCAGCTTCAAGGCAAGGGGCACGCGGTGGATGCCGATACCGTTCTCGCGCTGTTCGACCGGTATGGGGTAAAAAAAAACTGAAGACGCAATCGTGAGTGTGCTGCGCCGGATCATCGACCACATGCTGCTTGGTGTAACTGCCGCGCAGCTGTTCCCCACTCCGCTAGTGATCCACTTCAGAGCCGAAGAACGGGCGTGTCCGGTCTGTCATGAACCGCTACAGGTACTGAAGACCCGCCCCGGCAAGAGAGCGGCCACTCTGGCGATAGGAGAGTTTATCGCGCATGAAACGGTGAGCTGCTGCCGTCGGTGCACAACGACCTATCATTCTGCCGAGCTGCGCAGCCTGATACTGGAGCTTCCCCGATTTCATAGACACCCGAACTGCTTCTGACCCTACCGTTTTCCGGGGGTGTCTAAGTACCACCTTGCCTCGGAAAACCTCGTGACGGACCACCTCGCGGGGCTTTTTTTC
>CAZFLD010000020.1:0-61534 GCA_964519835.1 uncultured Spirochaetales bacterium
TTAGTGGGCTTCCTCGGCAGCCTGCTTATCACAACGGGAATACTTTGGCACCTCTTTACCCTCCGGAAGAGGACCCGAAAGATGCACTTCCTCCGCGGCTTCTATGTGTGCGCGATTATCATGATCATGTGCTTTGTGGTGTGCTGCAGCCTCTACTCCGAGGGTGAAGTGGTGTATATCGCTGTGTTGACCGCGGACGTGATCCTCTTCGGCATCTCCTGTTTTGTCATGTTTATCCACTACGTGCACGAAAAAAGCTTTCCGCGCGAAGCCCTTGCCGCCCCGGTTGGCTTGTTTGCCGGATCGCTCGCATTGATGCTATGGAACATCTCTCGGTTTCGCGATCTCGAATGAATCTACTCGTTTGGTCTCCAGGCGCACTACTTTCCTCATTTGGCGCACGTGCCCCCTCGTATAGCCCCCGGTGGCTCTGATATCGGATAGAGTACCTCAGCCGTCGCGGCGTTTTCGTGCAATAGCCTGGACTGCTGTTTTGCGCTTGCGCTCGGAGATAACATTTCCTATGAGTCGGAGAATCGCAACTTCGACCGCGGCGTCATGAAGGCCGATATGTCGATCCCACGCCAGGTTGCCGACGAAACCGGCCACCGGCTCTACTGCGGGGAGTTTGGATGCTACGAACAGACTCCGGGCGATATTCGCGAGGCATGGTACCGCGATATCGCGTCGGTCTTTCGTGAGCTCGAGATTGCCTGGGCCAACTGGGACTACAAGGGCAGTTTCGGGCTGATCGACAAAAATGGAGACGAGACGGGCGTTCGAGCCTGGCTCACGGAGTAGCCGCCCGGTACCGTGCCGGGCTCACTCCGACACGCCGTTTGAAGCTGCGCGAAAAATGGAACTCGTCGTGGAAGCCGAGCTCATCGGCGATTCGCTTCACCGGCAGCGACGAGCCGCGCAGGTACGCCCGCGCGGCCTCGACCCGCGCCTCGAGCACGTACTCCTTCGGCGGCTTTCCGGTCTGCTCGCGAAAAAGTCTCCCAAGGTACTGAGTCGACAGATGCGCCTGCTCGGCGAGCACGGCTACCCGCCAGTCGTCGCCCGGTCGCTCGCGGATGCGGTCGGCGAGCGAGGCGACCAGCTCACGCGCCGAGTCGGGGCGCGATCCCGAACCGACTTCACGTACCTCGGCGAGCGCGACCGCGAGCCATTTCGCCGCTGCCTCCCCATCCCCCCGCAGCCTTGCACGCAGCAGTCGATCGAGAACGCCGGCGAGAAACTCGATCGGCGCGATCCGCGTATGCGTCGGCAGCTCGCCGCCGCCGTCGAAGTGGACGGCGACGACCGTGAGCGGGTCGCTCGGCTCATGAGTCGCTCGTACCCGCCCGCCGAGGACGAAGACGTCGCCGCGGCTGAGCGGGAAGCGCGTCCGGCCGATCCGCAGCGATCCGATGCCCGCGAGAACAGCCCAGAGATCCCGATCGGTTATTGGATGACGCCCGGTGTCCCAGCTCCAGTCCGGGGCACAGTGAAAGCGAGCGGCACTGTTGATCGATACGTCGGTCCCCAAGCCGGTCATTTTGTTTCGATTTTTACATGAAATGATTCTGCGCGTCTATGCCTTTGCGCCCTGGTTTCATGCACCCTTCCCTCAGGAGGCACGATGACAGGCAGCATAGTTTTCGAACGACCGGTAGCCGACCATGCTCCCGAACTCTACCGCAGCTTTGGAAGCGCGGACGCGATAGACGGTTGGAACGACTGGAATGACAAGGCGATCGAACGCTACGATCGCGATGGATTTCTCGTGGTAGGCAGGGCGATACCCGAGGAGATCTGGAAGCCCGCGCTCGAGGAGCTGAGGACGATGTCGCGAGCCGCGGACGCCGAGTGCGCGACTGTCGCATACGAGGCCGCGTTCCGCTCGGTTCTCGAAGAGGCGACCGAGGGCGATCTCGACGACGCTTCGGATGAGGCCCGACTCGCGGCGATGGAGCGAATACCCCCCGAAACGCGCGCGAGCCTCGTGCGGAAGTTCATGGGCTTCACGAAGACGCACCCCGTTCTGAAGGCGGTCGCGAACTACCAGCCGCTGCGCGATGCGGTTGAGTCGCTCGCCGGAGAACCAACGCGCGTCTTCCAGAGCATGGCGCTCGTGAAGCCTCCACGCGGGCGTGAGAAGCCCTGGCACCAGGATCATGCCTATTTCGATCTTCCGCTCGAGACGCGCGTATGCGGAGTCTGGATTGCGCTCGGCGAGGTGAACGAAGAGAACGGTGCGATGTTCATGCTTCGCGGCGCGCACAAGAATGGACCGATCGTCCACTTCAAACGGCGCGACTGGCAGATATGCGACACCGAGATGGCCGGTGCGCGTCCGATCTCGCTTCCGATGCAGGCCGGAGATCTGGTCATCTTCGACGCGAAGATCCCGCACGGTACGCCGACGAATCGGACGGAGCAGCAGCGATGGGCGCTCCAGTACCACTACGTGGGCAGGTCGGCAGAGAAGGTCGCCGCGGAGTATCGACTCGGGATCTTCGGAGACGAGGGCAAGGACGTGAGCTGCTGAGCGACCGCCCGGCGATGGCGAGAGACGACCGAAGGGAGAGACGATGGAATGGATGCGTGACAAGTACCTCGACTACATGAACGGGCGCGATACCGAGCGTCCGATGCTCGTCGAGCTCTTCGGGCCGCTTGTGGGGCTCGAGGACGAGTGGCGCGAGCAGGGTGCGAGCGAAGCCGAGGTCGAACTGACCGCCTTCGGTTTCGATCACGTCCGTCGCACGGGCGTCGAGGTGGCGACCGGTTTCTGGCCCCCGGTGGAGGAAGTCGTCCTCGAGGACAATAAAGAGACCCGGATCGTCCGCGACGCGATGGGCCGTCGGATGAAGCTCTCCAAGGGGAAGGCCACGATCGCGCTCCCGCTCGACTTTCCGGTGAAGACCGAGGCCGACTGGGCGCGCATGAAGTCGCACTACAGGTTCGACGAAGCGCGGTTTGCCGACGGTTGGGCCGACCGCGTCCGTGCGGCGCGCGGCGACGGTGCGCTCGTCGTGACGCACATCGTCGGAGGCTACGATCAGATCCGCGAGCTCATGGGCGACGAGGAGGCGTGCGTCTCGTTCTACACGCAGCCCGATCTCATCCGCGACATGCTCGACGCCTTTCGCGAGCTCAACCATGAGATCCTCTCGCGCATCGTCGCCGAGGTGACCGTCGACCAGCTGAGCGTGCACGAAGACTTCGCCGGAAAGAGCGGTCCGCTCGTCGGACCGAACATCATGGACGAGTTCATCGGGCCGTACTATCACGCCGCATGGGAGGAGGTGGAGGTTGACGCTCAGATCTTCCAACTCGACTCCGACGGCAACATCGACCCGATCATCGACTCGCTCCTTCGCGGCGGGGTGAACTCGGTGCTGCCGAACGAACCGGCTGCGGGCACCGACATGGTCGCGCTCCGCAAGAAGTACGGCATGCAACTGAAGCTCGTGGGCGGGATCGACAAGTTTGCGCCGCGCACTTCCCGCGCAGCGGTGGATGCCGAACTCGAGTACAAGCTGCAGCCGCTCATGCGCGAGGGTGGGGTCGTCTTCGGTCTCGATCACCGCATTCCCAACGGGACGCCCATCGAGCTCTACCGGTACTACGTGAAGCGTGCGCGTGAGATCCTCGGTCTCGAGCCCGATCCGGAACCCGGCTGGGCGCGGATGGCGTTCTGAGCGGGACGGACCAGGTTCGAGGCATACCAGACCTTATGCGGCAAACCCTGTTTGAGCCGTTTGTGAGTCACCGGCCGGACGGCTCCGGCGGTGGATTAGGCGGCGACCACCACCCCTGCCGCCGATTGGCGCATGGCGGCCGGAGGCGCGGTCCTGCCTAAACGGGACCGCACTCGACGAGGAAAAACGCCCGTCACTCTGTGTTGCCCGGGGTTCCCGTCATCCACGCCAAAAAGCCCTCGACCTCTGTTACAAAACCGTCCACGACTCGCGGGCATTCGCTTTCTAACAACTCGAGACGCTTTGCTTCGAGCACAAAGCCGTACACATTTCTGAAAACGTGTCGGAACCGGAGGAGCTCAGAGAGCTTGTCCGCGAGAACGGGTGAGATGACGGCCGGCCGTACACCGGCGACCTCCAAGGTCATATCCAGGAGAAGCTGCCGGTGCCACGAGTCCCCCTTCGGAACGCCGCCGTTGAGCTCCTCGGCTACCCTGACAAACACGCGCTCCACGGCCGTGTATACGTCGTGAAGGATTGATGCTCGGCCACGGAGCGAAAAAACGTCGCGACCGGCCGGTGCGTTCGACAGCTCGTCCAATAGTCGTCTTAGCGCAGCCAGCTCGACCTTAATTTCCGACGCGAGTCGCTTGGCGAGTATCTCCTCGGATCTCATAGCTCGACCGCCTCCTGCCAAATCAGATCCAAGAACTCCGGCATCGCCGATTCAAGTGGAACAATATCCACAGGGAAGCTACCCAAGTCCGCGGCTTTGGCCGTTGCCGCGAAAAAATCTCCCGGCGGAATGCCCTCAACAAGAAGATCGATGTCCGAGTCTTGTCGAAACGTGCGATCGCGGGCAAATGCCGAGCCTATCCCCCAAACTCGCACGGGGTAGCGCTGCTTGAGAAACGCGGCAATGCCTCGCGCCTCAGCCTGCGCCTTGCCTCGATCACCTTCCGAAAAATGCGTGCGCCGAAGGTGAGATAGTAGCACTGACCGGTCCATACGGCTAGTATATCATGCGCAGACGAACAACGCTGTTGCGCTCCGCGCGGCAAGGCGGCGCTTCGCCCACTTAATCAATGGAGGACACGAGTGGCACAACAACCCAACATCATCCTAATCATCACCGACCAACAGCGCTTCGACACGATCGGCGCGCTCGGCTTTGACTACATGGATACGCCCACCTTGGACCGGCTGGTGAACGAGGGCACAACGTTTACCAACTGCCATGTCACCGCTCCATCGTGCGTGCCCTCTAGGGCGAGCCTCTTTACGGGCCTCTATCCGCACTCGAGCGGCGTGTACCGCAACGGCGACGGCTGGTCCCGGACGTGGGTGGAGCAACTCGCTACCGCCGGCTACCGTTGCGTGAATATCGGCAAGATGCACACCGAGCCCTACGGTACTCCCGCCGGCTTCCACGAGCGCTACGTGGTCGAGAACAAAGACCGCTACATGCAGGGGCGCTACTACTTCGACGAGTGGGACAAGGCGGTCGCGGCACATGGGCTTGTAAAGCCACAGCGGGAGCTGTACAGAAAACGCGCCGACTACAAGAACAGCCTTGGTGCGTTTGAGTGGGAGCTGCCGGACCACCTGCACTCCGACTTTTTTGTCGGTAATCTGGCGTGCTGGTGGCTCGACACCTATCCGCAAACACAACCGCTCTTCCTACAGGTTGGCTTTCCGGGTCCCCACCCTCCCTACGACCCCATACCACGCTACGCCAAGCGGTACATGAGCAAAGACTTGCCGTTGGCGGATGTATCACAAGACGACCTCGACAGTCAGCCCCGCGTCTTCAAGAACATGCGCAACCACAATGCCGAGGTGGATCACGACTCCGTCGTCCATAAGCTCGAGCCGACCCGGGCCGAGCGGCACCGCCTTCGAGCCTTCTACCTGGCAAATATCACCATGATCGACGAGAAGATTGGGGAGATTCTCTCCGCCTTAGAGCGAAACGGCTACCTGGAGAATTCGGTGGTGATCTTCACCTCCGACCACGGCGACTGCCTGTCCGACCACGGCCACAGCCAGAAGTGGACGATGTACGATACCATCACACGAATGCCGGTGATCGTGTGGTCGCCGAGCGGCCAAGGCAACCATGACGGGCGGGGTCCGGCGGCCGGCAAGCGCATCCATTCGCTGTGGCAGCTGTTCGATGTCGGCCCCACCATCCTCGAGCTCGCGGGGGTCGAGGTTCCGACGTGGTTTGAGGCGCAGTCCATGCTGCACGCCATACGAGGAGGCGCTTCCCAGGCCGCAGCCGGTCGCGAGTACGTGTTCGCCGAACAGGGTCCCGACACCAATCTCCACGGAACCGAGCTGCTCTACATGGTGCGCTCAACGAGGTGGAAGCTGGTGGGATTTATCGATGACAACGAAGGTCAGCTCTTTGATCTCGAGTCTGATCCCGAAGAAAACAACAATCTTTGGAACAGCCCGGAGGCGGCACACCACAAAAAAGAGCTCCAGGAAGCGTATTTCAAGCAGCTTATGGAAAGCGGTGTCCGTACCAGCACGTGGAAGCTGCCGTGGCGGTAGCCGCGTAGGAGCGAGCCATATGCCTACCGGATTAATGGTCGCCTTGTATTGATCACGACCGGGCGTGATCAAGCCCGAGGTTATCACTAACGGTGAGCGTCGGATCCTCTGCAGCGGCACCGCACGCCGACCCGTCACTTCGAGCGGCTAAAAATCGATCGGTCGAGCATCTGATAGTCGTCGAAGGCCGCACCCATGCTCATCCGGACATTGAGGTAGGCACCCAGTGTCACCGTCACCAAAATCGCCACCATAATCGCAAGCTGATACTTAATGGCAGTAAGCGGATCGGAGCCGCCGAGAATTTGCCCCGTCATCATGCCGGGGAGCGACACAATGCCCATCGTCGCCATGGTTGCGATGGTCGGGCCGATTGCAGCCCTCAGGGCGAGTCGCATCTGCGGCCGGGTCGCCTCCAGGACTGTCGCCCCGATAAAGATCGAGGTCCTGTAGGCTCGCTCGTCCGACCGAGTCCCCACGTAGAATCGCTCGAGGGCGATAATGTTCCCTCGCATACAGTTTCCCAAGAGCATGCCTGCGATGGGAATGAGGTAGCGAGCGTCGTAGATCGGTTCCGGACGAACAGCGGCGACAATCATCACGGTAAGCACAATCAGTGTGCTTACCGCCACACCTGCGAGGGCGGGGAGAAACATCACGCGAAGGCGAAGGCCGGCGCTTCTCACGACGTTTGTCGTGGCTACCACTATCATCACCAACACCCATGCCAGATTCAGAGCCGGGTGATTGAGGTCGAACAAAAGCCCGAGGTAGAGACCGACCAGCACGAGCTGCACGGTCATGCGGACGATCGAGAGCGCACCTTCTTTGAGCAGCCCAAGGCGAAAAGCGACGATGAGGATCGCCGGCAAGGCCACCATGGCATAGACGGCGGCAAGCCCCCCGAGGGAAACATCGATGGTTGTCACGGTCGCCCCTCGTCCGTTCCGCCCTGCCCGTCGGTGCAGGCAGGTGGGCCGCCGCCGTGGATTGATCGGTCCTCGATAATGCGCCCTCCCTCCATACGCAAAACTCGCGAAAACAACTCAACGTGGCGCGGATCGTGGGAGACGGCGAGCACGGTGGCGCCGTCCCGCAGAAGCCGTCGTAAAACGATGTCCGCGGTGTCCGAATCGAGCGCGGAGGTTGGCTCATCCAGCACAAAGACATTGCGCTGAAGCAACAGCGCCCGGGCGATTGCCACGCGCTGTTTTTCTCCACCGGAGATGTCGCCTGTGGACGAATCGAGGATTGCGGGATCGAGAGCCACGGCCGCAATCGCCTCGGCGATATCCCCGTCCGTGGGGCGCTTCCGCCGGTTGGTCTCGAAGGTAAAGGGTATCTCCAAGGCCTCTCGAACGCTGCCGTCGCCGAGCACCGGCTCCTGACCGACGTAGGCGACCTCGCGCCGCACCTCATGGATCGACGAGGGATCTAGCGACCGTCCACGATAGCGGACGGCCCCGCCGGCCGATCGATACGCCCCGAGGAGCGTTGTAAGCACCGTCGATTTTCCACATCCTGTGGGACCGGTTATAACAAGCTTCTCGCCTTCGTGGACACAAAAGCTCACCTCTTTGAGTATCCGCGTCCCGCCGGCTTCTATCGTGACCTTGTCAAACTCGATCATAGATGGGAGTCCGAGATAGCGTAGCGTAGCCGTCGCCTGCGAGCAAGAGGGGCGGGTCTTGGAAACAGCGGGAACCTGCGGTAGAAAGGCAGGTACTATGACGGCTCTTCTTTTGGCGGTTGCTTCCAGTGCCTCTCTTGGCATCATCTTTCGTCACACCGGCGCCCGGGGCTACCGGCGTCTTGTGGTAACCGCGGCCAATTACGCCACCGCCACTATTGTGGCGCTGGTGCTGTGGATAACTGATCTCAGTCGTATACAGGCGGCGGCACCGCCGACTGAGAACACCGGCGCCTCACTCGCCGGCGCCTCACTCGCCGGCGCCTCACTCGCCGACGCCTCGACCGCGGACCTCGCGGCCGGTGTAGGCGCCTCGACCGCGGACGTCGTGGCCGGTGTAGGCGCCGCGGGCTTGGGTTTCCCCGCGATACTCCTCGGCGGCGCCGCAGGTGTGATGTTTTTTCTCGCCCTTATCCTGTATCAGCGAGCCGTAACGGACCACGGCGCGGGCACCGCCGGCATGTACGGCAAGCTCGGCGTGCTCGTCCCCATGTTGCTCTCGATCTTCCTGTGGAAAGAACTGCCCAGCAACCTCCAGTGGGTTGGTCTCGCCGTGGCCCTCGCCGCAATTGTGGTCTCACAGGCCGAACGCAGGATCGGCCCGGCTCGGCCTGCACTTCTCTTGTTGCTCTTGGCGATGGGTCTTTCCGAGTTCTCCAATAAGATCTTTGAGTACTACTTCGCGGACCAGATTCGGGCAATCTACCTGGCGTTGCTTTTTGGCACGGCGTTTGTGGTTAGCGTTGCATTTTTGATCGCACGCCGCATCAAACCGAGACGGACCGAGGTCCTGTGGGGCGTTGCCGTAGGCGTGCCCAACCTGTTCTCCTCGTTTTTCTTAATCGCGGCCCTTCAGACGATTCCGGCGGCGGTTGCCTTTCCCGTATTCAGCGCCGGCAGCATCGCTCTGATCGTCCTCGGGGCGTGGATAGTCTTTCGCGATAAGCCACGGCCCCTCGAGTGGATCTCTCTGGCGCTCACCGCAGTCGCGCTGGTGCTTGTTAACCTGTAATCCGGTCCTAATGCCTCAGCCGCCGGCGGTTGTTGGCCGGGGCACGCATCTCCGTAGCCTTCCCGAGCGGGACCCCGAGCCGCTTCGCCGAGTGGTACGTCGATCTCAGCCAGTCCGAGAACACTTAGCTAGGGCGTTCCCGCCCTCTCAGATGTTCTAGGAACAAATCGGCCTCGGGGCTCAACACGCCGTTGCTTGGATAGGCAACCGCGAACTCGGTTTGGTGGGCTCCGTCCACCCCGACCACGCGCAAGCCGTGTTTATCAGCATACTCGAGCATTTCCGAGCTAATCGTCGTGTAGCAATTGCAACTCTTTACGTAGCGCAGGAGCATCAGGTGGTCGTTCGCGCGCAGCGCAGGAGACCCGGACATCGACGTGCCGTGGGCGTTCTCCAGCAGATGGTAGGTGGCAAAGGGATACTCGATAATTGTCGACCCCTGGTCGGCCTCGGGCAGCAAAAACACCGGATGCCCCGCCCGGGCCACGTAGTGCCACGTGCTGGTTTTCCACGATTCGACGGTCACGCCGGCGGCGGACTCGAGGATAGTTCGATTTGCCACAATAACATCGGCACCACCCGCCTCCGCCTGGGCGACAAGTCCGCGAGCGCTCGCAACCGTTATGTTAAAGGCCGTATTAGGATGCTCCGCCTGGAAAGACACGGTGGCGTCACACAAGCTCGCCCAACAACCGATACCACAACCCACCTTCACCAGCACCCGGGTCGACGTGCCGAGATGTCGGGCATCTGCGTGAATGCTGTCCACCTCGTCGATAACCGAAAGCGCACGACCGTACAATCGCGCCCCGAACTCCGTGGGATAAATGCCGGTAGTCGAGCGGTGAAAGAGCGGCGCGCCAAGCTCGTGCTCGAGCCGCTGAATGCTCCGAGTAACAGAGGGTTGCGAGACGTTTAAGACACGGGCGGCGGCAGATATTCCCTTCTGCCGATAGACCGCTACAAAAACCGTAAGAAGTCGAAGATCGTTGAACTCAGCCATACCGCGAAGCGCCTCGCGGCGATTATAGCATTAAGCCTCGCGGGCGGCTTCGCGCAATCGGGCAGTTTCCTCCGGGTAGGCGGCCGACACGTCGTCTACTTCTCGGTAGTCGCTACGGTCGAATAGTTCTTCGCTCCCTCCGCTCCAGGCAACGTACTTGAACCGAGAATCGAGGGCGAGGCGCCAGCAGAGCTCCGGCTTGCCGGTAACACACAACGCGCTTGTTACAAGCTCGCGCGGAGCCTCACCACCTGACAGGCAGGGCAGGAGCGACACCGAGTCCGTGCCCCTTATCTCCGCGCCGCCGGCGTCCAGAAAGGTTGCCGGCAGGTCGAGGATGGCAACCGGATCTTCAACCACGCGGTTCTCCGCCACGCCGGGACCCTGGACGATAAACGGCACGTGGACGGATCCATTTTGTGGCACCGACTTTCCAAAAAAACCGTGGTCGCCAAGCATTTCGCCGTGGTCTGAGGCAAAGATGACAAGCGTCTCCTGCCGGTGCCCTTTGATCCGCGGATGCTCGAGCAAGCGCGCGATTCCCGCGTCGATGTTTTGTATCATCGCGGCGTAGTTTTGACGAACCGATAGGTGGTCTACCGGTTCCGGGTCCGGGTTGATAGGCCCTTCAAAATCGGTGTCTTGGTACCACTGATGCATTTCCTCGGTTACATCGAAGGGAGAGTGCGGACCGGTGTAATTGACCTGCAGAAACCAGGGTTTATCGTTCGGTGCCGCCGACAGCAAGTCTAAGGCTGTCTGTGTAATCCAGTTGTCACAATACTCTTCGGCGGCAAGAGCCGTGGGGAAGGTGCCGTGAGGCATTCGCTTTGCAAAATCGTCCACATGGACCCGGGCCTTACCCCGCTCCTCGAGAAAGCGCAAATAGGGACCCGGCGTTCCCTCTTTGTAAGCTTCAACGCCGTCGATTTTCCCTTCGTTGTCGATACCCTCAGAAAAACCCCATTCGTCCAAACGATGGGCTCCGTCGGGTCCCCAACTGTAATGGGCCTTGTGGAGGTCAAACTTCCCACAGCCTGCAACGTGGTAGCCCGAGTCCCTCAGGGATTGATACACCGTCGGTGCGCCGACGGGATAGTCGACACCGTTGTCTACAACGCCCTCGGCGCTGTACGCGGCTCCGCGAGCGATGCATGCCCTCGCGGGCGCACAGAGCGGGGACGGCGTAAACGCGCTTGTGAACGTGGTCCCGGTCTGGGCCAATCGGGCAAGCGTAGGGGTCCTGACCGGAACACCACGTCCGCCACCGGACCACCAATCGCCGCGCCACTGGTCAGGAAACAAAAAGAGTATGTTTGGTTTCATTTTAAAGTCTCCGATTCATTGTCGATTTTTTCCCGTGCCTCTTTTTTGTTCTTATTTGCGCGGCGTTGTTTCTGAACGTATGTAAAGACCACGGACAGTAGGGCCAGAGCCAAGAACACCGCGGAAATCGGCCGCGTTACGAAAATTGCAAAGGTGCCACCTGAGATAAGCAAGGACCGCCGCAACGCGGTTTCAGCCAAGGGACCCAGGACCATGCCCAGTACCAGGGGTGGAAGGGAGAACTCAAGGCGTACGAGGACGTATCCCACCACGGCCGCAACAACACTGCCGGGGACGCCGAGGGTCAACATTGGGATAAGCGACGAGCTTGTAACGGCGTTGTTGGCGGCCTCTGCGGCCGCCACACCCTCGAGGCTGCCCGCGCCGAACTCATCGGGCTTCTTCGACCGCCGTTTTGCCTCGGCGTAACCCACAAAGGCGGCAATGACCGCGCCGGCACCGGGAATCGCACCGATCACCGTCCCGATGCCCGAAGAGCAAAAAACTAACTCTCTTCATATGTCTGCACCTCCTTTAGGTGATGATTTATCTTAGGCCGGGCTCAAAAGAGCGGTCAAATGCCAAGTTCGTATAAGGACATACGGGCAAGTAATGGTCACCGGCTTGCGCGGCCCAAAAAAAGCTGTGGCATCTCGTGCCCGCGGGATTTATCATGTGCGTATTGGGAGAAAACATATGCGAAGGATCTCTTTTTGGACGATCGTGGTTGTGTGGTCGGTCGCGTTTGTCGCGGGAGCGGCGGCGCAGTCGGCCGGTCGTTTTGCCCTGGTCATCGGCAACTCCGACTACGAGGGCATTGCCGATTTGACAAATCCTGTAAACGACGCCGCAGACATGGCGGCGGCACTACGACGAGTCGGCTTTGAGGTGGACACGCTTATAGACGCCGAGCTCCCCGAAATGGAGGAGGCGGTGGTGCGCCTCGGACGTCGTATGGAGGCAATGCCGTCGAGTCTTGCCCTCTTTTATTATGCAGGCCATGGGGTACAGTCCAGCGGCGAGAACTACCTGATTCCCGCACGCACTAGGATTCCAAGCGAAGCGTTTCTACGGTCCAAGGCACTGTCGTCCCAGGCGGTCCTTGACACCTTGAGTCGCTCCGAAGACGGCTTGACCCTTGTCTTTTTGGACGCCTGCCGCGACAACCCCTTCGGCTGGTCGCGGGGCGGCAGCCGCGGGCTTTCGGTCGTCGGCGTGCAGCCGGCAGGAAGTATCGTGATGTACGCCACAAGCGCAGGATCGGTGGCGTTGGACGGCGACGGCAGAAACGGCATCTTCACCGGCGAGCTGCTCAAACACATCGAAACACCCGGTCTCGAGATTCGGGATGTTCTGAACAGAACCGGCGACGCTGTCAGGCGGGCCACAAACGGCGCACAGATTCCGGCGATCTACAGCCAGTTCTTCGGCGCCGCGCACTTGACCGAGCCGACCAACGACCGCGTCGCTGCAACTGATCCCGTCGCCACGGCACCGTCCCGGACGGCAACCGGTCCACCGGAAACCGAGGAAGAGCAGCCGGAGCCGGGCATCGTCACGCTACCGTACCATGAAGGCTTCGAAGATCACGCGGCAATCCTGTCCCTGTGGAGCGAGGAAGCCAACGGTTCGGACGGAGAGTTTGGCCGGAGCTCGCGCACACGATTAACCGGCCGCCGGAGCTACACCATTTCCGCGACCAACACCAACGCTACGGGCTACCTCAGCAGCTTCCCGACAATCAAGACCCGCGAGCTTATCGAAGTCGACGCCGACAGGAAGTATCGCTTCTCCGTGAACGTATATACCGACGAGATCGCCGTGGCCGATTGCGGTGTTCGGTTCTACAACAGCCGACGCGCGACCATTGGAGGCTATAGCAACGGCGTCGAACCGCTGCGACAAAGCGATGGATGGGTGGAGATGGACATCACCCTCGATCCTCAATACTACTCCGACGGCTACCGGGACCTCAGCTACGTGGAACTCTGGGTGGCCCTATCCCTCAGCTACGATACCAATGTGCACCACACCATTCCCAACGGCACACGCACGACGATCTACATCGACGAGGTACGATTCGAGGAGGTGCGGTAGCGGCGGCCGAGCTTTCGCCCGGCCGCGAGCGCAAGCGTTTAGATACGACCGCGCTCGCTGCGGATCATGTTTGATCGCAAGCACGCTATCCCCGCGGGTCCGCGAGCCTGCCGGTGAACAACATCGTTCGGGTCGGCAGGTGCTCGATCGCAAAGAAGAACGGACGGTTGAGAGGTACGTAGGGCACGGCCGACTCCACCGAAGCTACGACGCCCGTCGCGGCGCTTGCGGTGGTGCCCTCTTCGTCGACGGTGATGTTCGCCTGGTGGAACACGCCGCTCACAAACAGATCCTCCATTCCAACAGCGATCCCGGAGAGGTCCGCGTCCTGAGATCGAAACACCCGCTCTACGCCCAAATTACGGAGCAGCGGAATAAGGTCCGCCGCCGTTTCGAAGTCAAACTTCGGCAACGCGAGGTCGATGCTCGTGGCCTGCCCGCGGTACAGCCGGTCCCGGAGGTCGTGATACTCGGAGGCCGAGATACTCGCCGCCGATTCACCCTCCGCAGGGAGCACAAAGGTCATTGCGAACTCTCCACCTGCATACGGCAGCGACACCGCCTGGAGTGTATCCTCCTCCAGGTAGTGCACGCGGAGACGTCGGTTCATCGTCGGTACCGTCACCTCGGTGCCGTCGGAGAGGTAGAACGGCGCGTCATAAGTGTCGCCCGCGCGAAATGGGTACGCCCACTTTGCGTTGAAGTAGACCGCATTGGTAAGAATCATGCGGGTCAGCCGAGTAACTGAACCTTGCGGCAATAGATTCGAAATCCGATCCGCGGTCGCCTCGGCCACCCAGTCGTTTACAAGTCGCCGCGCCTCCTCGGCTTGTGAGAAGTCCACCAACTCAGCCTCGGCTCCGTAACTTCGCGCGAGCGTTCGCACAAAAATGTCAACAAACGATACATCGTCTTGCAGCCAAAGGCCGTTTGCAATCGAAAGCTCGAGACCGAGGCTATCGAGAATGTCGAGGTCAAGGGCATTAAATGCAGGATGTAGCTCCACCTCGGGCAGCTCGAATCGAAGGGCCGATTCGATCTCCCTCGCTGTCTCACCCTCGGCTCCCGCGTAGAGCATGGCCAATGCCACGCGAATGCTATAGGGCGAGAAAACGAGGTTGCCGCCTTGTCCATCGCCGGCGCCTTCTTCCGCAGCCAAGAGGCCGAGTACATCAAAGGCAAATGCATTGTTACCTTCAACAATGCGGTCAACGGCCTGCTCGCCGACCACCGGATCCAAGTTGCGGGACATGCCGCCGGGACCTGAAGCCCCTGCCGGCCCCCTCGGCTGTTCAGTCTCGGAACCTGAGGCCTGACCGGCGTCCGATCCGGACGGACCATCCTCCGCGCCGCCGGTCGCAAACGCGGCGGCTCCAACGCCCAGTGCCAGCATCATGGTCACAATGACAGAAATTGGTGCCTTGAGACAGCTTATAGAGTTCATAGACGCCTCCCTTTTGTTTATACCTGTAGTGTACACCCCGACCTGGCAAGGGGTGTGCCGAATTAAGGAAGGTGAACAAAGCCCGTCCAAAAAAATGCGTAGAACGGCGTTCCGCTCTGCGGCCTGACGGCATACAATAAACACATGGACATATCAGAACTCAAATCAAAATGGCATGTGGAAGTGGAATCGGACCAGCAGAAGGGCGCGGAGATCCCTCCGTTCGCAAAAGGGCCGGCAGACGGCGCGACGTTGATCGACCTCCCCGCGGCAGACTTCTTGGCCTTTCGCGGCACAGATCTCGTAGACGCGATTGTTCAACGCCGGAGCGTGCGAAAGTTCGCCGCCGGCGACCTGACCATAGCGGAGCTCGGGTGGCTCTTGTTCGCAACCCAGGGCGTGCAAAAAGCAACGCCCCGCGGGGCCCTCCGCACCTCGCCTTCTGCCGGGGCTCGTCATCCATTCGAGACGTACGTCGTCGCTCTCGAGGTCGAGGGTCTGGCTGCCGGGATCTATCGTTACCTGGCCTATGATCACAAGCTCGAGTCGGTACGGCAACCCGATTCCGCAGCAGGCGCCGGCATTGGGACCGCATTGCCGCAGACCCCGGGAACGCCCGACGGGGTCAGCCCGTATGCCGTCACCGCCGTGGAAGCGCTGCGGGACAGAGCCCAGACCGCAATCAACGGACAAGGCTGGGGCGCTCCCGCGATGTTCTTCTGGACCGCGGTTCCCTACCGAACACATTGGCGCTACCCGCTTCGCATGCCCAAGCTGGTTCTGTTGGACGCCGGCCACTTGTGCCAAAACCTCTACCTGGCCTGCGCGGCCGTCGGCTGCGGCACTTGCGCCGTCGGCGCCTACGATCAGGAGTTGTGTGACACGCTTCTTGGTGTGGACGGACAAAACGAACTCACCGTCTACGTAGCACCGGTAGGAAGGGTGTAGATCGGCATCGGTGTATAGAGGAGGACATACAGCATGCAAGACTACGAGTTTCACAACAAAAGCATCAAAAAGCGATTCGAGGAGCTCCGCACGCAGGATCCGGATCGATTCGAGTCCCGCCTCAGCCTGAGTTGGAGCAACTGGGGTTTTGGTCTGGAGCCCCTGTCTGATTCCGCCGCGCGGCTGCACAGGCACGGAATCACCTGGATCGAGCTCCACGGGAATCACTATGGCCCCGACCTCGGCTACGATCCACGGGAGACCGGTAAGATCCTCGGGGACCACGGAATTGCGGTCGGTGGTGTCTGCGGGATGTTTAGCGCCGACAACGACCTCTCAAGCAACCGACCGATCAAGCGGCAGGCGGCAATCGACTATCTCAAGCGGGAAATCGATTTTGCCCACGAAGTCGGGGCGGCATATCTGCTGGTCGTTCCAGGGGCCGTGGGAAGGCCCGAAGCATATGACTCCACGGAGATCGAGCGGAGCGTAGAATCCTTGCTTATCGTTGCGGACCGATTTCTGCAAGCAGGCATTCGTGCGGCAATAGAGCCCATCCGGAGCGCCGAAGTGAGCTTTTGTCACACGGTCGCCGATGCCAACCGGTACATCGAGGCGGTGGGCCATCCGGCAATCGGCCATATCAACGGCGACGTGTATCACATGCAAAGCGAGGAGTCACACATCGGCGCGGCGATCCTCGAGGCCGACCGTCGGCTCGCCAACCTGCACATGGCCGACTCCAATCGCGGCGCGCTCGGCGACGGCTCCATGGATCTCGATACCATTATCCGAGCCCTCTACATTACCGGCCATAATTCCGACCGGCGGTATGTAACGCCGGAGCCCCTCGGACCGGGTGGCGATCCCTACCCGGCGATGAACGGTAAACCGGACTCAGAGCGGCTGGACTACCTTGTAGGCAGAACAGCACGATACTTTCGCGAGAGGGAGGAGGCGGTCCTATCCAACGATTTTTAGGAGCTCGTCGATACCTTGCACACGGCATTCCACCTTCTATAGCATAGGAGTGTTCCGGGTTGGACCGAGAGGCCATTGCGACCCTGGGGCACACATTATCATCCCGGGGGAACTATGACGTATCGACAGTTTGGTAAATCGGGTCTCGAAGTTTCGGAGATCGGCTTTGGAGCGTGGCAGCTTGGCCAATCCGGCTGGGGACATGTGGATAAGGACCGCGCGGCGGATGCGCTGCGGGTGGCCCTAGATACCGGCGTCAATTTGATCGACACCGCCGCGGGATATGGCGGAGGCGAGAGTGAGAGGCGCGTTGCCCAAGTGCTCTCCGAGCGTGGTATCACGATTGGCTCGGGAAGTGGCACGGACCGGGTGGTGGTCGTTACCAAGACACCGCCGGCGCCGGGTCCGTGGCCCCCATCCCCCTATGACTCTATCGAAGATCGCTACTCGGCGGAGTACGTGCGAAAAAACACCGAAGAGCGGCTCCGGAATCTCAATACCGAGTGCATCGACGTGCTTTTGCTCCACAGCTGGACACGGGCGTGGAATCGTAATCCGTCCGCGTTGCACGTCCTGCAGGCACTCAAAGCCGAGGGGAAGATCCTCCTAGCCGGCGTCTCTACACCGGAGCACGACCAGAACTTGGTAGTCGACCTCATGCGGTCGGGCCTTGTCGATGTGGTAGAGGTGATCTAAGAAAAAGAAACCGGCACCGCGATCATCGTCCGGGTCGTGCTCGACGAGGGTGGCTTGGCGGGCCGCTTCACCGCAGAAACAACCTTTCCCGACAACGATGTCCGCAGCCGCTACTATGCCGGCGACCGGCTGGCCCGCACCGTTCGGCGCGTTGAGGAGATCAAAAAAGAACTGGAACCGTTCGGCGCAAAACTTCCTGAAGTGGCAATACAGTTCGCCCTGGCACACGAGGCGGTATCGACCGTAATCGTCGGCACCACCAGCCCCAAGCACGCGGAGCAGAACTCCGGCATCTCCGACATGCCCCCGCTCCCCGAAGAGCTGTCGATCAAGTTGCGGTCCCACGCCTGGCGCCGGAGTTTTTGGTACGGAGGGAAGTAGGCGGCGAGCAGCTCGGCTACGGCCTGAGCACGATTATCGGTGACTGCTCGTTCGGGGGTGCGCTCCCGGCTCCACTCCCAAGACCGCGGCCGCCTGTGCGTCGATTGCCGCCGCCTCGTGCGGATCAAAATCGACTCGAGTCAACAATCGACGAACCATCGGCCGGAGAAAGTGATTAAGGCGTTCCTCGTTGGTCTCGTAGTGAAGTCGATCGTCCAGCGTCATCACCGTTACCTCGAGCGGGTCAAAATAGCGGCAAACCTCGTGGAAGCCGATCTTTTTGTATAGACGCTTTTGCGTTTTATCGTCGCTAAACACGTCGAGAAAGACACGCTCCGCCCCGTTGGCGCGCGCGTGCATGTAGGCAAGCATCATCAACCCGATAGATACAAGCCCACCACGTTCTTCCGTTACCACTGCAAGGCGATCGATCTCCGCACCAATACGGTCGTCTATTAAATCCGACCCCGGTGGAAGATGTGTTGCGATTGGGAGTTTCTCGATCGACGGACTAACAATACATGATACCGTGCCTACCGGCTGTAGGCCCTTGTAGGCCAAGATGTGAAAGGCCGATTCATCCGCCGGTCGATGGATGGTCTCCTCGCGGTAGCCACGCTCACCGACCAGGATCTTCCGCTGTATAAAAAAGACATCTTCCAAATCCCGCCGGGTCCGAACTTGCACAAAGCGGACGGTTGCGGGCTCGCCGCCGGCGAGCGGCAGACGGACTTCCGCAGTGGTACCAACCCCTACCGTGCTCGACACTGCAATCCGACCACCTAATCGACGAAGGATCTGGTTTGTGATGCTCAAACCCAAGCCCGTGCCGGCTCCCGGGTCTTTGGTGGTAAAAAACGGATCGAAAACCCGCTTTAGATCTTCCTCATCGATGCCGGTGCCCGTGTCGGTAATACAAACAAAGGCATGGTCGCTTGTCTTGCCTGCTTGGATATCCAGTGAGCCGCCCGAAGGCATGGCTTGGATGCCGTTGACGATCAAGTTGAGAAACACCTGACGAAGCTCATTGGACTTGCCGGAGACGTACACGCCGCGTTCGATGCTCTTTTTGACTTCAACGCGCGAACCATCAAGTCCCCGGAAGGCCATGGTCAGCGCAACGTCGATCGGCTCGGCAAGCTCTACCTCCGCCGTATCGTAAGTACCGGCCTTTTCCTTTCGGGCGTAGCTGTTTAAGTCCTGGATGATGGTGGATGCGTGGCGTGCGGAGCGAAGTATGTCCTCGGCGTACTCGGCAACACGTTCATTAGCGCGCGCGTCGTCTTTGATCACCTCGGCCATGCCG
Organism: uncultured Spirochaetales bacterium; assembly: GCA_964519835.1. Lineage (GTDB taxonomy): Bacteria > Spirochaetota > Spirochaetia > DSM-27196 > CAZFLD01 > CAZFLD01. Next base: position 19,133 of record CAZFLD010000020.1, read on the forward strand.
ATTATTGCGGCCAACGGATTGTTGATCTCGTGGGCTATTCCCGACGCGAGCGTCCCGATCCCGGCCAACTTTGCCGACTGTAGCAGCTCTTCTCGGAGCCGCGTTTGCTCCGAGACGTCCTGGAAAAACTCAAGAAACATCCTGCGGGAGCCCTCAGGGACAGAAATCGGAAAAAACTGAATTGCAAACTGTGCTGAGGCTCGCCTGTGTTCCTGCTCCAACGAGAACGGCATTTGCGTGTGGAGGCAGTCTTGGGCCAAACAGCCGGGACACGGGTGTGATCTGCCGAAATACACGTAGTAGCACTTCTCCCCGATCATGTCCTTTACGGGCATCCCAAAAAAACGGGCGGCGGCGATATTGGCAATAACGATGTTGTAATCAACATCTTGAAGCGACATAGGGACGGTAACGCCGTCGAAAAAGGCCTCCAGCTTGTTTTTACTAATCTGCAACTCGGTATTGAGCTCCTGAAGCTGTGCTTGACGTTTCCGCAGCCGTTCAAATGAAATGGCGTTTTCGATAGCGATTGAACACTGGCCGGAAAAAATACTGATAGTCTCGAGATCCAATTGGTCGAGAAACTCTTTCTTTTTTGGCGGCCCAAGAAAGATCCAGGCGTTGACGCGGTCCCGGAATCGCAAAGGAATTAGGGTTTGCGCCCGAAGCTCGATTTCGCCATAGTCCCCCGATAGGACAAGTGGTCTCGCATCGGCCGGCAGCCGGTATACCTCGGAGCTGCGCTCCTCCTCCACTATCTGCGAACCGGGCGGAATGACCGGCTGTCCGGCAGCCTCTAAAGGAATATCTACTCCCCGTGCCGCCGCTACTTCGTACCGCCGCCGACCGTAGTCCAACGTAACAAGCACGACCCACTCGATGTCGAACGTATCCTTGACCTTCTGCGCCACGCCGTCCACCAGCTCCGGAAGGTCGACGGTAGACAACAACGTTGCGGAGAATCGCTTGAGCGAGGCATAATACGACAAGCGTTTGCCAAAGTATGCTCGTTCAAAGACCCGTACGGCGCCATGCCGAACAGGCTGGAACATGAGAGCCGCGACCGTCGCGACAAGCAGAGAAATCAAATATCGACTCTGGAAGGAAAACTGTGTGCTCGGCGGTAGGGCCGGCTGGAGGATGCCCGCAAAGACCAGTGCGGAGATTACAACAAGCAAGAAGTAGACAACCAGCTTGAGAAAAACCTGCGAGTAGTTGACCAGTCGGTACTTGTAGACGGCGTAGAAGATCAGGAGTCCGTTTACGGTCGCCGCCACCAAATCGATAGGATAACGACCTACGGATTCGTCAACGTTGACAAGAACGCCAAGCAGCAGGACTATTCCCCCGGCAAGCAGCGGCACCAAACGTTTTCGAGCAACAGTGTTCTCAGCGCGGGCAAGCTTTCGGCCAATTAAGACCATGGCGAGTATAAGAAAGGCATAACTAAGCACATATGCGATGATTGCGCTTGGACCCAGCGAATAGTAGAACGCACCATCAACAAAGCCGGCGTCTGCAACAATACTCCCACGAAGATTTAGAACAAGCAGAAAACCGTAAATACCGTAGCCAACAAAAAGAAGGACAATCCGGGACGTTTGTTTTGACTCGGTAAAGTCAATAAGTGAATGGTAGACCGTGATGGGTACGGCAAGCAGCCCTACCATCATTATGCGGTTCCACAAAAGCGGCGTAAAAAGGCCGGTGTCTGCGTGCATAAGAAACGAGCCAAGGCTCCAGACCGACATTGCCGCCATGTACAGCAAAAACGATGTGCGAATTCTTTGGGTACGCCTTTGGCGAATGCCAAAAACGGTAAATGCGACATATAATAGGAAGCTCGTTGCAGGAATCAGACTTGAGATATCGAGAATCATTGCGATATGTTGTCATATTCTAACGTATTATATTGGACTTGGGGCTCGCAATGAGACTGATAGAGGTGATTGTCGTTGTAGTCGTGCCGGGATTTGTCGGCTTTGCCGCTACCCTCGGCTACGACCTTCTCCAACTCCGCCATGCCAATCGCCTGCTGCCCCCCGTTGCAATTATCGGCGCGATCGGTGTCGGCTTGTCCACTTTTGGCCTCTGCTTTGTAGTTTCCTTGCCGCCGCAGCACTTCGCGATCACAGTTGGCTGCGCGATACTTGCTGGGGTGTCTTTCCTGATGCTTGTTTGGAGCGTCGTGTTGGAAATCCCGATCCTTCTTCGAGGCGCTGTGGAGGCACGGGAAAACCAAGCGACAGACCCCGCGCCGGCCGCCGCGGCACAACGTCGTGTCATCAATCGGGGCACATATGGTCTTTCCCGACACCCTGGACTCCTATGGTATTTTATGCTTGTCCTTTTTGTCGTTTTGCTGTTCCGGCATCCGGTGGTGCTGGGTCTTGGAGTCTACCTTTTTCTTCTCGACCTCGTGGTTGTTCTTGTCGAGGATGCGTTGATCTTTCCAAAACTCTTTGTGGACTATGACCGCTACAAAAGAGAGGTGCCGATGCTTGTCCCGGGGCTGAGACGGACGAAGTCGAAATGACGCAAAAACACGATCGAAGTGTCGCAATCGTGGACGACGACAAAGCGGTACGGAAGGCGCTGTCGTTGAGCATTTCCCACGCCGGCTACCGGGCCCTACCGATGACCGACGGTAAAGCCATTATCGAGTATATGTCAAACGGGTACGACCAGCCGGACTGTGTTCTCTTGGATATACGAATGCCCGGAGTCGACGGCACGAAAGTATTACCGCAGCTGCGCGCCCTCGATCCGACCGTGCCCGTTATTATGGTTACCGCCAACAACGACCTCGACACCGCGGTTGCGTGCATGAGCGAAGGAGCCTTCTACTACGTCGTCAAGCCGGTGGAGAGGCCGGTCCTCGTTTCTACAATTCGTCGGGCCTTGGAGTTGCGCGACGCACAGGATGAGGCCCGCCGATTACGTGCCGAAAACGAGCGCTATCAGCACCGCCTCGAGGAAATGGTCGATGAACGCACTGCACAACTCCAAGACGCTCTGTCTCAACTACACGCTCACAACCTGGAAACCGTCGAGGCCCTTGCCGGTACTATAGAGGCAAAAGACCCGTACACACGTGGTCACTGCACGCGCGTTCGGGATTACTCTTTGGCGCTCGCACGCTCGGCGGGGCTCTCCGCCTCGGAGCTATCACGAATCGAGTACGGCGCGCTCCTCCACGACATTGGGAAGATTGCCGTTCCAGGTGTGATTCTCGCCAAGCCAAGCCGTTTGGACGACAACGAGTTTGCGGCTCTCCGCGAGCATCCCGTAAAAGGCGAAACGATCCTTCGCCCGGTTGCCTTTTTTAGCGAGGTCTTGCCGATTATCCGACATCACCACGAACGCTACGACGGAGCCGGTTACCCGGATGGACTCTCCGGCGAACAAATCGACCGGGCGGCCCGCATCGTCTCAGTCGCCGACGCTTTCGACGCGATGACATCTACCCGCCCCTACCGGCCCGCCCTAGACCGAAGCACAGCCCGCGGTCGCCTGCAGGAAGGAGCAGGCACGCAGTTTGACGCGGATTTGGTTGAGCGGTTTTTGGCGATGAGCAGGCCCGGGACAAATTCGAGCGGTGGTTGAAGGAACGCCTCACGGGGAAGGTGTTCGAAGATCTCACCAGAAACCCAAGCCCCGGATTCCGGACGTCGGTTACACAAAAACTGCGTCGCGTGGTATAAGCGGCGTCATGTCTACCTGGCCCGATCAGAACAGCCCGACCTATGCCGGCGTCACGCGTGCAGCGGACGACCGGCGGCTCCCGTTGCGGGGCGCCCACAACGTACGCGACCTTGGAGGCTACAACACCGTCGGCGGGCGGCGCCTCAAGCGCGGCATGCTCTACCGCGCGGACGGGCTGCATCGACTTACAAGACACGACATCCGCCGCATGCAGAAGCTTGACCTCCGCACCGCGGTGGATTTTCGGGAAGAGCGCGAGTACCGACGCAAACCCGACCGGCTTCCCAACGGCGTACGGCAGCTGTGGGTTCCGATCGATGTTGGAGGAGCAGAGCTCCGGCAAGAGGTTCGCGCGGCAATATCCGGTACGGGTTCCGGCGATCTCTCCGACGTGATGGTGCGGGTCGGCCGCGAGCTGGTAAACGGCCATACACCCGCCTACCGTAGCTGGTTACACGACATGGTAACCGAGGACGATGCGCTCCCGCAGATCTTTCACTGTACCGCCGGGAAGGATCGAACCGGTTTGGCCTCGGCGCTCTTGCTGCGCATTCTTGGTGTGCCGCCGGAGACGGTCTTCGACGACTACGAGCTATCGAACCTCTACCTGACAAAGCTCACAAAGCGCGTGATTCGCCACATTCGCCTGATCTCACTGTTCCGGGGAGACGCTAACACCGTCCGCCCCATACTCGTTGCCGACCGCCGCTATCTTGAGGCGTCGTTTGAGGCAATCGACGCCGGTTGGGGCGGCTTTGATCGCTACGTGGAGCATGGCCTTGGTCTCGACGGTGCGGCCATCGAAGCGCTCGAGACTCGATTACTCGAGGACGGGCGACCACAAACTGAGGCCGCGACCACGACGCGTCCGGCCGCTCCCAAATAACCGAGCAAAACGCAACACAATCCTAACAATTGCAGACTAATCTCTTGGCCGTAGCCGCGCCGAATGGCAACGGGAGGAGCTTAGATGCCAAAAGAAACGCGTATCGGCGAACGAACCAGTTATACCCTCTACTTCGCCGGACAGAACCTTGTCTATGCCCTGATCTCCGGCTACCTGCTTGTTTTTTACGTGAGTTACCTGCAGATCAACGCGGCATTGGTAGCCACCGTATTTTTGATCGTGCGTGTCTGGGATGCGGTAAACGATCCGCTTATCGGAATCGCCTTGGACCGCATTAAGGTTGGTCGTTATCGCTACAAATCGTGGCTGAACCTCACCACCTTCCTTATGCCGGCGATGACCTTTGTGCTGTTCTTGGTCCCTCCGGGGGCGAGTCAGGTCCTCAAGATAGTCGCGATGATCGTGACCTACGTGCTTTGGGACGTGCTCTACACCGCAAGCGAGGTGCCGGCGTTTTCCGTTTCGACGTCGATGACCGTCGGCGAAAAGGAGCGGACCGTGCTGCTCACCCTCACGCAGATTGGAAGCGTAGGGGGAACCGCCCTCGGCATGGGCGTTGCCTTGGTGTTCCTCGGGGACGGGGTGAATAAGATCAACTGGCTCCTCTTTGCCGGTGCGCCGTCGCTACTCGCCGTTCTTATTATGATTCCACAGATATTCACCGTGCGGGAGCGACACCACACGGAGCCCGAACAGTCCGTGACGATCCCACGAATGATTCGTGAGGTCCTCAGGAACGACCAGCACTTCAAGATCATGGCCATGTTTGTATCCCAAGCATTCCTCAACGCTGCAACGGTGTTCGGAACCTACGTCGCGGAAGGGATCTATGGCGATGCCCGTCTTGCTTCCCTAACCGGAGTGTTTACTCTGGCGGGGATATTGATCCTCGGCGCGTTTACCCCTGCGATCGTTTCCCGCTTCGGCAAAAAACGCTACCTGGAGATCAGCATGATCGCCTCACTGGTTCTGTCGCTCCCCATCTTTTTTATCCCGACAACACAGCCCATAGTGGCCATAACCTTTGTGGGATTGAGAACCATGGCGCTTGTTGTAACAAGCCTGCTTCGCCCCATGTTTACCGCGGACTGCATCGAGTACGGTCAGCACAAAACCGGAGTTCGCGCCGAATCGGTGGCCTTCTCCGTGCAGACCTTTTTCAATAAGACCGGGGACGCCATCGGAACCTCACTCGGAGGATTCGTGTTGGCAATTGCCGCCTTCAACGAGAATTTGCCCCTGGCCGAGCAGGCGGAGCCGACAATGAGCTTCTTGCACATGGCCTTTATCATTCTGCCGATGCTTATGGGCGTTGTAATGTGGCTCGGACCAAAATTTTTCTACAGACTCGACGAGAAGAAGATCAAAGGCTTTATAGAGGCCAACGCGGATACGGTGCAGCGCCCGCCCTCCGCATGATACTATTGAAGCGTCGCCTGCGAAAGCACCACCGGCACCGTGAGGCTGTAGAAAAACCGTGTTGAGAAGGTCGCGCTTGGTCAACCGAACTCCGGGCGCCGGTTGGCCACTGGTGTTCAGCCACGCTACGGCGTGGAGTTTGAACTCTCCTGCGTAAACCTCGACTTTGATCTGCGACGCCGGCTTCCTTCTCTCGTCCGCCCTGCACGACTGCCTATCACCAGATCGACGACATCGGGAGGGTCTATACCTCTCGAGACGCCTCACGGACCGTCGCATCAACAAACGGCTATGTGGGCTGTTGACGCCGGTCGACATAGGGCTCACCTGATGCTTTCGATCGAGCCGAGCAGTAGACGAACCCGACCACCCGGACGTGCGAGTGGCCCGGCGTTTCCATTGACACTCTTGTATCAGGACAAGGCGATGAGTCGCCTGCGACGCCGGTGCTATGGTCGGCTCACATCCGGGAGAGCGCTCGCATTTCCGCCGGTCCGAGGGCCCGGCCGTATACCGCAAGCCCGGCGATCTTTCCCGCAAAGAAGTTTCCGATGGCCCCTCCGCGATCGACCGCACCAACAGTAAAGTCGGATCCGTCACGACCGCCGTCGTGGAGACCACCAGGAAGCGGGTATGGGTTGAGCTCGGGCCGCAGATCGAGTCGACCGCCGAGCCACGCCGCGCTCGAGACCCCATCGTATGTCATTCCGACCATTGCCCACTCGTTGAAGCGAACAGCAGTCGCTCCAACTCCGCCGTCTATACAGTACCTGAATCCGGGGGTCGGCCCACCGACGTTCGAGACGTGGCCGCAGACCTGATCCTCCTCCTGCCAGACGCTGATGTTGATAAAGAGCCCGTACTGGCGACCACGATTCGTCTCGTTCCACTGCCCAGCGATGAACTCGCAGTGGCGCTCCGACGTCCTTGCGCGGTTGACCCAGGCGACCACGCTGAGATGACCATCGGGGCCATGGATGTCGAGGGCAGGGCACTTGTGTCGTGGGATCGATAGCCAGGATCCTTCGTCAAGGATGAGCGCGCTCCCACCCAAAGGACCCGCCTCATCCCGCTCGACCGGCAAAGGCCCACTCCGCGATTCGAGTACGTACGGCTCGCCGTCGATCGAGGGAAACCGCGCGTCCGACTCGGTGAAGCGCCAAAACGAGATAAGGCCGGGGATCGACGCGGGAGTTGCATCGAGGAAGTACGAGGGATTGATTCGTTCCATTCGAGCACAGCTTAGCATAGGCACCGGAGGCTTGACTGTAGACACGGCGAACGGCGGTGAGGCGTAGGAACGCGCGGCCGTTGGAGCCGGGCATCAAAAAGCGGCGGCGCGAGCATAGACGGTGATCGACAATCGGCTCAACGCTGTCGAGACCTGCTGCGGCGAAGGAAAATCTAACGAGTCGGTTAGACGTCGATCAGCTCTATGCCTGTCTCGGCGCCGCCTCGGTCGGCCGACACGTAGGCGCTGTAGATCGTGAGCATGGCATCGGCACCGAGTCCGCTTCCGCACTCCGGGGCCTCGCCCGCGAGCGCATTCCGATAGAACGCGTCGATTTCCTGCGGATAGCCGGTCGCCCAGTCCTCATCCGGCGCCGGATTGGACCATCCCTCCTTCGTTCCGATCTTTTCGACAACGTAGATACCGTCGAACTGCGAAGCCCGCGGATTATACGACTGCATGGCATCCGACGGGTTGATTCGGCAGATAGTTCGGTGATTGTTCGCAACGACCTCGAGCTCGTTATGAATGCCACCGAGCACGATGTCGGAGGCAAAGATGTCGGCAACCGTGCCGTCGTAAAACACGACGTGCATCATGGAAAGATCGTCAATATCCTCATAGCCGGTTCGGATAAAGCCCTCGTCCCGGAAATGGGGGGATCTGGTGAGCGGATGGCAGCCTTTTGCAAGCATCACGCCGCCGCCCGAAAGCGCCCACTTCCCGTAAGCGTCCGAATGCGACCCCGAGTGAGACTCCTCCCCGATCATCCACAGAATCTGTGCACCGGTCTTCTCGACGATCTCTCGTTCCTTGTGGATCGACGGCGCATAAATCCAGTTCTCCGCATAGAGAATCATGACACGGCTTGCCTGCTCCGCCTCCAACATGCGTTCTATGCTGCGCCGCGCTTGACGGCGAACGCTTCCCGTTTTTGCTTTGTCGTCGAATAGACCCCAACGACCTCCACATCAACGCCCCCGACACGACGCGCACTTTCGTAGTGGAATGACGCGGCGAATCCGGTGCCGACGATGCCGATTCGTAGTCGTGGTAAAGACATGGTCCGTTCCTTCTCTAGATCGTGTCCGACACGCCCGGCGTCTACGCGCGTAGTCCCGCGAGCACCGTGTTGGGCGGACGTAGCAGCTCGGCGGCCGAGACGCTGTCTAGATAGAGTGTGACACTGTGGTGCATCCTGAGCAGCGACGCCGGCACCGACGGTGTAATCGGGCCGTCAACAACGGCATGGACGGCCGCCGCCTTCTCTGTCCCCGGCGCAACACAAAAAACTAGATCCGCCAAGAGTATCGCGGAGACGGTAATGGTAGCCGCCTCACGGGGAACCGCGTCGAGCGAAGGATAGCGAGCAGCAGGGTTTGGATGATGGCGATAGTCGTCGTACTGCTGTTGAACCGAGATCTCGTCGATCTGCGTCCGGATGTAGATCTCCTTTGCATCAATCCGCGTGTCCGGCTCGTTGAACGCTAAGTGTCCGTTGACGCCAATTCCAACAAACGCGACGCAGAGACCTTCGCGATCACGGATCTGTTTCATCCTGTCGGCGAATAGCTCGGAATACCAAGCGACGGGATCGGCGGCGTTCGTCGGCGCATCCTTAAGAAAGTTCACGTTGCCCGCCGGAATGGGGACTCTAGAGAAGATTCGATCGCCCAGGTACGCCTTGAAGGTGTTTGGGTGATTGGGCTCCAGGTCGAGATACTCATCCAGTTGAAATGCGTTGACGCGGCTCCAGTCTATGCGATCGCTGTGCGTCGCCAATGCGTCCAACATCTCGTCCTGCGACGGCGCGGCGGCAAACAGAGCAAGCACTTCCTTTTTATCTTTCCGCGTTGCTTGCTCGAGAAAACCTGCTCCGTCGGCTGCCGCCCTCTTTCCCATTTCACCGCGGCCGGCTTCGACGACCACCCGGAACTGTCGCTCTTTTCTCATACCTCCCCCGTTGCGGTTCGCGCCGCGTCGAAAGCGAGTGCCTCGGCAACCCCGCGCGCGGTGGGCTGACCACGCGTTCCCCCCGGCATTGAGACGCTGCGACTCCCGCAGATTCCGCCGATCCTCAGACACTCCTCGAAAGGTCGATTCCGTAGGAATCCCGACACAAAGCCGGCCGCAAAAGAATCTCCGGCCCCGATCGAATCACGGTAGATATCCGTCGTCCGGGGAAGATAGTGCAAAACGGTGCTGCCATGATAGAGATCGGCCCCGGCGGCTCCCCGCTTCACGACCACAAAGGGCAACAGATCGGAGAGCTTCCTGACCGCCTCTTCGAGAGTGGCCGAACCGGTGATCCCAATCGCTTCCTGTTCGTTTGGGAAGAAGACATCGACCAGAGGAAGAAGATCCAGCGCGCTCTCCCACAACTGACCGGGGTCCCAGTTCGTGTCCAGGCTCACCGTTCCGTGGTTCTTCCGCACCGCAGCGATGATCTCGGTCCAGTGGTCCCGCAGACCGGTTATAAGAAAGTAGCTGCCGATGTGCAGGTGTCGAGCCTTGCTGAAAAGGTCCCAGTCGACGTCCGCGTACTCCAGCGCGGAGATCGATTCTCCGGTCGTGACAATAGCGCGATCGTCATCCCGGCAGAGACAAAATGAAGTGCTCGTCCTGATATCTGGGTCCTGCACGATACGCTCGGTGTCGATACCAACGGCGTTGTGGGCATCAATAAGGAACCGACCAAACAGATCGGTGCCAACTCTACCAACCACGGAAGTGGAGAGTCCGAGCAGTGCTGTCTGATGCGCGAATATGGAACATGAACCGCCCATGGTGACGTCGGAAGAGCGAGCCAGCTGTTCGTGTTGTCCAAACTCGATTTGCAACTCGCCCAGGTCAATGATGACATCGACTGCCATGTCGGAGAACGTCAGAACGTCGATAGGCTTGTCCATTCCCGGTCCTAAAGGCGGATCCACGGATCGAGTCCGGTCGGCTGATCCGGGTCGACTCCGCTCTGCAGGGCCTTCGAGAGACTCAGTATCTGCGGGACGTAAATAAAAGGAATGCCCCAGACCTCGCGGTGCCGCACCGTTGGGAGTTCTATTGCAAGATCGACTCCTTCGTGATCGACCGATGGGCCGATCGCAACGATCCGACATCCCTTCTCACGATACTCGGACAGGACATCCTTCTGAAGCTGCAATTCATTGTTCGACAGGAACGCCACAATCAGCGTCCGGCTGGTAAACAGGACGGCGGGACCGTGACGCGAGTCGAGAACGTTGTAAAAGTTTGAGGGGTGCCGGCAGATCTCCTTGAAAGCCAGCGCGCCTTCTTCGGCAATCCCCGCCACCGCGCCGTCGGCAAGAACAACAGCACGCGACCAATCAAGCCTCGCGACCGCTTCCAGCGGTTCCCGAACTCCTGCAATGTACGCCGGACCGCTATCGCTCATTTGCCTGATCTCGTCGATCAGCGAGTCCTGAGACGCGGCAACGGCGACGACGTACAGTAGCGCCGCGTAGAGGTTTGTAACGGTCCTGGTCTGGCAGACGCTCTCGTCGAACGCCCACGGGAGTTCGATGACGAGATCAGAGAGTTCCTTGATCGGCGCCTCGTTGGTCATGCAGATTGCGACCACCGTGATGGACTTTTGCTGCTTCACCTTTTCGAGCGCCCGAAGTACCTCGCTCGTCTTCCCGGACCGCGAAGGAACTATGACGGTAGCGCTCTCAAACTGAGAGATCACCTCGTCGGTGTTGACCAGGACCTCTCCTGCCGAGAAGGCCGATGCCGGCACGCCCGCGTATCGACGAAGCGTCCGAACCGCTGACTTGGATATACTATAGCTCGACCCGCTGCCCAGGAAGACAAATCGTCCGGCCCGGCCTACAACATGCGCGAGAGTTCCCACGCGTCGTGCCTCGTCCAGGTAGTTCAGCGTCTGCTCGAGTGCGTCGTATTGCGACTGAATTTCTGACTCGGTGGCTGTCATTGTTCCCCCACTACACAATTAGGAGTTTGTCCGCGATGCCCGAGAATCGCTCCCGGACCTCATCGCTGAGACCGGCGTCCGTGATGACGGCTTCAACCTGAGAGAAGTCTGCGAGCGAAACCGGTGCGAGAAGACCGAACTTGGTGTGGTCGGCAAGGATAATCACCGACTCGGCCATCCTGATGATCTCCATGTCTACCTCCGTCTCATTCAGGTTGTCGTTCATCAGCCCGTGTACCGGGTGAATCGCCCTGACTCCAATAAATAACTTATTGGCCCTCAAGGCGTGGAGCTCCCGAATGGCCATCTTGCCCAGGAACGACTGCTCGGTCTCGCGATACACCCCGCCAATCGCTATGAGGTTCACCTTCGGCTCGAGCGCGGTTGCGCGATTGATTACCGGGAGGGAGTTTGTGATTACGGTCAGGTTGGAGACCGAGCTCAAGAACGGCACCATGTGAAGTGTCGTCGTTCCACTGGAGAGAAAGATTACGTCCCCATCGACTACGAGCTCAGCCGCGGCTTGAGCGATCCGCGTCTTCTCCTTCCTCAGTTCGTCGAGTCGATCGAGTACAGGAGGTTCCGCCACGTAGTTGTCGATCGTTCTTGCGCCGCCAAAGACCCTGTGGAGTCGACGCTGGGCGTCCAGATCGGAGAGATCGCGGTGTATGGTTGCCTCGCTGACCCCAAACGCTTCACACAGGTCATCCACGCTGACGGTCTGAAGCGCAGTTAGTCTCTCTACGATCGCTTGCTGTCGTAATTCTTTCTTTCCTGCCACGCCAATCCACCCCGACTTTGATTCACGATAGCATATGTGAGTGAGAGCTTCAATCTTTTTCGTCTAATGAGTGTATGTTTTGCGTTTGTGTCGCATTCTATACTGATTGACAATCGCATACCGTGCTGGTACGCTGACTACATCATTCGTCGGTATCGACTCCGCGTCACCACCACGTTCCGCACGAGTTTGCCGGCCTTGAGAGAGGTCACTCCCCGCGCAAGAGGTGCGCAGGCAGACTCAATGCACCGTGCTGGGGCACCGTGCTGGGGCACCGTGCTGGGATTCGCCCCCAACAGGCGTAGAGAAGATGGCTATACAACCATCGGATCGTCTTGTGCACCACTGCATAGAGAACGGATGTCTGGAGGTGATCCGGATTCCTGAAAGAGCAAGCTCAGCCGGTGATTGTGCAGGAGACCGGCACAAAGCCGACGATAGTTTAACTCCCGGGAGGCAAACTCTGTGAGAAAAATCACACTGATCGTGTTTGAGTCCGTTGTCTTCATCAGGCAGCTGATCCACGATCTCGTTCGTCGCACCACCAAGTGCTGGTCGATTGCGCTTGTCGATATCGACCAGCCGTTCGGGGACACTGTGATGGCCAACGGTATCTCTCGAGCGATGCGGATTATCCCGGCGACGGTGGACATCGCGAAGGATGTCCATGATATCCGTCTGAATGCCGGGTTTTTCAGTTTCGCGAATCCGACGGTGGTGACATGCACCGCCCTTCAGAAGATGGCGCAGGGGCTTACCGTCGGGTTGTGCCACGGGGTAATCGACACACCAAAACTGCTCGCGTGCCGGTTTGTCCTACCGACCAACGAGATTGACGCCTTCTACGCCGGACTCAACCACCTCACCGTTGTTTATGGAGCAAAGCATCGCGGCAGGAATCTCTTCGAAAAGCTGCCCACGAAAGTCGAAGAGCACCGAGCTCGCGGCATCGACAGTCTCTCCTTTGACAGGTCGCGGCGGTCCTTCGATGAGAACACCGGGACGGACGCAGGCCTGAGCGAGCCATCCATACGGGACCTTTTCGAACGCATTGGAGTTATCTCAGCTCCCGGCGAGTGGTTCGACGATCTCGAGGATTCGGACGTGGAGAACGAGCACCTGGTCAGCCTTATCAACGCGCTGGAGAGCGGAGAACCCAGCGTCTTCTCCGCCGACATGGTAAATGGTGGACTTGCGCACGAGCTCCCAAACAGCTGTGTGCTGGAGGTGCCGCCTCGAACCGACAAAGGCGGCCTGAAGTGCATAGCACGATCCAAAGCTCCATCCACCGTTGCCACGCAGCTCGAGCGCCACTCGCAGATCGCCGATCTGACGGTCCACGCCCCACCAAACGGGGATACGTCACTCTGGCTCGAAACGGACCTGCTCGGCGGCTATCTGCCGAAAGAGGCGACTGTCGACAAACTGATCTATGAGATGAACTCGGCGCATCGAGCCCATCCCCGCAGCTCTATCCGGATCCGCCATGCGTAGCGCTCTTCATGAGTTCCTGAATATCATCTCCCGCAATCGCGCAGGCGACGGTGTCGGTATCTATTCGATCTGCAGCGCCCATCCGGGCGTCTTGCGTGCGAGCATTGGTCAATCCGCCTTACAGGATTCGCTGGTAATTATTGAGTCTACGAGCAACCAGGTAAACCAGAACGGCGGCTACACAGGCCTTCGTCCGGGCGATTTCGCCTCTCTCGTGCACGATCTCGCGCGTGAGTCGGGGTTTCCATCTACGCAGATTCTTCTGGGCGGCGACCATCTCGGACCGTACCCCTGGCGCGACAAACCTGCCGAGACTGCTATGATCCTCGCGGAGAAGATGGTTTCGGACTATGTTACAGCCGGTTATCGAAAGATTCACCTGGATGCCAGTATGCGCTGCGCGGACGACAGGGGCGACGACCATTCGCCATTAAGCGACGGGGTTGTTGCCGAGCGGACCGCGAGGCTTTGCCACGCCGCCGAAGGTGCGTGGCGCGAATTGGGCGAGCCGAACCTCAGACCGGTATACGTCATCGGTACGGAGGTTCCGACGCCCGGCGGCGCCACTAAAGACGGTGAGGAGCTCACACCGACGGACGCCAAGAGTGCCCGCCGATCAGTCGATGTCACGCACGAGGCGTTTGACCGTGCAGGGCTCGGTGATGCGTGGGCTCGTGTCATCGCAGTCGTGGTCCAACCGGGAGTGGAGTTCGGAGACGATCAGGTTGTCCACTACAACTCCGACAACGCCCGACACCTCAAGATGATGATTGAATCGCAACCGGAGATGGTTTTTGAGGCCCATTCCACCGACTACCAGACCGAGAGCAATCTTCGCGACCTGGTGCAGGACCATTTTTGTATTCTCAAGGTTGGGCCGTGGCTTACTTTTGCCTACCGCGAGGCGCTCCTGAGCTTGGAGGCGATAGAGCGAGAAATGCTTTCAGATTCAGCAGCCCAACTCTCGTACCTTGGCCGCGTCCTCGACACGGTAATGCAGAAGTACCCTGAGCACTGGCAGAACTACTACAACGGATCCGACGCGCAAAAAGCCCACAAACGCCGTTTCTCGTTCAGTGACCGATCGCGCTACTACTGGACCTACCCTGACGTTACAGCGGCGGTGAACCGCCTGGTAGAAAACCTCGGCGCGATCTCTATTCCTCTATCGGTGGTCAGTCAGTACCTGCCCGATCAATTCGACGGCGTACAAACGGGTTTGATCCGCGCTTCCGTGTCCGACCTGGTTCGCGATCGAATACAACGCGTCCTACGCAAGTACGCGCGCGCCTGTGCTCTGCTGCGGTCTCCCGGCGCCGAGAAATGCGCCGTCGCCACTCCGCATCAACTCCAGGTGAAGTGAACGCGCATGTACTCGCGGGAAAGCAGTCCCTCGTAACCCGTTGAAGCCTGCTCATGTGGGAGCGTCACGACGGGTAGCAGCGAGGGTTGGATAATACCGCTCGCCATTAGCGCAAGGGAGTCTTCGATATCCGCCGAGTCACAGTCACGGGGAACGATGAGGTCGGCCTCAGGACTGAACAGTGCGCGGTAGGAGAGCTTAATGGGCGCCTCGAGGGTTCCCTGAAGCACCAGGCGGGCGAACCCTCCGCCGCGATCGTCATCCTCCCGGCTGCGCAACAGCGCGGCCGATGTCTCGAGAACGGAAGCGGCACCGGTACAATCGAACACCACATTTCCGCCACCTCGCGTGAGCTCCAGGATCTGTTCCCGAGCATCGAGTTGTGACGCGTCAACCGTGGCATTTGCGCCGGCTTCGATTGCCAGGGCACGGCGCTTCTCATCCAGATCGACGCCGACGACCTTTGCACCTCTACCGACGGCGTGTTGCACGACAAAGTGCCCAATGATTCCGAGGCCCACCACGACAACCTGCTCTCCCTCGCTCACACGAGCGCGTTTGACGCCGTGCAGCGATATTCCGGCAACTTTGGAAAAAACGGCATCCGCATCGGCTACAACCGGCGGCACCCGAATCGCCGATCCTTCTCCGGTGACTGAGTGCGACACCTGCGATCCCCAACAAAGGGAGTAGTGCCCGGGATCGTAGCAATGATCGCGTACGATGAGCCTGTCTCCGACTTTGAGGTTCGTGTTCGGTCCGGCGTGGACCACCTCGCCGAGATTCTCATAACCAGGCACAAGAGGAAAGTCCGATCCGGGCTGCTGTCCACGAAACACTCGAGTCTCAGTTCCAGTGCTTACTCCGGTAAGAAGCGTTCGAGTGACCAGTTGTCCCGAACCCGGCTCCGGGATAACGATATCCCCGGTCGAGACCTGCAATGGTGCCTCAAAGACAAGGCAACGTCCGTTCATAGTGCTCCTCCAAGTATAACGATGAGTTTTTGAGTCGGTCAGGATAGTTTCCAAAAAAACAACAACTGCCGCTGCAACAACAAACAATAGTAATGTACGATATTCAGATGAATATATCATCCATCGCTTCGCGAGTTCTCAAGGCCATATATGACCTAGAGCATCTCGAAGGGGCGACACGCCGGTCGATCGCCTCCAGGTTGGCGTGCAGTGTAGTCGTTGTATCAAAGGCGCTGAGCGAGCTCGAGAGCCATGACATGATCTCAAAGACGACACTTCGGCAAAACGGCGGAGGGAGACCCGTCTACCTCTACTCAGTGCAGCCATCGGTGTTCACGTCCATAGGCGTGTCGGTGGATGTAGACTGCGTACGTGCCGTGCGGCTCGACTCCGATCGGAAGATCATCGGAGAAAACGTCGCGCCGATCGAATGGGGAAAGGACGGATCGGCACTTGACTCGCTCACGGCGCGGATCCGCTCGAGTGTTGATGCTCTGCTGGGCGAAGACATCTCGGCGCCGCCGGTTGAAGTCATCGGGTTGAGCGTTCCCGGACTTGTCGACTCCCCGTCGGGACTCTGGCTACGCGGGCTCCAGATTCCCGGCATACGTCAGGTCAATCTTGAGACGTTGCTGCACGGGTTGCAGATGCCGGTTCTGATAGAGGATCACACAAGGTCTCTCACCTTCCGCGAGATGGAAACTGGTCACGGTCGCGACGTCGAAGACTTTGTTCTTATTAATCTGACGGTGGGCGTTGGTGCCGGAATTGTCGTTCGACGTCGGATTCATCGCGGCCTACACGGTCTCGCCGGAGAAGTTGGCCACATAGTCGTCGACCCGAATGGTCGAAGGTGTGTGTGCGGCATGGTGGGCTGCGCGGAGACGATCTGCTCGGTTCCCTCAATCCGTCAATCTACGCGCGATCTCTCCCGAATTGGCGTCGCGACGACACTTTCAGCGGATGGACCAGCACCGACCGTGGAAGAGATTGCGGCAGCAGCGCGCGAGGGCGACCGCGCAGTGACTACCACACTCGCGGAGGCCGAGGACGCGCTTGTCAAAGTCGTTGCAACGTTGGTGGTCGTAATGAATCCCGGGCGGGTAATAATCACAGGGCCGGGAGGTTCACTGTTCGAGCCGACGCGGGACTCCTTGGAACGGAAGTTGCGTCTACACTCTCTGCCGGAGGTCCAACAGGACATGGAGGTTGTCTTTAGTGAGTACACCACAAATCAGGAGGCAGAGGGTGTCGCCATGCTATCGGTAAGTCAGCACTGGCCTGAAGACGGACACACATGGGCGCGACCATCGTAGTCGTCACAAACCGGAAAGCGACATGAGGCGGTCCAGGTCAATCTCCACGCCGAGCCCCAACGCCGTATTCCAGCCGTGCGGAACCAGGCGGGCATCCGCCTCTTCAGCCATCCAACCAATCCTTCGCATTTCACTCAGCCCGCCGACCTTAGTCACGTCAGGCTGGACGCGTACGGTCGAACCGACCTCCGATAACACCCCCCAAGCAGGCGCCCGGCCGGCTGCCCGGTGACCTTGCCCAGAATGTCCCACAGCGCCATGTCGAACCCGCTGATGGCGTGCGTGACACCGCCACCCCGTCCAGCCCAAAACGTGCGTGTATGGAGCTTTTCGCTTACCCTTTCCGGCTCGAGCGGCGTTTCTCCTTCAATGCGGTTCCAGGTGGACCACAGCCGCCTGAACGACACCACAGTCGCTGAAGCAGCTACCCCATCCACTGACTCCCTCGTCGGTCAGGGCCTCTGTTATCGCGTGAATACAGTCGTCCGGCGCGAGTTCAACCGCCCAACCGCCTGCTGGGGTGAACCCACGAAGACCGCATACCCGAATTTCGTGTACCCTCCTAGTTTGTTTCCGATTATCACGTCGGCCGGTGCAATTCATTGCCGGTTTGCGGTGTTATTGTATAAAGGGCGATCTATCTGCATACTTGGACGGTATCTCGACGAGATTTTACACTCGACCAAACCGTTAATCAAAAACCGTTCGAGGAGTTCGGGGAGCTGATGTGATCAATACAGGGCCATGGCGTCTGCTCTTGGTTGATGACGAACCGAATATCCGCGAAGGACTGCGCGATCTCGTGGACTGGTCGTCGCTCGGAATCCAGATCGTCGGCGAGGCGGAGTCGGGAATGGAAGCCCTCCGCAAGGCGTTTCGCCTGTCACCACACATTGTGCTCGTCGACATCGTAATGCCCGATCACGATGGGATCTGGCTTGCCAGACGTTTAAAAGAGCATAACCGCTCGACGAGAGTGGTGTTTCTGAGCGCCTATCGACAGTCGGACTATCTACTCGAGGCGTTTCGTCTCGGCGCCGATTACTACATGGTCAAACCGTTCGACGATAACGAGTTCACACAGGTGATGAGCAAGATTGTTGCGGATCTTCAGAGCGATCTACGAGACGAACGTCGCGAAGACCGATATAGGCGACAACTCGAACGAAACCAGGATCTACTGGCCGAGCGATTCCTTCGTGACATCATGTACGGAAGGTCCGGTGTCTCCGCAAGCGGCGACATCGAGAAGCGATTCGACTGCTCGGACTCCAGCGAGAACAGCCAACTGCGATTTATGTTTGTACACCTGGCTGAGGCGGGCGCCGGGCAGGCGATCGCGTCCATCGAGGACCGTCTTGCTTCGTATTCAACCGCCAAACCAAGCCTCGTGTCGGAGTCGTCGAACCTGGTGATCGTGCATCGAGGCACGCCGGAAACGTGGGCAACGATAGAGTCGCAGACGACGTCGGTCTTGCACGACCTCGGTTCGCGGGCTTTCACCGCGGTCTCCGAGCCGGCCGAGTCGGTGCTTGCGCTGCGTGACTTCTACGCGCGGGCCGCCCGGCAGGCTGCAGCCCGGGAGTCAAGCGTGGGAGATCAGACCGACGCGCGCGAACCGGTTACGATCGTTGGCATTCCGTCGCTGAAGACCCCGGACGACGGCGGTGGATCGC
Organism: uncultured Spirochaetales bacterium; assembly: GCA_964519835.1. GTDB lineage: Bacteria > Spirochaetota > Spirochaetia > DSM-27196 > CAZFLD01 > CAZFLD01. The sequence continues at coordinate 37,951 of CAZFLD010000020.1, forward strand.
GTTATCGTCAAGTGGTGCGCGAGGTCGTCGATCTCATAGAGACCAACTACATGGATGAATCAATCTCGTTGAGCACCATCGCGGAAGCAGTCCAGCTGTCGCCCAATTACCTTTCGACGCTGTTCAAGCGCGAGGTCGGTTTGACCCTCTACCGCTTTATCCTCGATACGAGGCTTCGGCACGCCAAACGGCTCTTGAAAAACCCCCGTTACCGAACGTACGAGGTGGCATTCGCCGTAGGCTACGCCAACGCGAATCACTTCTCAAAGGTATTCCGCCGGGAAACCACAATGACGCCGGGCCAGTACCGGGAGTCGGGCCGGTGAGATTCGCGCACCAGGTGTTTCTGGCGCTCATCGGCGTGTCGTTGATGCTTATACTGTTGCTGGGCCTGGTGTCTTCGAGACTGACCGCGGATATTGTGCGCGAACAAACAAGCGTGGCGCTCGAGGATGTGCTCCGCCTCGGCGCACAGAACGTGGACCAGTCGCTGCAACAGGTCCAACTCGTCGCGGATTTTGTCAATCGAAACCCGCGGTTCGAAGAGATCCTGGCCAGACTCAAGGCGGGTGAACGCGACTTATCCTATCTCCTCGATAGCTTTCGCTACATCGTTCGGACCTTCGACGGTTTTGAGGGAAACAACGCCGTGCACCGGGTTCGGCTTTACGTCTACGGCGGTTCGATTCTCGGCCTTAACCGCAGGTACGTGTACGGCATTGATGAGTGGTCGATTGCCGAGTCGGCGTCTTTTCCGAGTAGCGGTATCTACGTGTGGAAGCCGACCTATCCGCATACTTACCCGTTTGATTCCGCACCAACCCGAATCTTGTCGCTGCAGCGATTTCTCCACGCGCGCAATGATCTGAGCTCAAAAATCGGCATCCTTTCGGTCGATATCCTCGAAGAATGGATCGTGCAGATACTGCAATCGATTACCAAGTATTCCTCCGGATTTATGGTTCTGTCTGGAAGCGATGAGATAATCACCTCGCTCTCTCTCGATCCCGGCCAGGCTGTTCCCGACGACCTACTAGCCATGGTGCAGTCGATGGACCCCGCGGCATCGTCGTCACTAATCGAACACGACGGTAAAGAGTATCTGGCGGTCAGCTACCCGATCAGATCTTCCTACGACGACTGGCGACTCTCCGCTCTGATGACACGAGCCGATATCACGGGCCGCAGCCGTGACGTGCTGCGCGTAACGTACCTACTCATGGCTCTCGGGCTTCTCATTTCGGCGGTCGTGTCCGGGATCCTCGCCCGGCAGGTCACGGGCGGAATTACCGAGCTGCAGCGTTACCTCACTAAGATGAAGGCGGGCGAGTATGCACAGATACCCACAATCAGTGGACCGCGCGAGATCGCCGAGTTGCAGGGTCAGTACAACGCCATGTCGGGGGAGATACGTCGTCTGATTGAAGAGGTGTACAAAACGACACTCCGCCGGCAAAAGGCGGAGCTTCAGGCACTCGAAGGACAGATCAATCCGCACTTCCTCTACAACACACTCGACACGATGAAATGGATGACAAAACGACTCGGGCATCCCGAGCTCGCGCTTCTGCTGGGGTCTTTGTCGACGTTTTTTCGGGTAAGTCTCAGCCGGGGTGCAGAGATCATTCCCCTCCATGATGAGATCGCGCACGTCAGATCCTACCTGGACATCCAATCGATCCGTTTCCGTGAATCGCTTCAGACGTCGTTCGACGTAGACAAGACATTGACGAACGTACCGGTTCTGAAGCTCATCCTACAACCACTCGTGGAGAACGCAATTGTCCACGGGATTCAAAAGAGGGCCGGCCGCAAGGGCAGCATTACGGTTCGGGCGTCGGCGCTCGATCACGATCACATCGAGTTGTCCGTTGTAGACGACGGATGCGGGATGTCGGCGGAGCAGCTTGACAGCATCTCCCGGACAACGACGTCCGGTTACGGGATACGCAACGTTGATCAACGCTTGCAACTCTATTACGGGCCGGACTACGGCGTATCGTTCGAAAGCAAAATCAATCGCGGAACGGTGGCAAGGATAGTGCTTCCAATGCGACCAGACGGCGGCTCCGACACAACGCCGAAAACCAACGCCCCGACAGTTTAACGGTGCGCTTCCCGGTCTGAAAGTCGACGTAAACGAGGCCAAAACGCTGGGTGAATCCGGCTGCCCACTCGAAATTGTCTATGAGCGACCATGCGCAGTACCCAAGAACCGGGACACCCGCATCGGATGCCCGTAGCAGTTCCCGTAGATGGGCGTGCAGATAGTGCACGCGCTGCACGTCATCGACAGCGCCCCGCTCGTCGACCCAGTCCATGATCGCCATCCCGTTCTCCGTTACGAGCACCGGAAGGTCGTAGCGCTCGTGGTAAAAGGTGGTCCCCCAGTAGAGAACGGACGGAAGGACGGGCCAGCCCAGTGAGTTTCGTGGAGCTCCATCCGGGAAGGGAACCTCTCTCGGTTCACCTCCGGGCGCCGCCGATACGGTCGTCCCGGTATAGGCGTTCATCCCGATGAAGTCCAGTTTGGCGTGTGGGGGAAAGCGGCAATCGGAACAAAAGCTCTGGAGCGCGGCCGGCAAGCGCCCGCCAACCAGAGGTTCAAGCCAGAATCCGTCGCGCGAAAGGTCCTCGTCCGAGAACGTCCACGACCGAGCGGCCTGGACGTCGATTGTATCGTCCGTTGCAGGCACTGCGATCTCCGAACCAAAGGCGACGCCGACCTTCGCATCCGGTTCACCGTAGGTCCGGATCACCTGGACCGCAAGACGATGGGCCCGGATAACATTGGCAACGATGACGTGTATCTGATCGTCGGACAGCGACAGCCCGGGGGCGTGAATCCCCTGTTTGTACCCCAGATCGACGAACACCCTAGGCTCATTAAACGTTATCCAGTAGCCAACGCCACGGCCGAGACGACGGACAACCAACTCCGCGTAGTCGGCAAACCACCGTGGGCTGTCGGGATTGAGCCATCCGCCGCGCATGGACAGGTCGAGCGGCAGGTCCCAATGAAAGAGAGTGACAAGTGGTGTGATTCCCGCGTTCCGGAGTTTCTCGACGATATCGGCGTAGAATGCGACGCCGCGCTCGTTTACCGATCCCACACCACCCGGCAGGACTCGGGGCCAGGACACTGAGAACCGATAGGCGCCCAGTCCGAGCTCGCACAGGAGCGACAGATCATCAGCCGCCCGCGTCCAGTGGTCCGCAGCCACGCGGGCCGAGGAGCCGTCGGAGATGGCGCCGTCAATACAACAGAAGGCATCCCAAACCGACTCGCCGCGTAGATCGGTCGACGACCCGCCTTCGATCTGATAGGCGGACGTTGCCGCCCCGAGGAGAAACCCCTCAGGTATTTCGCATGTATTCGTAGAAGTAGAAGTGCTCATAAACGGTGGAAAGGCAGCGGGCCATGCGACCCGCTGCCCCCCCGAAGAAAGGCCTATCTAGAAACGTCCCAGACTCGAAGCGCTTCGAGAGCCGTATTCCCTCCTGCCGCATCCCATGCGGCGAGGAAGTCCTGCCAGCCCTCTTCGAGAGGAACCGCTCCGGCAATGATCTTCACCCAATACTCATGACGAATCTCCTCGAGCTCCGCGGCAACATCGTCGACCGCCGCGATCGGCGGCGCGTACATGTAGACGTTCGCCTCGGTCGGGTGCGACTCGAGTGCCGAGAAATACGGATAGAATCCCCGGTATCTCACCCGGTTCATGAAGTTTTCGTAGGTATCCCAAATCACGTAGTTCGCGGCGTAGGAAATCTCGGAAATGGCATCCGTCGGCACCAACACACCATCTTCGACAGTGTGGTGAATACCTTCTTGACCGTAGGTGATGAAGTACTGCGCCGTTTGGCTCGCGGCGAACTTGTTCAAGAAGTCGATCGCTCCGTCGACATTTTCGCTCGACCGTGCAACCGCAAGCATTTGAGCTGTCGGCGTTCCGGCCGGCATTGCGCTCATGCCTCCGGGACCAATCGCTGGGGCGATGTACACAAACTCACCATCCGGGACGTTTTCGTTAAAGGCCGGCAGCATCCAGGTGGCGCTCCACCAGGCAACTGTACTCATCCCGGCGTTGCCGGACATAAACAGCTCGTCGACCGGGTCCGCGCTGGTAAGGACCGGGAAATCGATATTCAGCAGTTCTTCCTCATAGAGCCGGCGAACAAAACCGAGGTATTCACGAGCTTCCGGTTCGATCCATGGAGCAACGATTTCACCGTCGCGCCGAGCCCAGGGGACAAGAACTCCGAACCCGGCAGCAAGTCCCTGAATCCCGTAGTCGACCGCAACGCCGGCTGCCGGAACAGTGTTTCCGCCACCCGCGGGATCGTTCTCTTTGAAGGCCACAAGGACTTCGTAGAACTCTTCGACGGTTCGAGGGATATCGAGACCAAGCATGTCCAGCCAGTCTTTGCGGATCATCATGCCCTCGTTTGTCGACTGATAGTTGGCCGGACGGGGAACCGCGACGATACTTCCGTTGATCCGGACTGCATCCCAGTTTTCGTCCGGAATACTGTTCAGAATAAAATCGCCATTGGCCGCCAAGGCGTCATCGAGCGGCGCGAGAACTCCCTGAATGCCGTATCGGGCAACCTCGGCCTTGTCGTCGAGTTCGACGATGTCGGCGATATCGCCGGACGCAAACATAACGGTCAATCTTTCACTGGTTGCATCGGTCGGCATCAGTACCCATTCGACGTCGTAACCGGTCTCCTCGCGGATCAGGTCAATGACCATATTGTCATTGACGTCCACCCCGTCCGGGATCTCTCCCTTGGGATAGGTCATCACCTGGAGTGTCGGCGCTGCGCCGGAATCGGTCGGCTCGGCGCTACCGGTAGCAAAAGCCGTTGTTGTGATGATCAGCATCATCGCCAGTAGTGCGATTCGTCTCATGATCATGTTGAAACCTCCTAACGTTATTACCAGAGAGACAACGTCTCTCATTTGGTTCCTATTCCTTTACCGATCCAAGCATTATTCCCTTCACGAAATAGCGCTGCAAAAATGGGTAGACCATAAGGATGGGCAGCGTCGAAGCGATGACAGTCGCTCCGTTCACCGACGCGTTTGCCATCCTCATGTCGGTAAATCCAGCCGCGGGATCGGTGGAGCGAATCAGTTCGCGGAGATATACCTGCAACGGGAACAGCGCACGATCGGTCAGATAAATCAGCGCGTCGAAGTACTGGTTCCAGTAGTCGACCGCGTAGAACAAAGAGATTGTAGCGATTGCCGGCAACGAGATCGGCACATAGATTCGATAGAGGATTGTGACATTGCTCGCCCCGTCCATCCGTGCGGACTCTTCGAGGCTGTCCGGGACTCCCAGGAAGTAGTTCCTGACGATGATCATGTGGTACGGAATAACGAGGGTTGGAATGATGACAGACCACAGCGTGTTGGTCAGGCCGAACGCACGAACAACAAGATAGGTCGGGATAAGACCCCCACTAAAGAACATGGTAAAGATGTAGAGAAACCCGACCAATCGTCGGCCCGGCAATCGTTTCCTGGATAACGCGTACGCAATGTTGGCCGTGAACCAGGTGTTCAGACTTGTACCAACAACCGTGATAAAGACGGTAACCCCAAATGCCCGCCAGAACTTGGTGCTGCCCATCACGAGCTCATATGCCTCGAACGTGAAGCCGACTGGAAACAAGGACACCCTGCCGGCGTGAACGTATATGGCTGAGCTGAGTGACTTTGCCAGTATGTTGATAAACGGAAGCACCGTCAGGACCATAAACACCGTGAGGATCAGGTAGACAAAGACATCGAATACCCGGTCGCTTCGGTTCTTCAAAACGACGCTACTACGCATCTAAAAGGCACCCCGCTCGCCCATTCGTCTCATAGCGGCATTTGCACTGACCAGCAGGATAAACCCGACGACCGACTGAAATAGCCCCAAGGCTGTCGTAAACGAGAGTTTGAGCTGCCCTAGACCGACCCGATAGACGTACGTGCCGATGACGTCACCCACGTTGTACACAAGTGGGTTGAGGAACATGAGTATCTGCTCGATGTCCGTCGAGACCGCGGCTCCGAGCCGAAGCATGAGAATAAAAAACACCGTGCTACGAATCCCCGGAAGCGTGATGCTCCACATCTGCCGCAGGCGACCACCGCCGTCCATCCTGCAGGCCTCGTAGAGCTGCGGGTCGATTCCCTGCATCGCGGCGAGGTAGATTATGGAGTTCCAACCCACCTCCTTGTAGATCGCCGAGACAACGATGATCGGACGGAACAGCCGTTCGTTTGCCAAAAAGAGAACGGGCCCGGAGCCGAAAAGCTCAAGCGCGCGGTTTACCAGGCCGCCGCGTGGTGAAAGCAGGTCCATAAAGATTGCACCCACAACGACCCAAGAGAGAAAGTGCGGCAGGTAGGTGAGCGTTTGGGCGGTCCGTTTGAACGGCATAAATGTCACTTCGTTGATCAGCAACGCGAGAATTACACCGAGCGGCCAGTGGAACATGATCTTGTACAAGTTGATGAGCAGAGTGTTTCGAAAGACCTCGAAAAACTTCTCAGACTGGAATAGCGTCTGGAAGTGCTCGAAACCAACCCAGGGACTGCGCAGTATTCCGTCATACAGGTTGAAATCGCGAAAGGCGATCTGTGCACCCCACATGGGCAGATACCGGAAGATGACTAAAACCGCGAGAGGCGCGAGGATGAGGATGTAAAGATCGATATACCCTCTTATGTCTCGCGATAGATACTTTCGATGGAGGGATAATGCTCTTTCGTTCACTTAAATCTATACTGAACCCGTCTTTCCAAGGTTCATAGAGAAAATTTCTACTATTATCTTCCTTTTCCTACGTTCGCAGAACTCCGAGGCCGTCCGAAGCGAATTATCTGGTTCCTGAGTTGATTTGTTGCGGTACTCACACACAACACCAGGTCCATGTTTCGGCCCTTACGTCCAATCCCGGGCAACCGTTACAACGGTCGAGAAGTTGGGACCGTCGAGGTGCAACTCTGCGGCTACCGGCGTGGGAACGCCGTCGGGTCGAGGCAGCAGCTGCACGCGTTTAGAAATGGCTTCGGAGGGGCGTAGCGGAATGAAGTTTTGGTCCCAGACGCTCGGACCATGGTACTCCCCGGAAGCCGGGTTGAAGACACGGCAGAACAACGGCATTGCCGGCACCTCAGACGTATTTGCCAGATCCAGCCGAATGCTCGTCCCCTCCCACTTTGCATTCACGTCAAGAGTCGGCCTTGGCATCTCGAATAGGAAAGAGAGGTCGGCGTGGTGCTCTACAGGCGTGTAGTACCAGTCACTTTGGTCGGCAGGGACCAGGACATCCATCCGTGCCGCGATCCAGTACGCGTGGCTACAAGAAGCGCGTTCGGTGGCTGTCGATACCACAAGCACCGCGTTGGCCTCTGCACGCACGGTCTCGGGAACCTCAAAGATCCGCTTCCGTGCCGTATGGTCGAGTGTGCAGGAGCTCTCGGCGTTCCAGATTGCCGATCCCGAGGCATCGTAGGCGTCAACCCGGACGGTGGCGACGCTTTGTGTTCCACTGTCGTTCGCCAGATAGACCGTGGCTGTGTCGTATGCATAGTACGCGTGTAACGGAGAGCATGCCGCCTGAACACCAAAGAACGAGCCGGTTGCGTGATGCCGGACGTCGTAGGTCTGCCAGATGAGCGACGGCCAAGCGCTGTTGAGCATCCAACCAATCAGCCCGGTCGACTTAGGAAAGTTGTGCCGGAACGCCTCAAACATGGCGCGCCACGTCTCATAGCCGAGATACTGCGAGCGATAAATGAGTTGGTCGATGCCGCCGGCACCGAAGCGTGCTCGAACCGCCTCTTCGAGGCGCTCGGTCGTCCTAAACGGCTCGCCTCCGGCATGCAGACTCCAGACCAAAGACGTCGGGTCGGGCCGTTTGTGGCCCATGAACTCAACGACACTATCCATGGCAGGGAGGGCACAGGAGGGGCAGGTCTCGGTGTTGAATCCGTCGGCAGCTCCCGGCATCGTGGTGTCGTACCAGTACCCGGGAGGAACGTACTCATAGGGCCCCGTCATCTTGACCCCTGACGGACCCGTGGGAGTCTCCTGCGACGTCGCGCTCGAAATACGGGACAGACCGGGAACGTAGTCGTCCAGCACCTCCAGGTACCGCTTCTCGACCGTCGGCGGGGGCGCGTAGTCGCTTCCGTAGCACCAGACCAAAAAACTCGCATGGCCACGAAATCTGAGCAGCGTCGACCTCAAAGATTCGGCCGCCACACCCATATCACTCTCGACCCACTCATCCCAGTGTTCGAAGTGATTGCAGCACGGCCACCCGGCCATCACCAGGATACCGAGTTGGTCGCACATGTCGAGAAAACGCTTGGACGGTATCGTGCCCTCCAGGCGAATGAGGTTTAACCCCATACTCCTGACATAGGCGAGGTCGATGTCGTCGCGCGCCCCGTCTTCACGCAGCATCAGGTCAGGACACCACGCGGCTCCGTTGATAGGAACGGCGATGCCGTTGACCCTCGCCTCCCGCGTACCGTGTTCGTTGATCTCAAAGGTAATTGAGTTGATTCCGAACGCGGTCGAGACGCTGTCCACGGTCTTTTCGCCAACAACCAGGCTAAACTCTCCGTCATAAAGGGGTTGGTCACCGAGTTGATAGGGCCACCAAAGGCGAGGGTTCCTCACCTCGAGGCCTTCATGACTAGACGGGTCAAAGGCAACGACCAGGCGACCGTGTGGTTCGACCTCTACCGGCTGCTCCGACCGCCCCCCTTCGAATGCAAACACGACCGTCGCGTTTATGGCGTCATCGCCATCGTTACGTACGGTCACGCACGGCACTACAGCTGCTCGTGTGTGATCTTCGCAGAGATCTGCTCGCACCCATTCGTGCTCGAGGGCGCCTGCGCCTCCGATGCTCCATTCGACAGGCTGCCAGATGCCGGCACAGTCGTCGGGAGGCACGGGATTCCAGTCGATAAACGTGAAGGAGAGGTCCCGAGGGCTTACCGGCGGTACCCGGACGGCGAGCACGTTCCGACCGTCCCACACCAGTCCCTTGGAAACGGCAAAGTCGTGCCGTCGATACGCACCTCGCGTATCTGCATCCCGAGCAAGGCAGGTGCCGTTCAGCCAGATCTCGCCTGACGGATTGAGTCCCTCGAACGTCAGGCGCAGGAATCGCTCCCCGGCGCCGCGGTCGTTTTCGGCGATGGTGAATGCCGTCCGGAACCACCAAGGGCTCAGGAACGGACTGCCCTTGGGCTTCTCTTCGTTGACGAAGTGACCCGACGAGTTCTTGTAGCCGGGCATGGTGGTGATAGCGTCTCCGTGAAACGGGTCCGGTAAGATTTCGTTTTCCACAAGGCCCGCAACAATGGTTCCCGGGACTCGCGCGCGAACCCATTCGGAGTCGTCAAAAGTGTCGAGCGAGACATAATCCCCGGTCAACTCCGCGTTGCCGACCACGGCGCCGGCAAGGGGCATCATGGTCCACTCGTCAAATCGCGAACTAGTCGTTCTCAATTCTGAACCTCGTGCGTTACATCAGCAGCTGTGGTCGTCGGGCACCAGAATTTCTCGATATAGCCGATCATCAGTTCGGTGCCTTGGTCGTGGGAAACGTAGGGAGCCATCGCGGGATTGTAGAGAGCGTCGGTGAGGTCCCGCAGCAATACAACGGACACCCCGCGACCAACGAGGTTCCTCACGCCAAACGAACGGTCGAGGATACACATGTTGGCGTGAACGCCGCAGAGAAGCAACAGTCGTGCGCCGACGGTCTCCATGATGGAGTAGACGCAATGCCCATCGTCGGTGATGTAGTCCGCATCCGCGTCGATGTGTATTGCTTCAGTTTGCCGACTCCATGTGCGGGTGTGCACGCGCTCGGACCCGTCGTTGCTATCGCTTCCGCCATCTGAGTCGTCAATCGGCAACCGAGGAAACGTGATCTCCCGCGCTTCGGGCAGGCGGCTCTCGGGCACATCAACGGCTCGCTTTCGCGCCGGATGATGCTCGTAGGCGTTCATCGTTTCCGACGGCGCATGGATGATGGTTGCCCCGGCATCCCTCATCAACCGCGCGAATTGGTCGATACGCGGCGCAAGCTCGTCGACGCGTTTGTTGGCCGCCCGGCTCCAGTTCTGATCCCACATGTCGCAGATCACGACAACGAGTTCCCAAGCATGGACTTCGGTCAATTCCTGCTCCGTGCGCCAGACAAATCGTCCGTCGGCGTCGCGATTTGCCACCTGGTTCCGGAGCGCAAACCGCAGGCTGCTCTCCCCGCGCCGCTCGGTTACCTGTGTGCTTGCTGCGCCGGACAGAGCGTGAGCTGAAAAAAAACGCCACATCTCCGCGGCGGTGTCGATGTCAAAACCGGCGTTGCCGGAGAACCAATCGTGGCTGCCGCCGATCGCCTTGATCAACAACACCTCGCCGCCCTCTGTCGCGTACTCGTGGCGTTCGAAGCGCGGTCCGGCTTCGTCGACGTGGGGATAGTGCTCAACGGTAGGATTGTCCGCTCCTTCCTGACTCCTCGACCACCATGTCATGAGGTCGGGCACCGATCGGCATCCTGCGGAGCCGTCGAAGGGAATGCAGGTGTCCGATGTCCCATGCACGTGCATGAGCGGTAGCGGCCGATGAGGGAGTTCCTTCGCGACGGCATCAATGGCCAGGCCCGCCGACACGCCGATCGCCGCGAGGCGCTCTCCCGACTCCAGGGCGAGTCGGTAGGCCATGGAGCCACCGTTCGAGTGTCCCGCGACGTATATCCGTGTCGGGTCCACCAATCGCCCTGCAATAAGATCATCCATGATACGGTTCAGAAAACCGACATCGTCGATCTCGCGATTGCGGGAGCCGCCGGCGTTGAAGGCGTTGTCGTCCTCCTGCACCGCGTCCGGATACACAGAGAGGAATCCAAAACGATCACCGAGGCGGTCGAAGGTCGACAACGCCGACGCAGATGAGTCGAGCCCGTGGAGGAACATGACCAGGGGCATCGGCGACGTTGGCGCGCCTTCAGGCATAAAGAGGTGGTAGAATCGTTCGCGGTCCTGCCACTGCATGCTGTAGGTAGATCGACCCTCCTGCCTAGACATGCCGCTTGATCACGGCAAGCACTTCGTTTGCCACCTTTTTGATCTCGTCCTCGCCGCACATGGGGTGCAGGCCGTACCCTGCCCCGATCCCCGGATCAACCACGCCGATGCTGAGGCTAATGCTCCGCCGTAGCAACGCATCAGTGCGGGGCAGCATTCCCGCCGTGTATTCGACGTCCGTCGGGTACTCCGTGCTCCGGAACGGCGGACCGGCTGCTACCTGCCGCTTGGAAAGCAGATTCTCCATGTTCTGGTAGACGTGCCAGCCGGACTTTGACATACGCACCGTACCCAGATCGGTGGCGACGGCGGTCGCCGTTGCTTCATCCGGTAGCATGAGCACCAGGACGGTTGCGATGTCGCCGGATGGATCCGTGAGGCGACGGAATCCGAGGCCGGCGATGCCGTCGAGCCGCTGCTTCAAAGCGTCCTTGATTCGACGCAGGTCGGCGATGATCGACTCGAGTTTGCGAAACTGAGCGATCAGCACCGCACCGGTCAGCTCCGTCATACGAAAGTTCAGCCCAATGATCGAGCGTTCACCGACCTCCACTCCGGTTCGTAGTGGCTTGTGCCCCTGATCGTGATAGCCGAATGCCCGAAGATAGAGATCGTCGCTGCCGGTAGTCACCATGCCGCCGTCGCCGGCGTTTATCATCTTGAAGATGTTAAACGAATACGTCCCCACATCACCCAAGGATCCGAGACGCGCGCCGTGGAACGATCCTCCGAACGCCTGAGCGGTGTCTTCGATGACCGTAAGACCGCGCTTCGTTGCCAACTCCAGCAGTCGGTCCATCTGAGCGGATGCGCCCAGCATGTGAACGACCATTATTGCCCGCGTTCGTGGAGTAATCCGAGATTCGACATCGTCCGGATCAAGGGTAAACGAGTCGTCCACCTCGGCAAGGACGGGAACCGCTCCTGCGGCAATAACCGATGAGATTGATGCGATGTAGGTGTAGCCGGGGCAGATCACCTCGTCACCAGGCCCCACGCCCAGCGCACTCAATGCAACCACGAGAGCGGCGGTTCCTGACGAGACCCCTAGGGCATACTCTACCCCAAAGCCGTCGCAGACCATCCGTTCGAACGTCGCGACCTTCGCCTTGAACGCAGGGTCCGCCGGGTCGCCGTATCGAAAGAGATACTTCGACCTGAGGACTTCAAGGACCTCGGCTTCTTCCTCTTTTCCAATCCAATAGTAACCTGGTCCGGGCATATTCTTCCTCCCCTATTACTGCCAAACGTGATTCTGATGCCGCGGGCCCTAGAGCCACCGCGCCAGATCATCTCCTTGAACAGCTCACTCTCTGCGAAGCCTCGCCGCTCGCCAAACGCCCAGTGATCAATGCGCAGTGATGCGATGCCGCGCGTCGCAAACTCCGGCGCACACGGTGGCGACTGAAGAAAACTCCTCTCGACCCCGTTCAGATCCAGTGTCAGCTTCTCCGGTACGTCGTGTTCCCGTTGCTCCGTCGCCATTATCGTGGCCGAGACCGCGTTATTGCGGTTCCGCAGGTCCCCGAGAAGTCCGTACAGCTGAGCGCGCCGATCCGTCATCTCACTTGGCCCCCGCCGGTTGATTCGTCCCTGCCGGTTATTCTGCCCCTGACATGGCTTCGCCGACCTCTTTCAGGTTGGTCAGCGTGATCCCCTTCCTCTCGATCACCTCCCGAACCCGCACATCGTGGAGCGCCTCGCAGTCCGTAATCCTGTATTGCTCGGTCCACGGGTTCGGTCGGCTGCACATGGCCGCCAGCTCGTCGGCGGGAACCGCGAGATGGCAGATGATCGCGTAGAGACCCGGTGCGAGGGACTCCAGCTCCTTGACGATCCACCCGGCTTTGTCGTCGGTCTCCACGTCACTGATCTCGATGCAGCGCGCGAACAGGTCCAGCGGATCACCGTAGTTCTCGTAGTTGATAACCGGCAGGCCGTACTTCCGCGCGGTGTCATACAGAACGCTATGGAAGGTCGTATTGGTCTCCGGATACCCGGTCAGCGTCGACATGTGGTCGTCCAGGTGACTCACCTGGATACCCTGCGAAAGGACCCAGTCGATTTGCGCTTCGATTTCCATTCGGGCATGCTCCGGGTTGGCGAGTCTCTGAAAATCTTCCGTTGTGTGATGAAAGAATCCCAATTCGTCGACCAACGATGGGATGTCCCGTGCAGGCAGGAACGGCCTGATTTCGTTGTTGTCGAAACTGCTTGCGAGGGTTACGTGGACCCCCACCGGAAACCGTGGGTTCTCCTGCAGGAAGCGAATGGCTTCGCATGCCCACGCGCAGGGAGGCATCATGCAGGAACTGGTAATGGTTCCGTCCTGAAATGCCGCCATAATGCCCTGATTGATGGCGTGACAATGACCGAAGTCGTCGCTGTTGATTACGAGGTATGTACCGTCCGGTTGACCCGTGAGACACGTCTCGACTCCCATGGCGTCCTCCCTGCTACCAGCTTGCCCGGCCGGAGTTGTCCTCTTCCGCCCAGTATGAATCCCATTTCCGTGGCTGCGAGCCCTCGAACAGAGCCATCAGATCGTACGCCAGGTTTTCCGCATCCCGCAGCGACATTACCGTCGGGTCACAGGCAATCGCGCGCACAACGGTCCTGAACTCACCGCTCAACGAAGCCTCCAACGCGAGCTCCTGCTGATCCAGGGTGGCGTGGGTAAGCCCCAGGGGACCACGGGGCATCTCCCCGATCGGCGCAACTTCCACCTTGCCGTTGCTAAACCGCCCAAACAGCTCTACGACCGCATCGGCCGGCAGATTCGAAATCCGGCCGTCGTTTCGGATGTTTACCGGCAGAGTGTCCTGTCGATTGCCCGCCAGGGAATCCAGCACACGCGTGAGCATATCGTTCTCCAACGCGGCCAGAACGTCGGTCTTAGGCGACATCTTTCCATCATTGCACGCGCTCACCTCGCGCCAGACCCGGCGAGTCCAACGAACGCGGGCGTTTAGATTCCATTGCTCCAGCACATAGTCCCGCTTTGGGTCCCGGCCCTTCCCTTGGAAGTAGCGCCAGTATTCGAGGGCATGACAGCTGAGCGTCGGCCAGGCGTCAAAGATATCAACCAGCTGGAGTTCAGGTCGGTAGCGGTCGTCAGGATAGCTTGCATCCTTGGGCAGTTGCGCCACTCGCCGGCGCAGGCGCTCCTTGAAGGCTTCCCACACGTCGTTCCCGTCGAGGGTCATACCCCACATCCAGACGCAGTGGTTTATGCCACCTGCCAGCAACTCGAGGCGACCGTAGTTCTCCTCGCTGTACTCTATGCCTGCGTATTCGCAGATATCCGGCCGCCAGTAGTCGTCCATCATCCCGTCGCAAAACGAGTACCACCGCAGATTCGTGTGCCGATCGATCGCTGCCCCTATGACATTGGTCGGATTCACGTAGTTGAGCACCGTAGCCTGGGGGCAGATCCTCTCGATGTCCGCCGCGACTTCGAGGATCTCCGGCACGGTCCTGAGGATGCGAAATACCGATCCGGGTCCCGCAGTGTCGCCCGAGTACAATCGGACACCATAGGTCCAAGCGACCTGGTTTGCCGCGCCGCGGGAGGCCATGTTGTCCCGAGCAAAGGTGAAAATTACAAAATCCGACCCAGGAAGCGCCTCCAGGCGGTCGGTGGTGTAGCTGATCTTCAGATCGACACCATACTCCTGACGTGCTCGTTCGGCGAACAGTCCGATCTGCCGACATTTCTCCGGATGCACGTCCACGAGCGCCAGTTCCCAGGTGCTGAGAGAGGGCGTCTCGCACATGCCCTTTACCAGCTGTCGCGTAAAAAAGATGCTACCCGATCCTATGACCGTTGCCTTCAACTAGCTCCTCCTTTCAGCTCGCCGTTAGCTCATCCCTGAGCTCAACCGTCGGGCGCCGCTCGAAAATGTCGAGCCGCTGATCGGACTCGGCGCCACGCACCTCTCGTCTGCGAGCGCGGCACCACAAACTCGTCGTCCGTGCGTGCCTGGACTCTCGCGGTCGACAAATCGTAGGCCGTCACTGCCTCCCCATCAGGTGTTTCATAATAAATAGATCGAGCTCCTCGTAATCGCGTTTGTTCACCAGGTCCGCGACCCGGGACGCGTCCAGAGAGCGGGAGAGGTCGAGAAGCGAGAGGAACACCTCCCGGCTGTTGCGGAGGTGCTTTGTCGCCACCTCGTCGCGTTGGGTGCGCATGGCCTTCACGTCGAGTCCCACCCATGCGCCGTCGTTTCCGTAACCGTGGGCATCGAGAACACGCACTTGGTTAAACGCCCGCCTCAGATCGACTGATCCGAACACCTTGTCCTGGTCGTACTTGAGGCCGTTCTGATCGTTCAAATGCACGCTGAATAGCTTCGTGTGGGCCAACGCGTAGCCCATCTCGTCCGACGGATCGAGTCCGGCAAGTATTGCGTGGGCGCTCTCGATCAGAGCACCTACCCGATCCGCGTCAACCGTGAGCGCCGCTAGGCCAATCGCGTGCCCGACGGTGGGGACGTAGGCCTGGTCCATCGGCTCGTTGGGCTTGGGTTCGATCGCGACTCGAATCCCTGAATCCGCCTCCAATAGCCGGTTCGTGGCCGCAACGATCTGATCGATTGCCCGACGGCTGTCTTTGGCTTCCCGGATATATGTCCCTTCACGGGCGAGCCAGAGTACGATCAGATCGCAGCCGAGCTCGTTCGCGATTGCCACCGAACGTCTGCAACGCTCGGCGGCAAACTCTCGTGCAGCCGGATCGTTGGACGTGAACGCGCCGTCGACCGTAAGCGGGTGCTCCCACAGCCGTGGCGCGACAAACTCCGCAACCAGGCCGCTGTCGTCCAGGATCTTGTGAAGCGCCCTCGCCTTCTCCACGGTCTGAGCCGCGGTGAGTTCCTCGATCTCGGGAACCACGTCGTCGTCGTGGAACTGAACCCCGTCGAAACCGAGCTCTTTGTAGTGACGGAGCTTCTTTTCCATTTCCATCGGCCGTCGAACCGCCGGTCCGAAAGCGTCTGCCCCTTCGCTTATGTTCCATGGCCCAAACGAGAACCTATAGGTATGTCCCATGTGTCAACTCCTTGTGCGACATGCGCGGCCGACGAACAGGATCCGATCTTAGGCAGGTATTTAGGACCTTGTCAATAAATACTTTGGTCTACGAGGCGCTATTCGCCTTGTTTTTAGGTTTTCTTTTATTAAACTTGTGCAATAATGAGCATACAATGATGGATATCGTTCAATTCAGAATTCAAACCCACTCCGTGGACTCAGGCATGCTTTCCAGGAGGTCATCCCTCCGGCACCTGCATAGCGGGGACGGCATTGCCTAACACCCGCCCGACCAAGCCTCCGCCGAGACCAAAAAAGTACGGGATTTGCCGGAAAACGATAGCAGTGGAGGCGGCGGCAGTGGATGTCGCCTTGACCCGGCGCCGCCGGGCAACTATCGAGGAGTAGCAAGACGATGATCCACTACGAGATAAACACCGACGGTTCCTGCCTCCTTTCGCACCGGCTTATCCGTTTGCGAGTATTTCCGAATACAAAGATCGAGATTGACTACGTCAAAAACGCTAGGCCGATGTCGTTTCTCGCTCCCGAAGCCGAGAGCGGGACCGTGCCGCACTATCCGGTTGTCAACGGGGAGGCTGTCACCGATTTTTCGGTTACCCACGTAGAACATCGCCGCGTGGACGACGAGTTCGGTCGCGGCCGGTCTCTATCGGTCAAGGCGTCGTCGCCTGGAAGACTTGACAAGGAGCTGGTGATTCACCTCTACGATTCCTACCCGGACTCGGCAATTGTGCAGTGCATCTATGTAAATAGAGGTCCCGACGTTGTGCTCGATGCCGCTGTTTCCCTGGCGTTTGAGTTGGATCGGAAGCTGTGTAGCGAACGCCATGTATCACCTACGACTTTCTGGAACTTCTCCGGGGTCGGCAAACAATCCGCCGAGCCCGACCAGGCCTATGTCAATTGGAACCTGTTCCCGGTTTCTCGGGAAACCGTGGAGAACAACACTGAGCAGTTCTGCGGTATCCCCTTCACCGACTTCTGGGCGGAGGAGATGGGGATCGCCTTCTCGTCGATCGAGAAGAAGGCGCGGATTCTCACCATGCCGATTGTAACCTCCCCTGACCGCGTTCATTTCTCCATTCAACAGAAGCCGGCCTGCAAGCTGAGAACCGGCGAGACCTTCTCCGCGTTCAAAACCCTGGTAACGGTCCACGAGGGCGACTACTTTAATCCGCTCCGGCGATTCAGCATGGTGATGTCCGACCAGGGCGTCTCGCCTAAGCCTGCCCCGGATTTTGGGTATGAGCCGCTGTGGTGCAACTGGGGCTACCGAGGGGACTGGAAGACGGAACACGGAATCGATCGAATCGACCTATTTGAGGAGCTCGGCATTACGCAGGTGACGGTGGATGACGGATGGTTCGTGGAGAACGGCGACTGGACCGTCCGGAGGGAGAAGTTCCCCGCCGGCGAGGCAGACTTTATCAGCTATATACGCACACTCAAGGACGCCGGATTAAAGGTCATTCTGTGGTGGGTCCCCGGTACCGCCGGCAGGAGGCCGATCGAGGAGCACCCGGACTGGCTCATTCACGACAAGGAGGGAAATCCCGCCCTCGACCTACAGTGGGAGGTACCAATGTTCTGCCCCTCGCTTCCCGAGGTTCAGGATTACTTCAGGGACCTCACGCGCAGGTTTATACAGGACTACGATGTGGACGGATTCAAGATGGACGGAACCTACTTCGCGCCACCCTGTTATAACAAGAACCACAACCATAAGAGTCCGGAAGCATCCTACATGGACTACGAGGAGTTCTTTCGCGTGATCTACGAGACCGCAGTCGAACTAAAGGGCAAGGACTTTGTCTTAGAGATTTGTCCGTGCGGTAATCTTTGCACCCCGCAGATGACGCAGTGGACAAATCGGCCGATTACCGCGGATCCGCCGGAGATCTGGAACTACCCGCCCAAAGCGCGCAACTTTTCTTCCCGCTATCGTCTCAAAACGTACAAAGCCCTGCTCGGTCCTAGCGCGTGCGTCGGCAACGATACCCATGAGGACTACAACGAGTTTTTTCCCGCGGAAATTGGATGTGGCGGCGTTTTGTTCACCAAGTTCACCGACCTCGTTGAAGCAAGAGAGCGAGGAGAGGCTGGGCCTGACTCCCCCATCGATCGATCAGACATCGACGAGTATCGGAGGTGGTTCGGCCTATACAATCGGTATCAGCTTTCCAGTGGCATATTTCGGGGAGAGCTCTATGACATTATGTGTGACACTCCGGAGAGCTACGCCATAGAGAAAGACGGCCGCATGTACTACACACTCATCGCGCCGCTCTACGCCAACGACAGGGGTGTGACGCCGCCGGTAGTTGGACAAGAGATAGAGCTCCGCGGTCTCTCCAACCGAGAGTACACGGTGTACGATCTGGAAACCGGTGAGCAGCTGTTTGACGTAAAAGGTCCCACAGCCAGAGCAAATGTTGAGTTCACGGGGTATTTGCTGCTTCGGGCGGAGCCGAAGGTCTAACCCATGCGCCCAGCCTGCAGCACGGTCTCCGCCCCTCCGGACCTGCCGCTGGTTTTCGATGACTCGACGGCCTCCTCGGTCTTCCTATCTTCTCCCTTCGTCTTTCATGCCGGATCGGGCCGCGAGGGCGATTACACGACCAAGACCGGACGACGAGGAACAATGGAGACCGGCGAACCGGCTTTTCGTACCGAGGTGTAGTCGGTGTCGACCAGATAGTGGGGCGGTCCCCACCGGGAGTCGATCCCGGTCGCCTCAACTGACAAGTTCCTCCGATAGGCCATTCGGCAGACGTGTGTCTGTTTCCCAGCGTAGACGCTTCCGTAGCAGTCTGTATGTGTCTTGTCCGTGCGTGAACACATTCACAGAGCATGCGCCCCGTTTTCCGTGTCATCGTTGCGTGGACTCTGTCTCGGGTGTATGGTGGTGCACTGAAAACCTGTCAGAACGGAGCCGGCCTGCCATGGATATCATTTTCTCTTTTGATACCGAGGATTACCTCACGCCCGAAGCATGGGACGCTCAGAAGTGGTGGGCGGATGAACTGCATTCGCGAGGCATTCGCGGCTGCTTCCAATGCGTCGCAGAATTGATTCGAACGCTCCGGCGCAACGGGCGCGACGATGTCATCGCCGGCCTGGCGAACCACGAGATCGGCAACCACACGAATTACCATTCCAAGCCGCCGACTCATCCCCAGGCATTGGTCGACATGCCCCTGGATGCCGCAGTCGAATGGGTCGTGCGTACTGAAGCCGCTTCCTTCGCAACGCTCGAAGAGACCTTCGGGCGCGTTCCGATCACATATTGTTCACCGGGCGACTCATGGACGCCTGCCACCGTGCTCGCCTTCGCCGCCATGGGCGCGAAAGTCTATTGCGATTGTCACTTCGCTCAGCCTCATGCTCCGCGATGGTATTGCGGCATGTTGATGTCGTACTACAACCTGGCATTCGAGAGCTACTACACCCATACTCCAAACGGCGAACAGGACTTCAAGAACCGCGTCAGTGCCGAGATCTCCGCGGCAGGTGGCCAGGGCTTGCTGACCATCTACAGTCATCCCACGGCTTTGGTCACGACACAGTTCTGGGACGCCATCTTCTTCAACGGCGCCAACCCCAAACGTGAGGAGTGGAGGCCGGCGCCGTTGCGTCCGGCTGAGCAGGTGCAGGACAACAAGGATCGCATCAGGCGTTGGCTGGATTGGCTCCAGGCGCGGGATGACGTGCGCTTCATCGACAACGCCACCATGTACGCCGAGCACGTCCCAAACAGCCGCCGGGATCTCGACGACCTCTTGCGGGAATGCCGCCTCAAGCCCGGCCAGGCCGGCCGACTTCCCCTTCGCGAGCCGGCAGCAGAATCCCTCGCATTGCTCAACGGCCTCGAGACGTTCCGTCACGACTGGGGCTGCTACCCCAACGAACTCGACACATCTTCCATCTGCAAACAAGCCGAGCAACTCGCCTGGACCGCCGCCGAGTAACGGTGAGCATTCGACGATCGACGTTGTCGCCCATTCCCCACTTGGCCTAGCGCCGGTGGAGGAGGGAAGCTCAAAGGTTGATGGGACACTTGCGTGTAACACCGACCCCTGCGATTCCTCCGCTCAATCGGACGCGGTGGGGTTCTCTTCAGCAAGTTTGCCAGCCTCGTTGAAGCCCGCTCCGCCGGTTCCTGTTGACACCCGAACAGCCCGTGACCAAGCCGATCCGTGATGGTGGGGCGATCCGCGTTCTTCTGCAAAAGCCGCGTGGCGGTCCACCTCCCGGCGCTCTGGTGCTTCCGCCGTATCGTACTCACTCGGACCTCGGTCGCTGAAGAACAGTAGTACTGAGGGCCGGGGGGAGAAGAGCCCGACGTACTCGAGAGTGGCCGCCTCCGCCCGTTCGCGACGTTCGTGAATGGTTGCGCCGCGAAGCTCGCTCTTCAGGTTCGTGACAAGGACTCTCGGCACGCGGTCTGCCCGCAGCTGCCCTCGCCGTGATGCTTTGGCCGAACCGCTTGGGGCTTTGCGTCCGAACTCTTCGACATCGCCGGCCCACATTCAAAGACGCGGCAACAGCCGTGCCGGCCGTATGCGGTCAACGGCCCGGGCCAATCGGTCGAGAAGCCCAGCCATCGGTTCCGGGAGAGATGACCTTGCACCCACATGACCACCGAAGCCGTCCCTACGTGTTGCCCGAAAGCGAATCCGTGCGCTGCACTGCTCGGGTACTCGACTCCGAAGATGCAGTTCGACTCTTCCCGAGGAACCCGGGTTTCGTTCGAGAGGACGCGACGCTGAAATGCGATCCACCGATGAGTGCCGCCGTTGGGTAGTGGTGGTGAAGGCGCTATGGTTTGGGGAGCGACTTCAGGTGGTACGTCGCTAATCCAGACTTGAGCAGCTTCTGCGGCGCCCTCAGCGCCAGAGTTTCCTCAACGCCGCCCCCAGTCGTGTATACTCTATTCATGGCACGCTTTTTTAACACCACCGGCCCCTGTGACCCGGATCGCCACTACATGCTCCCGCCGGAGAAGCGGCTCGTCCGCTCGCGTCTGAGTCGCTACATCGACAACAAGCTCTACTGGGTGCTCCACGCACCGCGACAGACGGGTAAGACTACCTTTCTGCTGTCGTGGATGCATTCGATCAACGCCGGCGGAAAGGCGGTGGCATGCTACGTGAGCGTCGAGTCTTGCCAGGAGTTTCCCCGCGCCGAGGATGCTGTACCGGGTATCTGCGAAGCCATTCGTCGCTACGCCGCGATGTACGTCGGGGAAGGTGCAGTGCCGGATCCGCCACGTGGTCCCGTGACGATGATGCTCGACGAGGTCCTCCGCTCCTGGGCCAAGCTCGTAGCACCCAAGCCGCTGGTGGTCCTCTTCGACGAGGTGGACGTCTTGCGCGACCAAGCGATGGTGAGCTTTCTGCGGCAGTTGCGCGGCGGCTTCCTGACCCGTGGCGTCGGTACCTTTCCGGTGAGTGTCGCCCTGGTGGGCATGCGCGACCTGCGCGACTACATCATCGAAAGCAAGGACGGTGTTCCCCGCAATCCGGGAAGTCCCTTCAACATCAAAGAAGACTCGGCGTCGCTTAGCCTCTTTACCGCCGACGACGTGGTAGACCTTGTCGGGCAGCACACCAAAGAAACGGGACAGCTCTTCGAGGAGACGGCGGTGGCCACGGTCTTTGAGTACACCCGTGGTCAGCCGTGGCTCGTGAACGCCCTCTGCAAGAAATGCGTGTGGGACCTCTGCCCGAACGGTGAGGCGGTAGCAAGAGAACATGTCGACACGGCGCGGGAATTGCTGATCCGGGAGCGGGCCGTCCACCTGGACAGCCTGGCCGAGCGCTTGCGGGACCCCCGGGTAAAGGGGGTGGTGGAGTCGATACTCGTCGGTCGGATGGATCCAACGCTGACTGATGGCGACGATTTTCTCTTGGCGACCGACCTGGGTCTGGTGACGAAAGAAGGGGGACAGCCGCGGATCGCCAACCCGATCTATCGGGAGGTGATCGTTCGCGTACTGAACCAGGGGATGCAGGACGCCATCCCCGAGCCGGAGTTCCGGTGGAAGCGACCGGACGGGACGCTGGACATGGATGCGCTGCTGCGGGAGTTCCAGTCGTTCTGGGCGCTCCATTCCGACGTGTGGGAGCAGAAGGCCGACTACACCGAGGCGTTTCCCCATCTGTTATTGATGGCCTTTTTGCAGCGAGTCTTGAACGGCGGCGGCCGAATAGAACGAGAGTTTGCCGCCGGTCGCGGACGGGTAGACGTGGCTGTTTTCTACGGCGGAGGGTGGTCGATTATCGAGATCAAGCTGATTACCTACCTGGGCCGGGAGCGAACCATCGCCGACGGACTGAAGCAGATAGCCAAGTACCGCGACAGCATCGACCGGCAGGCGCCGGCCTACCTGGTAGTCTTCGACCGCACGAAGGCGGGTCGGGCGAAGCCGTGGGAAGAGCGGCTCACCTGGGAGGTGGTTGAGGAGCCGGCACAGGTAACGATCGTCGGGGGCTGAAGCCACAAGCCAGGCGCGCTGCTTCTAGGCGCGGCGCCGCCGGGCGTCGAGTTGCTTGCCGACGGTACGATGTGTCGCTACGGTGGGCAGATACCAACGTCCGGGAGGCTGACCGTGGAGCACCGACGTCTTGTGTTCTTTCTCTGTGCGCTCTTTATGGCACCCGCGATTCTCTCTCCCACCGTCGAGGTTGTTGTGCTCTTGTAAATGCTTTTCCGTTATGTAATTAGCTACACACCCGCCTAGTATTCGCGTTACTAGTCTTGTGTCATGCTGCTCTGCAGGAGGGGTGCATGACACACATCGTAGGGTCGTCAGACAAACACGAGACGAAGCTTATCCAGCATTTGGGTATCGTCGCCGGCGTTTGCAAGGAATCTCGGCTTGCTGAGCTGATTGACGAGCGAGTCGAACAAGCGAAGCGCCACGTACCGGTTGAACAGGCGACCGTGGCAATGATTCTCAGGTGCGGTCGGACTTTTATGTCGAGCTCTCTATGTGACCAAGCGTTTTTTTGTCAATCGCCCGGTCGATGAGCTCATCGCCCCACACATCAAGGCGGAGGATCTCCACGACTACTCTCTCGGTACCGCCCTTGATGCGATCTACCAATACGGGATCACCGAGTTGTTTTCCTCGGTCGCCGCATCGGTTCCGGCCGCCAACGGCATCAACACTCGATTCGCACATCTGGACTCCACCACCTTCAGCCTGCCCGGGCACTACAACAGCGAGTTCGGTGGCAATGAGCTGGAAGAAGGGGCGATCCATATCACCAAGGGCTACTCGAAGGATCACGCGCCTGAGCTCAACCAGGTCGTTGCGGAGCTTCCGCGTCGGTTCGATCGCGAGATTCGGGTAATGTCACGAACCATGATGCGCGAAATCACGCAAGTGCATACTTTGGCAAG